>QHSL01000145.1 GCA_003220435.1 Candidatus Rokuibacteriota bacterium | reverse complement strand
TGGTCAGGCTGAAGGAAATGGGCCCGGTGCTGCTCACCGGCGACCTGGTCCACTTCCGCGAGAACTATGAAAGCGGCGGGGTGCCGAGCTTCAACTTCGACCGCGCCGCGACGGTCGCCTCGATCGAGCGCATGAAGCAGATCGCCGCCAACCTGAAGGCAACCGTCGTCATTCCGCACGACATGCGCGACATCGGCAAGCTGCCGCCGTTCCCGGCTGCCGCGAAGTAGCACTTAGGCAGTCTTGGGGTCAGGATCCGAGCCCCCTCAGCTCCACCAAATCTTGACGCTTCAGCCATCTCGCGAAAGAGCTTGGGCTCAAGAATCTGAGGCTCCATGATCTCCGGCAGCGACGCGTCAACAGTGAGGATGGCGGGCCTTTCGCAGCGGGCCGTCATGGCCATGCTCGGTCATCGCGACCCGCGTATGACGGTGCGGTATCAGCACCTCTCGCCCGAGCATCTGCACGACGCGGCGAAGGCGCTCGACGAGCGCCCGCACGAGCACACGTCGAATGGCACTATTTCGGCACCGGCTGGGTAGCAGGGGATGTAAGTGGTGGTGGCCCCAACGGGACTCGACCGGTTTAGGTTGACTGTCCCTATTTCTGGCGTGTTGCGCTCTCCTCCGGTAATGAGAGTGAGCGAGCGATAATGCACTTCGGAAAGCTCGGTTCAGACTCCCACTCGAGGCCGCAGCAATTGGCCGAAGAAAGGAGCTGGCCATGGTTCAGGTGCTGTCGCGGTCTGCCGCGACGTCGATCGGCCGTCCGTGCGGGATGGATAGGAAATCATGAGGCACCGGCTAGCGATAGCGGTGATCGTGGCGATAGCCCTGATCTCCGGCATGAGACCGCTCGCCTCGGAACAGGTGGGACACCTTCAGCCGGGCTCCGATCCGTCGGTGCTGCCGGGGCCTGTCTTGATTGCCGATCGCGGCAACGACCGGCTCGTGCTCGTGGATCCCGAGGGCCGTGTCCTCTGGACCTTCCCGGAGCCCGGCGACCTCGCCCCGGGCGAGCGCTTCAAGGTGCCGGACGACGCGTTCTACACGCCAGACGGGAAACAGATCATCGTGACCCACGAGGACGACTTCACGGTGACGCTGGTCGAACCCGAGAGCCGCCGCATCGTTTGGCGCTACGGCACGCCGGGCGTCCACGGCCACGGCCCGAACCAGCTCTGGAACCCCGACGACGCGCTCGTCCTGCCTGACGGTCACGTCCTCGTGCCGGACATCAAGAACTGCCGCATCCTGCTCATTTCGAAGGGCTCGCAAGTGCCGGCGCGCATCTACGGGGCCAGTCGGCGGCCGTCCGGCGGCTGCAGGCACGACCCGCCAAGGATCTTCGGGAGTCCGAACGGCGCCTTCCCCATGCGGAACGGCCACTACCTGGTCACCGAGATCAGGGGAGCCTGGATCGACGAGTTCGACCTCCGCACGGGGACAGTGCTCAAGTCGTTTCAGGTGCCCGGCGTCCGCTACCCCTCCGACACGAACGAGATCGCGCCTGGGCGCTATCTCACGGCCGACTACTCCAAGCCCGGCCAGCTCGTGATCTTCGACGACAAGGGCCACGTGTTCTGGCGGTACCAGCCCGGCGGAAAGGATGCGCTCGACCGCCCGTCGCTGGCCCTCGCGTTGCCCAACGGTGACATGATCGCCAACGACGACTACAACCACCGGGTCATCGTCGTGGACCCGAAGACGGACCGCATCGTGTGGCAGTACGGAGCGACACGGCGACCGGGCCGCGAGCCCGGGCGACTCAACATTCCCGACGGGCTCGACCTGGCGCCGCCCCATTCGCTCCTGATGAGGCACGCGGCGACGATGGGGACCCCCTAGGTCAAGCCTCGCCGCGTTGGGAACTGCCCGCCGGGCAGATTGCGAATCGGACTCCGATTCTGACGTGGGAGCGCTGGACCTTCCGTGGGTACCTCGGGTGGCAAATACGCTGATGAAGTCACAGCGATCAGTTGTTGGCTCCGACAGCCGAGCGCGTTGCTAGGTCGGTTCCCGCTTCCTCCTGCCCGAATCACTCACTCGCGCGAGGTCTCTCTGGCCAGCGTCGGGCAGGCGGCTCATTTGTCTTCGATGGGACGCCAAGCGACCGCCAGGGGGCCGCTGTCTTCCGCTCGTGGCTTTTCGCCACCACCGAACTCGATACGCTGACCCGGAGCCGACCCACGGCGTCACGAATCCTCAAGTCACCCAAGTCAACATCCAGCAGACGATCTGCGTGAGAGGCTGGACGGGCACTATTCGGCCCCCGAAGTCATACACGGACAACTTGAATACGCAGCAGCTTCAGGCGGCTCGCTACACCGACAAGACGCCCGCCCACTACGAGGAGGATCACTTCATTTCCCTCGAACTCGGCGGCCATCCCCCCGATCCCAAGAATCTCTGGCCGGAGATGTGGGGTACGCCAAACCAGCCGTTGAGTTCTCACGGACCGTTTCCTGCCTCGATCATTGGTGCCAAGTCCAAGGACAAGGTGGAGAACGCGCTGAAGGCTTCGGTGTGTGCCCGCACGCTGACGCTCCACGAAGCGCAGCAGACCATCGCGACGGACTGGTTCAAGTACTACCGAGACCACATACTGAAGTAGACCGGATCCGGAGGGATCGCCGTGCTTTCGTGACCGCGCTCTTCAGCATGCTCGCTGCACCGCTTGCCGCCGAGGCGCAGCAAGGTGAGCTGAGACTCGATGGTGATATGCTGAGGTTCCTGAGGCGTCGTGCCTCCAAGGAGTAGAAGGAAAGTGAGAAGATCCGCGGCGGTTTCGCTTCTGGCGGTCGCGCTGCTTCTCGTTCCTGCAGTGTTAAGCCACGCATGGAACCGCGGGGGGCCCGGGCACCCCGGGTTCCGGGGCCATGGCGTCATCGTGGTTGGCCCCTCATTCTGGTGGGGTCCGCCGTACCCGTACTGGTGGGATTACCCGCCGCCCTACTACGTCTACGCTCCGCCCCCAGTCGTCGTTCAGGAACCGCCGGTGTACATGCAGCCACCGGCGTCCCTTCCGGCTCCGCCGCAGTCGTACTGGTACTACTGTCCCAGCGCCAAAGTCTACTATCCGACTGCTCCAACGTGCCCAGAGGTGTGGATCAAAGTTCCGCCGCGAGCCCAATAGACGCGTTGTATATGTTGGAGATGTGGGAGAGACGGTGAAGACGGCCCCCATGGTCGTTGCCGCCTCGCTGATCCTGATGGGTGTGCTGGTTGCGCCGGGCTCTGCCCCCGCCCGGCGGGCTCAAGGATTTCACAATACAGGCCCTGTAGTCGGGGGCGCCACCTTGGGCACCAGTCGCTCGGTCGCGGTGCCATTCCCCGACCATCCTTTCGTCTCACGCCCGTTCGTTCGCCCGTTTGTCCGGCCGTTCTTCCCGTTTGCTGTGGTAGCCGTCGCGCCGGCCGTCGTCTACTCGCCGCCCGTGTACTACGCGCCGCTGGCGTACTATGCCCCACCGGTCTATTACGCTCCGCCGGCGTACTCCGCGCCGCCGCCGGTCTCTTACGCCCCTGCGCCGACCTACAGCTCGCCGGGGAACGGGACGGTCTCGGCCGCGCCCTCGCCCACGCCGAGCGTGGTGGAGTTCTCGACCGGCCGCTACGAGTTGCGCGGCGACGGGGTGTCGGCGCCGTACACGTGGGTGTGGATCCCGAATCCCCCGACGGCGCCGCCGGCCGCGCCACCGCCGCCGAGCACACCACCGGTAGGCGGACCCACCTCGGATAGGCCGTCTGCTCCGCGCAAAGGCCAGCTCTATCGCTGGACCGACTCGGTGGGCGCGGTGCACTGGACGGATCGCCTGGACGCCGTCCCCGAGCAGTACCGGCCCCGAGTCAAGCAAACCACGCCCTCCTGAGCACGCCGCGAACCGAGCCGCCGGGGCCGCGCGGGCTGGATGACGTGCACGTGCGACCCGCTGCTAGTGCGCGTCGTCGCGTTCGGCTGGACTCCCGCCAGCCATCCCAACCGAGGTGCCCATGCGAACCGTCCGGCCACGGTCGTTCATCGGACTACCGCGTTCGGTGTTCTGTGTTGTGACCTTGCTGATACCGGTCCTAGCTTTCCCGCAAGGCCACGTAATAGTCACGCCAAGCCAGCTGGTCTGGAAGCCACTCATACCCGGCGTTGAAATAGCCGTCATCTCTGGAGATCCGGACAAAAGGGGTGGCCTGTACGTGATCCGGATCCGTAGCAAAGACGAGGTCAAAGTGCCGCCGCATTGGCATCAGACCGACGAGCACGTCACGGTGCTGGAAGGCTCGTTCCTGATGGCTCACGGAGACAAGTATGATGCTTCCAAGCTGATCCAGCTGAAACCTGGCGCGCACTCCCTGATGCCGGCATGTACGAGACCAGGGATTGGACGGACGTTGGAGGGCTTATATCTTATGGGGCGGGCGATTCTGAGCTCTATCGGCGCGCAGCGCACTTCGTCGACAAGATCCTGAGAGGTGCCAAGCCCGCCGACCTGCCCGTGGAGCAGCCGACGAAGTTCGAGCTGGTGATCAACCTGAAGACCGCCAAGGCGCTGGGCCTCACGATTCCCCAATCGGTCCTGCTACGAGCCGACGAGATCATCCAGTAATGAACCGCTCACCGGCCGGCGGAATCATCGCCCTCATCCCCGAGATCACCAACCACCCCTTGGCCTACCGTATGAAGGCGCCCAACATCCGGCGACCGCAGGCGTAATCGCAGTTGCTCTGCGCGATCCCTGGGGGTCGACCGCCCTCAAGGCCCCAACTAATAGTTAGGCGTCGGACCGCGGCCCCTGATACTGTCGAGTCGGCATCGGTCGGCTGTTCGACTCGGCTAAGGAGGGGGACCTACTGAGCTAGGAGAAGGAGGACGCGGACGGATGCGGACGATCGCCGTTGTGAACCAGAAGGGTGGATGCGGAAAGACCATCACATCCATCAACCTTTCGGCTTTCCTCGCGTGCGCGCAGCGCAGGGTGCTGCTGGTGGATATGGACCCACAAGGCCATGCCACCCTCGGCCTCCTCGCCGCCGCCGCCGCCCCGTCTTCGAGGACGATGTACGACGTGTTCTCGCGGCGTGCAGGCAAGGAGCCCACGGGTCTTCGTGAGGTCATCCTCTCGGTCCGCGAGAACCTCGACGTGGCTCCTGCCGACATTTT
>QHSL01000114.1 GCA_003220435.1 Candidatus Rokuibacteriota bacterium | reverse complement strand
TGGGAGAGGATGGTGACGGTGCTGTCCTCGTTCGCGGCGAGGTAGACGCCATAGGTCGACGGCGGCGCGCAGAGCTTGTCGACCTCTTCCTTCAGCGCGGTGATCTGCTCGCGCGCCTCGTAGAGCGCGTTCACGAGCTTCTCGTTCTGGTTGAAGGCCTGCACGAGCTGCCGGTTCGCCTCGCGTAGTTTGTTCTCGAGGACCATGAAATCTTTGGGTGTGTCCTCGAGCTTTTTCCTGAGGTGAACGGTCTCCGCCTCCAGCGACCGGATGTACGCTTGGAGGTCCTGGACCTGGATCTCGTACTCCGTGAGACGGCGACGCGTGCTGGAATCAGACATGGAAGCGGGAAGGAACTTTGAGAAGCCCTCTCGACTCGGGCTACTCTTCTTGTCGAACTCCTTCATAGCCCATCCCTTCTCACTTGACCCCCTGTGCGCCGCTCATGCACACGCATTTCGCCCTGCTCGAAGTATAGGCGGCACGAAAAAAGAAAGTCAAGGTTGGCCGGTAACTTACCGCCGGTTGACGCGCTGAATTTGCTGCGTTTTTCGACACCCATCGGCTCCATTGCCACCCCCCGTCACCCTCGAACAACTCCCTCGGTCATTCATCAGCAATTTCCGTACCTGTTCTGCGTCCCGCTCTACTCTCGAAACGAGTGGCATGAATAGGGGGTTCCACGTATAAAGACTCCGATGCGAGCGCCTTCGCTGGGTCGCGTCACTGCCGTTCTGGCTCCGCTCGTGACGATCCTTGTGACGTTCCTGGTCCTCGCGGTGACGCTCCTGGTCGTACGCCCGCCTGCGCACTCCTCGGCGCAGGGCGTGAGCCCGCCGCCGGCCGCGGGAGTCCGCCGGGAGGTGCGCATCGGCGCGCCGGGCGTTCCTTCGGTCCTCGATCCCGGTGCCGCGCTCGAGGGGACGATCCCGCTCATCGCCCGGCAGGTCTTCGACACGCTGGTCGTCTGGCGCGAGGGGAGCACCGAGATCGAGCCCGCGCTGGCCACCCGCTGGACCGCGTCGCGCGACGGGCTGGTATGGTCCTTCACCTTGCGCGAGGGGGTCAGATTCCACGACGGGACGCCGCTGACCTCGACGGAAGTGGCCGCGAGCTTCGAGCGTCAACTCCAGCCCGAGGCCCAGGGCACGGGGCGGGCGTGGCCGGCACTCCTCCGGGGTGCTCCGGGCGTCGTGAAGGAGTTCCGGACGCCGAGCCCACGGACGGTTCAGATCATCCTGTCGCAGCCTTATTCGCCCCTACTCACCGTGCTCGCCCACCCGGGTCTCGCCATCGCCAAGCTCTCGACAGCAGCCGACGGTACCGGACGCCTGGTGGGTACGGGTCCCTATCGCATCGTCGACGCCTCGGGGGGGCGCCTGGCCCTCGAGGCGATATCCGGACACTGGGCGGGGCACCCGCGATCGGAGCGGCTGGTCTTTCTCGAGGTGAGCACCGACGGACAGGCCGAAGCCGAGATGGACTCCAGGTCGCTGGACATCTGGTTTCCGGCAGGGCCGCCACGGCGCACCGAGGGGGCGCTCTCGACCCCGGGCCTCCGCATCGGATATCTCGCGTTCCAGACCGAGAAGGAGCCTTTCTCGCGCAAGCCGCTCCGCCAGGCGGTCGCGGCCGCGCTGGATCCGGCTGTTCTGGGCGTGACGCTCGACCGAGCGGCGGTGCCCCTCCAGTCGTTTCTGCCGCCGGGCGTTTGGGCACGCCGCGAGGGCTCGCCGATCCTCGGCGGAAGCCGCGCGATGGCACGCACCTTGGCCCGCGAAAACGGCTGGCCGCGGGAGTCGAAGACCACGCTGCTGGTGTCGACCCAGACCGCGCCGCTCGATCTGCCCAAGCTCGCCGAAGCGATTCAGCTGCTGCTCGGCTCGGACTCGATGCGGCTGAGCGTCCAGCCGGAGCCCGAGCCCGCGGTCCGCACGCTGCTCCAGGCCGGGGCCTACGACATGGCGCTCGCGGAGGCCACGGTAGCCGGGGGCGACCCACATCTGCTCCTGTTCCCGCTCTCCACGAGCGAGGGCGCGACGAAGGGCCCGCGCGCGATGAACTTTTCCTTCTATCGAAATCCGCGGCTCGACGACGTGCTGATCCGGGCCAGCCAGCTGTCGTTTCGCTCGGAGCGACAGCGGCTCTACCGGCGCGCCCAGGCTCTCCTCGCCGAGGATCTACCGTGGCTCCCGATCTACGTGCGCCTCCACTGGGCGGTGACGCGTTCCGAAGTGAAGGGGCTGCGCCTGCACCCGACCGGATTCCATCGGCTCGACACCGTCAGCCTCGACCCGTCCGCGCGCTGACCCAGCCATAGTGCTATTGTCCAGGCGAATGCCCTCCATCGCGGAAACCGCCGTCGAGATGATCGAATGGGTCTTCCCGGAACACGCGGGCGGGCCCGGGCAGATTCATGGCGGGCGCATGATGGAGTGGATCACCAAGGCCGGCACGCTGGCCGCTTCGCGCGTCGCGCACGGCACGGCCGTCCTGGGCGCCATGGACGACATCGACTTTCTCCACCCGGTCAAGGTCGGACGGATCGCGATCCTCCGGGCGCAGGTCGAGTACGTGGGCACGAGCTCGCTGGAGGTCGGCGTGCGGGTCTTCGCCGAGGACGTCATGACCGGCGAGCGTCAGGTGACCCTGAACTCCCACCTGGTGTTCGTGAAGGTCGGCGAGGACGTCCGCCCGCGCCCCGTCGGGGCCAAGATCGAGCCGCGGGGCGAGGCCGAGGCGGCGCTGGTCGAGGCCGCGCGGGCGCGCCGCGAGCAGCGGCTGGTGCGCTTCGAGGAACGGAGGGCGCGGCTCGCCGAGACCGGCGATGCCGACCAGGACGCGAGTGACGTCGACGTCGGCTGGCGCTTCGAATCGGCGCGCAGCGTGCTGCCGGAGGACGCCCTCTTCGGCAACACCATGTTCGTGGGTAAGATGCTGATGGCGGTCGACGAGGCGGGCGGGATCCTGTCGATGCGATACTGCCGGGGACTCGTGATGACGGCGTGCCTGGACGCGATGGACTTCTACTCGCCGATCTTCACGCACGAGGTCGTCACGCTCAAGGCCGGGCTCAATCACGTGGGCACGTCGTCGCTCGAGGTCGGCGTGAAGGTGCTGGCCGAGGTGCCGTGGTCGGGCGAGGTGCGCCACGCGTGCACGGCGTTTCTGACGTTCGTGCACCTGGGGCCGGACCTGCGGCCGCGGCCATGCCCGCCGTACATGCCCGCCACCGCAGGCGCCCGGCGTCGGTGGGAGGCCGCGCTCGGGCGGCGGGCTCAGAGGCTCGAGAGGGTGAAGGGGCTCAAGGCGATGCTGCACAACGAAAGAGGGTAGGGCGATGTCAGGGCACTCTCGATGGTCACAGATCAAGCGCAAGAAGGGCAAGACGGACGTCCAGCGCGGCAAATTGTTCTCGAAGATCCTCCGCGAGATCACGGTGGCGGCGCGCAACGGCGGCGGCGATCCCAAAGCCAACATGCGCCTCAAGGCCGCGATGGAGTCCGCCAAAGAAGCGAACATGCCGCAGGAGAACATGAAGCGCGCGATCCAGAAGGGCACCGGTGAGCTCCCGGGCGAGTCGTACGAGGAGGTCGCCTACGAGGGATACGCGCCCGGCGGCGTCGCCGTTCTCGTCCAGGTCCTGACCGACAACCGGAACCGCACGGGTCCGGAGATCCGGCACGTCTTCGAGAAGCATGGGGGCAACATGGGATCCTCGGGCGCCGTCGCGTGGATGTTCGAGCGCAAGGGGATCATCCAGGTGGACGCCGGCAAGATCGGCGAGGACGATCTGCTCGCCAAGGCGCTCGACGCGGGCGCCTCCGACATGCGTCAGATCGAAAAAGCTTTCGAGATCACGACCACGCCTGCTGAAATGGACACCGTCCTCGACGCGATGCGGCGCGCGGGCGTGCCGGTGCTCGAGGGTCAAGTCAGCTTCGTGCCGCAGTCGATGGTGCGGGTCGAGGGCAAGGACGCGACCGCCGTGGTGCGCCTGATCGAGGCGCTTGAGGAGTTGGACGACGTCCAGTCCGTCTACGCTAACTACGACATTCCCGACGAGGTCCTCGAGGCCATCTCGGCTGCCTAGCCTCCGGGTCCTCGGGGTCGATCCCGGCCTGGTCGGGACCGGCTACGGGATGATCGAGCCGGCCAGCGGCGGGGTCGCCGTGCTCGGGACCGGCGTCATCTCGACCGGCGCCGACCTGCCGCTCGAAGCCCGCGTGCACCTGATCCACGACGAGATGCGGCGCCTGCTCGAGGCGCACGCGCCGGAGCTCCTCGTCCTGGAGGACCTCTACACCGAATACCGGTTCCCGCGGACGGCCCTGCTCATGGCCCACGCGCGCGGGGTGATCTGTCTCGCCGCGCGCCAGTGCGACGTGAAGGTGCTGGCGTTGGCGCCGGCGGAGGTCAAGCGTGCGGTCGCCGCCAACGGCGCTGCCTCGAAGCACCAGATCCAGCACTCGGTTCAGCGGCTGCTCAAGCTCGGCGACCTGCCCACGCCGTCGCACGTCGCCGACGCGCTCGCGCTGGCCATCACCGGATTCTCGCGCCTGGGCGGCCGGCTGACGTGATCGCCACCCTCGCCGGACGGTTGCGCCGCAAGCTCGAGGACCGCGTAATCCTCGAGTGCGGCGGCATCGGCTACGAGGTGTTCCTGTCGCCGATCGCCCTCCGACAGATCGAGCACGTCACCGCCGGGCCCGGCGACAAGGGAAGCGAGCTCGAGCTCGTCATCTACTACCATGCGACGCGCGACCAGCCGCGGCCGGTGCTGATCGGCTTCACGTCGGACCTCGACAAGGAGTTCTTCGAGAAGCTGATCACCGTGAAGGACATCGGGCCGATGGTCGCGGCGCGCGCGCTCGCTATGCCAGTGGCCGAGCTGGCCGGCGCGATCGCGCGGCAGGACGAGAAGTTCCTACGCGGCCTGCCCGGGATCGGCCCGCAGAAGGCCAAGAACATCGTCGCGCAGCTCCAGGGGAAGGTCGCCAAGTTCGCGCTGGCGCGTCCGGACGCCGAGGTCGAGCCGGTGACCGCCGCGCCGACGCCCGTCGGTGTCGAAGGCTTGCGCGAGCTGGTCTGGGAGATCATGGTCAAGCAGCTCGGCCACCGGCCGTCGGAAGCGTCGCAGCTGATCGCCGATGCGCTCCGCCGCCGCCCGTCGATGATGACGCCGGAGGAGCTGTTCGACGAGATCTACCGCGGGGCGAAGCGGTGAGCGCGGCGCCCGCCGACGAGGGGAAGGTCCTGAGCCGCGTGGCGGTGCCCGAAGAGGCTCAGTTCGAGCGCCAGCTCCGGCCCCGCACCTTCGACGAATACGTCGGCCAGGAGCAGGCAGTCGCGAGCCTGCGTGTCTCGGTCGATGCGGCGAAGCTCCGCGGCGAGTGCGTGGACCACGTGCTGCTCTACGGTCCGCCGGGGCTCGGCAAGACCACGCTCGCCGGGATCATCGCCAACGAGATGGGGACCACGCTCGTGACGACCTCCGGCCCGGCGATCGAGCGCGGCGGCGACCTCATGGGCATCCTGACCAACCTCGGCGAGCATGACGTCTTCTTCATCGACGAAGTCCACCGGCTCCCGCGGCCGGTCGAAGAGCTCCTGTATCCCGCGATGGAAGACTTCGCCGTCAACTTCGTCATCGACAAGGGCATGCACGCGCGCGCCCTCAAGTACGCGCTCCGGCCGTTCACGCTGGTGGCGGCGACCACGCGGCCCGGCATGCTGTCGGCCCCGCTGCGGGAGCGCTTCGGGATCTTCCATCATCTGGACTTCTACTCGGAGACGGAGCTCGCCCGGATCGTGACGCGCTCGGCGGTGATCTTGGAGGCGAAGATCGCACCGGACGGCGCCCACGAGATCGCCCGCCGCTCCCGCGGGACCCCGCGGATCGTGAACCGCCTCCTCCGTCGCGTGCGCGACTACGCCCAGGTGAAGGGAGACGGTGTCGTCACCGAAGCGATCGCGCGGGGGGCGCTCGACAGCGAGGGCGTGGACGCGCGCGGCCTCGACCGGCTCGACCGGCGCTTTCTCACCGCGATCGTCGACCACTACGACGGCGGGCCGGTCGGTCTCGAAGCGATCGCGGCCACCATCAACGACGAGGCGGAAACGCTGTCCGAGATGGTCGAGCCCTATCTCTTGAAGATCGGTTTCGTCGTGCGGACGCCGAACGGGCGGCGGGTGACCCGCGAGGCGTACCTGCACCTTGGCAAGCAGCCGCCGGCGACGGCGACGGGCCAGGCCGGTCTCTTCGAGTGATTCCCTGAACGACGTCGGCAAAGCGCTCATCGCTCTCGGGGCGCTGCTGGTCGTCGTCGGGGTCGTGCTCGTGCTCGCCGGGCGGGTGCCGTGGATCGGACGGCTGCCCGGCGACATCCACATCCAGCGCGGCAGCTGGACCTTCTACTTCCCACTCGCGACGTCCTTGCTGCTGAGCGTCGCGCTCACGCTGTTCTTCTACCTGGTGGGCCGCCGATGACCCGACTGCTCGCGGCGGCGGCCGTGGTGGCCCTCCTCGAGTCGACCGTGGCGGTGCCCTCGGACACGATCCGCGTCGCACTCGTGGAGGGCGCGCGCGTGGCGGAGTTTCGGGGCCTGGATATCGAAGTGAGGGAGTTGGGCTGCGCCACGTGCCCGCGGCGCTCGTGGCGGGCCGATGGGGTGAGGGCCGTCGCCACCGGCCAGGGCGTCGAGATCGACGGGCGTGCGGCGCCCGGCTTCCGGCTGACGAGCGATTCTCCGATCCGGCTGAACGGGCGCGAGTACCCGGCCGCGCTCGAGGTCGTCAGGACCGGCGAGACGCTCGCGATCGTCAACGAGCTGCGCCTGGAAGAGTATCTGGTCGGCGTGCTCCGGGCCGAGACCGGCGACCACTGGCCGAGCGAGGCGCTGCGCGCGCAGGCGATCGTGGCCCGCACGTATGCCGCGTACCACCGTACCCTGAACGTGGGCAAGCCGTACCACGTCGTCGCCTCCACCACCCATCAGATGTACACGGGGCGCGTGCCGCCGTCGTCGCCCGTCTGGCCCGCGGTCCGCGACACCGCCGGGCTCGTGCTCTTCTGGGAGGGCGAGTTGTTTCCGGCGTTCTACCACTCGGCGAGCGGCGGCTACACGGAAGACCCGCGCACGGTGTTCGCGGCGCGCAACATGCCCGCGCTCAAGGCGATCCGCGACGACTTCTCGACGGCCTCCCCTCACTTCTACTGGAGCCTCGACCTTCGGCTCGCCGACCTGACCGAGATCCTGCGGCGCAACGGGCACGACGTCGGCGCGGTGGTGGCCATCGAGGTCACCGACCGCACGCCTTCCCTCCGGGTCGCGAGCCTCCTGGTGCACGGCGCCCGCGGCTCGGCGCGCCTCCGCGGCAACGACTTCCGGCGAATGATCGGTTATGAGACCGTCAAGTCCACGCTCTTCGCCGTCGCCGTGGATGGCTCGGTCGCGCACTTCTCGGGACGCGGATACGGCCACGGCGTCGGGATGTCGCAGTGGGGCGCGAAGGGGATGGCGGAGCAAGCGTACAAGGCCGAGCAGATCCTCGAGTACTATTACCCCGGGGCGACGCTCGGCTCGCTCGGCGCGCGTTGATGGAGCCGAACCTCGAATGGTCTGAATTCGAGAAGGTCGACATGCGCGTGGGCCTCGTCACCGACGCCCGTGAGTTCCCCGAGGCGCGTCGCCCTGCCTACCAGCTCTGGATCGACTTCGGCTCGCTCGGCGTCAGGCGGGCGAGTGCTCAGATCACTCGGCACTACAAGCCCGGCGAGCTCATCGGTCGGCGGGTGATCGCGGTCGTCAACTTTCCACCGAAGCAGATCGGGCCGTTCCGGTCGGAGGTTCTCGTCCTCGGCGCCTACGACGAGGCCGGCGAGGTCATCCTGCTCCATCCGGACAAACCCGTCGCGCCCGGCTCGAAGATCGGCTAAGCTCTCGCCGCGTCCCGCGGCACGGCCGCCGCCGCCATAACAAAGCTCGCCGGGGGAGTTCCGACGATGAGAGTGGGCATCTCGCTGACCAGCAGTCACGCCGTCAAGGATCCTCGCGAGGGCGCGCGCTGGATGATCGAGCGCGCCGCCGCCGCACACCGCTCGGGTCTCGACTCGCTATTCGTCGGCGACCACCACTCGACGCCGTCGCCCTACTACCAGAACGTCCCGATCCTCGGTCGACTCTTGGCCGAGTGGGGTGATGCGCCGGCGGGCTGTCTGTTCCTCTTGCCGCTGTGGAACCCGGTCCTGGTGGCCGAGCAGGTCGGCACGCTCGCGGCGATCGCGCGTGGCCGCTTCATCGTGCAGTGCGGCCTCGGCTACGATGAGCCACAGTTCGCGGCGATGGGGACCAGCTTGAAGTATCGCCCCTCGGCGTTCGAGGAGTCGCTCTCCATCGTGCAGCGGTTGCTGCGCGGCGAGACCGTGAGCGCTTCGGGCCGCTTCGTTTTTCGCGACGCGCGCGTCGCGCCGCGGCCGGTTGAGAGCATCGAGTACTGGATCGGCGCCAGCGCGCGTCCGGCGATCGACCGTACCGCCCGCCTCGGCGACGGCTGGCTCGCGGCCCCCGGGCTCACCGTGGACGAGGCGCGCGACCAGGCGGCGTACTACCTGGAGCGCTGCAAGGCCTATGGACGCAAGCCGATCGCCGTCGCCATCCGTCGAGACATCTACGTCGGGGAGTCGGCCACCGAAGCGGAGGAGGTCGTCCAGCGCGTGCTGGCCGCCGGGTACCGTGGCATGCCGCCGGCAGCGCTGGTCGCCGGGCCTGTCAAGTCCGTCGCCGAGCGCTTCCGCGCGTTGGAAGCGCTGGGGTTCACCGACGTCATCGTCCGCCACATCACGACCGACCACGCGAAGGTGCTCGGCTCGCTCGCCCGCCTGCGCGAGGTGCGGGAGGCCCTGCGCTGACGCCGCGGGCCGCGCCGCGGCCCCATGTACACTCACCCTCGTGGAGTTGTCGAAGTTCGACTACGACCTGCCGTCCGAGCTGATCGCGCAGGCGCCGGCGCCGACGCGGGAGGCGTCGCGGCTGCTCGTGATCGACCGGGCCCGCGGCGCCTTCGCGGATCACGTCTTCGCCGAGCTTCCGGAGCTGCTGCGGCCCGGCGACTGTCTGGTCGTCAACAACTCGCGTGTGATTCCGGCACGGGTGCTGGCCCGCGGCGCGGGCGGTCGCGCGGTCGAGCTGCTCCTCATCGAGCGCGTGGACGCGCGGCGCTGGCGCGCGCTCGTCCGCCCTGGGCGGCGCTGCCGCGTGGGCGTCGAGCTCGCGGTCGGCCACGCCTCCGGGCCGCGGCTCCGAGTCGTGAGCGTCGACGCGGACGGGCCGCGCGTCGTCGAGCGGCTGGATGGGACGATCGAGGATCTGATGCGCGGCTACGGGTTGCCTCCGCTGCCTCCGTACATCACCCGCTTCGCGGCCCCGACCCAGGAGGACCGGGAGCGCTACCAGACCGTCTACGCGCGAACGGCGGGATCGGTCGCGGCGCCGACCGCTGGGCTGCACTTCACGCCGGACCTCCTCGCGGCGCTGGGGCGGCGCGGCGTCGAGGTCCACGAGCTCACGCTCCACGTCGGCCCGGGAACGTTTCGGCCGATCAAGACGGAAGCCATCGAGTCTCACGTCCTGCCCCCGGAGCGGGTCTCGATTCCAGCCAGCGTGGCGGACGGCGTGAACCGGGCGAAGGCCGAGGGCCGCCGGGTCGTCGCCGTCGGCACGACGACGACTCGAGCCCTCGAGAGCGCCAGCACGGCCAGCGGTCGCGTGCAGCCACTCGATGACGCCGCCCGGACCTACATCACCCCGGGCTACAGCTTTCGGGCGGTGGATGCGCTCCTGACGAACTTCCACCTGCCGCGCTCGTCGCTGCTCGTGCTCGTCGCGGCCCTCGCGGGGAGAGAGCTGATCCTCAAGGCCTATGCCCACGCGGTCCACGCCGGCTACCGCTTCTACTCGTACGGCGACGCGACGCTGATCCTGTGAACTTCACGATCGTCGCCAGGGACGGCGCCGCGCGAGCCGGTCGCCTCACGACGACCCACGGCGTCGTCGACACGCCGATCTTCATGCCGGTCGGCACCCACGGCACCGTGAAGGCGCTGGCGCCGGACGACCTCGCCGCCGCCGGCGCCCCTATCGTGCTCGCCAACACCTATCATCTGTTCCTCCGGCCGGGGCCCGACGTGATCCGCGCCCTCGGCGGCCTGCACCGATTCATGGGCTGGGACCGTGTGATCCTCACCGACTCGGGAGGCTTCCAGGTGTGGAGCCTCGCGAAGCTCAGGAAAATCACCGAGGCCGGCGTGGAGTTTCGCTCGCCGGTGGATGGCTCGACGCACTTCCTCTCGCCCGAGGTGGCCGTGGCGGTCCAGCAGGCACTCGGGAGTGACATCATCCATCCGCTCGACGAATGTCTCGCGTACCCGGCCACCCGCGAGGTCACCGAGCGCTCGCTCGCGCTCACGCTCCAGTGGGCGGCGCGGTCCAAGGCCGCGCACGCGGGGTCGGCCGCCGGCGGCCAGGCGCTCTTCGGCATCGTCCAGGGCGGAACCGACGAGGAGCTGCGTCGCCGCGCCGCCGCCGCGACGATCGAGGTGGGCTTCGACGGCTATGCGATCGGCGGCATGGCGGTGGGCGAGCCGAAGGAGGCCATGTACGATCTCACCGAGCTGGTGACGGGCGCGCTGCCGTCGGATCGGCCGCGCTACCTCATGGGTGTGGGCAAGCCCGACGACCTCGTGCGGTCGGTCGCGCGCGGCGTGGACATGTTCGACTGCGTGCTCCCGACGCGCAACGCGCGCAACGGCCAGTGCTTCACCGCCGACGGGCCGCTGACGCTCAAGCAGGCGCGGTTCGCGACCGACGGCGCTCCGCTCGAGGCCGAATGCCGCTGCTACGCCTGCCGTGGCTTCTCGCGCGCCTACCTGCGCCACCTCTTCATGTCCGGCGAGCTGCTCGCGTACCGGCTCCTCTCGCTCCACAACGTCACGTTCTTTCTCTGGCTCATGCGCGAGATGCGCGCCGCGATCCTCGAGGGCGCCTTCGGCCCATTCCAGGCTCGGTTTTTGTCTCGATATGCAGTATCATCCCCAGAAGTTTCGCGCGACTAACGCCCCGTGGAGGCCTGACGCTTCATGCTTTTTCCCGATCTCGCGTACGCCGCGGCGTCGCCGCCGGGCGGCGGCGCGCAGAGCATGCTGCCCACGATCGTCATGGTGGCGGCGATGCTCGCCATCTTCTACTTCCTCCTGCTCCGCCCGCAGCAGAAGCAGAAGCAGGACCGGGAGCGGATGCTGTCGTCGCTCAAGAAGGGCGACCGCGTGGTGA
>QHSL01000016.1 GCA_003220435.1 Candidatus Rokuibacteriota bacterium | reverse complement strand
GCCGCCGGGCAGGGCGAACGCGTTGATGGATTCTTCGGAGGTGGCGCGGAACTCGAGTCGGTACGGCACGCCCGGCGCGGCCTTCGTCGCCGCGTCGGCGAATCGCCCCGCGAGGCGCTCGCGCCGCTCGGCGTCGAAGCGGCTCGGCCCGAGGTAGTGCCGATCGAGCGCCAGCAGCATCCGATCGCCCAGTCGGCCCTCGATGCCGGCCGGCAGGCGGTCGGCCACCCAGCGGGCCGCGAGCGGCAGTCCCTTGAGGTAGGCCAACGCTACCAGCACGATGAGGCCGGCGAGCGCCACCAGCACCGCCGGCCACCAGCGCCGCAGCCGCACGACCGGAGAGACCGCCACGCCGGCCCTGGCGAGCGCGCGCGCAAGCCGGCCCCCCTCTTCCTCCACCTCGAGGGTTCCGCCGCTGCGGAGCGCGATGAGCCGCGGTGCGTGGTCGAAGGGCTCTGACATCATCACCGTCGCGAGCGGCTCCGATTCGCGCGCCGTGCCATCCGTCGCTTCGACCACGACCCGCCCGCCGTCCAAGCGCATTACCACCGCGGCGGCCTCGGCGCCCCGACCGGAGAAGAACCAGGCGGAAAACTCGTTCGCTCTCACAGGCCGAGATCCAGGCCGAAGGTATCGGCCGCCCCTTCCCCGAGGGCGGCCACCGGTCGCCCGTGAAGATCGGCGGCGAGCGCCGTCAACGGCAGCTCGGAGTCGACCCGCACGCATTCGATCCGGTAGCGCGCGAGCGCCACCGCGGCGAACGGCCAGTAGAGCCCACACGTCAGGAGCGTCAGCATGACGCTCTTGAAGACGATCCTGAACAGCGCCCGCGCTCTGATCTCGGTGCGAAATCGCACGTCAGCGAGGCGCGTGCTCGTCCACACGGCCTGCTGAAGTCGCGCGGCGAGAAAGGGCCAGGCGAACACGTACACCGGCAGCACGATGATGCCACCGTAGATCGCCGCCTCGAACCCCGTTCCCGGGAACTGGGACGTCGGTCCGCGGAACCAGGCGATCACGAACGCGACCGTGGTGCCGAGCAACCCGGCGAGGAAGACGAGGCCTGCGCCCTTCAGGTACACGCCGTAGAACTTCCGCCGCGCCCCCAGGAACGCGAACGAGCGGTCGCCGTACATGGCTCGGCCGTGCTGATACGCCTTGAGCCGGTGGTGCATCCAGGGAATCGCGAGCGTCGTCACGAGCCCCACCAGCCCGAGCTGCCAGCCCTCGTCGGCGGTCAGCGTCGTGACGACCGCCGGCGCGAACCACAGCACGAGGATGGGCAGCAGGATTCGATAGGCCTCGCCCACCCGCGCGTCGAAGCCGAAGCGCAGGCCGCGAAAGCTCGTGTTGCCCAGCTTGAACTGCTGCGAGCGCATGAACAGCCACGGCCCCACCGCGCAGAGCACCGCGAGCGTCACGAGCCCGGCGATCCGCGAGAACTGGAACCCCCACGTGTAGGCTCCGAGGAGCACGAGCGCGATGATCCGACCGCGCAGGATCGCTTTCGGGTTGCCGTGGTAGCCGAACACGTGCCCATCGAGGCGCGTGTTCTGCGCGAAGTACTTCGCCTTGCGCACCTTCGTCCACGCGGAGTAGATGCCGGCCGTGATCACGGTCAGCAGCAGGTTGACGACCCAGATGCGGAAGTACTCGCCGCCGCGGCCGGTGAAGACCAGCCGAGCCGTGGTCATCGACGGGGCGTCGGCGTCCTTGCCGGCCACGGCGGAAGCGTAGGTGGGGGCCGGCGGGATTTCAAGGCGCTCCTCGTGTACACTGCGGCTCGCCGCGTGCAGCGGCCTGGGGGCCCGCCGAGGCTCCTCGCGGCCGCTGCGCAGAGTCGAGGAGCGCCACGGCTTCGCCGGGGCGCGTCCGAGCGTCGGGGGGCTTGGGGGGCCCTTCGAAGGCCCCCCATCTACATCAAGGAGTCTTGCGCATGGCGACGTATGTGCTGGTTCACGGCGCGTATCAGGGAGGCTGGATCTGGAAGCCGGTGATCGAACGCCTGCGGGCCGCCGGTCATCGGGTGTCCGCGCCGACGCTCGACGGCTGCGCGGAGCGCCAACATCTGGTACGGCCCGGCATCACCGTGGCCACGCACGCGCAGGAGATCGCGCAGCTCCTGTTCTACGAGGACCTGACCCAGGTCGTCCTCGTGGGGACGAGCTCCGGCGGCATGGTCATCTGCAAGGCCGCCGAGCTGGCCCGTGACCGGATCGCGCGACTCGTCTTCGTCGACGCGCTCGCGCTGATGTCGGGGGAGCGGGTCGGCGACATCGTCAAGCGCGTGGCGGCCAACGAGACGACCGAGATCACGACCGGACCCAATCGCGCCGACGCCGAGAAGCGGCTCTTCGCCGATCTCGACCCCCAGACACGCGCCTGGGCCCTCGCGCGGTACACGCCGCATCCGGTCGCCGCGCTCGAGGCGCCGGTGGAGCTCGGCAACTTCTGGAACCAGGCGTGGCAGACGACCGTGATCCGCTGTCGCCGCGCCGCGAACCCGCCCGAGGCGCACCAGCGGCGCACCGCCGAGCGGCTGAAGGGCGCCTGGCACGAGCTGGACACCGGCCACTACCCGATGCTGAGCCAGCCCGAAGAACTCACCCGGCTTCTGCTATAAGGCTATGAGCAGGCCATGAACGGCATCCACGACATGGGCGGCATGCACGGCTTCGGGCCCGTCGAGCCCGGGAAGAACGAGCCCGTGTTCCACTCGCGCTGGGAGGGCCGGGTGCTCGGGCTCTCGCGCGCCTGCAGCGTGCAGGGCCTCTTCAACATCGACGAGAGCCGTCACGCGATCGAGCGGATGGCGCCGGGCGACTACCTGGCCTCGAGCTACTACGAGCGCTGGCTCGATCGCAACGTGCGGCTTCTGGTCGAGAAGGGCGTGATCACGCGCGAGGAGCTCGAGCGTCGCATGGCCGAGGTCGCCGCGGGACGCGATCCGGCGACGCCGCACAAGGATCCTGATCTGCTCGCCCGCATGATGCGCGGGCTGACCGAGCGCCCCCATTACCGCCAGCCCGGCCCGCCCCCGCGCTTCAAGGCGGGCGATCACGTGGTCACCCGGCACGACGCGCCCGTGGGTCACACGCGGCTGCCGCGCTACGCGCGCGGAAAGCACGGCGTCATTGCCCGGTCGCACGGGTCCTACATATTCCCCGACACCAACGCCCACGACGGCGGCCATCAGGCCCATCCGCTCTACAGCGTCCGCTTCCACGCCGCCGAGCTGTGGGGGGTGTCGGCCGAGTCGCGGGCGCCCGTTCACATCGATCTCTGGGAGCGCTACCTCGAAGCGGCGCCTCTCGAGCGTTGAAAGGACTCTCCATGAGCCATCACCACCACGAGCCCGAGTCGGTCCTCTCGCTTCGCGTGCGTGCGCTCGAGTCGCTGCTGGTCGAGAAGAAGCTCGTCGCGAGCGAGGCGGTCGACCGCATCGTCAGCGCCTACGAAGAGGACATCGGTCCCCACAACGGCGCCAAGGTCGTCGCCCGCGCCTGGGTCGACCCGGCCTACAAGCAGCGCCTGCTGGCCGACGGCACCGAGGCCATCGAGGAGCTCGGCTTCGGCGGCGTCGACCTGCGCGTCGTCGAGAACACGCCCGGCGTGCACAACCTCGTCGTCTGCACGCTGTGCTCGTGCTACCCGCACGCGCTCATCGGTCTTCCGCCGACCTGGTACAAGTCGTTCGAGTACCGCTCGCGGGCGGTACGGGAGCCCCGTGTGGTGCTGCGTGAGTTCGGCGTCGAGCTGCCCGAGAGCACGGAGATCCGCATCTGGGACTCGAGCGCCGAGCTGCGTTACCTGGTGCTCCCGGAGCGCCCGGCCGGCACTGAGAATCTGCGCGAGGCCGAGCTGGCCGAACTGGTGACGCGCGACGCGATGATCGGCGTGGCGGTCGTCCAGCCGCCCACGCCCGCGGCGCGCTGAAGTAGGCGCCGGACCGATGGACGCCGTGCCGAGCCGCGAGATCGCCGACATGCCCGGCCAGGCCGCGCTGCCGCGCAAGAACGGCGAGCTGGTGTTCGACGAGGCGTGGCAGGGCCGCACTTTCGGCATGACCGTGGCGATGAGCCACGACGCCAGCTTCAAGTGGAGCGAGTTCCAGGCTCGATTGATCGACGAGATCGCGCGCGCGGAGCGCGCCGGAGAGTCGTCGAGCTACTACGAGCGCTGGCTGCGCGCCTTCGAGCGTTTGCTGGCCGACAAGGGGCTGCTCGACGCCGCGGCGCTCGCCGCGCGCACCAAAGACTTCGCGACCGGTCGCCGCGACGACGTGTTCTAGCAGGAGGATCCCATGTCTCTCGATCCCCAAGCCCAGGAAGTCATCAACCTCGTCATCACGTCCGGGCGCCCGGCCTACAACACGCTCTCGCCCAAGGACGCGCGCCAGCTCTTCCGCGAGACGCGTCCCGCGTCGACGCCGACGCCGCCCGAGATCGGCACCGTCCGGAATCTCGTGGCGGAAGGTCCCGCCGGGCCGATTCCCCTGCGGGTCTACCGCCCGGCCGGTGTGGCGGCCGGCGTCGCGCTGCCCGGGCTCGTGTACTTCCACGGCGGCGGCTGGGTGATCGGCGACCTCGACACGCACGACGTCCTGTGCCGCCAATTTACCGCCGAGGCCGGCATCACGGTCGTCAACGTCGACTATCGCCTGGCGCCCGAGCACAAGTTCCCGGCGGCAGCCGACGACGCATGGGCGGCCACGCGCTGGACCGTTGCGCACGCCAGCGAGCTCGGGGTCGACGCCGGCCGTCTCGCCGTCGGCGGCGACAGCGCCGGCGGCAATCTCGCGGCGGTCGTGGCGCTCCAGGCGCGCGACGCGAGCGCGCCGGCCATCAAGCTGCAGGTGCTCGTCTATCCGGTGACCGACGTCGCCGCCGAGTCGCGCTCGTACCGGGACTTCGCCGAAGGCTACATGCTCACCCGCGAGAGCATGCGGTGGTTCACCGCGCACTATCTCGCCGCCTCGGGTCAGGCGACCGACTGGCGCGTGTCGCCGCTCCGCGCGTCGTCGCACGCGGGGCTGCCGCCGACGCTCGTCGTCACCGCGGGGTTCGATCCGCTGCGCGACGAGGGCGCGGCGTACGCGGCCAAGCTCCAGCAGGCCGGCGTGCGCGTGGACTACGTCTGCTACGGCGGGATGGTCCACGGCTTCGTCGGGATGGGCAAGCTGCTCGACACCGGCAACCGGGCGGTCTCCCACATCGCCGCGACGCTGCGACAAACGCTTCGCTGAGCGGAAGAGAAGGAGCGTCACGATGAACGTCGGGATCTCGGTTCCGCTCCCCGCGTATCAGGTCGATCCGGCCTTCATGGCGAAGACCGCCGAGGGACTCGGCTTCGAGTCGTTCTGGTGCGCCGAGCACCCCTTCATCCCCGTGCACTCGACCAGCCGCTTCGCCGGCTCCCCGGACGGCGTGATCCCCGAGAGCTACTCACACTTCGTCGATCCGTTCGTGGCGCTGGCGCGCGCCTCCGCCGTCACCAAGACGATGAAGCTCGCGACCGGGATCGTGCTCGTCCCCGAGCGCCACCCGCTGCTGCTGGCCAAGGAGATCTCGACGCTCGATCTCTTCAGCGGCGGCCGCTTCATGTTCGGCATCGGCGCCGGCTGGCTGCGGGAAGAGACCCAGATCATGGGCGGCGACTTCGACCACCGCTGGACGCAGACGCGCGAGTCGATCCTGGCCATGAAGGAGCTGTGGACGAAGCCGGCCGCCGAGTTTCACGGCAGGTACTACGACTTCCCGCCCGTGAAATCGTTCCCCAAGCCGGCGCAGAAGCCGCATCCGCCGGTGCTCCTGGGGGGCGCCGCGAAGAACGTCCTGCAGCGGGTGGTCGAGTGGGGCAACGGCTGGCTGCCAAACCGGGTCACGCCGGAGAAAGTCGGCGAGAGCCGCGCCACGCTCGATCGGCTGGCCAAGGACGCCGGCCGCGACCCGTCCTCGATCACGATCTCGGTCTACGGGCAGCCGCCCGACCGTGACCTGATCCGCCGCTTTCTCGACGCGGGCGCGACGCGGGTCGTCGTGCGGCTGGACGCCGTCGCGACCGAGTCCGAGATGGCGGCGCAGCTGTCGCGCATCGCCGCCGCCGTCCTGAAGTAGTCGAGCGCGCGGCTAGAGCTGGAGCTCGACCGGCACCGCGCCCGACGGCGGCACCGTCCGCGGCAATTCCTCGTCGACCCGCTCGCCGAAGCGCCGCACGATCCGCGCCGGCGTGCCGACGACGGTGCAGTAGGCCGGCACGTCACGGTTGATCACGAAGGCGTTGGCCCCCACCTTCGCGTGGTCCCCGATCCGGATCGGGCCGAGCAGGATCGCGTTCGTGCCGATGAAGACGTGGTGGCCGACGATCGGATGCCGCTGGCCGTCGTACTTGCCGGTGCCGCCGAGGCTCACGTTGTGGAACATCACGCAGTAGTCGCCGACGACCGCGGTCTCGCCGATCACGACGCCGGCACCGTGGTCGATGAAGAAGCCGCGGCCGATGCGCGCCGCCGGGTGGATCTCGACGCCGGTCCAGAACCGGTTGGCGACCGCGAGGAGCCGCGCAATGATCCGCCGGCCGAGGCGCGTGTGGATCCAGTGCGCCAGCCGATGGACCAGGATCGCGTGCAGGGGCGGGTGGCAGAGCACGATCTCCAGCCAGCCGTGGGCGGCCGGATCGTTGCGCTTCACCGCCCGGATGTCCTCTAGAATCGTCTTCAGCATCGTGGCCTCCCCAAAACACGAACGCCCGCGGCCGGTGGCCGTGGGCGCTCGGACAGCTTGCCCGCCTGAATTCGGCCGTTACCCGCTCGTCACCGATCGACAGCCGTCTTCGGGGTGGCAACAGATGCAGTCTCGGCACCGGACACGCAGGATCACGAGCCCGTTATGCCGCAAGCGCGGCCGATTTGCAAGGCGTCGACCAGCGCCGCTCCGCGGTGCATAATGCGCCGCATGCGACCACGCGAGGAGACGATCACGGTCGGCGGCATCGGCGTGCACACCTGGATCGGCGGCCAGGGCGACCCGCTGCTGGTGCTTCACGGCGCCGGCGGCAACCGCGGCTGGACGCGCTGGCTCGACCTGGTGTCCGAGCGCTTCACGGTGTGGGCACCCACCCACCCCGGCTTCGGGCGCTCGGGCGACGCCGATTGGATGGACGGCATCGACGACCTCGCGCGGTTCCAGCTCTGGTTCATCGACGCCGCTGGGCTCGGCCGGCCGCACCTGCTGGGCCACTCCATCGGCGGCTGGACCGCGGCGGAGATGGTGGCGATGAGCCCGGGCGCGATCAATCGACTGATCCTCGTGGCGCCGGTCGGCCTCAAGCCCGAACGGGGCGAGATCCTCGACATCTTCTTCTACTCGCCCGCGCAGCTGCTCACGAAGACCATCCACGATCCGAAGACGGTGCCCGAGTGGGACGCGCTCTACGGCACACCGCCGACACCGGCCCAGCTCGAGATCGCCGAGCGCAATCGCGAGATGACGGCCCGCCTCACCTGGAAGCCGTACATGCACAACCCGCGGCTGGCGAACTTTCTGCCCCGCGTGACGAACCCGGCGCTGATCGTCTGGGGCCGCGAGGACCAGATCGTGCCCGTCGAGTGCGGCGAGCAGTATCGCCGGCTCCTGCCCAACGCACGACTGACCGTGCTCGAGAAGTGCAGTCACCTGCCGCCGATCGAGCAGCCCGACGCCTTCGCGCGCCTGGTGCTCGACTTTCTCGGGGGAGAATCGTGTCGATGAAGCTCTACTACTTCAGCGAGATGCCGCACCACGAGTATCCCGACGCGGAGGGCGACAAGTATCCGTCGCTCCGGCTCGAGTTCCCGAACCGGTTCTTCGACCGGAACAAGGCCGCCGAGAACTATCGCCGCTACCTGACCGAGTACGAGCTGGCCGATCAGGTCGGTTTCGAAGGGCTCATGATCAACGAGCATCACTCGACGCCCTCGTGCGTGAACGTCGGGGTCAACATGACCGCGGCGGTGCTCGGGCGCACGACGCGGCGGGCGAAGATCCTGCTGCTCGGCAACATCCTGCCGATCGAGGACAACCCCGTGCGGATGGCCGAGCAGCTCGCGATGGCCGATCTCATCTCGGGCGGCCGCGTGCTCTCGGGCTTCGTGCGCGGCGTCGGCGTCGAGACGTGGTGGGCGAACACGAACCCCGTGCACAACCGCGAGCGGTTCGAGGAGTGCCACGATCTCATCCTGAAATGCTGGACCGCGGAGGGGCCGTTCCGCTGGGAGGGCCGCCACTACCATTTCCGCCACGTGAACCCGTGGTGTCTGCCGCTGCAGAAACCGCACCCGCCGATCTGGACTCCGGGCACCGCGAGCCCGGAGACGGCCATCTGGGCCGGACGCCGCGGCTACACCTACGTGCCGTTCCTGGTGCCCTTCGACATCGCGCGCGAGCTCTTCGACTACTACCGCCAAGGCGCGGCCGAAGTGGGGCGCACGGTGACGCCGGACAACCTCGGCTTCCTCATCTGCGCCGTCACGGCCGACACCACGGCCAAGGCGGTCGAGGCGGGGAAGCATTTCGTCTGGCGGATGGGACCGACGCTCCGCGCGCCGGTCGAGTGGTTCGCGCCGGTGGGGATGCGCTCACGCGCGGGCCAGCAGTTCGCGCTGCGCGCGCGGCCGCGGTCGCTGGCGACGATGAGCTACGAGGAGCTACGCGACGGGCACTTCATCATCGCCGGCACGCCCGACGAGGTCGCCGAGCGCTTCGCCCTCGTGCAGCGCGAGCTCGGCGTCGGCCACTTGCTCCTGGAGGCCCAGGAATCGCGGATGGACCACCCCACGACGATGCGGTCGATCGAGCTGATGGGGGCGAAGGTGATTCCGGCGGTGGCGCGGCTCTAGCGGCTCAGCGCCGCTTCGTCTCGAAGAACTCCCGCAGCAGCGCGGCGCACTCGGCGCCGAGCACGCCGCCCACCGCCTCGACCCGATGGCCCTGGCGTCCGGCGTCGAGCAGACGGTGGAGCGACTCGACCGCCCCGGCCTTCGGGTCGAGGGCGCCGTAGACGACCCGCGCGACGCGCGCGTGGACGGCCGCGCCGCAGCACATCGCACACGGCTCCAGCGTCGCGTACAGGACGGCGCCGGGAAGCCGATAGTTGCCGACCTTCTGCGCGGCCTCCCGCAGCGCCAGCATCTCGGCGTGCGCGGTGGGGTCGCCGAGCGTGATCGGCGCGTTGTGCGCCTGCGCGACGATCACGCCGTCGAGGACCACGACCGCGCCCAGGGGCACCTCGCCGGCGGCGAGACCTCGCCGCGCCTCGTCGAGCGCGGCGCGCATGAACGTCTCGGCGTCGGAGCTAGGGATTCTGGCGCGCCTCGACGTAGATTGGCACGAGCGTCGGCGTCGCCTCGGTCGAGAACGGCCCGATCGGCAACGCCACCAGCGAGGTCGCGGCCTGCGCGCTCCGAGGATTCTTCTCCATCACGTTGGCGATGATCAAGATCGCGATGAGCGCGATCACCGCGATCCCGGCGCCCGCGATCAAGAGTATGATCGTCGGCTCCAGCGCCTCCGCCGGGGCCGGCTGCACCATCACGACCACCAGCGTCACCACCAAGATCAGGCTCACGCACCGCATGAGTGTCACGGGGTCCTCCTTCTGTCGGTCACCGCGCTGGGGTTGGAGTGGTGCGCCCTAGAGGATTCGAACCTCTGGCCTTCGGATTCGTAGTCCGACGCTCTGTCCACCTGAGCTAAGGGCGCAACGGGCACTTACGATACACCACCCGGCGCGCCGGGGCGAGCGGGCTGGTCAACGGTTTTCTGGATCCTCGCGCGTGAAGCGACGAACGAGGCCGAGCACGAACATGCCGATTCCGACCACCAGCAGGACAGCGTAGGGAGGCACGCGGAGAACCTCGACCATGACGATGCAGAGGCCAGAGAACGCGACGATCGTGCCGGCCATCATCAGGCCGGTCCCCGGTTTCGCAGCCACGGTCAGCTCCTCCTGGCCGGTACGTCCAGACGGACGGCGTGCGAGTAAAAATGGCGGAGAGGCCGGGATTCGAACCCGGGACAGAGGTTTTGCCCCTGTAACCGCTTAGCAGGCGGCTGCCTTCGGCCGACTCGGCCACCTCTCCAAGGGTCAAGCGGGGCTTAGTATACACTCGGCCCGCCGGCGGAGCCGATGCCGAGCTCGCGTTCGAGAGCTCAGCGCTTGACGGGGAACGCGGTGGTCATCTGGCGGGCCGCCGAGTCCATCGCCATTCGCATCGCGTCGAGCAAGCCCTTGCGCTGCGAGGCCACGAACCACAGTCCGGCGTCCGACTCGCTGAACTCCACGTAGGTCGCCAGCTCCTGGTCGCTCAGCGTGCGATACGTGTAGAGCGCTCGGACCAGGGCCCCGCGGGTCAGCGCGTCCTGCTGCGATCGCAGCGTGCGTTCGGCGAACTCGACTTCGCGGGCGGTCGGCCGCTTCTCGGACGGCACCGCGGGCTCGAGCGCCCGCAGCACCGCCTTGAACGCGATGATGCTCATCTCCATCTGCAAGGCCGCGCTCCGGACGACCGCCTCCTGCCGCGTGACCAGGTCGACGCGCGCCGGCGCCGGGACGTCGCGCGCCAGCGTCTGGGCAAAGACCTCGAAGTCCGCCTTCGCGGCGGGCTCGTTGGCCGCCAGCTCGAGCGCCGCGACCTTCTTGAAGAGCGGCGAGCGGAGCTGCACCATGACGAGGCCCATGCGCTGCGGGTCGTAGCTCGACCGGAAGGCGTCCCGGACCGCGCCGTAGAGGGCCTCGGGGCGAAACGCGTCGGCGAGGATCTTGGTCGCCCGCGCCTTGTCGGGTGGCTTGAGCGCGGTCTGGCGCGCCTCGAGCTGCAGCTTGATCTGCGACGGCACCGACTCGAGGGCCTTCCTGGTCCCCGACAGCTCGAGCGCCTCGGCGATGAGCGCGTCGCGCTCGCCCTCGACTGGTCGCAGGAGCGGCGGCCGGTCGGAGTAGGTGACGACGCCCTGCTCGTTGATCCACCGATAGGTTTTCGCCTCGACCGGCCAGCCGCACGCCAGCACGATCAGCCCGAGGAGCCACGGAATCGCCCGGATCATCGCGATCCTCTCTCGCGCTTGCCGTCCTTCCGGAGGAGCGCGCTCAGCGCGACCTCGATCGGCACGCCCTGCGCGAGGAGCGCCAGCCCCTGACGGCCGAGCTCGGTGTTGACGCGCGCCTGCGTGGCGATCGCGCTGCGCGCCGAGACCCACGGGACCAGCCGGCCGACGTTGGGCCGGGCGGTCGCGACGGCGACACCGAACGCGCCCGCCCCCGAATCGCGCGCCGCGATGGAGAACGTGTGGAGATCGACCACCGTTTTCAAGTTGTATCATGGGCGCCCGTGAACACCGCCATTTGAGGTCACATGCCGACGATCGTCGGCGCGCGCATCGGCCACGAGCGTGCTCAGGCGTGAAACGTGCGGCGGCCTTCCTCTCGCGTCCAGAGGCGGATCATGTGGCGCTTGCGATGCGGCTCCGGGGAGTCCTTGAAGTCGGTACGGCTGTGGGCGAACTGCCGGTTGTTGATGAACTGGACCTGACCGCGCTCGATCGTGAACTCGACCCAGAGCTCGGGTGAGTCCACGATCGCGCGCATGGCCTCCAGCGCCTCGCGCCCTTCGCCGTCGAGGGGTTCCCCGGCCAGCTCGGCGCCGGTCTCCACGAGCTTCTCGTTGAACGCCGCGGCGAACGAGCCGCCGTCGTATCGAAAGATCGGCCGCTCGGTCGTCTTGCTGTCGGCTTGCGCGTGCTCGGCCTGACGGTCCCACGGAAACGGCCGGTAGAGGCGCGCGAGTCGCTCGGGATGCCGGCGCCGGAGCTCGTTGTGCACGCTGCAGAGGCTCACGAAGCGGCTCACTCCTCCCTCGATCGCCGGGTTGATGCAATAGAGCCCCACCATCTCGGGGGGAAGATCCAGCCACGGCGCGTCGGTGTGGAAGGTGAGGTCGAGGTTCGTCACCGAGCGTCGCACCCCGTACTCGAGCGCGCGCCCGGTGTCGAGCACGTCGTAGATCATGGTGCCGTCCCACTTCTGAGCGACCAGGCGGCCGAGCAGGCTCCCGAGCAGCCACGCCAGGGCCCGGTTCTCCTCGCCCGTGTAGCGCTCCACCGGCACGCGGTCCAGCACCGCCAGCCCGATCCCGCGAAGCTTCTCGCGCACGTGGCCCATCACCTCGGCGCACGCGCCGAGCGCGAACTGATTCGGATCCAGGAGCACCGGCGGCAGCGGGTCGCTCCCGACCTGGCGCGCGGCCGCGTCGAGCTCGTCGAGGCAGCGCCGAGGCACCGGAACCAGCCAGTCCCGCTGGGAGAGGTCCGAGCGCCTCCAGGCCCGCCGATCGCGAATGTCTTCGGTCAGCATGGCGACCTATCGCTTCTGTAGCGCGAGGCGATACAGCAGGTTGTCGGCGCCGAGCCCGGCCGCCTCGAGGTTATTGCCGCTCACCGTCAGCGTGAAGGAGATCGCGAGCGCCTGCCCACCGAATCTCCCCGACATCCCCATGGTCTGCTCGGACTTCACGACGGGAGCGGACCCCTTGAGGTCCATCCCGGTGACGTCCAGCTCGCCGCGGAGCCGACTGCCGTCCTCGGTGATCTTCAGCACGGCCGAATAGAACCGGCGGCCGCCAGGGATCGGCCGCTCCAGCTGCCCCGCCCAGGTGCCGATCAGCTCGCCGCCGTCAGCCGGCGTCGCTGCCTGGCTCGAACGCGGCCCGGACGGCGGCAGCGTGGGCCCGTCGAGCCGGACCGGATCGTCGCTCTCGATGCCCCGGAACCAGTCGGCCGGCGGCTCGTGGTGCTGGGCTCGGACCCAGCCGCGCATCTTCAGGCAGCTCTTGTACGCGTCCTCGAGGACGATCCCGTATTCCTTGTTCGCGCTCATGTACATGGCGTTCGCCCGCGCGCACTCGCTGCTGTCCTTCGCGAAGTCCTCCGCGCCCGCGCCAGGCCTGTTCCAGTAATGCTTTCCGCAGCCGACGAGCACCAGAGCGGCGGCGACCGCCACACCCAAGACGCACCCGGTGGATTTCATGCCCCTCCTGATAGCGCGGTGCCCGCCGCCAGTCAAGGCCCACGCCTCGCCCTCGTCCAGGAACAATAGTTTCCGGAATGATACGGACCGACACCCTTGTCAGAACAGCCCTTCTCGTGTAAAAAGGTTAGCTACGATCCCGTCAAGAACGTCGCGCAGTGCCCACAGGGGGCGAACCATGAGAGCAGCGATCGTCGACGGCCCGCCATCGCTCGCGCGCGCCGGTCTCGTGGCCGGTCTGGCGCTCACCGCGCTGCTCCCCCTCGGGCTTTACCGCGCCGCCCACGCACAAGAGTCGGCGGCCGCCCGTGTCGCGCGCGAGAATCTCCCATCCGTCGTGACGCTGATCGCCGTCGACGACCAGGACCAGCCCCTGGCGCTCGGCAGCGGGTTCTTCATCACGCGCGACGGCGTGCTGGTGACCAACGCGCACGTCGTCGGCGGCGCGGCCAAGGTGCTCCTGCGCTGGCGCGGCCAGAGCGGTACGGCCCAGAAGATCGTGAACTTCTCCCGCAAGCACGATCTGGTGACGATCCAGACGTCGTTCACGGCCACGCCGCCGGTGTTGCTCGGAGACTCGGAGGCGGTGACGGTCGGCCAGGACGTCGTCGTCCTGGGCAACCCGCACGGGCTGGAGGGCAGCGTCTCGACCGGGATCGTGGGCGGGCTGCGCACGCTGAACAACACGAGATTCTTACAGATCACCGCGCCGATCAGCCCGGGCAGCAGCGGCGGGCCCGTGTTCGACGGCCAGGGGCGCGTGGTCGGCATCGCGACCGCCACGTCGGCCAGAGGACAGAACCTGAACTTTGCGCTCCCGATCAACCTCCTGCGGGAGCTGCCCCCCTCGACGGTCGCCTTCGCGGCGGCGAAGCCGGCGGCCGTCGACCTGCGCGAGATCGACCGGAGCAAGGACCTGGTCTTCTTCAACAACGTCATCGAGGAGTTCGGCGCGTTCGCCGAGGGGAGCACCCTCGCGTCGCTCACCGCCTCGATCCAGAACAAGACCAACGACACGATCGCCGACGTGCGCGTCCTGGTCGTGGTCAAGAACGCGCGCGGTGACGTGCTGGACTTCCACCTGAGGGACATCAAGGGCGCCGTGATCCCGCCGGGGCTCGCCAAGCAGGTGTCCATCCCCATCCTCACCAAGGGGTTTCGGACCTGGAGCGTCGGGAGCGACTACGTGCGGGGCACGTACGAGATCCGGCTCCTGGACTACAAGATCGTCAGCAATCGAGGGTTCTCGCCCGACCGTCCCTGACCTCCCGCCCCAGCCTGCAAGAAAAAGCTCTGTCCCCGGCGAGGTCCGGGGCTATGAAGGTCTATGGCCCGGTGGCCCGCCGCCGTTCTGGCGCTGGTGCTCGTCCTCGGCGGCGAGGCTGGGGCGGGGCCGCCGACCGAGACGCTCATCGCGGTCGTGACGACCGTGAACCGCCTGCTCGACGATCCCGCGTTACGCGAGAAGCCGGAGGAGCTGCAGGCCGCGATCCGCGCGGTCGTCGCCGATCGCTTCGAGGCGCGGCTGGCCGCCCGGCTCGTCCTCGGGCGTGACTGGGACGCCAGGACGCCGGCGGAGCGAGAGGAGTTCGTCCAGCTCTTCAAGGAGTTCGTCGAGAGCGCCTACATCGCGCGGATCGCTACGCGGGCCACGGTGCGCCCGGGGCTGGCGGTCCGGTATCTGCGCGAGGTCATCGATGGCGACCGGGCGACCGTCACGACCACGATCGAAGGTCGGGACGGCAACGAGATTCCGGTCGAGCATCGTATGATCCGCCGAGGCGAGCGCTGGATGGTCTACGACGTCTCGATCGACGGCGTCGATCTCGTGCAGAACTACCGCGCCCAGTTCCAGCGGGTGCTCCGGCGCTCGTCGTATCCGGAGCTCATCGCCGAGCTGAAGGCGCGCGTCTCGGTGCCGGCGACCGTCGCGACCGTAGCCGTCGAGCCTCCCGCGGCGCGCGTCGAGGCAAGCCCGGCGCCGCTTCCCGAGCCGGCGGCGGCCGCTCCATCCCTCGAGCGGGGTATCGCCGTCGATGCCGAGTCCCGCCCCAACGATCTCGCTCTGCGCACGGGTCCCGAGCTACAGGCCTCCGTACCGTCGGCCCCTGCGTCGTTTTGGATCCAGATGGGCGCCTTCACGAACATGGCCGCTGGCGAGCTCGCGTCGCGTCTCCTCGAGGAGAGCCTGCCCCTCGCGATCGACGCGGTGAAGGTGCCCGCGGGCCTCCGGGGACAGCTCCTGCTCCGGGTGCGCGTGGGCCCATTCACGGACCGCGCCGAGGCGGCTGCCAAGCTCCGCGACCTGCAAGCCCACGGCTACAAGCCGGTCATCGCCACCGAGCGCGACTGACCGGCCAAACTCTAGCGCGGCGGGAAGTCCTTCGGGGCGACGGCGCTATTGGCGTCGGTGAGGTCCAGAGCGGTCTCCGTCCCGGCACCTACGACGACCTTGGTTTCCCAGAGTTTGATCCCTCCGCTCCGGCCGACCACGCGGTAAGCGCCCGCCGGCAGATCGGACATTGCGTAGGGCCGACCAAGGCCGATGTGCAGCCTGTAGCTCTGGCCCGTGGTTGCGGGATCGTCCCCGCTGAACCGGAGCTCGAGCGAAACGTTCTTGGCGTCCGGATCCACACCCGGCCAGGCCGTCTTGCCCTTGATGGATCCGACGCCGGGCGAAGCTGGCTGACCCCCCGCCCCAGCCGCGGGCGACACTGTCACGGCTTGTCGACCGGATGACGTGCCTGCACCGGATCCCCGCTGGGGGCCCGCCAGCCACTGGCGCGCCATCACGACTTCCTGCTGCCCGGGCGCTCCGTGCTGGACGACCCACCGGAACTGCTCGGTGGTCTCCGCGTGGCGACCGAGTTGGCTTAGCGCGGAGCCGAGGGCGAACCGCAGAGCGACATCATTGGGGGTCGCTTCGAGCGCCGCGCGGTACTTGGCGACGGCGCCCCCATAGTCCCCACGACTCGCGAGGAGGTCACCCTCCTCGCGCGAAGATGAGGCGACGCTCACAGCTGGCGCCGGTGTCGTCGGAGGAGTACTGCATCCGGACACCAGCGCCAGCCCCAGCAAACCGACGAGAGCACGCCGCGCGATCATCTACTGGTCGTTCCAGCTGGACGTCGTCACGAGCCGGCGGCTCAGGAGGTTCTGGACCAGGTCCAGGGCCTCCCGGCTGTAGAGAAGGCTCGCGTTGCCTCGAATGTCGCCCTCCAGATTGGTGGAGCCGTCGTTGTGCAGCTCGTTGACGATCGTGGCCCCGTACACCGCCTGGGACCCGCCGCCCCGGTACCGGATGCCGACGTTCTTGCCGGTCGAGATGATCGGACCGTTCCAGCGGAAGCTGCCGTTGATGTCGACGTTGCCGTTCTCGATGACGAGGATGCCCGTGCCCTCGCTAGTTCCCGCGACGTCGAGCGAGAGGTACTGGGTGTTGAGGTTGTCCAGGGTGCCGTTGAGGTAGACGATCTTCGGCTTGGTCGTCGAGCCCCAGCAGGTCGAGCTGCTCCAGTTGCTCGAGCAGGTGGGGGCCCCCGTCCCGCCTCCGATGCTGTGGATCGAGTACGTGTTGCCGCTGCTGGTGTTGATCATGATGTCGGCGTGCTGCTTGAGCACCGCGGCAAAGTCGGTGACCATCTGGGAGGTCAGCGTGCTGTCGGACTGAATGGCGTTGGCGCCCTGGGTCGTGGCCGGCGGGTTGCTCGAGCTGGTCTCGTCCCGCCCGCGGACGTCATTCCCCTGGTTGTTGTTGAGGGCGTTCTCGACCTGGGTCTCGAGAATCGGCATACTGCCGTTGACCGCAATGCCGTAGACGGCATTGTGAGTGCCCGTCGGCGTCCCCGCGTTGTCGGCCATCCGCGTATCGCGCCCGTCGATCACGAAGCTCGAGCCGTTGAAGTTCACGTCGGCCTGAATGCCCGGGAACGCAAGCGCCGCGTTGATCGTGGGGACGACTGTCTTCGTGATGACGACGGTGATCGTCTTGCTGGTGCCGTTGAGAGTCCCCGTGGACGTGACGATGAGCTTGTTGTTGGTGTCGGTCGTCGCGTTGGTCCCGGCCTCGACCGCCACGCCCGTAAACTTGTTGTCGCCGGCGTTACAGTCGTTGCGGACCCGAACCGTGAAGGTCCCCTCCGCGGCCGTCAGCCCAGGCAGCGTGGAGTTGGCCGTGCCGAGCACGGCGCCGGTCGTGCAGGTCGCCCCGACCAGGTAGGTGTCCCACGTGAGGATGTTCGTCGCGAGCGTGTCGTACGCATACTCGATGCCGGCGTCGGCCACGTACCGGGCGCGGGTGGTGTCGCTGTGATTCTTCGAGATCTGGGGCTCGAAGGCGCTGACCGAGAGGAAGGCCAGCACCAGGCCCGTGAGCGTCAAGAGAATCGTGAGCGCCAACACGAGCGCTACGCCGCGTTCGTTGTCAACGAGCGTTCGTAACTTCTTCATGGATCCTCCTCCAGACTGCCTGGTAATCACTACCGGTTCCTCATGCGAAGGGAGTCGGTCATGGTGACGAGCACCCGCCCTTGCATGGTCGCAGCCGGCTGGTTCTGGGGCGTGGTGGTCAGGGTGACGACGACGCTACGGATGTTGGCGGCCGTCCCTGTCGTCGCGCCCGCGCTATCCTGATAGGTGAACGTCAGAGCGTTGATCCCGGTCGCCAGGGTGAGCGCGCTCGCGTCGACCCCGGTCTCCTGGCGGGTGATGGCACCGCCGGCGAAGCTGTAGATGATCTGCTCGCCGCGGACGTTCCCGTTGGCGTCCGTGACGGTGCCAGGCGTCGTGATGACGCCGTCGCCGTCCCAGTCGTTCTGAATGGTGAACCCCGTCGCGCTCTGCGCCGTGATCGCATCGAAGGGTGGCGTCCCGCAGGTGGGGCAGAAGCCCGCGACCCGGAGCTCCTGGGCCATCCTCTCGATCGCCACCCGGACACTCTGCGTCGCCTCGACCTCGTTCGCGCCGCGCAAATAGGACTCTTGTCCGCTCTGCAGCGTGATCAACAGGCCGGCCATCACGAAGGCCACGACCACGCACGCGACCAGCAGCTCAGCCAGCGAAAAGCCGCGCTCGCTCCGCAGCGTCTCGAGCATTCTCATCCTCACGACCGCGATGTGACCATGGTGATGATGTCGACCTGCCGTTCCTGGTCCAGCCGGCCCCTTCCGGTGAGCGGTTTGTAGAACACCGTCACCTGGATCAGCTTGCAGTTCACCGTGCATGTCCCCCCCGGGTTGTCCGTGATCGTGGTCACGCGTCGATACGCCGAGGCATTCGCGATGGATCCGTAGGCCTCGGTGGTCGTGCCGGCGGTCAGCGCCGCATTCGTCCAGTCCGTCAGCGCCAGGGCCTTCAGCTGCTCGAGCCTCTGCTCGGTCAGAAAGGCCGCGGTCGTCTCGCCCTTACCCGTCTCGATTCCGCTCGTCGCGTACTGGAAGCCGGTGGCCACCGCGGCAAGGCCGATCGCGAGGATGAACGTCGCGACGAGAACCTCTGCGAGCGTGAAGCCGCCTTCCCGCTTCATGGTTGACCTCACTGGACGGTCACCCGTCCCGAAGAAGCCACGACCACCGTCTGCGTGTGGTTGTCCACCGGATTCGTCACCGTGTAGGTCCCTACGGTGCTCGCCGCTCCCAGGTTGGTGAACACGACGCTCGCCGTCGTGCTGACCTGCAACGTGCCGGGATCCGAGACCCTGATCACGCCGGAGCCGTCGGTCCCAGGCCCCGTCCAGATCGTTCCGCCACAGCCACCCGTGCGGAGTCGGATATTCGTGCCCGTCACTTGCACGCAGACGGTCGTGTTACGCGAGATCGCCAGCTGTCGGCCAAGGTTGATCGCCGTCACCAGCTCACGCGTGCCCGCCCGGAGGGCCGCGGTCTGTATGTAGCTGATGAGCGTCGGGGCGGCGAGCGCCGCGAGAATGCCGATGCACGAAACGACCAGCATGAGCTCCGCGAGCGAGAATCCGCGAGCGTTCATGCGCTGAATCCGCATGCGTCCCCACACCGCCGTTTCCGTGCCTCGTGACTCGCCCAGCCGCATAGCAGGTGTCTCCCTCGACCAGGTTGGACGCAATGGCTATGCCATGGCGGTCGGGCCAAGAAACGCGAACTTAGCGCGCCCAGTACCGGCTAAGTGACAAATTGCTGGGCACAGGGTGACAATACTCGGCCAGCCGCAACCCTTCCGGAATTAACACAATTCCGGGCATCCGAGAGCCGCGCCTCGGCTCGCGAGGAACCCCGGTACAGATGATGGTGGCAGAGCGTCGACGACCTATCGGTGCGCTCCGGGGTGAGGTCGCTCTCAGGCCCGCTCGCAGGCATTACGGTCGCGCCGCGGCCGGTAGCGAGTCGCTCTCTCCGATCGACGTCGGAACAAACTCGCCACCGGCGAATTTCCGGCCGAATTGTCTGGCTGACGAAATTTGCCTGTCGGCTGCCGTTCCGTCACACGCCGGCCCCAGCTCGTCCCTCGTCAATCCACTGAACCTGCGTAGATTTTTCATTGGCACCGAGCCTGCACCGGGGTGGGTACATGAAGACTAACTGCCCGCTGCCCAAGAGATTTTCCGGAATGACGCGCCGTTCCGGAATCTTCCTCGGCTTGCTCGCGCTCTTGCTGATCGCGCCTCCGACAGCCATCGGCGCGCCGTTCGCGTACATCTCGAACAGCGCGACGAACATGGTCTCGGTTATCGACAGCGAGAAGGTAGGGGTCGCGGGAGCGGTTGCCGTCAGGAACGTGACGGTCGACCCGAGCTTGCCCTTCAACCTGCCCTGGGGTGTCGCGGTGAACGCGGCGGGCACGCGCGCCTATGTGACCAACTACGGCGATAGTTCCGTCTCGGTCGTCGACACCGTGAGCAACAGCGTGGTGGCCAAGGTGGGAGTCGGCCGCTTCCCGATCGGCGTCGCGGTGAACGCCGCGGGCACGCGGCTCTATGTCGCCAACTCGGGCGACGGGACCGTCTCGGTGATCGATACCACGAAGATCGGGACCGGATCCAGCCCGGTCGTCGCCACGATCGCTGCGGGCGAGTTCGTGTACGGTGTCGCGGTCAACCCGGCGGGTACCTACGTCTACGTCACGGACTGGGCGTTCAGCAGCCGGACCGGGCTCGTCCAGGTCATCGACGCCGGCTCGAATACCTTGTTCAGGTCGGTCTCCGTCGGCTCCCTCCCGGTGGGCGTCGGCGTCAGCCCCTCAGGTGGGCGAGTCTACGTCGCCAACAGCAACAGCGGGACCGTCTCGGTGATCGACACCACGACTCATACCGTACCGTCGGGTTGGACGGTGCAGGTCGGCACCTCGCCGGCCGGCATCGCGGTGAGCCCATCGGGAGTGCTCGTCTACGTCGCCAAGCAAGGCGGAGTCGCCGTTCTCTGGGCGCAGACAAACGCGCTCTACACGACCGTGCCGGTCGCCAACACTCCTTTCGGCGTCGCGACCGATCCGGCCGGGGCGCGGTTCTTCGTCGGCAACCAGGACGGCACGGTATCGGTGATCGATTCGGCGACCAACGTTGCCGTGGCACGGCCGATCGCACTCGGCGGCAATCCCCTTGTCTTTGGCGCGTTCGTCGGGGGGGCGCCCAGCGTGGCGGACTGTGCCGACCAGATCGCGCCGCTCCAGCAGCAGCTCGACGCCGCCAACGCGACGATCGCGAATCTGACCGCGCAGAATACCGCGCTCCAGGGCGATGTGCGCAGGCTGCAGGGACTGCTGGATGCCGCCAACGCGACCATCGCGACCCTGAGCGCGCAGAACACCGCGCTCCAGGGCGATGTGCGCAGGCTGCAGGGACTGCTGGACACCGCCAACGCGACCATCGCGACCCTGACCACGCAGAACACCGCGCTCCAGGGTCAGGTCCAGAGCCTGCAGCAGCAGGTGACGTCGCTGTCAGCAGAGAACGCCAGGCTCACGAGCGATCTGGCTGACGCCAACGCGACGATTGCCGCCCGCGACCAGATGATCGACTCGCTGGTCAATTACATCTTCGGCGCGAAGGCGGACGCCTTCGTGGCGGCCGCGGCGCGGGACGCTGCCTACGCCGAGCTGGGGCAGGCGGCCGCCAGGTTCGGCGGCAAGAACCCGCACGTCAGCAAGGCCCAGAAGGAATACAACGACGGCCTGAACGCCATTGCCGCGGGCCACTATCAGAGCGCGGTGGTCCATTTCCGGCACTCGTACGAGATGGCTCGGCACATGTTCCAGCGCTAGCCGCTCGCCCGCGGGTCGGCGGGGGCTAGCCTTCTCGGCAAGGCCCTCGCCGACCTCGCGCCAGCGCGCCGCTCCCTCTCTTCTTCATTGGATGATCTCGTCGGCCCGCGCGAGCAGGGACTGCGGCATCGCCAGCCCCAGCGCCTTTGCGGTCTTCAAGTTGATCACGAGCTCGAACCTGGATGCCTGCTCGACCGGGAGATCGGCGGGCCTGGCCCCCTTGAGGATCTTGTCCACGTAGATCGCGGCGCGGCGGAACATGTCGGTGAAGTTCGCTCCATAGGCGATGAGGCCGCCAGCGGCCACGACCTCTCTGAGACCGTACATCACGGGCAGCCGATGCTCGGCGGCGAACCGCACGATGTAGCTCGCCTCGAGGACGAACAATGGATCGGCGAGCACGATGACTGCGCCCGGTCGGCGTTTCGCCATCGTCGCGAAGGCTTCCCTGATTTCCCCCGGCGTCCTCGCCTCCAGAACATCGCTCTGGAGCTTCAGCGCCCTGGCGACGTCTGCGATCTCCCTCGTCCGTGGCTGGTGAGACGCGTTGCTGGGATTGGCCAGAACCGTGATCCGCGCCAGCCCCGGCACTGCCTCTTTCAGCAGCTCCACTTGCTTGCCCGCCAGCTCGGTGCCGACGAAGCTCAGCCCCGTCACGTTGCCGCCAGGCCGCGCCAGGCTGCTCACCAGGCCCGTCGCCACGGGATCTGCGGGGACCGTCATGACGATGGGGATGGTCGTGGTGGCCTGCTTGGCCGCGAGCGCCGACAGCGTGCTCGAAACGACGATGACGTCGACTTTGAGGCGGATCAGCTCCTCGACAGCCGCAAGCGCCGCATCCCGTCGGAGCTCGGCGTATCGGCGCTCGATGACGAGGTTCTGAGGCTCTGTCCAGCCCTGCTGTCGCAGGCTGGCGACGAACGCCTCCCACCAGGAGTCCGGCAGCCCGCCCACCGCGTTCGACACGAACCCGATGCGCGCGACCTTCCGCTCAGTCTGCGCCTCGCCGGAGCGCGGCGCCGCGAGTGCGCCCCAGACGATGCAGGCGAGGAACGCGCGGCGGGCGCACCTCAACGCTGATCTACGCCTTGAGCCGCGGTATCAGGCGCACCGCGTTGTCGCGGTCGATCGCCTGCAGATCGCTCGCGCCGAACCCGTAGTCCGTCAGCCCCTTCACATGATCGATCGCGGTGCGATACGGAAAGTCCGTCCCGAAGACGATCTGGGAGACCGGGATCAGCCTGGTCAGCGACGCCAGCGCGTACGGATGGGCCGCCTGCGCGGTGTCGTAGTAGAACCGCTTGAGCTCGGCCTCCACCCCGTTCGGCACGCGCGGGGCCAGATTCTTGTTGCTCTGGGGGAGCCGCACGAAGCGCTCCGTCAAGAAGGGTAGCGTGCCGCCGCCGTGCGAGAAGATCATCTTCACGTCGTGAAACCGCGCGGCGGCCCCGCTGAACACGAGGCTGGCGATCGTGCGCGTCGTGTCGGTCCCCCACTCGATGATCGCCTCCGGCACGTCCGGGATCAGATTGGCGCAGCAGTTCGCGGTGGTGGGATGCGTGTACACGACCGCCCGCCGGCGATTCAGCTCCTCCAGGACAGGCGTGAACGCCCCATCGCCGAGCCACTTGTCACCGTAGCTCGTGAGCAACGCGATGCCGTCGGCCTTGAGCGTGTCGAGCGCGTACGCGATCTCGTGCAGGGTGCCCTCGACGTAGGGCATCGGCATCACGGCGAACATGCCGAAGCGGCCCTTGGAGTCGGCGACCAGCTTGGCCGTGTAATCGTTACACTCCCGTGCCAGCTTCCGGGCGCCCCCGTCGTCCAGAAAGCGCAGTGCTGGCGTCGTGATCGACGTCAAGGCCGTCGCCACGCCGGCCTTGTCCATGTCGGCGAGCGACTTCTCGGGGGTCCAGTCACGCACGGGGCCCGGGATGTTCCTGGCCGTGATCGCCGCGACGTACGGCGGCGGCGTGTGGTGATGGTGCACATCGATCCGGTGAGGCTTGGCAGTCGACATCTGTGCCTCCGCTTCGTGTCGTGGGAGGAGCGCGCCTGCTCCAAGGACGGCCATGCTGGCCAGAAACTCGCGTCGCGCGACACCGTTGGCTGCGCCTGGCATAGTTCCCTCGCTTCGTTGAGAGCCCTGATTCTAGCCGAGTCGACCAGCCTCTACCTTACCGGGCCTTTGAGGGTTTCCCGTAGCACGGAGTGGGGCATCTCCCGATTGTCTTCGCGCCCAACACCTAGGACAGTCAGGTTCAGCAGGTTGGCTGGGGTTGAACTGCGCTCTTCTGCCCATCAGCTCGAAGAGGAGACGGCAATGACTCGCCATATCCGTTCATGGCGTTCATGCGCTTTGGGTCTATCTCTGCTTCTCATCTCTTCGCCCATCCTTGGAAGCGCCTCCGCGGGGACCGGTGTCAGCGCCAGTGCCGCGGGCGTAGGGGTAGGCGCCTCTGCGGGGTCGGGTAGCAGTGGGGCCACTGCCGGCGTTGGAGCCAGCGCCGGAAGCGCTGGAGTTAGCGGCGCAGCAGGCGTCGGCACCAGCGGGGCAAGCACCAGTGGCAGCGCCAGTGCTGGGGGGGCTGGGGTCAGCGGCTCCGCGGGCGTCGGCACCAGTGGTGCTAGCACCGGGGCCAGCGCCAGTGGTGGTGGCGCTGGAGTCAGCGGCTCGGCGAGCGTCGGCACCAGCGGCGCTAGTACCGGCGCGAGTGCCAGCGGCGGTGGCGCCGGAGTCAGCGGCTCGGCGAGCGTCGGCACCAGCGGCGCCAGCGCCGGGACGAGCGCTAGCACCGGTGGCGTTGGGATCAGTGCAGGGGTCGGGGCCAGCAGCAGTGGCGCCAGCGCTAGCGTGGGCGCCTCGACCGGCAGCGTCGGGGTCAGCGGCACCGCTGGCGTTAGCAGCTCCGGAACCAGCGCCAGCGTAGGTGCGACGGCCGGGAGCGTCGGAGTCAGTGGCACGGCCAGCAGCAGCAGCACCGGCGTCAGCACAGGGGTCAGCGCGACCGCCGGAGACGGAGGGGTCAGCGGCACCGTTGGCGTCGGCAACAACGGGAGCGTGTCAGCCAGCGGAGTCGGCAGCCCGCGCGGCCTCAATGCCAGCGCGTTCAGGATGAGCAGCATCGCACGCTCGGAGCTCGCCAGACAGTTCAAGGCGCGGGTGGGCGGCGGTCCCGATCCGTCGCCGGCGGGCCTCGTCGGGAGCGAGTCGGGTGGCGACCAGGTCACATCGTTCACAGAGCGCGCGGCCCTGATCGCGGCGCGGGCCGCGGCGGAAGCCGCGCGTCTCGCCGCGGTCGCAGCCGATGCAGCCCAACGAATCGGCGAGCGGCAGGCGGCTGCGGGCGGGTCCAGTCGGCAGTTCGAGGTCGCCAGCGAGGTTGCGGATGCTGCGATGGACTCCGCCCGGGCGGCAGCAGATGCTGCGCGCGAGGCTGAGCGGGCTGCCGCGGAGGCGGCGCGCATCGCGGCCACTCCGATGCCGAATGCCGACGCCCTCGCGCGACGCGAGGCGGTCCGTGCGCGCGACGCTGCCGAGCGCGCCTGGGAGGCTGTAGAGGAGGCGGGCGACCGACCGGTCTCGCTCGCGTCGACCCCGCCTTCCTTTTCGGCGATCCCTGCAGGCTTCTTCCAGAACCTCCGGCGGAGCCTGCGCGCGGAGACCAGCTTCAATCGAGGCAAGGCGCTTCTCGAGGCGCGAAGGTATCAGGAGGCGCGCGACCTCCTGCGGGAGACCACGGTTCTGTATCCGGACCATGACCAGGCGAGAGCCCTCCTCGCCTGGTCCGAGTACTTCCTCGGTGATTTCGCGGGCGCGATCGTCACGTTCAAGAGCGCGCTCCGTCGGGAGCCCACGTGGGAGGGGCTGTACGACGGCCTCGGATGGAGTCGCTTTCAACTCCAGCGGTACCACCTGGCGATCGCCGCATTCCGGCCGGCGCTGGACAGAAATCCGGATTATGCCGATGCGCTGAACGGCATGGGATCGGCGCTCTTCGAGCTGCGCCAGTACGATGTCGCTCTACCCACGCTCGAGAAGGCCCTCCTCAGGACGCGACCACTCATCGGCGAGGAGCCGACCGAGGCGGCGGCGCTGAGGGCAAAGGTGGCGTGGAGCCTCTATCACCTGGCGCGCTACCGCGAAGCGCTGGCGACGTTCATTCGCGCCAGCCTTTCTGCGCCGGACTCCCATCAGCTTCAGGCGGGCATCGGATGGTGTTACATCCAGCTCGGCCAGAAGACGGAGGCGCGAGCGGCTTTTCAACGAGCGCTACAGCTGGGGCCCGGTAACACGGCCGCAATCGAAGGCCTCCGTCGAGCGAGCGGCTGATGAGCGAGCAGGACGCCGAACCTGCGCAGATCACGCCAGGTCCTCATTCGCACTATTGCAACATCTGCGAAGGCGACTGGAATCATGAGGGGCAGTGTGCGGAAGGACCCGTCGCCTGCTGCCCCTGGTGCTTCCCGCTCGCCAACGCGCCCGACACCCCGGGGGCCCGACGAGGAGCGCACTTCCACTTCTGCCCGGACTGTGGTCAGAACTGGCTGCACGACGCCGCGTGCTCGGCGCCTCTCCGGGCCCTGTGTTCTGCGCCCACGAGGGCCGTGTTGCCGGAATTCGCAGACACTTGCGCGCGGGTCGCCGAACGCGTCGCTGGCAAACGCTCGGCGCCGCCGCTGACGCCCTTCGCGTCGTCTCGTGCTCAAGCTTCTCGCATCGATGGGCGCTCAGTCCGCAGCTTCATCAAGCCGGCCGTCCTACCAGTCGCCATCGCCGCCGGCGTGATCCTGGCGATCCCGATCCTTCTCAAGGTTTCATCGACCATCCGGAGCCGCGCGCCCCAGAGCGCCGCGATTGTCTCCGCGAAACCCACCGCGGAGGACGCAGCGATAGTAAGCGCCCCGGCATCGAGCGCCCCCGGATCGAGGGCCCCGCTCCTGAGCGCATCGGTACCGCGCGCACCGGCACCGACGCCACCAGAAAGAGCTCCAAACGCGTCCTCCATCGCGCCACCCGCTCGGCACCGTCAGGACGCCCAACCCCTCGTGAAGCCGTGGGGGGCGCCAGATGACATGGTCCGGCCCGTTCCGGGAGCGCTTCCGCGCGGCGGCGCCACCGTGGACACTTTGCTCCTCAGTCCCCGCCGATTGGCCCGGGCGTCGCAACCGCCGCAGGATCTGCCGGTGTGGTCCGCGGAATCTCCGCGCTGGGACAGAGCCGCCCTCTCGGTCCTGATGCGCGCGGTCGTCGATATTCGCCCGTCGCAGGATGTCCGCTCACCAGGGAGCAGGGGATTCATCATCGATGAGCTGGGGCACGTCCTCACGAGCCAGCAGCGTCTCGGCGAAGCGACCTCGCTCCAGGTAGCGCTGTCCGATGGCCAGACGGTCGGGGCGAGCGTCGTGGCCCGAGACCGGCTGAACGACATTGCAGTCCTGAGGCTCGCGAATCGAGGACTGCCGATCATCGCGCTCGGCGACTCCGGAGCTCTTGCGATAGGAGACCGCGTCCTGGCAGCGGGCAACGGTATCGGCTCCGACCGGGCACCCCTCGCGGCCACAGTGCTCGCGACGGGCGCCGGCACGGGCGGAAACCTCGCCGTCGATCTGACGCCAAAGCCCGCCGGCGTCGGTGGGCCGCTGCTCAATCACCTCGGCGAAGCGGTCGGCATCCTCACGGACGGCGCGCACTCCATCGGCGGGCAGCAGCGGTTGACGTTCGCGGTCCCGATCGATCGGGTGAAGTCGCTCCTCACGAGGGTGCGGGCGCGGGCGATGGCCGAGGTCACCAGCACGCCCGAAGGGCGGTGAGCCTGATCACCCGCCAGCTCGCCGCCGTCGCCTGACGGGATCTATCTCACGGCCAGAGCCGTCGGCTCGCCAGCCGAGCCCCTTCGGCGAGCATGCGGAACTTCTCGAACACGATGCTCGGATGCACGCGCGCGGTCGCGAGGCCCTGCGCAAATCCACAGTCGACGCCGGCGATGACGTTCTCGCGCCCGACGATGCGCGCGTAGCGCATGATCCGCTCGGCCACGAGCTCGGGATGCTCGACGCAATTCGTCGTGTGCGCGATGACCCCCGGGATGATGATCTTGCCGTCCGGGAACTTGATCTCCTCCCACACGTGGTACTCGTGTTCGTGGCGCGGGTTCGCCGATTCGAGGGAGAAGGCGCCCGCGTTGATCTGGAGAATGACCGGCGCGACCACCTGCAGCGGCGCGTCTGTCGTGTGCGGTCCATGCCAGCTGCCCCAGCACATGTGATAGCGCACACGGTCTGGGGGTAGGCCGGCGAGGGCGTGATTCAACGCCTCGATCCGCACCGTCGCGAACCGGCGGTACTCCTCGGGGGTCGGCGCCGGATCCATCGAGTCGTACTCGGTCACCATCCGCGGGTCGTCGATCTGGAGGATGAAGCCGGCGTCGACGATCATGCGGTACTCGGTCTTCATCGCGTCGGCGATGGCGTAGAGATATTCCTCTTCCGTCTTGTAGAAGTGGTTGCCGCGCTGCAGCTCGATCGTCCCGGGCGCGACGGCCGGGATGAACGCCTCCTCGAAGCGGTGACCGGCGAGCGCCGCCTTGAAGTTGGCGATGTCGGTCTGGACCGCCGCCTGACCGCGGTACGCGATGGGCCCGGTGCACACCGTGTGGCGCATCTGCAACTGGGGCTGGCCGGTCGAGGTCGGCGCATTCTGCGAGCTACCTTCGATCTCGTCATACGCGTCGGCGAACCGCCTTCGGTCACGGCTCCGGGTGGTGCCGCCGCCCCGGCCCGGCAGGTCCATGCGCAGCTCGAAGCCGGTCAGCCGATCGGTGATGTACTGCGAGAAGCCGGTCTTCGCGTACTCACCGTCGCTCGGGACGTCGATGCCGCACTCGGCCTGCATCCGCACGACCTCGGCGACGTGACGGCCGAGGAGCCCGCGCTCGCTGTCGGTGAAGGACTGCCCGTCCGCCTTGCGCTGCAGAATCTCGACGATCTCTTTTGGCCGGACGAGGCTACCCACGTGGGTCGTCAGGACCCGGCTCTGGCTACGCTTCATCGCTCTCGCTCCTACGAGGAACGCCCGTCGCGCCGCAGACCAAGCCTCTCGAGCCGCGGCAGTACTTCGGCGGCGAAATATGGCAGTTCCTTGAGATAGTCCACGAAGTTGACCGCCAGGCCGTCAAGACCCGCCGCCCGGAGCCGGGCGAGCTCCCGCACGACCGCGTCGGGATCACCGCTGACACAGTAGGACCCACGCGCGAGCGCTCGTCGGGCGAGGGGATTGTGGCCGCTGTGCACCAGAAGCTGGGGATCTGCACGTCTGCGCCCCTCTTTCGCATGGAGGTCGGCCAGATACCCGATCGCTCCCCAGTCGGCGTGATCGACGACGTACTGCAGGTAGTCATCGGCCTCCTTCTGGGTTGGACGGCAGACGATGCCGACCGGCGTCCACACCTGGATGTCGCGGCCGCGCTCGCGCGCCAGTCGCTTGGTCTCGGCGATGCGCGCGGCGCTGGCCTCCGGCGTCTCCACCGCGTCGAAGTGCAGGTCCGAGTGGCGAATCGCGAACCAGCGCCCCGTCTCGGAGCTGCCGGCGTTCATCATCAACGGGTCCGCGTCTCCAAAGGGCCGCGGCGACCCCTCCACTCCGCGGAGCCGGTAGTACGTCCCCTCGTAGTCGAAGCGGTCCTCGCCGGCCCAGATCCGCTTGACGATGCTCCACCACTCTTCGCCCTGCGCGTAACGGGCATCGTGCTCCTTCTTGGTCACCCCGAACATCTGAAACTCGTCCTCGTTCCAGCCGCAGACGATGTTCACCCCGAGGCGCCCCCGGCCGATGTGGTCCCCGGTGGCCATCTGCTTGGCCGCCACGAGGGGATGATGCAGCGGCACGTGGACCGTGCAGAACACGTGGAGGCGACGGGTCGCCGCCAGCAGGCCACACGCCCACGCAATCGACTCGAAGCTGGATCCATTCGGGTTGGACTCGCCGCCATAGCCCTTCCAGCGCGCGATCGGCACCATGCACTCGATCCCGATCTCGTCCGCCATCTGCGCCAGCCTGAGATTGTTCTCCCAGCTGGCCTCCCAGCGCTCGGGGAGCGTGGCATAGGTTCTCCCGCTGGAGCAATTGGCCCCGAACAGCCCGAGTCGAAGACCATGGCCGTTCGCGAGAACGGCATTGCGCTGGCGCATCCGGACCTCTCCGGCCGGCCGCGCGAGCTTCAGCCGGCGCAGAGGGAGGATAGCCCAGTCCGACCTCCCCCACCCCTGCGGGATTTGCTTGTGCCCGGTGACACCCGATGGTGTCCAATAGTTCTTGACGTCATGCTGGGTCCCACACGGAGGCCGGGTTTTCTCGCCATTCTGGCCACCGCTTGCTGTCTGCTGAGCGTTCCCCGCGCGAACTCAGAGGTTTCCTTTCGGCCGCAAGACTTTCAAACGAAGGCGGTCTTTGAATTAGTGGTTCGGAGCTCGAAATTTCTCAAACCGGGCACCAGCACGATCGTGACCCAAAGCGCGTTCGTCACACTTGCCCACGGGCTCATTCCAGGAAATACGGACGGTCTAGAAGTTTACTTTTTCACCAAGCCGATCACTCAAGCTGCTCGCGCTGACGTTCTGGAGAACGGCGCGAAGGATCTGCGAAACAGTGACTACGCCGCGTTGGTTCTCTATCTGGACAAGCAATCGAAAGTTGGGCAAGTGAACTTGAGCTATGTCGTTCCGGGCACCACGGTTGCGAGGACTGCCGCGTGGAAGCGACACGAATTGGCGCGGTTTTCAACCTACAAGTTCGACGGGAAGCGATTGCTCCTCAAGAGCAGCGGGACCTATAGCGAGGACGCGCCAGAAGAACGGTTGACACTTTCTTGGAATGTGAATCTCGACCTTCCCGTGTTCGAGCGGCCCAAGAAGTGAGCCCCGGCCTCCTCGTCGTCGCGCTCCTCTCCGTGCTGGTCGGCGCCGGTGCCGCCGCGGCCGCCGACGCGACGTGGAAGACCCATCAGGACCAGGCGTGCGGGATCGAGCTCAAGTACCCGGCGGCTTACGCCCTCGAGCCCTCGGGCGCTCGCGACTTCTGTTCTCTCTGGCTCCGCATCGGCGTGCGGGAGGCGCGAGGTCTGCGCATGTTGTTCAGCATGGAAGTCCGGGAGATGCAGAGCGCCGAACGTGAAGCCGTGGCCAGACCCGGGGCACCGCCCTCCGCCAGGGACTTCGCGCTTCACGTGGCGACGATCCAGTGCGCGGCGGATGGTCCCGACGGCTCGACCTACTGCAGCAACGGCGAGGTGCGCTCGACGTTCAAGACCGCGCAGGGCTTCCGCGGCTTCGAGATCCATCTGACGGAGGTCAACGAGACCCTTTCACCGAAGAAAGTCGTCGTGAAGCGCCGGCGCGGGCCGATCCTCGCGCTGGACCTCTCCGACGATGAGGTGGTTCGCGTCCTCATGGCCGACAGCGCGCCGGCGCGTCTGGACGAGCTCAAGGCCATTCTCGACACGTTCAGGGTGTGGACCAAGGCGCGACGCCAGACACCTCGAGTGGTCGAGATGAGTCCCTTCCGCAATGCGCCGCAGGCCCTCGCGCTCCGGGTCGCCGCGGGAGAGCAGTACAGGGCGAGTCGCCCGAATCCGGTGACCAGCTGGCTTCTCATCGACCCGCGGGGGCGGCGACTCGGACGAGACTTCGCCACGGGCGCGTGGCTCGCGGAGGCGCCTGCCGTAACCCACAGCACGGGGATCGAGAGTGGGTTCATGCTCCGAGAGACCCTGGAGGGACGCTACGAGCTCCAGGTCACCGCGTCCGTTCCGGGCGTTCCCTACCTCGTCGCGGTGCAGGCGCCCGCGCTGGGCGGGAGTCCGGCGATGGCGCGTCTCGCTGGCCGCACGGCGGAGCCGGGCACGATCGATCGCTATGAGGTCGTCTACTCGCCGGCGTCGACTCCTGCGGTGACGATCGCCGAGGTGCCAGATTTCTCACGCTTCCACATCCTGCTCTCCAGCCGAGGGGAGTTGACGAGCGAGTGGATCCTGACCGATCCCCAGGGCCGGCAGGCCGGTCTCGACCCAGCGGCGAAGGTGGAGCCTCGGGGGCTCGGCCGGCGCAGCATGGCGCTCGACGTCCGGCAGCCGACGGATGGCGCCTACACGCTCCAGGTGACGGGCACGGCGCCCGGAAGCTACAGCCTGGGGTTTCGCGCCTGGAATCGGAGCGGAACGGCGACCCGGCCCGAGCTGCGCGACGTTTCGATCGAGCCGGGTGAGGTGCACCTCTACCGCGTCGAGTTTGCGTCCACGGCCGCGATCCCGCTGAGACTCGGCGGCCGTTTCGACGGTGGCGGCCAGAAGAGCGACGAAGCGACTCGATTGCTCGGATATGCGAGCCCCACGACCGTCGAGACCAGACTCAGGCCCGGAGTCGCTCGCTTCCCATTGATCATCTTCTACGGCGCCCGCATCAGGCCCGTCACCTTCAATGCCCTGCTGAACGGCGACAATATCTCGGGCCGGTTCACGCCGGATCCCGAGGGCTACCAGATCGTGCCGGTCCCGCTGGCGCCCGGCCTCAACACGCTGGTGCTCACCGTCGAGGGTACAACCGCCACCGGTCAAGCGACGGCGATCACGGACCGGCTCGTCTTCCGGGTCGAGTCACCGAGTCGGTGACAGCGTTATCTGAGTGACGCCGGGTCCGCCAGTCTCGGGCGCGGCTCATCCTTCATGAAGGACAGGACGAAGATCCCGACAACGTACGTCACGCTCAGGAGGGTCAGCGCGGTCGCGAATCCAGCGTTGTCCATGAGGAACCCCGTGACCAGCACCCAGAAAGGCTGGGAGAGGAAGCCCAGCAGAAAGTACAGGCTGAACGCCGCGTCTCGGTCTTCGTCGGAGGCGGCATCGGCGACGATGGCCTGCGTCTGAGTCCCTCGCGAGGAGGTAAACGCGCTGTAGAGCAGCAGGCTGATGAACAGCATCGCTTCGCCGGGCCCAAGATGGGCGACCCACAGGGTCCCCACGCAGGAGAGCGCCAGCGAAACCTGCAGCATGCGGACGCGGCTGAACTTATCGGAGAGCCAGCCGAAGAAGATTGGCCCCAGGATGCTCCCGACACTGATCGCCGTAATGAGAATCCCGATGGTCAGCTTCGAATAGCCGAAGTCGTTCGCGAGGTGAGGCGCAAAATAGATCTGGTTCACCCCGCCGTCACGGCCGGCGCCGCCGACCATGAACACGCCGGCGATGAGCAGCATTTTGCGGTTCTTCAGCACCCGCCGATAGCTTCCGAACCCCTGGACGAGTCGAGACCGTCGAGAGCCCGATCGATTCGACATCTCGTAATCACGGAAGAAGAAGTAGACCAGGCCCATGACGACGCTGGCGATCGTGACGACGAAGAAGATCTGGCGCCAGCCCATGACCAGCAGGAGCGCGGTCGCGAGTGGCGTCGCCACCAGGGTCCCGACGTTGGAGACACTGGTGTTCAGCGCCATCACGGCGCCGCGGTTGTTCGGGAAGTAGCTCGAGAGGATGCTATAGCCGACCGGATGCTGGGCGCTGGATCCGATGGACGCGACTCCACGGGCCATGATCAGCGTGGGGTACGAAGGGGCCAGACCGCTCATCAACGTCCCGAGCGCGATGCCGAGATTGCCAAAACCCAGGAGCTTACAGCGGGAAAAGAAGGGCGTTAAGAATCCGCAAGCACCCTGGCAAATGCTGCTGAGCACCGAGCAGATGGCCGAGAGGACGCCCACGGCGGTATAGCTCATGCCGAGGTCGGCCATGATGTAGGGATACAGCATGGTCATCATCTGGTTCTGGAAGTGATTGACGGCATGCGAGACGTTGCTCAAGTGGAGCATCGCCTGCTTTTCTCGGGTGCTGGGCTCCTGCTCTGCTCCCATCACCCGGGGACCAGTCTCCCGGTCGCCGGCCGCCGATCGCGGTCGAAAGACGTCTGTGACAGCGTTCAGGAAGGACATCGCATGAGACTACGGTGGCGACTCGCAGAGTGTCAAACCAGCTCGCAACTCGGAGGTGTTCAACACCCCGCAAATCTCAGCGGAATGCGTGATACGCTGTCAGGCGGTATCTCCTCCCGTCCGTAGGGGCGAGTGAGGTCGCGAGAGTTATCCTCGGGGCCCATCCCCTTGATCTTCCCGGCCGCACGGGCACCGGCGTCGATTCAGGCGCTGAAAGAAAGTGAGAACGGCACACCATGAGCAAGGAAGAGGCGATCGAGGTGGAGGGCAAGGTGGTCGAGCCACTGCCCAACGCGATGTTTCGCGTACAGATGGACAACGGTCACAAGGTGCTGGCCCATGTGTCGGGCAAGATGCGGATGAACCACATCCGGATCCTGCCGGGCGACAAGGTCACGATGGAGCTGTCTCCCTACGACCTGACCCGAGGTCGGATCACCTACAGATTCAAGTAGGCGGAGCCTCGGGCATAGTGTCTTCGCTCACTCGATGACCTGATCGGCCCGCAGCAGCAGTAATTGCGGGATCGGCAGACTGAGCGCTCTGGCCGTCTTGAGGTTGATGACGAGCTCAAACTTAGTCGGCTGTTCGACCGGCAGGTCCCCGGGTTTGGCGCCCTTGAGAATTTTGTCGGCGTAGCCGGCCAGCCGCGCGTGCGCGTCGCGCTGACTGGCTCCGTAGCTCATCAGTCCCCCCGCCGCGACATACTCGGCCCAGCCGAACATCGACGGCAGGCGGTGCGCGGTGGCGAAGTTGGCGAGACTGACGCGGTTCGCCATGGTCGCGCCTTCAGGGAAAACGATCATCGCGTCCGGGCGCGCCCGCCCAACAGTCTCGAGCGCTTTGTCGAGCTCCGGGCTCGTTCCGAAGGGGGACTGGGAGAAGGCAACGTAAATGAGCTTGATCCCGAGCCTCTGAGCGGCGGCCTCGGTGGCGTGCAGCTCCGACTTCTCCCCGGGATGGTCGGTATTCGACAACGCCGCGAGCGAGCGTAGACGTGGCAGGGCTTCCTTCAGCAGCTCCACGCGCTTGCCCGCGATCTCGAGCGAAAGGAATGTGCTGCCGGTGAGGTTGCGGCCGGGCCGCGGCAGACTCTGCGCGAGGCCAGCCTCGATAGGATCGCCACTGATGACGTAGAGAACGGGAATGTCCTTGATCGTCCGCGCCGCTCGGACCGCCGTGAGACTGGCGACGATCAGGGCGACCCTGGCCTGCGCCAACTCCGCCGCCGCGCCGAGTAGCGTCTCCAGATTCCCGTGCGCGTGTCGAACATCGAGTTGGAGGTTCTGCCCCTCGACGTAGCCCAGCTTCCGCAGACCTTCGCGAAACGCCTCCAGGAATGGGTCGGGCTCCGATCCTGCCGACAGCCAGCCGATCCGGGGCGGTGCCGATGGCTTCTGCGCGTGCGCCGAAGCCGGTAGCAAGGTGGCGACGAGGTTGATGAGTAACGAGCGTCGGTCGATCAGCCGGAGGTTCGGAAACATCGGCCTCTCCTTGCCTCTCACACGCGTTGCGCTCAAGCAGTCGACGGTAGACTAACCGAAGGCGCGCTCACCCGGCGGCAACGCTAGGCCAAGGCCCGGACCGGGTCAACAGGGCTGCCAACAACGCGCCCTTGACGTCCGGTGCATGCATCTGCTAGTCAAGTGGGCAAGTCAGCTCACCCGGGACGAAGCTATGGAGGAATCGCAATGGAAAAACGGGTAGATCACGTTGTCACACGGCCTGGCAGACGGTACGGCGACCCTGACGTCCAGATCCCGGTAGCCGAGGATCTCACCACAGTCCCGGGTATTCCCCTACGGGAGACCGACCTGAGCTTCTACAGCCGTACGTATCCCCAGGAGACCCAGAACATCGAAAAGGCCGCCGATCGGCAGTGGGTCTGGACCGTTTACAGCCCGGAGATGAGCGAATACCGCAAGGCTCACAACGACATCAGCGAGCCACTCATCGACGCCGCGGCGGTCTCGGGGGACCTCGAGCCCACCGGCACCCCGACTGGCGAGGATGTGACCGCCGCTATTCGCCAGAAGGCGCGTGAGTTGGGCTTTGGCGAAGCTGGTTTCACCAAGTATGACCGGCGCTACACGTACACCAGCAAGAGGCACTGGACGAAATACGAGCACGCCATCTGCCTGGCGCTGGAACAGAACTACGTGCAGACGCAGTCCCTCCCCGGCATGGACGCCGAGCGCGCCCACTTCGGGACCTACGAGATCGAAGGGGCCCTGTTACTCGACCTCGCCGACCATATCCGGGAGCTCGGGTATCACGCCCAGGTGCATAGCCCCAATGACAACAGCGCCCCGTACATACCCATGTTCGTGGCGGCTGGTCTGGGGCAATTGGGCGCCAACGGTCAGTTGCTCTCGCCGCATTTTGGCTCCAGAGCCAGACTGGCGATCATCACCACCGACGCGCCGGTGACCTACGACCAACCCGTCGACTACGGTGTTCACCAGTTCTGCCAGGTATGCCAGGTCTGTGTGAACCGTTGCCCGGGTCGTGCCCTCGTCAAGGAGAAGGTGTGGTGGCGCGGCGTCGAGAAGAACAAGCTCATCTACGAGCGCTGCCGCCCGGTCATGGCGCGCTACGATGGATGCGCCGTCTGTATGAAGACCTGCCCGATCCAACGCTTTGGAATGCCGGCGGTCATGGAGCACTACGTGGCCACGGGCCAGGTGCTCGGCAAAGGCACACACCTCCTGGAGGGCTACACCTTCATGGAGAAAGGCTACTTCGGGCCTGGCGAGCTGCCGCTGTTCGACCGGAACTTCTTCGAGATTCCTCACGGCCGCAACGAGGAATGGCTCTTCCAGCAGTTCAAGGAAAAAC
>QHSL01000113.1 GCA_003220435.1 Candidatus Rokuibacteriota bacterium | reverse complement strand
CGGAGACGTCGAACCCCAACCGGAGAAGTTCCCCGTGAATTCTCGGGGCGCCCCACAACGGATTGGCCGCAGCCATCCGTGTGACGAGAGCCTTGATCTCAACATTGACGGGTGGGCGGCCCGCGATGGGCCGGGCGGAGAGCTTGGTCCAGTGCTCGCAGAAGCGGCGCCGCTGCCACCGCAGGACGGTGTTGGGCGACACGATGACGAGAGCCTGCCGCCAGCCCGCCCACACCCTCGACAGCGCGACCCAGAAGAGTCGGTCGCTCCTGCACACCTTCGGCCGAGTCACCGTCCTCTTGTAGACGGCGAGCTGGTGGCGCAAGGCCAGGTTCTCCAGGGCGACAAGGCGGTGAGCGCCGCAGAGAAGGGGAAGCAGTGGAGGCAGGCGGAGCAGGCGGGTGACCATCGAGCCGGAATTTTCTCTGGATCAGCCCCGCCAGATCAATCCCTTGGTGCCGGACGGAGTTTTGGCGAAGGACAGGCGAGATCTACAGTCTGTTCCCCGCCGTATGCGGCGACCTTTTTGGCCAGAAGTTTGCCACTACGAACTACGGCCTACTGTACACGGCCAAGGGTACGGCGTCGCTGCTCGTCCCCTTCGGGAACGTCCTCCAGGCGGCCACCGGAAGCTGGATGCCCATTTTCATCGTGGCGATCGCGTTCGACTGGATTGGTGCACTGCTTGCCTTTTGGGTGCTGAAGCCGTTGCGCATCCGGTGGATGTCCGGACAAGCCCGTATTGCCGGCCCGTTGACAGCTGGGCCGGCCCCCGCGCCGCCTCGCCGTTGACGGAGCCCGAGCGAGACGACGTGTTAGCGGCGGTGGAAGTCGTCGCGGATCTCAGCGAGCGCGTGCTTCGGAGCTTTCCGCTCGAGGTTCCGCAGCTTGTGGAGCGCCACAACCCCGCATTGCCATCGATGACAGCCAACAGCGGTGCTCGCAATCCGCGCGCGACGAGATCGTCGAGGCAGCCCTTCCACGCCGCGAATGACTCACCTCCGCACAGCTCCAGGGCGAGCAGGTGCTGGTGGATCAGTTCGCTCACGGAGACCGGCTCAACCTCGTGCGCTTCAACCGGGTTGTTGATACCCTTCGCCATGGCACGTTGCTCCGGTGGCCGCCTGCCGGGGCGGCTGGCTGGTCGTGCACTACACCAACCGGAAGAATGCGCCATTTCCTTTTCCACACGAACTGGGACGCCACCAGCGGGAGGGCCTTCTTTTGTCTCAGCTAGAGTGTAACTAGAATTGATCTGTTCGATTCCAGAGTGATTGCCAGCCCGAAGCCGGTGGGGCGGAGCGTACACTTGCCTCGATGCAGGAGGGCATCAGTATGCAGCCACCGGAATTCAGTGACGACTTCCGCCGGCAGTTTCGCGAACTGCTAGCGTGGCGGCGTGACGTCCGACGCTTCCGCCGCCAGCCAATCGATCCCGCCATTCTTGGTGAGTTGCTTAGTCTCGCTCGGCTCGCGCCCTCGGTTGGCAACAGCCAGCCATGGCGGTTTGTGCTCGTGGAGGAGCCCGTGCGCCGAGCGGAGATTCGCGACGTCTTCGTGCGCTGCAACGAAGCTGCGCGGGCGACCTACTCGGACGCACGCGCGGCGCTCTACGGCCAGCTGAAGCTCGCCGGCCTCGAGGCGGCGCCGTGTCAGCTCGCGGTTTTCGCTGACGAGGCGACCTCCGCTGGCCATGGGCTTGGACGACACACGATGCCCGAGACGCTCCACGACTCCGTGGTGGCTGCCGTGCATACGCTCTGGCTCGCTGCGCGAGCCTACGGTCTCGGAGTTGGCTGGGTGTCAATCCTGGAGCCTCGGGAAGTCATGCGCGTGCTTGATGTCCCTAAGGACTGGTCGCTGGTCGCCTATCTCTGTGTCGGGTATCCCGAGGAAGAGCACATGGACCCCGAACTCGAACGACACAACTGGCAAGAACGCCTCGCTGATGACCGCGTGGTCGTACTTCGCTAGTCTGCGTCGAGGTGGAGAACTCACGGCCGACATCCTCTGTATGCGAGCGGTCGCCGTTGTATTGGTCGGATTGCAATTCTGTTGACTGCCCAAAGCCGGCGGATGGCGAACGGTAATGGGTGCGGTCACGGTCGCGTAGGAGATGGAGCGGCGCGGAGTCTCAGACAGGCGTCAACGACCCGCTGGGGCGATCCAGGCGGTAGTTAGCGTTCATCAATCTTGCGCACCCGATGCTGTCTACGCCGCTTGGCCGTGTTTTGGACGTGAATGAGGCCCAACGAGCCCCAATAGGATCCCAAAGTGGGCCCTTCGCCGAAAGGTTAAGTGACCGTTCTCGTTGGGGATCGTTGGGTGACGTCGCGGCAAGTACTAGGCTCATAACCCAAAGGTCGCTGGTTCAAATCCGCAACCATTCGAAGAGCAAGCACGACGAGGGGTTAGCCGAGATCACGGGCTGACCCCTTTCGTGTCTCTGTGCACGCCTGCCGGTCGAGGCGACAGTGATTCCGCTTGCCGCCACGCGGGCGGCCGAGGGCGCTCGGCGACGAAACTGCAGCGCGTTCGTGCACAAACACGAGGTTCGCCACCTTCGTGGTGCCGTCGGCCTCGGTGATCACGCGAGCCTGCCAGCGCCGCTCGACGAGCGCCGCCAACTCGCCAGCGAGCACCAAGGTTCGCCCCGGCCGTTCTTCGTCGCCTCTGCTCGCAACCGGATCACGCCACCTTCGCGATCGACGTCGGCCCACCGGAGCGAGGTGATCTCACCGCGGCGCCAGCCAGCCAAGAATCCGAAGCGGGCAGGATCCCTAAGGTCTTCCGGGAGGGCGGCGATCAACTTCTCGAAGTCACCTCGCTCGAAGAAGCCCTGACGCACGTTGCCCGCCTCGCTCTGCCGCCGGATTGTCGGCACCGGCAGTCCGAGCCGCGTATAGAAGGGGCGGACGGCTTGACCGAGGAGCTGCGTCTCGCGGTTGACCGTGGCTGGCCGGGCCCCGCGTGCAAGCCGCTCCCGGATGTAATGATCGATCGCGTCCTCGGAGAGATCGACGACGCGCCAGCTCCCGAACGCTTTGAGAATCTTGCCCGGCGCTTGATCTGGCGCGCCCGGCGGGGGGAAGCCAAGGTGCGCCAGCACCTGGGCGAGAGACCGGACGCCGCGGAACTCGAAGTCGAACTGCAGCGCCTCGAGCCGCTGCCGCACCGTTACCTGACGGTGTTCGGCCAACACGACGCCCTGGCCGGTCACTTTCGCGATCCCGAGCTGGGCGAGCTTGGCGTCGAGGTATTCCTGGGCCTTGCGTCCGTCAGTCTTGCCGGTGCTCTCCCGGATCTAATGTCCTCGGAAGCTCACGGCGATCCACCACATCTTGCCCCGCTTGAACGGTGACCCCTTGCCACGCGGGCGCCGGTTCCGCGCGCCGCGCTTCTGACGCGGCGGGGAAGTCCGATCATCGAGGGAAACAACAAGATAGACGAACCCTTCAACAGCCCTTGCCGCTGGGCGGTCACTGGACCTTATCGCCGGCAGTGCGACGGCCGCGCCGCCGTGGGCGCCACGCAGGTCGGGTCGTCTGGTCGGCCCGGTATTGGTCCGCCGCGCTCGCTGAGCGGGTACGGGGGCGAGGCGAACTCGTCTGCATCCTCCGGACCTCGAAATTGCGCATAGGTCGGGTTGGGTGTTTGAACCCGTCTCCAGCCGTGAGTCTTCATACAGGCTCGGTATATCTCTTCGGCGCCAATCCCGTATTTCGCGGTCTTTGCCTCCCCGACGCAGTTCGCGCTTTCGTCCATGAACGCCGTGAGTCCACGCGCCTCAGGCCCCCTCGCTTCCCAGTAATGCTTGCCACAGCCTGTCAGCAGAAGGCTGAGCGCCAGAACCAATAGGGCGCGTTTCATCAGGGCCTCCATTTCGTAATCACAGCGCGGCAGCGGGGAACTCCCCATTTAGCAGACTAGCGTGGTAGGTCGTTTGACCGCAAGAAACGGAGAGCGGGTCTAGGGCCAACCTAGAAACAGCGGCTACCGCAGCATCCCGCTTATGGTCGGAAGGGGCACTGACTTTCTTGGCCGTGAGGGGCTAGAGCTAGACTCGCCGCTGCGCGCTGGAGCGCCTGTTCTCTCGGAGATGCGGCGGCGAGCAGGGGGGCGTCTAAGTTCGATGACGGATGCGGAGTTATGCGCCTAATTCCTTGGTGGGGGTCGCCGCGCCCGATTTAGTATGTATGGAGTTAGCTCCGGGTTTTGATCGTCTGCGAGTGGCGGGTATCGCGAGAATTTAGCGACCCGCTGCAGGGAGGTGCGAGATGCGCATTTATCCGCTTGCGCTAGTCGGGCTCTTTCTTCTGATGGCGGGATGTGCCTCGGGTACACACCGATTGACCGCCGCGACCTACGCAGGGCACACCAATCCCGTATTCATCACGAAGGCCACTCTTCCATCCGAGAGCTTCGAACCGATAGCCGACCTCGAGTTGAGCAAAGGCTGGTATGGTTCGACCGACAACACTCAGCAGGCTCTCGCCGACCGTGCGAGAGAGCTCGGGGCGGACGCCGTGTTAAGCATGAAGAGTTGGCATGCGCCCTCTGCCTGGTCTTGGGCGTCGCCCTATGCTTCCGGCAAAGCGGTTAGACTTCGCGGGGACCCCAAACAGATCCTGAACGGCGTTGGGGGCGATTGGCGTTAGGACGGCTTCCAGGAGGCTCGAGGCCCCAGTCCTCGGGAGCCGCGGAAGTTGCTCGCGCTGCATGAGCTGAAACTGCCGAGGCGTGCCCGCGCCGCGGTGCACACCCGAGATGTTTCCCAGGCGATCATCCCGGCGACGTCAACACTGACCCCGTGGCGGACTCCAGAAGCGTGCTGCCCGGGTGCGGCGACCTGTCGACAGACGAATCCGGTATCGACCGCGACTCACTCAGAAAGAGATCGCCCACACACAAGGAACTGCGCTGTGTCACCAGTGAACCGCGCCGGGTTTCCCGGAGGCTCCATACCTTGAGAGGATGGGGTCATGGCGAGACCAAGTCGGTTTTCCCCGGAGGTACGGGAGCGAGCGGTGCGGATGGTGTTCGAGCACGCCCCGGAACACGCGTCGCAATGGGCGGCGATCACCTCGATCGCCGAGAAGATTGGGTGTGCGGCCGAGACGCTCCGGAGCTGGGTGCGGCAGGCCGAGCGTGATGGCGGCCGGCGGCCCGGGCTGACGACGGACGCGCGCGCGCGGGTCAAGCAGCTCGAACGCGAGAACGTCGAGCTGCGGCGCGCGAACGAGATCCTGCGGCTGGCGTCAGCGTATTTCGCGAAGGCGGAGCTCGACCGCCGAGCCAAGTGATGGTCGGGTTCATCGACGACCACCGAGAGAACTTCGGGGTCGAGCCGATTTGCGCGGTGCTGCCGATCGCCCCGTCGCGGTACGAGCTCAAGGCACGGGATCGCGATCCCCACCGCCGGCCCGCGCGGGCGCGTCGTGACGAGCGACTGTGCGAGCACGTCCGTCGCGTGTGGCGGGAGAACCGCGAGGTCTACGGCGTCCGCAAAGTCTGGAAGCAGCTCCGGCGCGAAGGGCAGGCCGTCGCCCGCTGTACGGTGGCGCGCCTGATGCGGCGCCTGGGCCTCGCGGGCGCGGTGCGCGGGCGGCAGTTCGCGGTGACGACGGTCCCGGATACCGCGGCGGCGCGCCCGCCGGATCTGGTGACGCGGCAGTTCACAGCCGTGCGGCCGAATCAGCTGTGGGTCGCCGATCTGACGTACGTCGCCACGTGGCGCGGGTTCGTATACGTAGCGTTCGTCATCGACGTGTTCTCGCGTCGGATCGTCGGCTGGCGGGCGTCGACCTCGCTGCGCAGCGACCTGGCCCTCGATGCGCTGGAGCAGGCGCTCTACGATCGCCCCACTAGCCAGGCGGAGCCGCTGGTGCATCACAGCGATCGGGGCGTGCAGTACCTGTCGATTCGGTACACGGAGCGGTTGGCCCAAGCGGGCATCGAGCCATCAGTCGGCAGCACTGGTGACTCGCACGACAACGCGCTGGCGGAGAGCGTGATCGGGTTGTTCAAGACGGAGGAGATCCATCGTCACGGGCCGTGGAGGGGGCTCGAGGACGTCGAGTTCGCGACCCTTGAGTGGGTCGCGTGGTACAACGGCAGCCGCCTGCTCGAACCGCTCGGCGATGTGCCGCCGGCCGAGTTCGAGAAGGCCTTCGCGGCTGGTCGCTCACGCTGTTCGGGAGGTGCGCAACAGACTTCCGGATGCGATTGCCGGGAAGAGGGTCGACTGGTGCGCCTGGGCGGCAGGCGGCGGGGCCACGAGTATGAGGAGCAGCATCATGAGAACCACGTTCGCGGACGTAGTCCGTTGTCGAGCCTGACCCCGGATTTTCATCGGGTCGTGTTCAACAAGCGCGGGAATCCGGCATGGCGCACGATCTTCGACAGGAGGTGCTGGACGGCAGGCATCAGCGCACGCGCCGTCTGCCGACACGCGGCCGGATCGGCGCCGCCTTCAATCGGGTACCGCTCGAGCACGGTGACCCACTGGCCGTTCGAGGATCGCAGCTCGAATTGAAAGGTCCACGACGCGTCGGCCACGCCCTGGGAGAAATCGATTGTGAGCAGGCGTCCCGTCAAGGTGACCGGCGCCCCCGGAGCATAGAGGTCCGCCTTCGTGAGCTCCGACACGAAGGCCTGTCGGACGAACTCCTCGAACGTCTCGCCGTCCGGTGTCGTGAAGTGTCCCTTTTCACGACACTTCATCTCGCGCTGATGCGGAACCGTCGCCACGAACGGGCCGACGGCCACGGTCCTCGTGCCGCGGTACGCGCGCAGAGCCTGGCCCGTGTCGACGGAGGCGACGTAGCGCGACGCCGCATACGTCGAACAGCCGGCGAGCGCGATCGCCAGTGTGAGCAGCGCTACGGCGGCACCTCGGCAGCGCACTAGGAGATGTCCACCTGCTAACGCCTTTCGTTTACCCAGACTTCACCCAGGAATTGGTGCGGCGTTGGTCAGCGGCAAGGTGAACGTGAAGGTCGAGCCCACGCCCAGCTGACTCGTGACCCAGATCCTGCCGCCGTGGAGCTCGATGAACTTCCGACAAAGAGTCAGTCCCAGCCCCGTCCCGTCCGCTTTCCTCTCCGCCGTCCCAACTTGGCGGAACTCCTCGAACACCGCCTCTTGGTCCTCCGGCGCGATGCCCACCCCGGTGTCCGCCACCGAGATCTCCGCAATCCCATCCACGCGCCCTGCCCGGACGTCGATGCGCCCACCCTCCGGGGTGAACTTCAAAGCGTTCGACAGAAGATTCAGCAACACCTGCTTGACCTTCCGCTCGTCGCCCTGGATCTGGCCCAATCGCTCACTCACCGCCTGGTGCAGGGCAATGCCGCGACGCCCGGCGCGTTCCCGGACCAGGGTGAGGGCGTTCTCGATAGCGGTGGGAAGGTCGAAGTGCGTCAGCTCGAGCTCCATCCGCCCAGCTTCGATCTTGGACAGGTCGAGGATGTCATTGATCAGGGACAGCAGATGGTTCCCCGAGGCGTAGATGTCCTTGAGGTACTCCGCCTGCTTTTCGTTCAGCTCGCCGAACATGCGCTCCGACAGCACCTCGGAGAAGCCGATGATCGCGTTCAACGGAGTCCGCAGCTCGTGGGACATGTTGGCCAGGAACTCCGACTTGTGCTGACTGGCGACTTCGAGCTGGCGGCTCTTGTCCGCGATCTCGCGGAAGAGGCGGGCATTCTGGATGGCGAGTGCCGACTGTGTCGCGAACGTGCGCAGCAACTCGATCGTCTGGGCCGGGAACTCGCCGGGGTGATTACGGGTCACGCCAAGACTGCCGATCAGCCGCCCCTCGTAGACCATCGGCACGGCAAGCACCGCCCGGATCCCGGATTCGATCAGGTTCTCTCGCAGCCGGCTCTCGTGGGCCCCCGGCACGGTGATGTCGGGCACCTGGACCGGCTGCAGCGTGATCGCCGTCCTCCCAAGCACCCCTTCCCCCTTCCGGATCCGCGTGGCACGCCGCGCCTCGGCCAGCACACCTCCGGTCTCGGTCGCCGCCCGCTGGACGAACTCCTGGGCGGCCTCGTCGTACTCGAACACCACGCCGCCGTCCAGCCCCGAGAGTTGGACGGCGCGCGAAACGATGGTGGTCAGCACGGTCTCAAGATCGAGCGTGGAGCTGACGGCGCGTCCCACCTCGCCCAGCGCCGTAAGCTGTTCCACTGAGTGCGTCAGCGCAGCGGTCCGGGCCTCCAGCTCTTTGAACAGCCGGGTGTTCTCGATGGCGATGACGGCCTGGTCGGCGAAGGTCTTCAGGAGCTCTGCCTGCTTCTCGGTAAACGGCCGAACCTCGGTGCGCCGGATCGTGATTATCCCGAGGACCTCGGCCCCGCGGAGTAGGGGGACGCTGAGAATCGTCCGGAACCCTCGGTGCCTTGCGAACTCGCTGCTCACCGGGTAGACGTGCGCCTCGGCCTGCATGTCGGCAACCTGCATCGCCAGCCGCTCGCGGACCACGTGTCCGGCGAGCGTTCCGTGCTCCAGAGGTAGGACGGCGTCGGGCGGAATTGGTCCCTCGTGTGCGACGAGACGGAGCACGTCACCATCCATCCGATGGATCGCGGCGTCGAACGCGTCGCACAGACGGGCGGCGCTCGTCGCCAGCGCTGCGAACACCGGCTGAATGTCGGTGGGCGAGCTTGAAATCACGCCAAGGATCTCCGCCGTTGCTGTCTGTTGATCCAGGGCCTGCATAAGTTCCGCGTTTCGGGCCGCCAGTTCCTTGAACAGCCGAACATTCTCGATTGCGATGACAGCCTGGTCGGCGAAGGTCTCCAGCAACGCGACCTCCGCCCCGGTAAAGGGGCGCACCTCGGCGCGCAGGACTGCGATCGTACCCAGGGGATTGCCCTCGCTCAACAGCGGTATTTCCGCAACGCTGTGGATGGTGTTGAGCTTGAGCAGCTCGAGCGTATCAGGGTATTCGCGTTCCGCCACGACGTGAATGTCGTCGATGATGACCTGCTGCCGGTCCAGAACCGCGCGCCCCCCGGGGAAACGGCGAGTGAGCGGAAGCGGCAGGCCCACCAGCCCCTTCATCTGAGTGCCGGCGTGAGCAGCGTTGTAGAAGCGGTCGCCCTCCAGCCGCTCGATCACGGCATCGCTCGCCGAACAGAGACGCACGGCGCTCGCCGCGATGGCATCGAGCACCGGCTGGAGCTCGGTCGGCGACTGCGCGATGATCCGCAGTACATCTGAGGTAGCTGTCTGGCGATCGAGCGCCTGAGTCAGATCGCGATTGCGCACCTCCAGCTCCTTGAAGAGCCGGACGTTCTCAACGGCGATGACAGCCTGGTCGGCAAAAGTCTTCACGAGCTCGATCTGCGTGTCAGTGAAAGGCTGCGGCTCACGGCGCGTTACATTGATCACGCCGATGGGCTCACCGTGGCGCAGCATGGGCACGGACAGGAATGCGCGGTAGCCGAGTTCGAGACCAAGTCGCTGGGTACGCGGGCCGGTATCGGTTCCAGGGGTGGTCACGTCGCTGACGTGGATCACCTCGCGGCGTAACACGGCACGTCCGGCCATCGACTCTGGGCTGGCGGCGGCAGGGTAAAATCGAGCGATGATCTCGATGGCTCGCGAGGAGAAATTGTGGTGGGCGACGATACTGAGCTTTTGATCAGCGTACCGATAGGCGATCCCGAAGAAGCCGTCGCATAGCCGCACGGCACTCCGCACGATCGTTTCGAATACCGGTTGGATCTCGGTCGGCGAGCTGCTGATGACGCGCAGGATCTCGCTGGTGGCTGTCTGCTGGTCCTGCGCCTCCGCCTCGCGCCTCAGCGCTTCTGCCAGGCGCTTCTCAAGGTCGCGGACCTCAGAGCCTTCGTTTCTCCGCGGCTTGCCCGAGACCCCAGCCTTCGTGGGCTTTGCACCCCGACGCATCGGCCCTCCCTGCTTCTTGCCCTTGCAACCGCGCTGCGATCGACGACAGGCTAGGCGAAGACGCCTGCGTGATCAAGAAGGGGTCGGAACAAGGGCCAAATTAGCGGACGCAGCAGCCGCTAACCCCTTTCGTTTACCCAGACTTCACCCAGGAATTCGTGGCGCGTGGAATGCCGCAACGGCGCGCCGAGTGGGCTTAGAATCTACGCCATGACGGTCTCCAGGGGTCGCGAGTTCCTCAGCATTCCGGGGCCCACGAATATCCCCGACGCCGTGCTCGCCGCGATGCATCGGCCGGCCATCGACATCTACGCCGGCGACATGCTCGCGGTCACACACAGCCTTCTCGAGGATCTGCCGAAGATCTTCCGGACCACAGGGCGCACCTACATCTACGCCGCGAACGGCCACGGCGGCTGGGAGGCCGCGCTCACCAACGTGCTGTCCCGGGGCGAGACCGCGCTGGTGCTCGAGAGCGGCTTGTTCGCGCTCGGGTGGGGCGACATGGCGCGGATGATGGGTGTCAAGGTCGAGGTTTTGAAGGGCGATCCGCGGCGCGCCGTCGATCCCGTTGTCCTCGCGCAGCGCCTCGCCGCCGACGCCGCGCGCGAGATCAAGGCGATTCTGGTCGTGCAGATCGATACCGCGTCGGGCGTGGTCAACGATCTCGCGGCGATCCATCACGCGATCGAGTCCGTCGGGCACCCTGCGCTGCTGATGGTCGATTGCGTCGCGTCGCTCGGCTGCATGCCGTTCGAGATGGATGCGTGGGGCATCGACGTCGCTATGGCGGGCTCGCAGAAGGGGCTGATGACGCCGCCCGGTCTCGCGTTCGTCGCCGCCAACGAGCGCGCGCACGCCGTGCATGAGCACGCGGACCTCCGCACGCGCTACTGGGATTGGACGTTCCGCAACGGCGAAGCGCATTACCAGAAGTACGGGGGCACGCCGCCGCAGCACCTGCTCTTCGGCTTGCGCAAGGCGCTCGACATGCTCTTCGAAGAGGGCCTCGACGCCGCGATGCGCCGCCACGCGCTGCTCGCCGAGGCTACGCGCCACGCCGTGAGCCGGTGGGCGGAGGCGGACGCGCTCGCGTTCAATATCGTCCGCGCCGAGGAGCGCGCGAACTCGGTGACCACGGTGCTCGTGCAGGGCCGGGAGCCGAGCGTGCTCAGCGACTATTGTCGCGAGAAGTGCGGCGTCGTCCTCGGCCGCGGGATTGGTGATCTGCAGGGCCGCGCGTTCCGGATCGCGCACATGGGCTACGTCAACGCACCGATGGTGTTCGGTGTGCTCGGAGCGATCGAGATGGCGCTCGAGGCGCTGGGCATCCCGCACGGACGCGGCGGTCTCCAGGCCGCCGTGGAATATCTTGGACGCGAGGTGC
>QHSL01000015.1:64744-98388 GCA_003220435.1 Candidatus Rokuibacteriota bacterium | reverse complement strand
CGTAGTAGAAGAAGAGGACCAGTAGCCCGGTGAACAAGCAAGCAAATGCGGTCGCGCCAATTCTTTCGCAGGCCCTTGCCAAGCGCCGCCAGCTATCGGTCGACAGCCCGGTCGAAGCCATCATCAGGCCGTACCCATCACGACTCTCGCTTCTCGCAGCCGCCCAAACTAGAAGTATACGGAACTAGATAATCCGCGTGACGCAGCGCAAGTCTTGCGATCCTTGCTGTTGGCGGCGTCATTGCTCATTCCGGCGTCGCGTTACACCGATCTGTATATCGCACCATTCCCCGTGTCGACAATGTCCAGAGAGCGAGAACGACCGCGAGCTCAATCAGCCGCAAGGGCACCTCGGTTGGGGGTGGCTGTCGGGGAGCGTGGCCGAGCGTACCAACGCCCCGGCTGAGGGCACCGGGGCGTGGTGGGGACGGCACGGTCGGGGCCCCTTCGAGGCCCCCATCATCAACGAAGCGCGTCCAGGCGCTTCACGATCTCGCGCTTGGGCACGAGGCCGACGACCTTGTCCCGCAGCGCGCCGTCCTTGAAGAACATGAGCTGCGGGATCGCCTGGACGCCGAAGCGCGACGCGAGCATCGGATGCTCGTCCACGTTGACCTTGCCGATCGTCACCGCGTCGCCCAGCTCCCGCGCGATCTCGTCCAGCATCGGCGCGATCGCCCGGCACGGACCGCACCACGGCGCCCAGAAGTCGATGATCACCGGGCGCTCGCTGGTCACCACGCCGTCGAAGTTCGCGTCCGTCACCTTCACGAAGGTTTCCATCGAAGACGACCTCCTCCGCCCTTGAGACGTCCCGAGCCCGGTCGTGGATTCGCGACCGCCCACCTCACTTCCAGAGCCGCTTGCTGGCCAGGTCCGCGCCGTAGCGCAGGGCGCGGAGCTTCGTCCACACCACGCTCTCCTCGACGAGCTGCGAGCCGGCGAAGGTGCCGAAGCCGCAGTCGACCGACGCCAGCACGCGCGTGCGGTCGCCGATCGCCTCGGCCGCCGCGACGATCCGATCGGCGACGACCTCGGGATGCTCCACGACGTTCGTCGTCGAGTCGATCACGCCGGGCACGAACAGCATGCCCGCCGGCAGGGGATGGCGACGGAACGCCTTCAGCTCGTGCTGATGGCGCGGGCTCGCCAGCGGCAGCGAGAGTGCCCCGACCCGCGCGCGATAGATCACGGGCAGGAGCGGCTCCAGCGGCACGTCGTGAGTGTGCGGGCCATCGTAGTTGCCCCAGCAGAGGTGCAAGCGGACTCGATCGGGCGGGATCGCCGCCACCGCCTCGTTGATCGCGTCGATGTGGAGGGCGACCGCGTCGAGGAAGCGGTCCATCGGCTCGTCCTGGAAGAACCGCACGCGCTCCATGGCCAGGTCGGGGCAGTCGAGCTGCAGCACGAAGCCGCGCGCGACGATCAGCTCGTACTCCTTGCGCATCTCGCGGGCCAGCGCCCGGATGTAGCGCTCGTGCGAGCCGTAGAAGGCGTCGAGCATGATCGTGGCGATGACGCCTGGGGACGCCGCGGTCATGAACGGCTCGGCGAAGCCCTGGCGCTCGCCCGCGACGCAGCGCTGGAACATCTCGCACTCGGCCATCGCCTCGCCGAGGTCGGTGTAGGCGACCTCCGCCACCGCCTGCGGGGCGTCGTTGATGCGAGCGGCGCCGGTGCGCATGCGAGAAAGACGCGCCATGTAGTCCGGGTGCTCGGCGATGTCCCGCGACATGCGCCGCTTGCTGGCGCCGCCGAAGCCGCGCATCCGCTTGGCCGGGTAGGTCGAGAACCCGACCCGCGGCTGCTCGCCGTCGTTGCAGACGTCCACGCCCGCCTCGAGCTGCTTTCGCACCACGTGGCGCACGGCGGCCTCGGCCTCCCGGGCGAGGGCGGTGGCGTCGACGGCGTCACCGCGGTCTTGACGGACGAGGAGGTCGCGGAGCGGGGGCGTGCGCGGCAGGCTGCCGACGTGCGTGGTCAGGATCCGTTGCTCGCTGCGTTTCATGGTGCCTCCTGGAGGGAGCTGACCTTCACAGCGAGTGAATCATACAGTACCCTTTGGACGCCGGGTCGCCGGCCGCGGGCCCGAGCCGTCGTGCGCGCCGCAAGCCGTCGCGGGGCTGGGGCCCTGCCGGCTGAGGCGCGCCTATAAACCAGGGAGGCGTCATGTTCTTCGAGCTCAGGCAGTATCACATCCGTCCGGGTCAGCGCGACAAGTGGGGTCAAGTGCATGGAGGAGGAGATCATCCCGTTCCAGGTCAAGATGGGGATGGTGATCCTCGGCAGCTTCGTCGGCGAGGAAGACGAGAGCGTGTACGTCTGGATCCGCCGGTTCGAGAGCGAGGCGGAGCGCAAGCGCCTCTACGACCTCGTCTACCAGAGCGACTACTGGAAGAACGAGATCTCGCCCAGGGTCCCGAGCATGATCGACCGCGAGCAGATCAAGGTCACGCGGATCGTGGCCACACCGCACTCGGTCATCCAGTAGCGTGGGGTTCTCGCCCGACACGCTGCGCGATCGCGTCGCGATCGTGACCGGCGCGAGCCAGGGGATCGGCCGCGCCGTGGCGATCGAGCTCGCGAAGGTCGGCGCGCACGTGGTGGCGTGCAGTCGGCGGCGCCCCGAGCTGGAGGGCGTCGCCGCGGCGGTGCGGGCGGAGGGCCGGCGCGCGCTGGCCGTCGCCTGCGACGTGGGCGACGCGATCCAGGTGGACCAGGCGGTCGCCCGCGCCGTCGAGGTGTTCGGGCGTATCGACCTGCTCGTCAACAACGCGGGCTACCGGATCCGCCCGCCGCTGGAAGACCTGCCCCGATCCGAATGGGACGCGATGGTGGCGACGAACCTCACCGGCGTGTTCCTGTTCTCGCAGGCGGTCGGGCGCGTGATGATCCGTCAGCGTGGCGGCAAGATCGTCAACGTCACCTCGGTCGCCGGCCGCACCGGCGCGCGCGGGATGGCCGCCTATGCCGCCGCCAAGGCCGGCGCGGCGGTGCTCACGCAGAGCCTCGGCGCCGAGTGGGCGAAATACGGGATCACCGTGAACGCGGTGGCGCCGGGGCCGGTCGAGACCGAGGGCGTGCTCGAGGTGTGGAAGACGCCGGCGATGATCGCCCAGGCCGCTCGCGACGTGCCGCTCCAGCGCCTGGGCCGCCCCGAGGAGATCGCGTGGGCGGTCGTCTTCCTGGCGTCGGACCAGGCGAACTTCATGACGGGAGAGACGCTGTACGTGAGCGGGGGGCCGCGCGTGGCCAACCGCGAGGAATAAAAATGAAAGTCGCGTTCGGTGTGAGCCTGAGCCCGGGGACCCCGCTGCTGCAGGAGAAGGACACGCGCCGGTTCATCGACCTCGCCAAGATGGCCGACGACTACGGCGCCGAAGCGGTCGCCACGCACGACACCGCGTTTCTCGGCGGCGACGCCTACGTGAGGGCGACGCTGATCGCCCTCGGCGCGTCGCGAGCCCACGTCGGCCTCCGCCCGACCAACCCGATCACCCGCGAGCCCCAGGTGATGGCGTCGTTCCTGGCGTCCATCGACAGCCTGACCGGCGGCCGCGCGTTCATGGACATCGCGAGCGGCGACAGCGCGGTGCTCAACATCGGCTACGAGGTCGCGACGCGCGCACGAATCGAGGACTACGTGACGTGCGTGCGAAATCTCCTGGCGAAGGGCGAGGCGACGTACCAGGGCCGGCCGCAGCGCGTCCGCTGGGCCTCCACCGTCACGCGCCCGCGCATCCCGATCTCGATCTGCGCCGAGGGCCCCAAGATGCTCCACCTCGGCGGCCGGATCGGCGACGGCGTCACCTCCGGCACCGGGCTCTTGCCGGAGGTGATCAAGGACACCGTCGCCCGGATCCACGCGGGCGCCCGCGCGGCGGGTCGCGATCCCTCGGACGTCGACATCTGGTTCACGACCCGGACGTCGCTGCACGAGGATCGGGACACGGCGATCCGGCTGGTCAAGGCGTCGGTGTCGTCGATCCTGAACCACTCCATGCGGTTCGGCCTTGACGGCAAGCACGTCCCCGACCAGCTGCGGGCGAAGATCCAGGAATACGTCGACGGCTACGAGCTCTACGATCACGTGCAGCACGAGGGCCGGAACCCCAGGCGCATGGACGCGCTCGGACTGACGGACTACGCGATCAAGCGCTTCGCGCTCGCCGGAGCTCCGAAAGACTGGATCGCGCGCATCGAGGAGATCGCCGAGGCCGGTGCTCGGAAGATCTGGGTGAGCCTGCGCGCGACCGACATGGAGACCCAGCACCACTACATGAAGATTCTCGGCGGGGAGATCATGTCCCACTTCGTGTGAGCGAATCGTCCCGCCCGATCGCGCGGAGTCGTCGGGAGGTCAGGAGCAGGCCCGCGTTCGCGGCCACCACTACGCCGCCGACCATCACGGCGAACCGCGCGTCGACGGCCGCGGCCAGGGCACCGGCCAGTAGACCGCCGAGCGGCAGCAAGTTCCAGCAGAGCGAGTACAGGCTCATCACGCGCCCGCGAAGCTGATCCGGTGTCTCCTGCTGGAGGATCGTGTTCACCTGCGTCAGGTAGAACGTGTTGCTGAAGCCGACCGAGACCAGTAACGGCAGCGCCATCGACATCGCCGGCGATCGCGAGAACGCCATGAGCTCGAGACCCACGCAGCCGCCCATGATCAGCAGCGCGATGCCCGGGCGCTGGATGCGATGGGCCAGCGAGGCCAGCATGAGCGTGCCGATCAGCGAGCCGACCCCGTGGGCCGCGCTCAGCATGCCGTACCCGGTCGAGCCGGTCCCGAAGTACTGGTCGGCGTAGATCGGCAGCATCGTGAGGTACGACATCCCGAACACGCTGTTGACCAGCGACAGGCCGACCAGGCCGGCGAACACAAAGTTCCCGCCGACGAAGGCCAGGCCATCCACGAACTGACCGAAGGCGTGGCGGTCGCCGCTCGCCGGCGCCGCTGGCTGGATGCGGACACGGGTGTAGAGCGCGAGCGCCACGAAGGACGAGCCGGCCGCCAGACCGAATCCCACCGACCCGCCGAAGGCAGCGATCAGCAAGCCGGTGACGGAGGGGCCGATCATGCGCCCGGCTTGCCAGGGAATGGAGCCGAGCGCGATCGCGCTCGGCAGCCGCTCGCGGTCGATGAGCTGGGGAATCATGGCCATGCGGCTCGGCTCGTCGAACGCGCGGAAGACGCTGCTGGCCGCGGCCAGCACCAGCAGGTGCTCGACGCGCGCCATGCCGAGGACCGCCAGCACGAACGCCGTGCTGAGCGTCAGCCACGTCATGATCTGCGTGACGATCAAGAGGTGCAGCCGGTTCACGCGATCGGCCAGCACGCCGCCGACGAGCTGGAAGACGAGGAGGGGCAGGCCCTGGGCGAGCCCCAGATAGCCGAGGAACATCGGATCGCGCGTGACTTCCCACACGAGCCACGCGAACGTCACGTACTCCGCGCGGTGGCCGAGGACGTAGAAGACGAGCGCGACCCAGTAGTAGCGGTAGTTCGGCGCCCTGAGGGCGCCAAACGGCGAGCGGACGCCTTTGTCCGTCACGCGAGAGCGACCGACCGCTAGCAGCAGCCTCCGCCGGGCGCGCCGGCCGGCAGCGCGCGATCCGGCCACCAGCCCCACGGCCGTGGGCCGAAGTCGGGCGTGAAGACGGCGCCGCGCTTCACGGTCAGGTGCGGGGCGAACGCGCGGTCGACGCGCAGCCCGGTACCGAGGATGTCGTAGACGACCCAGCTACCGGGCTGGATCTCGAGCACCGAGATGTCGGCCTGGCGTCCCACCGCGAGGCTCCCGAGCCGCTGCTCGACGCCGACGGCCTTGGCCGGATTCGCGGTGCACATCGTCACCACCTGCGGCAGCGTGAAGCCGAGCCCGATGAAGCGCGTCATCATCTCGGTCATGCTGTGCACGGTGTTGGCGCGGCCGGGCACCGTCAGATCGGTGCTGATGCAATGCGGGAGCAGTCCCTGCTCGATGATGCGCCGGCCCACGTCGAAGCTGAAGTTCATCCGGCCGTGCGCGGTGTCGAACCAGACGCCCCGGTTGGCGGCCTCGCGCGCCTCCGGCACCAGCTTGGCGTTGATGTCCAGCACGCCGCCCGGGTTCGGGGTGAAGTAGTGGGTGAGGATGTCGCCGGGCTCGAGCAGATCGAGCAGCGGGTGGATCACCTTCGGGTCGTAGCGCTTCTCGGTGTCGCCGATGTGGACCATGAGCTTGATCCCGGCCTCGCGCGCCGCGCGCCGGGCGGCCTTCGGCATCTCCATGCCCATGATCTCGAGCGCCGGCGACACCATGCGCGCCTTGATGCCGGCGATGAGGCCCTTGTGCTGAGTCGCGACGCGCACCGTGTCGTCGACGTTGACGCTGCGCTCGCTGATGATGTCCGGGTTCGTGGCGAGCCCGGTCTGGCAGATGTGGAGGAACGGGATGATCTCGGTCGCGCAGGTCGGAATGATGTGGCGCGGGAAGGCGCCGAAGGTGGCCGCCCCCGAGCTCCCGGCGTCGACGATCGTGGTGACGCCCGAGTGCACGCCGGCCAGATCGGGGTTGACGCCGGTGCGGTTGACGCCCTCGAAGATGTGGGCGTGGAGGTCGATCAGCCCGGGTGTGACGAGCTTGTCGCGCACCTCGATGGTCCGCGTCGCCTCGGCCGGCGCGATCTCCGGCGCGATGCGCGCGATGAGGCCGTTCTGGACCGCGATGTCGAGCACGCCGTCGAGCCCGGTCGACGGGTCCAGCACCTTACCGCCTTTCAGCACGAGATCGTACATGCCTGGCCTCCTCCGCCTCTGACCCTGGGATGGTGACGATGCACTCGACGAGCCGCCATCATATACCGGTACCGGCGCGATGACGTCGGCCCGCGGGCGATCCATGGGGAGGTCAGCACCGCTCGGGCGATGAGTAATTTTTTCCGACGAGCGTGTAATAACGGCCCGCGATTCCCGCCCGCCGGGGCCCGGCCGGCGCTCCACATCCCTCGATCGCGGTTCACTTCGCGCCCCGGCGGCTTCCATTCGGCGATGGCAAGGTCATTGCTGCCCGCAAGACCGAGGAGGGTGAATACCATGCGTGACCACTACATGACCGCCGCTCTCCTGGCGGCCGTGCTCTGCGCGGCGCCGCTGAGCGCCAGCGCTGCCGACAGCACGGTGGATCAGGCGACAGAGAAGGTGAAGGAGACCGCACAAGCGGTGAAGGGCGCAGTCAGCGACAGCTGGCTTACCTCCAAAACCAAGATCGAGCTTTTCGCGGACGAGCGGGTCAAGGGACGCCAGGTGCACGTCGAGACGGTCAAGGGCGAAGTCTTCCTGCGAGGCAAGGTCGACTCGGAGGCGGCGAAGACCGCCGCCGAGGAGATCGCCAAGGGAATTGAGGGCGTCAAGGGAGTGAAGAACGACCTCCAGGTCGTGGCGCCGAGCGCACGAGAGATCGTCGCGGCTGACGACAAGCTGATCACCCAGGCGGTTACGGCCACGCTCGCCAGGGATCCGCTGCTGAAGAAGATCGATGTGCGTACCGACGCCGGCGTCGTCGTGCTGAGCGGCGAGGTGCCGAGCTTGGCGCTGAGCGCCAAGGCCTCGGACCTCGCTCATCGAATCGATGGCGTCAAGTCGGTGAAGAACGAGCTGAGAGTGGCGGAAGCGAAGGCGAGCTAGCGTTCGCCTCCGTCGCGCGCGCCGAGGAGGATCAGGGAGGAGTTGACGTAGACGGCCATCTCCTGATATTGCCCGTTCTCGAATGGCCGCCGACGATCGCACCGACGTGCTCGTCATCGGCGCCGGCGCCTCGGGGGCCGCCGTGACCTGGCGGCTCGCGGGCGCCGGTGTCCGCGTGGTGTGCCTGGAGCAGGGCGACTGGGTCGATCCGCGCGCCTATCCGCACTGGCGGGCCGACTGGGAGCTGCATCGCCACACCGACTGGAGCGCCGAGCCCAACGTGCGCCGGTTGCCTCAGGACTATCCCGTCAACGACACGGGCTCGTCGATCTCGCCGCTCATGTACAACGCGGTCGGTGGGAGCACGATCCACTGGAGCGCCCACTTCCCGCGCTTTCGGCCGTCGGACTTCCGGGTGCGGAGCCTCGACGGCGTCGCGGACGACTGGCCCATCGACTACGCCACGCTCGAGCCGTTTTTCGATCTGAACGATCGGATGATGGGCGTGGCCGGGATCACCGGCGATCCGGCCTATCCGCCGAAGTCGGCGCGCCAGACACCGCCGATCCCGCTCGACACGCTGGGCGCCACGATGGCCCGCGGGTTCGACCGTCTGGGCTGGCACTGGTGGCCGTCGGACAGCGCGATCCTCACGCGCGACTACGACGGCCGGAGAGCCTGCATCAACTGTGGCCCCTGCGACCTCGGTTGTCCGACGGGCGCCAAGGCGTCCACCGACGTCACCTACTGGCCCAAGGCGCTGGCGCTGGGCGCGCGGCTGGTCACGCGCGCTCGGGTGCGCGAGATCACGCTCGGGCCCGACGGCCTCGCCGGCGGCGCGCTCTACTTCGACCGCGAAGGGCGCCTGCACGAGCAGAAGGCGCACACGGTCGTGATCGCGGCCAACGGCGTCGGCACGCCGCGGCTGTTGCTGAACTCGCGCTCGGCGCGCTTTCCCGACGGGCTGGCCAACCGGAGCGGACTCGTCGGCCGCAATCTCATGTTCCACCCCTACGCGATGGTGCGCGGTCTCTTCGACGAGCGGCTGCACGGGCTCCGCGGCCCCCTCGGCTGTAGCATCATCAGCCAGGAGTTCTACGAGACCGATCTCTCGCGTGGCTTCGTGCGCGGGTACTCGTTCCAGGTGGCGCGCGGACTCTCGCCGATCGCCTCGGCCACCGGCGGATCCGTCGGCGATCGCGTGCCGTGGGGCCGCGAGCACCGGCGCCACTACGACACGCGCTTCGACCGCACGCTGACCGTCGCCGTGATCGGCGAGGACTTGCCCGAACCCGAGAACCGCGTGGATATCGATCCCACCCTCACCGACGGCCACGGGATCCCAGCGCCGCGCGTGTCCTACACGCTGAGCGAGAACAGCCGCCGCATGCTCGACCACGGAATCGCGCGCGCCCGGGAGGCGCTGGAGGCGGCCGGCGCCCGGGAGGTGGCGGTCAATCCGCTCCTGCGCGCCGGCGGCTGGCACCTCATGGGAACGGCACGGATGGGTCGCGATCCGGCCACCTCGGTGATCGACCCGGAGGGGCGGTGCCACGATGTGCCCAACCTCTATATAGTGGACGGGAGCACGATGGTGACGTGCGCCGCCGTGAACCCGACGTCCACGATCCAGGCGGTGGCGCTCTACGTCGCCGACGGGATCGTCCGCAGGCGCTCGTGATGCTCGAGGCGCGGCGCAATCTCCTGGCGGTGGTGCTCGACACGCTGGTGCCGGCGAGCGCTGGGTTCCCGGGGGCGGGCGCGATCGCGCTCGACCACGTGCTCGCAGCCGCCGCGGCATCGCCCGAGGTCGACGCGCTCCTGTCCGACGGGCTCTCGGCGGTCGACGACGCGGCGCGCGCCGCCGGCGGCGTCGGCCTCGCCCCGCTCGGCCAGGACGATCGCGAGCGCGTGCTCCGCCGCATCGAGCAGTCGCATCCGGCGTTCTTCGACTCGCTGGTGCGCTGCGCCTACGACGGCTACTACAGCCACCCCACGATCGTCGCCCGGCTCGGTCTCGACCCCGGGCCTCTGCATCCCCGAGGTCACCGGCTCGCTCCCGAAGAGCCACCGGACCTGGCGCGAGTCATCGCGCGGGGCCCGATCTACCGCCGCGCTTAGCCGTCCGCGACTATGCCGACGCGCATCGGCCGATCCGGTGCTGGTCGCGGAAGTCGCGCTCGAGCCCCGCCGTCGACCGCTTGCACAAGGCGAGCCTCTCCACGGCCCGGATCTCCGTCGCCGATCTCTTGCCCTAGCGCTACTATTCAGCTTGACCGGCCCGTCGCCGCGCGGTATCGGTTCGTCCGGGCCAAATATACGAAGGAAGTGCGCGCCGCAGGCCGTCGCGGGGCTGGGGCCCCGCCGGCCGAGGCGCGAATACAAAGGGGAAGTGCGCGCCGCAGGCCGTCGCGGGGCTGGGGCCCCGCCGGCCGAGGCGCGAATACAAAGGGGAAGTGCGCGCCGCAGGCCGTCGCGGGGCGGGGGCCCGCCGGCCGAGGCGCGAATACAAAAGGGAGCACCGAGCCGATGAGCAGACCGACCGGGCGGGTCTACGAGATCGAGCATCACTCCGCCGACCGAGCGACCACGCGGCCGGTGGTCGCGGGCACTCAAGGGGTCGTCTCATCGGGCCATCCCCTGGTGTCGATGGCCGGCATGCGCATGCTGCTGTCGGGCGGCAATGCCTTCGACGCGGCAGCCGCGGCGGGGTTCGCCGCCGCGGTGGTGGAGCCGACAGCGTCCTACACGCTGTGCGGCGAGTGCGTGGCGGTGGTCCACGACGCGCGGAGCCGGCAGGTGCTTGTCCTGAGCGGGCAGGGAGTGGCTCCGGCTCTCGCGACGCTCGCTTTCTTCCGCGGGCGCAAGCTCGATCGCATCCCGACGGGGCCGGGAGCCGACGCCCACCTATCGTTCACGGTTCCCGGCGCCGTCGGCGCCTTTCTCGAGGTGCTCGAGCGCTTCGGCACGAAGACCGTCGGCGAGGTGCTGGCGCCGGCGGTGCAGTACGCCGAGCACGGGTTCCCGATGTACGAGCATATGCGCCGGATTCTCACGATCGGCGAGAGCCGCAGCCAGTTCGATCTGTATCCTCCCGGAGGGACCGCGGTGTTCTTTCCGGGCGGGCGGACGCCCGAGGTGGGCGAGCTCCTCGTGCAGCCGGCGCTCGCCGGCACGCTGCGGCGACTCGTCCACGCCGAGGCGCTGAGCCGAGGGCACCGGCTCGCCGGGATCGGCGCCGCCCGCGACCGGTTCTACCGTGGCGACATCGCGGTCGCGATCGGCGCGTTCTCCGAGCGCGTGGGCGGGCTTCTCCGAGCCGCCGACCTTGCCGGCTACCGCGCCCACTTCGAGCCGCCGCTGCGGATGTCGTTCGCCGGGCGCGAGATCCTCGGGCCGCCCGCGTGGACCCAGGGGCCCGTCCTCATGCAGGCGCTCGGCATGCTGGCGACCGTTGATGTGCGTGCGCTCGGACACAACTCGGCGCGATACATCCACGTGATCACCGAGGCGCTCAAGCTCGCGTTCGCCGACCGCGAGCGGTACTACGGCGATTCCGACGCGGCGGCGAAAGCGATCGGCGAGCTGCTGGCGCCGGCCTATCTCCGCGAGCGCGCTGGATTGATCCGGATGGACCGGGCGGCGCCCGAGGCGCCGGCGCCCGGGAATCTCGAGCGCCGGGGCGCTCCGGCGGCCGCGAGCACGGCGACGATGGGCGTGCGATCCGGCACGACAGCGGTCGAGCCCGCCGCCGACGGCACGACCCACATCGCGGTCGTCGACCGCGAGGGCAGCATGGTCGCACTCACCCCGAGCGGTGGCGTGTTCCGGAAGTCGGTGTTCGCTCCGGAGCTCGGCTGCACGCTGAGCACGCGGAGCGAGATGTTCGTCCTCGAGGACGGTCATCCCAACGGGTTGGTCCCGGGCAAACGGCCGCGCACCACGCTCATCTCCTATCTGATCTGTGAGGGCGGCGTGCCCTCCGTGACCGTCGGCTGCCCGGGCGGCGACGACCAGGCCCAGGCCGACCTGCAGCTCATTCTCAACCTGCTGGTGTGGGGGATGAATCCGCAGCAGGCGGTGGAGGCGCCGCGCTTCTCGACCCAGACGCTCGTCAACTCGTTCTATCCGCGCGTCTACCGGCCCGGCCAGCTCAACGTCGAGCCCGGCGTTCCCGAGAGCACCCGCGCCGAGCTCAGAGCGCTTGGCCACACGGTCAGCGAGATCGGCGCCTGCGGGAACGGCGCCGTCGTGACCCGACGCGATCCGGAGTCGGGCGTGGTCTCGGCCGGCGCCGACCCGCGGCGGCCGACCTACGCGCTGGCCTGGTAGCGGCGCCGCGGTCGACAATTTGTAACCGCGCCTCGGCCGGCGGGGCCCCAGCCCCGCGACGGCCTGCGGCACGCACTACCGACGACTGGAGGACCGAAATGAGCACCGTGGCCCGACCGCCGTTTCGCGCCGACCACGTGGGCAGCCTGCTGCGTCCCCCCGAGCTGCAGCTGGCGCGGGCTCGCGCGGCGCGCGGCGAGATCGACCGCGCCGCGCTGCGTGCGGTGGAGGATCAGAGCATCCGAGGCGCCGTCGCCCTCCAGGAGTCGGTCGGCCTCCAGTCGGTGACCGACGGCGAGTTTCGGCGGGACTGGTGGCACATCGACTTCATCCGCGGCTTCGACGGCGTGGAGACGTCGACGCAGAGCTTCGGCGTGAAATTCCAGGGCGCCGACGAGCAGCCGCCGCTCATGAAGGTGACCGGGAAGATCCGGCGCTCGCGGCCGAGCATGCTCGACCACTTCACGTTTCTCAAATCGGCCACGACGCGCACGGCGAAATTTTGCCTGCCGTCGCCGGTCATGCTCCACGCGCGCGGCGACCGGACGACGCTGAAGGCCACCTATCCGGACCTGGACGAGTTCTGGGCGGATCTCACGACCGCCTACCGTGAGGAGATCGGCGCACTGTGCGAGGCCGGCTGCACCTATCTTCAGGTCGACGACACGACGGTGGCGATGATGTGCGACCCGAAGGTGCGGGAGCAGGTCGCGAAGCTCGGCGACGATCCGACGCGCCTCCCGGCGATCTACGCCGAGGCGGTCAATGCCGTGCTGCGCGACGTCCCGCGCGACGTCACCGTGGCGATCCACACGTGCCGGGGCAACTTCAAGAGCACGTGGATGGCGAGCGGCGGCTACGATCCGGTGGCCGAGACCGTCTTCACCCGGCTCAACGTGCACGCGTTCTTCCTGGAGTACGACTCCGATCGCGCCGGCGGCTTCGAGCCGCTCCGATTCGTGCCGAAGGGGAAGCAGGTAGTGCTCGGGCTCATCAGCTCGAAGGTTGCCGAGCTCGAGAAGAAGGACGACCTCAAGCGACGCATCGAGGCCGCGGCGAGGTACGTGCCGCTCGAGAACCTCTGCCTGAGCCCGCAGTGCGGCTTCTCGAGCACGCACCACGGCAACAAGATCACCGTCGACGACCAGCGTCGCAAGCTCGCCCTGGCCCTCGACGTCGCTCGCGAGGTCTGGGGAGCGAGCTAAGGCCGCGCATCGATGCCACGGCGGTGCGCGCGCACCAGCGACGGTTGTGCGCGCACCAGCGCGGGGAGTACGGATTGTGCGCGCGATCAGCGCGGGGGGTATGGGGGGCCATGTCGGGGCCCCCCATTACCTAAACGCCGGCATGACCTCGCGGGCGAAGCGCTCCATCGAGCGCATCACGCGTGCGTGCTCGAGGTCGCCGAACCAGAAGCTGCAGTTGAAGTGGGTGATGCCGACGAGCTCCTTGACGCGCTGGATCTGCCGGATCACCGTGTCGGGCGTTCCGATCACCAGGAAGCGGTCCAGCAGGTCGTCGGTGTCGGGCTCCTTCGGCGCCGGCACCGGGATCGCGCGGCCCCGCTCCACCCGCTCGTACTGGTTGCGCAGCGAGAGCGTGACGCGCATGTTCCAGCGAGCTTCCTCGGCCGCCGCCCGCGCGTCGGCCTGGCTCTCCGCGACGTACACCGCCCGCTGTACGCCGACCTGAAGGGGATGGTCCGGCTTGAACTCGCCGACCAGGCGGTCGAGGAGACGCCGGAGCTCGGCCATCCGCTCGATGGGAACGCCGAAGCCGCCGGTGAGCACGTTGAAGCCGCGGCGCACCGCCGCCTCCACCGACTCGGTGCTCTGCGCGGTGATCCAGATCGGAGGCCGTGGGTGCTGGAGCGGCTGCGGGAACACCATGGTCTCTGGGATCTTGAAGAGCTTGCCGTCGTAGCTGAACGGCTCGCCGCTCAGCGCCCTCAGCAAGATATCGATCGATTCCTCCCAGCGGGCGCGGCCGCTCTCGAGGTCGAGTCCGAAGCGCTCGAACTCGTAGGGCTGATAGCCGCGCCCGAGGCCGACGTCCAGGCGCCCGCCGGCCAGCAGGTCGAGCGTCGCGATCTCCTCGGCGATCACGAGCGGGTGGTGGAGCGGGACGACGATGACGGCGGTGCCGACACGCAGCCGCTTCGTCTTCGCCGCGATGTAGGTCGCGAGCTGCGTGGGGCGCGAGAGGTAGCCGTAGGTCGAGAAGTGGTGCTCGGCGAGCCAGACGTTGCCGAAGCCGAGCGTCTCGGCCGCCTGGGCGATCTCGAGGGCGCGCGCGTAGATCTCCTGCGAGGAGCGGGCCGAGGGCGACTGCATCAGCAAGAACGTTCCGAAGTTGATCGTCATCGTGCTTCGCTCACCTCGAGCGGACGAGATACCAGGGGTGCGGCCGGCCGGGCGTCTTGACGCGCAGCGTGTAGACCGACGTGCGGGCGGTGAAGAACAGCGTTCGAAGATCGGGGCCACCGAACGCGAGGTTGGCCGGGACCTCCGGCGTGCGGATGATCCCGAGCCGGGTGCCGTCGGGCGCGAAGACCCAGGTGCCGCCCGGGCCGGTGCAGAAGATCCGGCCCTCGACATCCACCTTCATGCCGTCGGGGACGCCGTCGGTCTCGTCGGACGACATGTCGGCGAAGATGCGGCGCCGCACCAGCGCGCCTGCGGAATCGAGCTCGAGCGCGTGGATGTATTGCGTCCAGCGAGTGTTGGCGACGTACAGCATGCGCTCGTCGGGGGAGAAGGCGAGCCCGTTCGGGTACTCGCAGTCCGCCACCAGTGACGGTTTCCCGTCCGGCGCAATCCGATAGACGCCAGCAGACGGCAGCTCGCGCTCGGCGAGCGGTACGCGCAGGCCCGGATCGGTGAAGTAGATGGACCCGTCGGACTTGCACACGACGTCGTTGGGGCGGTTCAGGCGCTTGCCCTCGAAGCGGTCCATCAGGACCTCGCTCCGGTCGCCGGCCCAGCGGGTGACGCGACGGTTGCCACCCTCACAAATGACCAGGCGCCCCTGCAGGTCGAACGTCGTCCCGTTGCCCTCGCCGGTGTTGGCGCGCACGAGCTCCGGCGCCTTCCCAGGCGTCAGACGGTGCAGGTGGCTCTGGCGGATGTCGACGAAATAGTAGAAGCCGTCGGGGTGCCACAGCGGCCCCTCGGTGAAGACGAACCCGGTGGCCAGCCGCTGCGCTTCGTTCGTCTCGAGGATTCCGGCCAGCGCGTCGCTCATGGTTCAGGCTCCTCGCTTGGTCGTCCGCAGCTCGACGCCGGCGCGCTCCTCTTGCAGGCGGAAAAAGGTCATCGAGTCCTTGTCGCCCCAGCCCCGCCGCAGCGCCTCTTCGAGCTGCTGCTCGGCGATCGCCGCGATCATCATGGGCACGTGATACTCGCGACCGAGCTCGGTCGCCAGCCCGACGTCCTTGCGCAGGAGCTTGAGCGCAAAGTTGACGTCGTCGTAGGCGCCCGGGAACACGGTGTTGGGGATCATGTCCTTGAGCACGCGCCCCTGGCCGAACGAGCTCTTGGCGAGCGCGTCGAGCAGGACCTCGGGCGCCACGCCGGCCTTCACGCCGAGCGTCATGCCCTCGGCGATCGCCATGCGCGAGCACGCCGACACCATGTTGTGCACGAGCTTTGCGACGGTGCCGCAACCGATCCCGCCGACGAAGGTCACCTTGTCTCCGATGACGTCCAGCACCGGCTTCAGGCGACGGTAGAGCGCCTCGTCGCCGCCGACCAGCACTGCCAGCTTGCCGGAGCGCGCCCCGGGCACGCCGCCGCTGACCGGCGCGTCCAGCACGTCGACGCCACGCTGGGCGCACACCCCGTGGATCTTGCGGATGAGCGTCGCCGAGTTCGTGGAGAGGTCGACGTAAACCGTGCCGCGGGCCGCGCCTTCGAGGATCCCGGCGGGGCCCAGGGCCACCACTTCGACCTCGCGGGGGCCGGGCAGCGACGTGAAGACGACCTCGCTCGCCGCCGCCACGGCCTTCGGGGTGCTCGCCCAGGTGGCGCCCAGCGCCATGTGCGGCTTCGCCGGCTCCTGCCGGAGATCCGACACGACCATCGTGTGGCCGCCCCTCAGGACGTTGAGGGCCATCGGCCCGCCCATGTTCCCCAGCCCGATGAAGCCGATGCGCATACGCGAGTCTCCCTATGTAAGCCGTCGCGGGGCTCGGGCCCCGCCGGCTGAGGCGCGGCGACAATCCAGTGCGCCGCCGGCCGCCCAGATGATCGACCCAGGACGATGTGTTAAGGTACACCAACGTCGGCCCGCGTTGGTGCGGGTCGCCCAGCACAACGGAGACCTCGCGTGCGACGATTCGAGCTTCTTCTCCCCCAGAGCGTTGATGAGTGTGTGCGGACCCTCGCCCAGCAGGGGCCCGAGACGAAGCTGCTGGCCGGAGGGACGGACCTCCTGCCTCAGCTCAAGAACGGCCTGCTCAAGCCCGCGCGCGTGATCGATCTGTCCGGCGTTGCGCAGCTCCGCGCCATCGAGTCCGCGAACGGGCAGGGGCTACGGATCGGCTCCGCGGTGACGGCCCGAACGCTCGAGCTCGATCGGACCGTGCAAGGGCGCTACCTCTCGCTCGCCGAGAGCGGCGCCCTCGTCGGCTCGGTACAGGTGCGCAACCTGGCCACGCTGGGCGGCAATCTTTGCAACGCGGCGCCGTCGGCGGACATGGCGCCGCCGCTGCTGGCCCTCGACGCCGAGGCCATCATCGTCGGCCCCAAGGGCGAGCGGCGAGTGCCGGTCGCCACGTTCTTCACCGGCGTCCGCAAGACGGTCCTGGCTCCGGACGAGCTGCTGGTGGAGCTGGCTTTACCAGCGACCGGGCCCAACAGCGGCGGCAACTATCTGCGGCACACACCGCGGCGTGAGCTCGACATCGCCGTTGTGGGCGTGGCGTCGCAGCTCACGCTGGCCAACGGCGTGTGCGCGAAGGCGCGGATCGCGCTGGCCGCCGTGGCTCCAGTCCCCCTCCGCGCGACGGGGGCCGAGCGGGCGCTCGAAGGGCAGCGCGTGACGCCCGAGCTGATCGCGCGCGCGGCGGATCTAGCGTTGGAGGTCGCGCGGCCGATCAGCGACCAGCGCGGCTCGGCCGACTTCCGCCGTCACCTCGTTCGCGTCCTGACCCGGCGTACGTTGACCACCGCACTGGCCCGAGCCAGCGCCTGATGTGGCAGTGCGAGCCGCAGGGCGTCGCGGGGCTGGGGACCCGCCGCCCGAGGCGAGCCATATAGAGCCATATAGGCCATATAGATAGTAGGAGGGAACGAGACGTGGCCAAGCACGCTTTGAGCTGTACGGTCAACGATGAGCCGGTCGAGGTGCTCGTCCAGCCCTGGGACACCCTGCTGGACGCCCTCCGCGAGCGGATGGGCCTGACCGGACCGAAAGAGGGATGCGGCACCGGTGACTGCGGCGCGTGCACGGTGCACTTCGACGGGAAGCCCATCGCGAGCTGTCTCTTGCTCGCGATGCAGGCCCGCGGTCACGAGGTCCGCACGATCGAGGGTCTCGGGAAGCCGGGCGCGCTGCACCCGCTCCAGGAGGCGTTCGTCAAGCACGGCGTGCCACAGTGCGGCTTCTGCATTCCCGGCGTCCTGATGGCCGCCGCAGCCCTGCTGACGGAGAACCCGCGCCCGACCGAGGAAGAGATCCGCTACGGCATCGCCGGCAATCTGTGCCGCTGCACCGGCTACACGAAGATGCTGGCCGCGATCACCGAGGCCGCCGGGGCCACCGCCGGCCGGAGGAGCTGAGGCATGTCCAGCGTGATGAAGACCACCCGCGACGTGAAGGGCATCGGCCTTTCCATCGTTCGTCCTGACGCGCCGGATAAAGTCACCGGCGTGGTCCAGTACGTCGCCGACCTGAGCCCCCGGGGCCTCCTGCACGCCAAGCTTCTCCGCAGCCCCTACGCCCACGCGCGAATCCTCAAGATCGACGTCAGCAAGGCGCGGGCGCTGCCGGGCGTGCGCGCGGTCCTGACCGCCGCAGACATCCCCGAGCTGAAGAAGAAGGCGCCGACACGCGCGCACGCGGTGCTGGCGATCGACCGGGTGGTCTTCGCCGGCCAGCCGGTGGCCGCCGTCGCGGCCGACGAGCCGGCGATCGCCGAGGAGGCGCTCGACCTCATCGACGTGCAGTACGAGGTCCTGGCGGTGTCCGCCGACCCGCTCGAGGCCATGAAGCCCGGCGCGCCGCCGGTCGCCGACGCGGGGACCGAAGCGGACACGAGCGAAGCCCAGGCCCACGGCAGCGTGGCCGGCGTGGCGACCGAGGCCAAGCCCGCCAAGGCGGTCAACATCTCCCAGCAGGCGCGCCTGCAGCGCGGCGACGTCGCGAAGGCGCTCGCCGAGTCGGACGTCGTGATCGAGAAGACGTACCGCGTGCCGATGGTGCACCAGGGCTATCTCGAGCCGCACGCGGTGCTGGCGCAGTGGGACACCGCCGGGAACCTGACGCTCTGGTCGAGCACCCAGGGCTCGTTCAACACGCGCTCAGAGGTGGCCGACGTCCTGGAGATCTCGGAGAACCGCATCAAGGTGATCCCGATGGAGTGCGGCGGCGGCTTCGGCGGCAAGATCCGCGCGCTCTGCGAGCCGATCACGGCGATCCTGGCGCGCGTCACCGCGCGGCCGGTGCGCTACGTCATGACCCGGCGCGAGGAGCTCGAGGCGGGGATGCCGGCGCCGCAGGTCATCATCCGCCTGAAGACCGGGGTGAAGCGCGACGGCACGCTCATGGCGATCGAGGGTGAGGCGATCCTCGAGTCCGGCGCGTTCTCGGGCGCGGTGCTGGCGGTGAGCGGAGTGTTCCTGGCCAGCCTTTACCGGTGGCCGAACTTCGACGTCAAGGGATTCGAAGTCCTCACGCACAAGCCCAGTATCGCGGCGTACCGCGCGCCGGTCGCGCCGCAGACGATCTTCGCGATCGACTCGCACATGGAGCAGATCGCGCGCGCGATCGGCGCCGATCCGGTCGAGTTCAGGCTTCGCCACCTGCAGCGCGAAGGCGACAAGATGGCCAACGGCCAGCCGTGGCTGAACAACGGCGCCGTGGAAGTGTTGACCCGCATCGCGGAGCATCCGCTGTGGATGAAGCGCGCCGAGTGGAAGGCGAGCAGCAAGGGCGGCAAGCTGCGCGGCACCGGCCTGTCGCTCGGCGGGTGGCTGGGCGGTCTGCAGCCGACGGGCGCCACGGTGCGGCTGAATCCCGACGGGACCTTGCAGGTGTTGACGGGACAGGTGGACATCGCCGGGACCAACATCGCGCTGGCGCAGATCGCCGCGACGGCCTACGGCGTCGACATCGACAAGGTGAAGATCACGACCGGCGACACCGACGTCGCGCCGATGACCGGCCTGAGCGCGGGCAGCAAGACCACCTACACGGTCGGCGTGGCGGTGATGCAGGCCGCGCAGAACGCGCGCAACCAGACGCTCGAGATCGCCGCCAAGGAGCTCGAGGCCTCCGTGCACGACCTCGAGATCGACGGCGGCAAGGTCGTGGTGCGGGGCGTGCCGAACAAGGGCATCACGCTCGCCCAGATCGGGAAGAAGGGCAACCTCTACATGTCCAAGGTCGAGCCGGTGCTCGGCATCAGCCACCCGGCGTTCTCGGTGCAGGCGCCCGCGTTCTGCGCCCAGCTCGCGAAGATCGAGATCGACCCCGACACCGGCGAGCTCACGCTGCACGACTTCGTGGTCGTCCAGGACGTCGGCAAGGCGATCAACCCGCTCGCGATCGAGGGCCAGATGCAGGGCGGTGCCGTCCAGAGTCTCGGGATGGCGCTGACCGAAGCGCTGATGTACGACGACAAGGCGCGGCTCACGAACCCGAGCCTGCTGGACTACCGGAAGCTCACTTCGGCCGACGTGCCGAAGATCGAGACGATCATCGTCGAGAAGCCGGCGCCGCACGGCCCCTTCGGGGCCCGGGGCGTCGGCGAGCCGCCGATCGTGCCGGCGCCGGCCGCGATCGCCAACGCCGTCGAGGACGCGACCGGCGTGCGGCTCACCGAGCTGCCGCTCTCGCCCGAGCGGATCGCGCTGGCGATCGCGAACGGGAAGTGAACGACGCGAGCTGAAGCTTCAACCGCGGGCCGAACACCACCCACACTCTCAGCTTGGGCTTCACGGCACGACACTGTCGTACGACCGGCGCTCGTCCGCCCCATGGTGCGCGCACCGTGGCCGGGGGCGAGCAGGAGGCGCACATGGCGATCATCCGGATCTACGCAGGTCCTGACGGCACGTCGCACTTCGAAGAGGTTCACCCGCGGTTCGCGCCGCGCGGCGACCAGTCCGAGAGCGCCGAGCTGATCCCCGGCAGCGGTATCGTCATCCGCCGCTTCGAGGCGAAGCGAACCAACCCCTGGCACCACGCGCCGGGGCGCGCGGCGGTGTTCACGCTGTCGGGCGCCGTCGACATCGAGATCGGCGACGGCACGGTCAGACGACTTGGCCCCGGCGACATCCTGATCGCCGAAGACCTGACGGGCCAGGGTCACGTCACCCGCGAAGTCGGACCGGAGCCGCGCGTGTCGATCTTCGTCCCGCTCGATTCGAAATAGACGGGCGGCTCACGACGCGCGCTTCGGCTCCACGACCTCGAACATCAGCGTGAAGTCGTCGAGGAGGCCGAACAGCTCGCCGACCGCGGACGACTGGCCGTCGACGGTGATCAGCCCGCTGCGGAGCCCGTCGTCCAGCCGGACCTCCTTGAGGAGCAGGCGGCTCAGCGTCGGCCGATCGAGCGTCACCGTCGCGTCGGCGCGGTCGCTCTGCCGATCGGCCAGATAGGTCAGCGCGCTGTTCTGGAGATTCAGCACGTAGCGCCGGTCGAGGTCGGGGAACACCCAGTTGATGACCAGGCGCCGGCCCTCGGCCCGCGCGCCGTCGAGCCGCACGCCCAGATAATCGAAGAAGAGATCGAGGCTCATGGCGTGGACGACGTCCGGGCTCACGGGCGCGCGCGCGGCCGACGCGGGCTGGGCCTGCCGGAGCTCGAGCGCGCCGAGCAGGTACGCGTTGCGCCAGGTGGCGGACTCGGCCGCGTAGCCGAGCTGCTCCAGCGCGTCGGCGCCCAGGCGGCGCGCGTCGGTGTTCGCCGGATCGGCGAAGACTACGTGGCTCATGGCTTCGGCGACGAACCGATACTCGCCGCGCGCGAAGTCCTCCCGGGCCCGCCGGATCGCGGCGTCGGCCCCGCCCATGTACTCGACGTACTTGCGCCCGCGCTCGACGGGCGGTAGCGGGTTCAGGTTCGCCGGGTTGGCGTCGTACCAGCCGATGTAGCGCTGGTACACCGACTTCGCGTTGTGGCTGAGCGTGCCGTAGTAGCCGCGCACGTGCCACGTCGTGCCGAGGCTCCGGGGCAGGGTGAGACGCTCGGCGATCTCGGCGGCCTTGTGCCCGTGGTTCATGAGGCGCACGGTCTGGTCGTGCACGTACTTGTAGAGGTCGCGCTGCTTAGCCATGAAGTCGAGGACGCGCGGCGTGTCCCACACGGGCCAGTGGTGCTGGGCGAACACGACGTCGGCGCCGCGGCCGAACCGCTCCATTGCCTCGTTCAGGTACTTGGCCCACGCGTTGGCGTCGCGCACCTGGGCGCCGCGGATCGGATACACGTTGTGGAGGTTGTGGGTGGCGTTCTCGGCGAGGTTCAGCGCCCGCAGCTCGGGATAGAACATGTGCATCTCGGCCGGCGCCTCCGTTTCCGGAGCGAGCTGGAACACGATCTCGACGCCGTCGAGGCGGTGGGTCTCGATCGGCGCGGCGATGGTCCGCGTGGGCGGGATGAGCGTCACGGTCCCGCGCGACGTCACCTTGCCGAGGCCCGCGTCGACCTGGCCGCGGGGACCTTTGGGGAGCGTGGCGCCGAACTGGAACTGCGCCCGGCGGACCATCACGGTGCCGGCGAGCACGTTCTCCCGCACCGCCGCTTCCATGAAGCCGTCGGGCGCCCAGATCTCGAGGCGTCCGGCCTTCACGTCGTCCTCGTCGACCACGCCGCGCACGCCGCCGTAGTGGTCGACGTGGCTGTGCGTGTAGATGAGGGCGGTGATGGGCCGGCGCCCCCGGTGCTCCGCGTAGAGCGCCAGGCCCGCGCGGGCGACCTCGGTCGAGAGCAGCGGATCGATCACGATGATCCCGCGCTCGCCCTCGATCACCGTCATGTTCGAGATGTCGAAGCCGCGGATCTGATAGATCCGCTCGGTGACGCGAAAGAGCCCATGGCTCATGTTCAGGCGCGCCTGTCGCCAGAGACTCGGATTCACCGTGGGCGGCGCGGTCTCGTCACCCAGGAACGCGTAGTCGCGCAGGCTCCACACGAGGCGCCCCTCGGCGCTCGTGATCTCGACCTCGGGCAGCGTGCCCAGGAAGCCCCGGCGCGCGTCGTGGAAGTCCTGCGTGTCGGCGAACGGAAGCCTGTCGAGCACCGCGCGATTCTGGGCGATCGTGATCGGCGTCGCGTCGTTCATCGGGCCTCCTCGATCTGGTAGTCTAGCGGCCTCCAGGATTCTATGGCCGCGCCTCGGCCGGCGGGGACTGTTCGCATCGCTCGCCTCGGGCCTGGGGACCCCAGCCCCCGGGCGGCCCTGCGGCTCGCACGACGGCCCCGCGACGGCCTGCGGCGCGCACCACGGTACGCCAGGAGAGGGAGGTCGGCTCATGAAGGTGACGGCCGTCACGCCGTTCGTCGTCGATCCCGGCTACGGGAAGAACTGGCTCTTCGTCAAGGTCGAGACCTCGGACGGTCTCCACGGCTGGGGCGAGTGCTACACCCAGGCCGACCGCGACCAGTCGATCGTCGCTCACGTGCGCCAGCTCGCGCGCTATCTCGTCGGCCGCGACGCGGGCCAGATTCGCCACTTCACGCACTGGGCCTACCACGACTTTGCCTCCAAGCGCGGCGCGATGGATTTCTGGAGCGCGGTCAGCGGGCTCGAGCAGGCGCTGTGGGACCTCGCCGGCAAGCGCCTCGGCGTGCCGGTCGTGAGCCTGCTGGGCGGCCCCTGCCGCGAGCGGATCCGCGTCTACGCCAATGGCTGGTACTCGGGGGCCAGATCACCGGAGGCTTACGCGGCGAAGGCGAAGGAGACGGTCGCGCGCGGCTTCACCGCACTCAAGTTCGATCCGTTCCCGGGCCCGTGGCGCACGCACATCTCGCGCGAGGCCGAGCAGCAAGTCGTCGAGACGGTGCGCGCCGTCCGCGCCGCGGTCGGGCCCAAGGTCGATCTCCTGATCGAGGTGCACCGGCGGCTGGCCCCGATGCATGCGGTGCGGCTGGCCCGACTGCTCGAGCCGTTCGATCCGTTCTGGTACGAGGAGCCGGTGTCGGCCCGCGACGTGGCCGCGCTGGCCGAGTGCCGGCGCGATATCCGGTTGCCGATCGTCACCGGCGAGGAGCTCTACACGCGCTTCGAGTTCCGCGAGGTCTTCGAGCGTCGCGCCGCCGATATCATCAACCCCGACGTGTGCAACGTCGGCGGCATCGAGGAGCTGCGGGAGATCGCCGCGATGGCCGAGGCGTACCACGTGGTCGTCTCGCCCCACAACTACAACAGCACGACCGTCGGCCTCGCGGCGACGCTCCAGGTGTCGGCGGCGATCCCGAACTTCTTGATCACCGAGTACTTCGTGAACTTCGAGCCCCGCGCCGCGGAAGTCGCGGTGGTCCCGTTCAAGGTAGAGGGCGGCTATCTCACACTGCCCACCGGCCCAGGCCTCGGCATCGAGCTCCGCGAGGACGCATTGTCACGCTACGCCTACCGCGAATTCCCGGCGCGAACGATTCCCACACCCCGCGACGAGGGCCCGTAGCAGGGAGGGCGCCAACGAAGCAGATGGGCCTTTTTCAGCCGCCGGATCGGCGCCACTCGCGTATCTGCGCCGCATGCTCACGGTAGTGCCCGGCGCCGGCGCCCTCGAACGGCTCGCGCGCGGCGCCGCCGGCCGCGAGCTGCGCGTCCGGCAACGCCACGGCCGCGGCCATGAACGCCCGGTGGGAGGCCTCGAGCTCCGCCATGACGTCCGCGGTCTTCACGCCGGTGTTCCGCTCGACGAACCGCGCGTTCCACGCGTCGAAGTCGTCGTACGTCCCCGCCGGGTATGACGGCTCGCCCCGGGCGATCCGGGTGAGGGCCGGGATCATCTCCCGGTGCCACCCCGAGATGTGAATCAGGATCTCGCGCACGCCCCACGTGCCGAGCCACACCCGGCGCATCGTCTCATCCTCCAGACCGTCGACAGCCTGCCGGAGCTCGGTGAACGCCTCGTCAGCCTCGCGCAACAACGTGGACTTGTCGCTCATAGGATCCTCCCGAGGACGATCGTTCTCGTCTCCACACCCTGAGACCCCGATCGGGCGCCGCTGTGAAATCGGGAGACTTCTCTCGGCTGACGATTGGCACTACAATGCCCGCCACGTTTGCGCCCGGCCGTCCGGGAAGGAGATCGCTCATGCCTCTGCTCACCGCGCTCGTGATCGCGCTCGTCGCCGTGGTGACGCCCTTGCACGGATGGGCGCAGACCGCGCCCTATCAATGGAGCGGGTTCGCCGGGAACGCTCAGCACACCGCCCTCTCCTCCGTCACGTCCCAACCGCTCGTGCGGATCCGCTGGCAGACTCCGGTCGATCTTCAGCCGCAGGACAACGGGGGCGCGCTCCTGATCCACTACGGCTCTCCGGTGGTCACCGCCGCTAACACCGTCATCGTACCGGTGAAGGTGACTCGGGCCGGCCTCTATCGGGTGGAGGCGCACGGCGGCGCGGACGGGGCATTGAAATGGAAACTCGTCTCCGACTACCTCCTGCCGCCGCACAACTGGACGCCGAGCTACAATCCCGCCCTGACGCCGACCAACCGGCTCTACTTCCCGGGCGCCGGCGGCACGCTGCTGTTCCGCGACCAGCCCGACTCGCCGACGGGGCTCAGCGGGCGGGTTGCGTTCTACGGGCTCCCGAACTTCGAGGCGCGGCCCGCCGTTTTCGCCCGCAATGTCATGATCAATACTCCGTTGACCTCGGACAGCGCGGGCAACATTTACTTCGGCTTCCAGGTGGCCGGATCGACGCCGCTCAATCTCAAGAGCGGCATCGCGCGCGTCACCGCGAACGGCACCGGTACGTGGATCGCGGCCTCCGCCGCGGCTGCTGACGCGACGATGACGAAGGTCGTCCACAACTCGGCGCCGGCCCTGTCGGGTGATGGGAGCGCGCTCTACGTGGCCATCAACAACAGTGACGGCACGTCGTCGGGTCCGGGATATCTGGTCAAGCTCGACAGCCAGACGCTGGCGCCGATCGCGCGCGTGCGGCTGAAGGATCCGGTGTCCGGCCTGGACGCCTCGCTGCCCGACGACGGCACCGCGTCGCCGACCGTCGGTCCGGACGGAGATGTGTATTTCGGCGTGCTCGAGAACCCGTTCCCGTCGAACAACGACCGGGGCTGGCTCCTTCACTTCAACGGCGCCCTGACGCAGACGAAGATTCCCGGGGCGTTCGGCTGGGACGACACCGCGTCGATCGTTCCCGCTTCCGCTGTTCCCTCGTACACCGGTGCGTCGTCGTATCTCCTGATGACCAAGTACAACAACTACGCCGGAGCCGGCGGGGACGGGGTGAACAAGATCGCCGTGCTCGATCCCAACACGTCGATGATCGATCCAGTGACTGGCGGCACGGTCATGGACGAAGTCCTGACGATCATCGGGCCGACGCCCGATCCAAGCCCCGGGCACCCCGACGCCGTGCGCGAGTGGTGCATCAACACCGCGGTCGTCGACCCCGCCACGAACTCGGTGCTCGTCAACAGCGAGGACGGCAAGCTCTATCGCTGGGACCTGACCACGAACACGTTCACGCAGACCGTGGACCTGACCGAGGGGATCTTCGAGGCCTACACGCCGACGCTCGTCGGCGCCGACGGCACGGTCTACGCGATCAACAACGCCATCCTCTTCGCGGTGGGGCTGTAGACGCGCGGCCTGGGTGAGACCGAGCCAGCCATTGTCACATCTGACGTGAAAGAGACGAGGCAGGCGCCGATCGCGGGAGGAGCGCACCGGCGGAAATAGCTGATTTCATTCCTCGGACCGGAGCGAGCGGCGTCTGGCACGACGCCTGCTCACACCCTGCCCGGGATATGGCTGTGCGAATTCCGGATAACGCGGCCTCGGCGGCCGAGGCGTTGCTCGACATCGCGAACGCGATGAGCTCGACGCTCGAGCTCAAGCAGGTGCTGAAAATCGTCGCCCGACGCGCGGCCGAGGCGATTGGCGCTCAACGCTGCTCGATCAGTCTATGGCAGGACGGACGGCTCGTGCCCGTCATGTCGCAGTTCGCTGACGGGCACGCGGATCCAGGGCTGTGGACGAAGTTTCGGGCCCTCGGGCCCCAGCGCCCGGAGGAATTGCCCACCTACGCCCAGGCGCTCGGGACCAAGCGCCCGGTTGCCATCGACGATGTGACCGATCCGCGATGGCTGGCCTTCGGCGCCCGCGCCGTGCTGATGGTTCCGCTGCTGCGTCAGGACACCGTGGTCGGCACGATCCACCTCGACCAGGGCGAGCCGTATCACTGGACCCAGGCCCAGATCGACTTCGCGATGACGATTGCCAATCAGGCGGCGCTGGCGGCGGACAACGCCCGACTGTACGAGCAGGTCCGCGCCCAGCTGCGCGAGCTCCAGGAAACGCAGGCGCAGCTCCTCCAGGCGGGTAAGCTGGCGGCCGTGGGAAAGCTCGTGGCCGGTGTCGCCCACGAGCTCAACAACCCGCTGGCCGTGGTGCTGGGGCAGGCCGATCTCCTGAGCCAGCACAGCTCGGATCCCGACGTCCTCAGGCGCACCGACAAGATCCGGACGAGCGCGCGTCGGGCGGCCAAGATCATCCGTGAGCTGACGACCTTCGCCCGGCCCCAACCCGCTGCGGTTGCCGACGTCCAGATCGAGGAAGTCGTCGAGCACGCCCTGGAGCTTCGCCGGCAGGCGCTGAGCGTTCGCGGGATCGCGCTGACCTTCGACGCGGCGCCCGATCTGCCTCTGCTGCATGCCGACGAGCTCCAGCTCCAGCAGGTCGTTCTCAACCTGCTGCTCAACGCCGAGTATGCGGTGGCGGAGAGCGGGCGACCGCCTCACATCATGATCCGTCTGACGGGCGAGGCCGATTCGGTGCGGCTCATCGTGTCCGACAGCGGGTCCGGGATTCGCCCGGAGGTCCTGCCGAGGATCTTCGAGCCGTTCTTCACGACGAAGCCCATCGGCGAGGGCACGGGGTTGGGCCTGTCGATCTCCTTCAGGATCGTGGAGGCTCACGGCGGGCGCATCTGGGCCGAGAGCCCACCGGGCGGCGGCGCCACGTTCACCATCTCGTTGCCGGCGATCCCCCGCACGGCGCGTTCCGTCGAGCGGCCCGCGTCGGAGCGAAAGGCTCACGTCCTGGTCGTCGACGACGAGGACCACGTCGCCGAAACCTTCGGCGCGATCTTCGAGGCGCTCGGCCACCAGGTCACGGTCGCCCGCAGCGGCCAGCTGGGGTGGGAGCGACTCTCGGCGTGCGGGGCCCAGTACGATCTCGTGACCCTCGATCTGCGGATGCCCGACGTCAACGGGGCGACGATCTGGGAGCGGCTTGTCGCGGCGCGGTCACCGCTCGCGCAGCGTGTCGCGTTCATCACCGGGGACATCGTCGACGCCGCGACGCAGCAGTTTCTCGAAAGCACCGGGCGCCCGTTCATCGGCAAGCCGATCGATTTCAACCAGCTCGCCGATCTCGTTCGCACCGCGCCGTAGCCGCCGGGGCGGCGCGACGGCGCCGCGACTCTCGGGTCGTGATACCTTGCTCGCCATGCCAGAGCCCGGCCTGCGTGCCCACGCGCGCGTGGTAGTGATCGGCGGTGGGATCGCCGGCTGCAGCGTCGCGTACCACCTCACGAAGCTCGGCTGGCGCGACGTCCTGCTGCTGGAGCGCCGCGACGTTTCCTGCGGTACGACCTGGCACGCCGCCGGGCTGGTGGGCCAGCTCCGCGCCACGCAGAACCTCACGCGGTTGGCCAAGTACGGCGGGGACCTCTACGAGCGGCTCGAGGCGGAGACGGGGCAGGCCACGGGCTTCCGCCGTCCCGGAAGCCTCAGCCTCGCGCGGACGCCCGAGCGCATGCACGAGCTCAAGCGTCTGGCCTCGATGGCGCGCTGCTTCGGCGTCGACGTGGAGGTCGTGACGGCCGCCGCGGCGGGGCGCCGCTGGCCGCTGATGCGCGTCGACGACCTGGTGGGCGCGCTGTGGCTGCCCGGCGATGGACGCACCAACCCGATCGACACGACGCAGGCACTCGCCCGGGGAGCCCGCCAGGGCGGGGCGACGATTCTCGAGAACACCGCCGTTACCGCAGTCCACGTGACGAACGGTCGCGTCGCCGGCGTGAGCACGACGCGCGGCGACGTCGCGTGCGAGGTCGTGGTGAACTGCGCCGGGATGTGGGCGCGCGAGGTCGGCCGGATGGCCGGCGTGGCGCTGCCGCTTCATGCCTCCGAGCACTTCTACATCGTCACCGAGCCCATCGCCGGCGTCTCGCCGAATCTGCCCGTGCTCCGCGATCCCGACGGTTACATCTACGTGCGCGAAGAGGTGGGCGGCCTGCTCATGGGCGGGTTCGAGCCGGTCGCCAAGCCGTGGGGCATGGACGGCATCCCCGAGGATTTCGCGTTCTCGCTCCTGCCCGAGGACTGGGATCACTTCGAGGTGCTGATGGAGCAGGCGGTGATCCGCATCCCGTCGCTTATACGGGCGCCGGTGCGCCGTCACGTCAACGGCCCCGAGAGCTTCACCCCCGACGGCCGATATTTGCTCGGCGAAGCGCCGGAGTGCCGCAACTTCTTCGTGGCGGCGGGCTTCAACTCCATCGGCATCGCGTCCGGGGGCGGGGCGGGGAAGGCGGTCGCCGAGTGGGTCGTGGGCGGCGAGCCGCCGATGGATCTGTGGGACGTCGACGTCCGCCGGGTCGCCCCGTTCCAGGTGAACCCCCGCTACCTGCGCGAGCGCACGGTCGAGATGGTGGGCGCGCTCTACGCGATGCACTGGCCGTACCTGCAGCCGGCGACCGCCCGAGGCGTGCGCCGCAGCGTGCTCCACGACCGGCTCGCGGCCCGCGGCGCCTGCTTCGGCGCCGTGATGGGCTGGGAGCGAGCCAACTGGTACGCGACCGACGGCATGGAGGCGGCGTACCGCTACAGCTACGGACGGCAGAACTGGTTCGCCTGCGCCGCGGCCGAGCATCGCGCGGTCCGCGAGGCGGTTGGCCTGTTCGACCAGTCCTCGTTCTGCAAGCTCCGCCTCGAAGGGCCCGACGCGCTCGCCGTGCTCCAGCGCCTCTGCGCCAACGACGTCGACGTTGAGCCCGGCCGGCTCGTGTACACCCAGATGCTCAACGCGCGCGGCGGTATCGAGGCCGATCTCACGGTGACCCGCCTCGCCGCCGACGCCTTTGCGATCGTCACCGCGGCCGCCGCCTCGACGCACGACGCCGCGTGGATCCGCCGCCAGCTCGGCGACGCGCGGGCCGTGCTCACCGACGTCACGTCGGGCGCGGCCGTCCTCGGCGTAATGGGCCCACGCTCGCGCGCGCTCCTCGCCCGCCTCACCGACGCCGATCTCTCCAATGCGTCGTTTCCGTTCCTCGCCTCCCGGGAGATCTGGCTCGCTTCGGCGCCCGTGCGCGCCGCCCGCGTCACCTACGTGGGCGAGCTCGGGTGGGAGCTCTACGTGTCCACCGAGTTCGCGGCCGGTGTCTACGAGGCGCTGGTGACGACGGGGGAGGACCTCGGGCTTCGCCATGCCGGCTATCACGCGATGGACTCACTGCGTCTCGAGAAGGCGTATCGCGCGTGGGGCCACGACCTCGGCAGCGAGGACACGCCGCTCGAGGCGGGGCTCGGGTTCGCGGTGCGTCTCGACAAGCGCGCCCTGTTCCTGGGGCGCGAGGCGCTGCTGGCGCAGCGCGAGAAGCCGCTCGCTCGACGGCTGGTGGTGTTCGTCCTGGAGGACGCCGAGCCACTCCTGTACCACGACGAGCCGGTCTGGCGCGACGGCACGCTGGTGGGGCGCATCTCCTCGGGCGCCTACGGCCACACGCTCGGCCGCGCCGTCGGGCTCGGCTGGGTCAGCCACCCCGACGGTGTCACCGACGCGTTCGTGACGAGCGGTCGCTGGGAGATCGAGATCGCCGGCGAGCGCGTCGGGGCACGCGCCCAGCTGGCACCGCCCTACGATCCGAAATCGCTCCGGGTGCGCGCCTAGGCCGGCGGCGTGAGCGGCGCCTGACCTCGCGCCGGGCGCTGGAGCGGCCACACGAGCTGCCGCCAGTATCCGTCGGGCACCGGGCGGCCGGCGATGCCGTACGCTTCGGGCCAGCGCCCGGCCGGAAGGTGCGCGGTGCCGAAGAGGCGGTCGATCCACGGCAGGTGCACGGCGAAGTTCTTGTCCACCGGGTGCGCCGCATGGTGCCAGTGGTGGAAGCGTGGGGTCACCACCACCCAGTCGAGCGCGCGGAACTCGAACCGCACGTTGGCGTGGATGAAGACCGCGAGAAACGACACGAAGACGAGATACGCGTAGATCGCCGGCGCCGCGAAGCCGAGGACGTAGAGCGGCACGAACGAGAGCCCGCGCGTGACGACGATGTCGACGAGGTGCAGGCGCGAGCCGGCCAGCCAGTCGAGCGTCTCCGACGAATGGTGGACGGCGTGGAGCCGCCAGAGCCACGGCACCCGGTGGAAGGCGCGATGCACCCAGTACTGGGTGAGGTCGGCCACGAGCACGATCTCGAGAACCTGCAACGGAAGCGGCTGCGCGGCGACCGCGTCCTGGAGCCACGGGCGAGTCGCCCACCGGAAGAACAGCGCGGCCGGAAGCATCGTGAGCACGACCGTCACCTGCACCATCAGGTGACTCATTGCGAAGTGCATCAGGTCCGTCGTCCATCCCGGCCGGAAGATCCCCTGCTCGGGCAGACGCGGCGCGACGCGCTCGAGTGGGACGAACAGGAGCGCGAGGACGAACAGGTTCAGCAGGAACCAGTCGAGGCCCGCCGAGGTCGATCCCTGGAGCGATCCCTTGATCTCGACGCCGGAGCCTCCGAGCAGCGTCCCGGCGGTGGCGAGGGCGAGGCCGGTGAAGCCGAGGACCTTGCGGCGCCGGAGCACGACGCTCAGCGCGCCGAGGCCGAACCCGATGACCAGCATCGTGTAGATCAGGAAGCGGATCAGCTCCATCGGATAGTGCGCGCGCGCCGAGGGCGTCGTGAGCCAGTCCGGGAACAGGAGACACAGCACCCCGCCGTACCCGAGCGCGCCGCAGGTGGTGGCCAGGACGCCACTGATCCAGCCCGAGCCGAACTGACGACCCGTGCCCCGGCCGAGCGCCACGGTCATGCGAACGCGAACGCGCGGGCGGGATTCTCGACGAGGAGCTGCGTGAGCCCGGCGTCGTCGACGCCCTTCGCCCGCAGCCGCGGCACCACGTTCACCAGCAGATGGTGGTAGCCGTAGCCGCCGTACTTCACCAGCGAGGTCTTGTAGGCGATGTCGTGGGACATGAGGATCTGGTCGCGGTGCCCGGCGGCGATCAGCGCCAGCACGTGGGCCATGCGCCCGCCGTCGTTGGGCATGTCGAAGCTCGGGTTGTAGGGATAGTAGGAGCTCTCGAGGCCGAACAGATCGTACTCGAGCCAGATGCCCGTCTGCGCGAGATCGATGACCGCCCGCACGTCGGCGATCGTTCGGCAGAGGTGACACATGATCGTGCGGCGCAGGTCGCCGCCTTCTTTGCGGACGAACTCCGCCAGCGCGAGCGGCATGCTCGGGTGGCGCCCGGGATGGATCATGAGGGGCGCGCCGGTCTCCCGCTGAGCGATGACGGCGGCGCGCAGCACCTTCTGCTCGTTGGCGAACTGCGCGCCGTCGGTCCACGGGTACGTCGTGCCGATCTCGCCGATGAGGCCGGCGCGGACACCCGTGTCGCCGACACCAGTCATGACGTCGCCGATCATCTCGCGCGCCAGCTCGTCCACCGTGCGGCGGTCCATGTCGGCGGGGTGGGATGCGCCCACGTAGTAGCCGGCGCCCATCACGACGTTCAGGCCGGTGGCCCGCGCGATGCGGGCGAGGGCGAGTGGATCGCGGCCGATCGTCTTCGGGGTCGGATCGACGACGGTGCGGCCGCCCGCCCGCCTGAACAGCAATATTTCGTCCTGCGCGACCTGCTCGTCGAGGAGCCGCAGATTGTCGAGGTTCGCGTTGAAGTTCTGGCGGACCCAGCCGAGATTGGCCAGGCTCACAGGCTCCCACGCGCGCCCTTTGTCGCTGGCGGCCGTCGGCTCCGCGAACATCACCTTGAAGTCGATCAAGAGGTGCTCGTGCGGGAGCGTGACGCCGATCGCGTCACGCTCGATCGCGCCGAGCACCGTCTGGATCTGACCGCCCAGCGGCCGGAGCATGCGGCTAGCGGAACTCGGGCGCGATCTCCGAGATGAACCGGTCGAGGTCGCGGCGCAGCTCGTCGAGCGGGCGGAACATACTCGGGATGAAGAGCGTGTCGACCCGCGCGGCCTTGAGCTGACGGAGCTGCTCGCGGATCTGGTCCGGTGGGCCGGCCAGGCAGGTGTCGCGGGCGTCCGCCGCATGGCGGCCCATGCGCTTGGCGATCGTGTCGGCGAGCCGCTCGACGTCGTCCTTCTTGTCGGTGATGAGCAGCGACATGTTGGCCGAGCGCCTGAGCGCCTTCGGGTCACGGCCGACGGCGGCGCAATGCTCGTCCAGGATCTTGCCCTTGCGCCCCAGTACCCCGGGGCCGCCCCAGCAGTTCCAGTGGTCGGCGTGCTTGGCCACGATGCGCAGCGTGACGCGCTCGCCGCCGCCGCCGATCATCAGCTCGGGGTGCGGCGTCTGCACGGGCTTGGGATCGAGCGGGGCGTCGGAGAGCTGATAGTAATGGCCCTTGAACGTGGTGCGCTTCTCGGTCCACAGCGAGCGCATCACCTGGCAGGCCTCGTCGAGCCGCTGCAGCCGCTCGCGCATCGTATAGAAGGGGATCCCGTACGCCTCGTGCTCGTTCTGCTGCCAGCCGGCGCCGAGCCCCAGCAGGAGCCGGCCGCCCGAGATGATGTCGACCTGGGCGGCCATCTTCGCGACGAGGGCGGGATGGCGATACGTGTTACCCAGCACGATGGTGCCGACGCGCATGCGCGGCACCAGCGCCGACAGCGCGGAGAGCGAGCTCCACGACTCGAGCATGGCGCCCTCGCGCTCCTTCGTGTTCGGCATGAAGTGGTCGGTCACGCACGCGATGTCCCACTTGGTCGCCTCCAGGTGATGCCAGAAGTCCAGCACTCCCGACCAGGTCTGGCCGCCCATGCTCGTGAAAATGCCGAAGCGCATGTGATCTCCTCCGGGTTCGCCGGGCGTGCCCGGCGTCGGGGCCATACTAACTCCATGGGGGGCCTCGACGGGCCCCCCAAACCCCCCAGCGCTCGGACGCGGCCCCGGCGAAGCCGTGGCGCGCCTCGAGATTGCATCGCGTTGCCGGGGCCTCGACGGGCCCCCCAAACCCCCCAGCGCTCGGAC
>QHSL01000015.1:0-64665 GCA_003220435.1 Candidatus Rokuibacteriota bacterium | reverse complement strand
GGCCCCCCCAAACCCCCCAGCGCTCGGACGCGCCCCGGCGAAGCCGTGGCGCGCCTCGAGATTGCATCGCGTCGCCGGGGCCTCGACGGGCCCCCAAACCTCCCGCGCTCGGACGCGGCCCCGGCGAAGCCGTGGCGCGCCTCGAGATTGCATCGCGTCGCCGGGGCCTCGACGGGCCCCCAAACCTCCCGCGCTCGGCAACGCTCCCGGCGAAGCCGTGGCGCGCCTCGAGGGCGCATCGCGTCTCCGGGCCCTCGGCGGGCCTCAAATCTGTCGGCGCCCTTTACAACGGGAGCCGTGGACAAAGTTTCACGTCCCTAACTAGCTGAAATAACTCCTTCCGTTTACTGGCACAGGGTTTGTAGCCCTCCTGAATCTGCGTAGGTAAAGAAGTGACCCAGGATGGGGAAATGAGGATTTGGCCCATGTTCGGTAAGCTGGTTGCAGCCGCGTCCGGTATTGCGCTTTTGCTGTTCCATACGACATCTGGGCAGGCGTCGGTCATCACCAGCCCGACGGGCGCGACCGCCTCGTCGACGTTCAGCGCTGACTACGGCATCGTTCACACGATCGATGAATCGGGCCTCACCGTCTTATTCGTGAGTGGGAGCACCAATTTCGACGCGTATCTGGCCGGCAACCCCCTCCACACGCAGGTCGCGCTCAACAACGAATGGTTCACCGCGCTCGGCACCACCCAGGCCACTGTCACCTACGACCTCGGTCGGCTCTCGACCGTCGATCGGCTTGCCCTGTGGAACGAGGAGTTGAGCGGGTTCGGGACCGGGCGAATCTCCTACTCGCTCGACGGCGAGACGTTCGTGAGCTTGATCTCGATCTCGCCCGTCGACAACCCGGCCGATCAGCCGTACGGCGCACAGGTCTTCGGGTGGGAGGCGATCTCGGCGCGCTTCTTCCGATTCGACATCAGCGGCTGCCCGCAGCCGATCGGCGATCCGTCGCCGTTCTGCGGGATCGGCGAGGTCGCCTTCTCGGTGCTGGCACAGCAGGCTGAGGTGCGTGGCCCGGAAGCCGTCCCCGAGCCCGGCACGGTGGCCCTGCTCGCCCTCAGCCTGGTCGGCGCCGGCTGGATCGGGCGCGCGCGGCGCTGCCGCTGATCACGCGCTAGATCACGCCCTCGCCTCGCCACCGCGCGAGGTCGTCCTTGGAGTAGCCGAGAAGCCCCACGAACACCTCCTCGTTGTGCTCGCCGGGCTGCGGAGCCAGCCAGCGTACCCGCCCCGGTGTCTCCGAGAGCTTGAGCGGCGTGCCCGTCGTCTTCACCTTCCCGTACGTCGGGTGATCGAGCTCCACGAACATCTCGCGTGCCTGCACCTGCGGGTCGGCGACCATCTCGGTCACGTTGTTGACCGGCGCCGCCGGTACGCCCGCCGTGGACAGCGTGCGCACCACCTCGGCCTTGGGACGCTGCTCCGTCCAGCGCTGGATGATGGCGGCGACCTCGTCGCGGCGGTCACGCCGCGCCGCCGCGGCGGCGAAGCGGGGATCGCGAGTGAGATCGTCCCGGCCGATGAGCTCGCAAAACCGGCGCCACACCGCGTCGCTCGCGCCGGCCGCGATCGCGACGTACCCATCGGTCGTCGGATAGACGCCTGAGCTCGACCCACCGAACGAGACGTTCCCGGCCCGCGTCAGGACCTCGCCGCCGACGGTGTAGCGCTCTCCGAGATTGTCCAGCGCGACCACGAGGCTGTCGAGCAGCGCCAGGTCGATGCGCTGTCCCTTGCCGGTCCGATTGCGGTAATGGAGCGCGGACACGATGCTGAAGGCGCACAGCATACCGGCGTAGTAGTCCGAGATGGACTGGCCCGATCGCGTGGGCGGATTGTCGGGGAACCCGGTGATGCTCATGTACCCGCTGATCGCTTGCGCCAGCATGTCATAGCCCCGCTGGGCGGCGTAGGGCCCGTGCTGGCCGAACGCGGTGATCGAGGCGTAGACGATATCGGGCTTGACCTTCCGGAGGTCGTCGTAACCCAGACCGAGCCGCTCGAGCGTGCCCACGCTGAAGTTCTCGGTCACGACGTCCGAGCGTTTCACAAGCTCCTTGAAGAGCTCCACGCCCTTCGCGGTCTTCAGCTCCAGCGTGATCGCAAGCTTGTTCCGGTCACGGTACTGCGCGGCCGGCACGCGCTCCTCGACCCCGCCGCGCTTGCGCTTGATGCCGAGCGACACGCGCTCGCGCCCCCGATCGCGCGACTCGACCTTGATCACCCGGGCGCCCAGGTCGGCCAGCAGCATCGTGCAGAAGGGCATGGCGATGACCTGCCCCAGGTCGAGCACGGTGACGTCGCTCAGCGCTTCTTCCACGGTCTGTAGCCTCGCGGGTCGCTCGATCACGCGATGACGGCGGCAGCGCGGTCGCGCCGCGCGACCTCCGCGCGCACCAGGGGGATCAGCTCGCGGCCGTACTCCACCGCGTCGTTCAGGGGATCGAAGCCGCGGATGAGCAACGTCGTGACGCCGGCGTCGTAGTAGTCGAGGAGCGACTCGGCAACCTGCTCGGGCGTGCCCACCAGCGCGGTGGTGTTGCCGGCCCCGCCCATCGCGGCCGCGATCGGCATCCAGAGACGCTTGTCGTAGACGTCGGCGCGCTCGGCGAAGTCGACGAGCCGTCGCGCGCCCTCCGCCTGCGGGCGGATGCCCGCGCCCTCGCCCACGATCGTCGGCCGCGCCGCCCGCACCCGCGCCAGGATCGCCTGAGCGCGCTCCCACGCCTTCGCCTCGGTGGGCGCGATGATCGGCCGCGTCGACACGCTGAAGCGCACCTGGCGGCCCAGGCGCGTCGCCAGCCCGCGGACCTCGGCGACGCGCTCGCGCACCGCCGCCAGCGGCTCACCCCACAGCGCGTACACGTCGCAGTGCTTGATGCCGACGACCGGCGCCGGACCCGAGGCACCGCCGAAGTAGAGCGGGATCGCCGGCTGTTGCAGCGGCTTGACGTCGGAGAACGCGCCCTTGATCCGATAGAACTCGCCCGCGTAATCGAAGGGCTTCTCCGACGTCCATACGCGGCGCACGATCTCGAGATACTCGTCGGTGCGCCGATAGCGGGTGTCGTGGTCGAGCCAGTCGCCGTCGCGCGCCTGCTCGCCGTCACTGCCGCCGGTGATGACGTGCAGGGCCAGGCGGCCGCCCGTGAAGTGGTCCAGCGTGGCCGCCTTTCGCGCCGCGAGCGTGGGCGCGACGAAGCCCGGCCGATGGGCCAGGAGATAAGAGAGGCGCTCGGTGACGGACGCGGCGTAGGCGGCGACCAGAAAGCCGTCGGCCGAGGTGGAGGTGTAGCCGACCAGCACGCGATCGAAGCCGGCGCGCTCGTGCGCCTGCGCGAACTCGCGCGTCCACTCGCGATCGATGGCGCCGCCGATGACGTGGACGGCCGCGCCGTCGGCGCCCTCGGGCCGAACGCCGATCATCCCGATGAACTCGACGGGCATGCGCGCGATGCTAACCCGCGCCCGGCGGTCCTTCAAGCGCCGTCTGTCGCTGCCGCACTTGCGCTACACTCCGTGCGGGAGGAAACATGGCCGACCCGATCGTGACCTATCGTATCGACGGACGCATCGGCATCGTCACGCTGAATCGCCCCGACAAGCTCAACGCGATCAGCGCGGAGCTCCGGCGCGCGCTGGTCGAGCGCCTCAACGAGGCCGACCGCGATCCTGCCACCGGCGTCGTGGTGCTGCGCGCCGAGGGGCGGAGCTTCTGCGCCGGCTACGACATCTCGCCCAACCCGGCGCGCGCGGCGCGCAAGGGCAACGCGCTGGCCTGGCACGAGTCGCTCACCGACGACGTCGCGCTCGAGATGACGCCCTGGGACATGAAGAAGCCGGTGATCGCCTCCGTTCGCGGCCACTGCCTGGGCGGCGGCTGCGAGCTGGTGATGATGTGCGACATCACGATCGCCGCCGACGATGCGATGTTCGGCGAGCCGGAGATCCGCTTCTCCAACGTCGGCCCCGCGCTCATCATGCCGTTCATCATCGGCTTCAAGCGCGCCCGCGAGCTGCTCTATCTTGGCGATCCCATCGATGCCAGGACGGCGCTCCAGTACGGGATGGTGAACCGTGTCGTTCCGGGCGCCGAGCTCGAGGCGGCGACGCTGAAGTTCGCGCGCCGAATGGCCCTCATGTCCCCCGAAGCGCTCGCCGCGACCAAGCTCGCGATCAACCGGGGCGCCGACGCGGCGGGCTTCCGCAACGCGATCCGCGCCGGGCTCGACGTGCTGGCGGGCCTCTACGCCGCCCGGACCGAGGTCGGCGTCAAGTTCGACGAGATCCGCGAGAAGGAAGGGCTGGGCGCCGCGCTCCGCTGGCGCGCGGCGCAGTTCTCCGACTAGCGGCCCTTGAAGACGGGCTTGCGCTTCTCCACGAAGGCCTTGGCCGACTCGTGGAAGTCGTCGGTCAGATGGAGGCCGAGCCCCTGCGTGTAGTACTTCGACTGGCGTTGCATCTCGTTCACGAACCATCGCATCACGCGCACGTTGGCCCGCACGGCAAGCGGCGGGTTCTCGAGGATCTCGTTCGCGAGCGCCTCGGCGGCCGGGATCAGCTCCGCCGGCGGCACCACGCGGTTGACCATCCCGTGCTGCTGCGCCTCCTCGGCGGTGAACATGCGACCGGTCAACGCGACCTCGTTGGCAAACCGCGAGCCCGTCCAGAACCAGGTGGCGACCCAGTGCTGGGCGCCGCCGAGGCCGCGCTGAACCTCGCGGATCTGGAACTTCGTACCGGCGGCCGCCACCACGAGGTCGCACGACTGCGACAACGAGTAGCCGAGGCCGAGCGCCCAGCCGTGCACCGCCGCGATCACCGGCTTCCAGTTGACCGCCTCGGCCAGCCCGTTTTCCCGCGAGCGCCGTCCGGCCGGCCCGCCGAGCCGCCGCAGCTCCTCGCGCGTGCGGAGCTGGCGCTGCTGCACGTCCGCACCGGAGCAGAACGCGCGGCCGGCGCCGCTCAGGATCGCGACCCTCAGCTCGGGGTCGGCGTCGAACTCGAAGAGCGCGTCGTTGACTTCCTCGACGAGCTGGTCGGTGGCCGCGTTGAGCTTCTCCGGCCGGTTCAAGACGATGTGGCAGATCGCGCCCTTCGTCTCGTAGCGCACCGTCTCGAACTTGGGGACCCCGTTGCCGCGTGTGGCCATCGATCGCTCCCTTTATAGGCTCGCCTCGCACGGCGGGGCCCCAGCCCCGCGACGTGCTGCGGCTCGCACTGCCCGCTACTTGAACGCGGGCATCACCTGCTGAGTGAGGATCTGCAGCGTCCGCTTCTCCTGTTCCATCGGCAGGAGCCCGCCCGGGTTCAGCTCGGCCGCGATCCCGTTCAGGTTGAGCTCTTCCCGGAGCTGCGTGAGTCGGTCGACCAGGCTCGGGCCCGTGCCGAACGCGACCTTGGTGCTGAGGATCTCGGGGTAGGTGAGACTCGACAAGGTTCTGGCCTGAGCCACGCGCCGCTCGACCGGGCCGGTGCCGGGGCGTCCCAGCGGTACCCGCGTCAGGTCGGCCTGGCGCGTGAAGTAGTACATGATCGTTTCCTTCGGCTCTTCCAGCGCCGCGCTCTCGGTCGGGGCGGCGTAGACCGGGATCCGGAGGCACACGTCGCCGTCGCCGGGATGCCCGGCCTCGCGCCACGCCTGGCGGTACGTCTTCACGTGTCCGGCCAGCTCGGGGGTCGCCATCCCGCGAAGCCCCACGAAGATCGGCAGGCCCATTCGTCCGACGCGCGGAAACGTCTCCGCGGTCGTCGCGGCCATCCGGACCGGCGGGTGCGGCTGCTGAATCGGGCGCGGAGTCACGGTGACGTCGCTGAAGCGGTAGAACTTGCCCTCGTAGCTGAACGGCTCGCCCTTCCACGCCGTCAGGATGATCTCGAGCGCTTCGGAGAACCGCGCCTGGCTCTCCTCGTAGGGGACACCGAGCGCGTCGTAGGCCCGCGGCCCGCCGCTCCGGCCCACGCCGAAGTCGAACCGTCCCTGGCTCAGGTGGTCGAGCGTGGCGACCTCACCGGCGACACGGAGCGGATGGTTCAGCGGCAGCAGCTGCACCGCCGTGCCCACGCGCAGACGCCGGGTCCGCGCGACGATCCAGCTCGCCACCAGCAACGGCGCCGACAGCGCCGATCGGGCAGGATTGACCAGCATCTCGGCCATCCACACGACGTCGAGGCCCCACTCCTCGCCCGCGTCGGCGAGCTCGAGGAGCTCGCGGAACCAGTCGCCCTGAGTGCTCCCTCGCCGTATCTGCTCAGTGAAGATCCCGAAGTCCATGGCGCCTCTCTTCTCCGCTCCCACCGCGGCGGTGACGATCGTCAGATCCCGCGCTCCGCCAGGAACTTGGCGTAGTCGCGTTGCCCTTCCTTCGCCTGCCGGATCTGCTCCGGCGAGTAGAATTTCGCGAGATCCACGACCTCGACGTTGTAGCGTGCCCGCTCGAAGGCGTCCTTGTGGATGAACGGACGCGTGGCGTCGATCCCCATCGCTCCGGAGAACCGGATGTTGCTCTGCGTCCACTGACGGTCGCCGGCCGAGCTGCGCTCCGCGGGCTGGAAGGTCTGGCCGAAGCCGCCCTCGCAGATCGTCAGGATGTCCTCCTTGGGGTTCACGCGGGTCGTCAGCGCCCACAAGACGTCCTCGATGTTATAGATGTCGACGTCTTCGTCGACGACGATGCCGAGTCGCGCGCCCAGCGAGATCGACAGCGCGGCCGTCAAGATATTGCGCTGCAGTCCTTCGTCCCGCGCCCGGCGCTTTCGAACTTGGAAGATCACCCCACCCCAATCAGTCATGCCCATCGGGATGTGAGTATCGACACACAACCCCGGCACGATTCGCTCGGCCAGCTCCAGAAAGCAGGCTTCTCTCACGACGCCGTCGATGAAGTGCTCGTCCATGCCGTGCACGATGAGCCCGTAGTAGAGCGGGCGGTCGGCCCGGTGGGTGATCGCCGTCGCCTGGAACTTGTACGTGCGGTACGACTTGCCCATGTAGCCCGACCATTCCGGGTGGAACGGATGGACCCCCTGCGCGTCGTCCTTCTCGGCGAGCGGGCTCTCCCACACCTTTTGCGTGGTGTCGAGGTAGCCCTCGATGACGTACTCGGCGTTCGCGATCGACCACGCATCCTGGGTCCGCGCGCGGACCAGCTCGACCGGTCGGCCCTGGAGCGCGCCGGCGACGCCCAGCTCGTCGCAGCCCCGCGGCAGGATCACGTACGTGAACCCGGACCCGGCCATCATCGTGCAGGTCGGCGGGATCCCGATGTTGATCGTGAGGGGGATCGGGCCCTTGCGGTACCAGTGAGTGGCCACCTGGTCCATGTGCGAGCCCGGCGAGATCTGGAAGCTCGAGAAGTCGGGGCCGCGGAAGTTCATCCGGTTGTAGCCGATGTGGGAGCCGCCCCAGAAATGCTTCCCGCGCACCACCGTGGTGCCAGCGCCGAGCGTGCGCCCGGGATCGCTGTCGGAGTGGGAGATCATCGGGACGACGTCCCACACGTCGAAGCTCTTCGTGAGCACCACTTCCTGGCAGGGCCCGTCCTTGACCTCCACCGGTGGAAGAGGATCGCGCAGCGCCTCGACGGCCTTGTGTTTGAGCTTCTTCGGGTCGTCGACGTCCAGCAGCCGGGCGATGCGCCCGGCGCTCGCGAAGACGTTGTTGCAGATCCGCGCGTTCGGATAGCCCTTGACCTTGTTGAAGAGCAGGGCAGCGCCGCCGTCGAAGTGCTTCTGGATCGCCGCGACCTCGAGATGGGGATCGACCTCGACGTCGGTCGTGACCAGCTCGCCGACTGTGTCGAGGTACTCGAGTGTCGAGCGAAGGCTGGTGATGTCCTTCTTCATGGGCGCCCTCCCGTGCCCGTCGGCCGATACTGCTCCCGCAGCCCCAGCGGCGTCAAGGCGCCGAGCCGGGCCGCTTCCGAGCTGCGGGGGGGTTGGGGGGCCCGTCGAGGCCCCCCAACACAACAATCTCCGCCCGCGGGCCACCCGGCCGCCCGACGTGGAGGCGAGCGACCGCGACGGGCAACGAGAAGCGCCGCGGGCCCGCGCTTCCGGGATTCAGCAGCATCAGCCGCTCGCGCTGCTCGATGCTCGGGCGATGCGAGTGGCCGGCGATCACGACGTCGATGCCGCGGTCGGCCGGGTCCCCCCGCAGCGTCTTGACGTCGTGGACGACGAGGAGCCGGCGGGTGCCGACCTCGGTCGTCACCGTTTCCGGAATCGATCTGGCCCACGCGCCGCGGTCGTTGTTGCCGCGCACCGCGATGACCGGCGCGATTTCGCGGAGCGCCTCGAGAACGGCGGCGGACCCGATGTCGCCTGCGTGCACGATCACGTCGACGCCGGCCAGCGCGGCGAGCGCCTCCGGACGCAGGAGCCCATGCGTGTCGGAGATGACGCCGACGACCGTGGCAGGGCGCGCCGCAAGCCGTCGCGGGGCTGGGGCCCCGCCGGCTGAGGCGCGGCGATGAGTGGCAGGGCGCGCCGCAAGCCGTCGCGGGGCTGGGGCCCCGCCGGCTGAGGCGCGGCGATGAATAGACTTCGCTCGCGTGCGGGGGCGACGCATGCCCGTGGAGTGTAGCCGCTACAGTCCGCGCTTGCCCAGGGGGTAGCTCCGGGACTAGCATCGCGTCATCTTGCTAGGCTCGCCTCGCACGCGGGGGCCCAGCCCCCGGCCGTGCTGCGGCTCGCGCCGCCCAAACGGAGGGCGCCATGCGCTACACGCGGATCTCGGCCGACTGCCACATCGACATGCCCTGGCTCCCGCCCGACCTCTTCACCTCGAACGCATCCGCGCTCATGAAGAACCGGATGCCCTACGTGGTGGACGGGCCCGACGGTAAGCAGTGGACGACGAAGAAGGGGGCGCCCTTCGGGCTCGTCGGCGGCATCGGCTCCACGGGCAGCAAGTACGTGCCCGGCCAGAACCACCGTGTCGATGTCATGGCGTCGACCGGCCTCTACGACGACGGCAAGAAGGGGATCCGCCGCCCGGGCGATCCGCACCTGCGCGTGAAGGACATGGACCGCGACGGCGTCCAGGCCGAGGTGCTCTTCGGCATCCTCGGCGCCGCGACGCGGCTCGGCGACCACGAGGCGGCGGGTGAGATGTTCCGGATCTACAACGACTGGCTCGTCGACTTCTGCAAGCACTACCCGGAGCGCCACATCGGCCTGGCCTGCCTGCCGTACGGCAACCTCGACGCGGCGGTCAAGGAGATCTATCGCGTCGCGCGGATGGGGCTGCGCGGCCTCGAGCTCTCGTGCTCCTGGGACATGGAGCCCATGTGGCATCCGATGTGGGAGCCGCTCTGGCAGGCGGTGAACGACGTGAACCTGCCGCTGCACTTCCACACGTTTCCGTCGCTGCCGCCGGGCGTGCGCGAGAAGCAGACGGGCCTCACGCGCCGCGCCGCGTTCTTCACGAGCACGGCCGGCTTCCAGATGAACCTGGTCAACATCCTGGCGGCGGTCATCGGCGCCGCGGTCCTCGAGCGGTATCCGAACATGCGGATCTCGTTCGGCGAGAGCGGTATCGGCTGGATCCCCTACGCGCTCGACCGCATGGACTTCGAATGGGAGGACCGCTTCCGCGACCTCGGGCTCAAGATGAAGCCGAGCGACTACTGGCGCCGGCAGTGCCGCGCGACGTTCCAGTTCGACAAGATCGGCACCAAGCTGATCGACGACATGGGCGTCGAGACGCTGATGTGGGGGTCGGACTACCCGCATCCCGACGGCGTCTGGCCGCAGTCGTCGAGGTATATCCAGGAGCAGTTCGGCCACCTGCCGGCCGACGTCGTCCACAAGATCACCTGCGAGAACGCCGGGAAGTTCTACGGGCTGATGAGCTAGCGATGGCCGACGAGAACCTCTACCGGATCCGCGCCGAGCGCGGCGAGGTGCAGATCGGCACGTGGGTGAACATGATCCGCACGCCCTCGTTCCTGATGCTGCTCCGCGCCGCCGGCCTCGACTTCGCGCGCATCGACATGGAGCACTCGCCGTTTTCGATGGAGACGGTCGCCGACATGGCGGCGCTCGCGCGGGCCATGAACTTCCCGATGGTGGTCCGGCCGCCGGAGGGCAATCGGGAGTGGATCACGCGCCTGCTCGACGCCGGCGTCTGGAACCTGCACGTGCCGCAGGTCGACACGCCGGAGCAGGCGCGGGAGGTCGCGGCCGCCTGCCACTACGCGCCGCAGGGCGAGCGGGGCATGGCCGGCTTCGGGCCGCACACCGAGTACGTGGCGCGGCCGATGGCCGAGCACACCGCCCACGCCAACGCGCGAGTGCACGTGACGATCATGCTGGAGTCCAAGCGCGCCTTCGCCAAGCTCGACGAGATCGCGGCGACGCCGGGGATCGACGCGCTCACGATCGGGCCGACCGACCTCGCCCAGGACCTCGGGGTGCTCGGCACCCCGTCGCAGGCCGCGGCGCTCGACGAGCACCGCCACCGGCTGGTGGCGGCGGCGCGCAAGCACGGCAAGGCGGTGGCGATGCTGACCGATAGTGTCGACGGCGTGCGCCACATGGTCGAGCTCGGCGCCACCATCATCAACTACTCGTCGGACACGGCGATGCTGCGGTCGGGCTACTCGACGGCCGTTGGAGAGATCCGCCGCGCGCTCAAGGCGCGCGCGTGAGGACGTTCGGGGCGGGGCCGGGCGTCAGCTAGCGCCGAGCCGGAGCTGGCGGAGGGCCGAGTGGGGGAGCGCGCGAATGAGCTCCTCGATGTTCGTGCGCCCCTGACGTAGCTTGTCGGCGGCGTCCTCGGCCATCGGCAGGGACGAGTCGCGCGCGCTCTTCCGGATCTCGTCGAACGTCGCTCCGCGGTTGATCAGCATCACATCCGCGTCGCTCGGGGTCCACAGCTCGGCGAGGATCATCCGCCCGCGGTAGCCGGTGTAGTTACAGCTCTGGCACCCGCGGCCTCGATACCAGGGGAAGTCTTCGGCTGGCAGCCCCAGCAGATCCGCCAGGAGCTCGACCGGCGGCGCATACGGCTCGCGGCACTCCGCGCACACCTCGCGCACCAGCCGCTGCGCGAGCACGCCCAGGAGCGACGACGAGATCAGGTTCGAGTCCACGCCCAGATCCAGGAGGCGGGGCAGGGCGCTGATCGCGTCGTTCGTGTGCAGGGTGCTGAGCACGAGGTGGCCCGTCTGGGCTGCCCGGAACGCCAGATCCGCGGTTTCGCTGTCGCGGATCTCGCCGATCATGATCACGTCCGGGTCGTGACGGAGGAACGAGCGCAGGTACTTGGCGAAGGTGTTGCCAAGCCGCTCGTCGACCTCGTGCTGCCGGAAGTTCTCGCAGACGTACTCGATCGGATTTTCGGCCGTGAGGATCTTGATCCCGGGCTGGTACACGCTCCGGAGCGCGCCGAACAGCGTGGTGCTCTTTCCGGAGCCGGTCGGGCCGGTGACCAGGATGATCCCGGTAGAGGTTCGCAGGATCTGGCGCATCCGTGCCGCGACGGGCTCGCGCAGGCCGAGCGCCTCCACGGACTCCGGCAGGCCACGCGCGTCCAGGATGCGGATGACGGCGCTCTCGCCGTAGTAGCTCGGGATGATCGAGATCCTGAAGTCGATGGGCGTGAACTCGCCGTCGCGCTTCACGCGCGCGCGGAAGCTGCCGTCCTGCGGACGCCGCCGCTCCGCGATATCGAGCTTGCTCAAGATCTTGAGCCGCGACATCAGCTTGCCCCGGTTCGCGTTCAGCTGCTTGTCCAGACCGGCGAGATCGAGCTCCTGGAGCACGCCGTCGATCCGGAACCGTGTCTGGATCCGGTGGTCCACGGCCTCCAGGTGAATGTCGGAGGCGCCGCGGTCGACGGCCAGGCTCAGCAGCTTGCGGACGACGCCGGAGGTGCCCTCGAGACCGAGGTGGTTGGGGCGCTCATCCGACTGGCGGTCCATCTCCTCGAAGGAGAGCATGTGCGGCTCGTCCACGGCCGCGCGCGCCTCGGGCTCGCTCGCGTCGAGCGGGTGCTCGCTCAGGGGGAGCGTGGCGTGCCCGGGGTACATCTGGTCCAGCGCCCGGCGGATGGCGGTGGTCGACGACGTGATCACCTCGACGTCGAGACCCGTGCTCGCTTCGAGGTCGTCGACGACGAGGGTCCGCGTCGGGTCGTCCATCGCCACGACCAGCTTGTTGCCGACGCGCGCGACCGGGACGACGCCGAGCTTCCGTGCGAAGCGCGCGTTGATCAGCGTGCGCAGCGAGCGGTCGAGCGTGATCGTGTCGAGGTCGAAGTAGTTGATGTGGAGCTGCAGGCACAGCGCCTTCCGGAGCTGGTCCTCGGTGACGAAGCGAAGCCGAACGACCACCTCGCCGAACGACTGCTTCCCCTTACGCTGCTCGGCCAGCACGATCATGAGCTGCTCGGGGGTGAGCGCCCGCGTCTTCACGAGCAGATCGCCCAGCTTGGAGCGCCGCTGGTGCCGATCGAGCACCGACGCGAGCTGACGCTTCGTGATGAGCCCCTGGCTCACGAGGAGGTGGCCGAGCGGCATGTAGGTATGGGACAACCCCTGCAGGCGCAGCGCTTCGTGCACCTGGGCCGGGCTCACGAGCCCCTCGGCGACCAGGATATCGCCGAGCCGCAGGCCCCCGACGGGGCGGCGGGGGGCGCTGTCGGGCGCGGTTCTGGATTCCATCGGCATTGTGAGGACGCAATGGGGGTGCCAGGGCGCGCTGCGCGCTAAACACCCTGGAAGACGGGCATGTATTTCAGGAACCGGCGAGAACGGACGGGAACGACCGGTGAGCTTCGGATCAGTGGGGAGTTTCGCTCCATGAAGGCCTGATCAGCCGACTCCTTGCAGGGTGAGCTCCTCGGCCCGGTGACAGCGAACTAGATGGCCGGCCGCGACCTCGCGGAGCGCAGGCGGCTCCCGGCGGCACGTCTCGGTGGTGAACGGGCAGCGCGGGTGGAAGTAGCAGCCCGACGGCGGCGCCGCGGGGTTGGCGACCTCGCCCGCGAGCGCCACGTCGCCCCCGGGGGCGTGGGGATCCGGGACCGGCACCGCGCGCAACAGCGCCGCGGTGTACGGGTGACGAGGACGGCCGAAAATCGCCTCCGTCGTTGCCAGCTCCACCAGCTGACCGACGTACATGACGGCGACCCGATCGCTCACGTGCTTGACCACCGCCAGGTCGTGGGCCACGAACAGAAACGTCTGGTGGAGCCGGGTTCGGAGCTCGAGGAGCAGGTTGAGCACCTGGGCCTGGACCGAGACGTCCAGGGCCGAGACCGGCTCGTCGGCGACCACGAGCCGCGGCTCGGTCGCCAGCGCCCGCGCGATCCCGATGCGCTGGCGCTGGCCGCCGGAGAACGCGTGCGGGAAGCGGTGCATGAGCTCGGGGCGCAGGCCCGTGAGCTCGAGCAGGGACGCCACCCGGTCGAGCCGCGCCCGGCGGTCGCGGAGCCCGTTCACCAGGAGCGGCTCGCCGACGTTGTCGAAGATCGTCATTCGCGGATTGAGCGAGCCGAACGGATCCTGGAACACCATCTGGATCTGCGGGCGCAGCGGGCGAAGCTCGGCGCGCGAGAGGGGTGCCAGGTCCACGACGCGGCCGTCCGCCGCACGGAACAGGATCTCCCCGCTCGTCGGGGTCATCGCGCGCAGGATGCAGCGCGCCGTCGTGGTCTTGCCGCAGCCGGACTCGCCGACGAGCCCGAGCGTCTCGCCCTCGGCGATCGTGAAGCTCACGTCGTCGACCGCCCGCACCTGGCCGACGACCTTGCGACTGAACCCGCGCCGGATGGAGAACGTCTTCCGGAGATGGCGGACGTCGAGGAGCGCCGGCGCGCTCACGGCTCGTCGGCCTCGTCCCGGTGATACAGGAAGCAGCTTGCGCGCTGTCCCGGCCCGACGGGCCGGAGCGCGGGCACGCGCTCGGCGCAGATCCCGGGAATCGCGTCGGGGCAGCGCGGGTGAAAGGGACACCCGCGGGGACGACCGAGCGGATGCGGAATGGATCCGGCGATCGTCGGCAGGAGCGTCCGCGGCGCGACGCGCACGGTCGGGATCGACTTCAGCAGCGCCCGCGTGTACGGGTGCTTGGGCGCGTCGAAGATGTCGGCGACCGCGCCCTGCTCCATGACGCGACCGAGGTACATCACGACGACGTGATGGGCCATCTGCGCGATCACGCCGAGGTCGTGGGTGATGAACACGATCGCGGTCCCATCGCGGCGCTGCTGGTCGCGCAGGAGAGTCAGGATCTGCGCCTGCGTCGTCACGTCGATCGCGGTGGTCGGCTCGTCGGCGATCAGCAGACGCGGCTTGCACGAGAGCGCCATCGCGATCATCGCGCGCTGGCGCAAGCCTCCCGAGAGCTGCCAGGAGTACGCGTCGACGCGCTCGGCCGGCATCGAGATCCCGACGCTGCGAAAGAGCTCGACCGTCAGCTGGCGCGCCTCGCCGCGGGAGAGGCGCGAGCCCTCCGGACGCCACTGGCGCTGATGGAGCCGGAGCGCCTCGATGATCTGGTCGCCGACGGTGTGGACCGGGCTGAACGCCGCCATCGGCTCCTGCGGGATCAGCGCGATCTCGGCGCCGCGGATCGCGCGCATGGCAGCGCCCTTCGGGTCGAGTTCGGCGAGGTCGGCGGCGGACGCTCCGTCCTTTCTGAAGAGGATCCGGCCGCCGACGATCCGACCGGGCGGCTCGACGATCTGCAAGATGGCCTTGACCGTCACGCTCTTGCCGCAGCCGCTCTCGCCTACGATCCCCACGACCTGACCCGGATGCACGTCGAAGCTCACGCCATCGACCGCGCGCACGACGCCCTCGTCGAGGAGGAAGTGCACGCGCAAGTCCTTCACCTCGAGGACGGGAGTCGTCACTGGCTGTAGGGATCGGCGGCGTCGCGCAAACCGTCGCCCACGAGGTTGAAGGCGAGCACCGCGAGGATGACGGCGAGCCCGGGGATGAGCAGCCACGGCGCCAGCGCCAGCGTCTGGAGGTTCTGCGCCTCCTGGAGGAGCACGCCCCAGCTGATCGCCGGCGGCCGGATGCCGAGCCCCAGGAACGAGAGCGACGTCTCGTTGATGATCATCACCGGGATCGCGAGGGTGCTGGTGGCGATGATGTGCGAGAGGAACGTGGGGACCATGTGGCGCGCGATGATCCGCCGGCGGCTCGCCCCGGCCAGCTCGGCCGCCAGCACGAAGTCTTCTTCCCGGAGGGCAAGAAACCGGCCGCGGACTTCGCGGCCGAGCGTCGTCCAGCCCACCAGCGACAGGATGACCGTGATCGCGAAGAACACCTGCTGCGGAGACCAGTCGCGCGGCAGCGCGGCCGTGAGCGCGAGCCAGATCGGGATCGTCGGTAGCGATTGGAGTAGCTCGATCGCTCGCTGGATGACCAGGTCCGGGAGCCCGCCGAAGTAGCCGGAGATGCCGCCGAGCAGCACGCCGAGCACCACCGAGAACATGACGGCGACGAGCCCGATGGTCATCGACGTCCGGGTGCCGTGCACGAGCCGCGACCATTGATCACGCCCGAGGCGGTCGGTCCCCAGGAGATGGACCTGCTCGCGACTGTCCGTCGACGCGGCGCCGACCAGGTGGAGCCGCGCGGGAGCCACCCCGAGCCAGCGATACGGGTGGCCGGCGGTGAGGAATCCGACGGGAATCTTTCGGCTCTCGTCGACGCGCCACTCCATGCGAAGCGTGGTGGGGTTGCGTTTGCCCACGACGCCCGGCACCCACGGGCTCAGCCGCGTCCCGTCGAAGAGATGGACGCGCTGCACGGGCATGAAGGCCAGGCGCGCGTCCGTCGCCTCGGGATCCTGGGTGCTGAAGAATTCGGGGCACAGCACGACCAGGTAGAGGGCGATCAGCACCAGCGCGCTCAGGAGCGCCAGGCGATGCTTCTTGAACCGCCACCACACCAGGCGCCAGTTCGACGCGACCGAGACGCGCTCCTCGGCGACGCTCGCGACCACGGCCGGCGCGGTCTCGGCGGCCATCTCAGCTCTCCTCGAGCCGGATGCGCGGATCGAGCCACGCGAGCAGGATGTCCGAGATCAGCGTGCCGACGATCGTGAGGAAGCAGTAGATCAGAAGGATGCTGCCGGCGAGGTACATGTCCTGGTTGATGAGCGCGCGGAGGAGCAGGGGACCGATGTTCGGGAGGTTCATGACCGTGGCCACGATCAGGCTCCCGGAGAACAGCGCCGGTAGATACCACCCGATCGTGCTCACCAGCGGGTTGAGCGCCAGCCGCGCCGGATAGCGCAGGACCAGCCGCCACTCCGACAGCCCCTTGGCGCGCGCGGTCGTGACGTAGGGCTTGTTCAGCTCGTCGAGCAGGTTGGCGCGCATCACCCGCGTCAGCCGGGCCGTGCCGGCGATCCCGAGGACGACCGCGGGGAGCCAGAGGTGCTTCAGGAGATCGACGACGCGCGCCACGCTCCAGCGCGCGTCGACGAAGTCCGGTGAGAAGAGTCCGGTCACCGAGACGCCGAAGTAGGCAAAGGCGCTCCACATGAGCACGAGCGCCAGCATGAAGTTCGGCGTGGCCACGCCGACGTAGTTGAGGATGGTCAGCGTGTAGTCGAGCGCCGAGCGCGGGTGCATCGCCGAGTAGATTCCCGCCGGGACCGCCACGACCCAGGTGAAGACGAACGAGAACAGGGCCAGGACCACCGTGAGCACGAGGCGCTCGCCGATCAGCTCCGCGTTCGGGCGCTGATACTCGAGCGAGAGGCCGAGGTTGCCCTTCGCGAGATTCTCCATCCATCGCAGGTACTGGATCCACACGGGCTGGTCGAGGCCGTACTCGCGACGGAGCGCCTCGACCTGTTCGGCGCTGATCGAGCTTCCCGACGACGCCAGGGTCGCGACGTAGGTCGTGAGGAAGTCGCCGGGCGGCGCCTGGACGATCGCGAAGACGGTGACCGAGAAGAGAAACAGGAGGACGGGCAGCAGCACGAGCCGCTTCAGGACGTAGCGAGTCATCGGCGCCTTATCTTCGCACGGCCCCGGGGAAAGGAGCACCACCGTGACCGACGCCGAACACATCGCGATGCATAAAAGCACGATCGTTCGATCTTCAAGTGATTTCCGTCTGCTGCCGCTCGTCCGGACGGCCAATCGTGCGCTGTCGCTGCTGGCGCCGGCGCTGGCGGCGCAGGCCGCCGAGCGCCGGTTCCTCACGCCGCCCCGCCGCCGCCGGCCGGAGGCGGAGATCGATCTGCTCTCCACCGCCCGCGCCCGGCCGACGCATGTCGGCGCGCGCCGGCTAACGCAACGCCTGCACGGCCGCGCGCAGCTCGGCGACGTGCGCGGCGCGCACCGGCGTCTGGCCTCTCGCGATCGGGGAATCGGTGTAGGTCGGCGCCGTGAGGCGCGCCGCCTGGTAGGCCTGGTTGAGCGCGGTCCGCATCTCGGCGACGTGCACAGCCTTGATTCCGGTCACGCCCGCGGTCAGCACCGGATCCGTCCATCCGAACGGGCTCAGCATGCGTCGGGCGCGCTCGTCGTCGATCGCGAGCCTGAGGTCGGTCACGTGGACCGCCTTCACCGGGGTAGCGCCCACGACGAGCGGGTCGTCGGCGAACGTTCCGCCGAAGGTCGTCGCGAAGGTCGCGGTCGTCGACCGGGCGACGGTCATCGCGACGACGCAACGCGCGACCGTCCCGGTGCAAGCGCCGCTCCAGCCGCTGAACGTCGCGCCGCCGGCGGCCACCGCGGTCAGCGTCACGCTCGTCCCCGGCGCGAACGCCGCCGCGCACGTCGCGCCGCACTCGATTCCCGCGGGGCTGCTGGAGACGCTGCCCGAGCCCGTCGCCGTGACCGAGAGCACGAAGCCCTGCTGGGCGAAGGTCGCGTTCACCGTGGCGTCGGCGTTCATCGTGACGACACACGCATCGGTGCCCGAGCAGGCGCCGCTCCAGCCGCCGAAGCTCGAGCCGAGATCCGCTTGCGCGGTGAGCGTCACCGGTGTTCCGGGCGCGTAGCTGGCGGCGCACGTCACGGGACAGCCGATCCCGCTCGGCACGCTGGTGATCGTCCCGGTGCCAGTCCCATTCCGCGTGACGGTGAGCGTGACGGCCGTGCTGAACGCCGCGGTCACCGCGGTGGCGCCGCCGATCGTGACCACGCACGAGCCGGTGCCCGAGCAACCACCGCCGCTCCATCCCGTGAACACGCTGCCGGCCGCCGGCGTCGCCACGAGCGTCGCGTGCGCGCCCGAGCCGAACACGGCCGAGCAGGCGCTGCCGCAGCGGATTCCGGCGGGCGCCGACACGACGGTGCCGGTCCCCGTGCCGGTGCGGCTGACCGTCAGCAGGAAGGATTGGCTCGTCTCCACGATCCGCTGGAGCGTGCCGTTGCTGCCCGAGCCGTAGTGCACGACGTAGACCTCGCCGCCCTCGTCCTCGCCGAACGAGGTGATCGAGAGCGTCGTGTCGACGAGCTCCACGGTCGACCACGTCGGGCCGCTCTGGCTTCCGCCCCAGATCCGGCCGGAGCAGAAATCGCCGTAGAAGTAGCGCCCCACGAGCTGGGGGAAGCGCGCGCCGCGGTAGCGGTAGCCGCCGGTGATCGAGCAGCCGACCGAGTGGTCGTACTCGAGGATCGGCAGCGTCAGCGTGCCGTCGTTGCACCCGGTCGGCGGGTTGTAGCAGAGGCTGCCCTCCATGAGCCGCCAGCCGTAGTTCTGGCCGCCGGCGCTCGCCGCCGGCTGAAAGTCGACCTCCTCGCGCTGGCTCTGGCCGACGTCGCCGATGAGGAGATCTCCGGTTTGCCGGTCGAAGCTGAAGCGCCACGGGTTGCGGAGACCGTACGCCCAGATCTCGGGGAGCGCTCCCGGCGTGGCCAGGAAGGGATTGCTCGGGGGAATCGCGTAGGGAAACGCGCCGTCCACGTCGATGCGGAGGATCTTGCCGAGCAGCGTGCCGAGGCTCTGCGCGCGATTGCCGGGATCGCCCGCGTCGCCGCCGTCGCCGAGGCCGACGTAGAGATAGCCGTCAGGCCCGAACGCGATCTGGCCGCCGTTGTGGTTGGCGAATGGTTGCGCGACGCTCAGGAGGAGCTGACCCGATGCGGAATCGGCCACGTTGGGATTGGCCGAGACCTGATAGCGGGCGATGGCCGTGTTGCCGGCGGTGTCCGTGTAGTGGACGTAGAACAAGCCGTTGGTCGCGTAGTCGGGATGGAAGGCGAGGCCGAGGAGCCCACGCTCGCCGCAGCACGAGACCAGCGCGCTCACGTCGAGAAAGGGAGTCGCGAGCAGCTGGGCGCCATCGTGGATGCGGATGCGTCCCGCCTGCTCGACGATGAACAGGCGCCCCGATCCGTCTCCGGCGTGGACGGCGCCGACGGGAGACGCGAGACCGGAGGCGACCGGCTCGAACCCGAGCGTGATCTGCGCCGCCGCAGGGCCGGCCCACGCCAGCGCCGTCGCAAGAATGAGAACCGCCAGCGCGACGCGCCGCTTCGGGTCCGCGGTGCTCACGGGACGATGATACCCAGCCTGTCGAGCCGCCGGCCCCGGCGCGCGGCCGGCGCCGCGTCAGATCACGCGGTCATGAGCAAGGCCTCTCACCGGGCGAAGAAGAACTGCTCGACGCGTGCGTTGCCCGGGCTACGAAGCGGCCAATCGTTGCCGAGCGTCGTGGGGACGTTGCGGAACCGGGAGCCGGCGACGACGACGCCCTGCACCATGGGCGTCAGTCCCACCGTGCCGACCTCCCACAGGTTGTCGACCCAGATCCGGAACAGCTCTTGGGCGAGCTTCGCCTGCTGCTCGGGCCCGACGGTCTTGGCCTGATCCACGATCTCCATGATGCGCTTGATGGGGGCGGGCGGCTCCACGCCCTCGGCGCCCTTGGTCTGCACCCAGCGGCCGTAGAGCGGCCCCAGCGTGAGGATCGGCGAGTTCCGCGGGTCGAATTTCGCGTTGCCGGTGAACGGGAAGCCGGTGGTGTCCTCGTTCCACATCTCGGTCATCAGCTCGTTGTTGTCGCGCATCCTGAAGTGCAGCGCGCGCTCCCTCAGCTGAACGACGGTCTTCACGCCGACCTTCTCCCAGTCCTTGGCGACGAGCTGGGCCACGTCGGGCCACGCGGCGAAGGCCGGGACCACCGAGAGCTCGAGCACGACGCGCTTGCCGCTCGGCGTGAGACGCGTCCCGTCCGCGTCGCGCTTCGTGAGCCCGAGCTGGTCGAGCGCCTTGTTGGTCGCATCCGGCCGATACTGCGTGAACTTCTTGGCGTACTCGGCGCCCGGGAAGAACGGATGCCCCGGCGACGGCACGCCCTGACGGGGCTCGCCGAGCCCGAGGAACACCGACTCCTTGATCTGGTCGCGGTTGATCGCCTCCGAGAGGGCGATCCGGAACTCCCTGGTGGCCATGAGCTTGCCGATGTCCGGGTCGGCCTTGTACGTCTGGTTGAACATGATGACCGCGTCCGCGCCGCCGAAGGTCGGCCACGTGATCACGCGGTACTTCCCGGTCTTCTCGGTCTCCTTGAAGACGGGATAGTTCGTCATCTGTATATGACGCTCCTGCATGTCGAACTCGCCGGCGATGGCCGCCAGGTTGAGCGCCTGAATGTCCGCGAAGAACGTGAAACGCACCTCGTCGAGGTACGGCAGCTGATTACCGGTCGGGTCGACGCCCACGAAGTACGGATTGCGCTTCAGCGTGAAGACCTGATCGCTCACACGCGTCGCCGGCGCCCACGCCGCCATCGTGGGCCGCTCGGGGTTCTCGGGCGGCGCGTTGCGCGCGGCGAAGAGCTCCGTCCACGTCTTGAAGCCGGCGGCGGCCACCAGCTTGTCGATCTCGTCCTTCTTCGCGTGGGCCGGGTGGAACCTTTTCAAATAATGCGCGGGGAGGAACACCGCATAGGTCCGATCGCCGCCGTCCTGGTTCGCCAGCGCGGTGAGCAGCAGGGTGTTCGGCTGCTTGTAGGTCCAGCGGACCGCCGTCGCGCTGACCTTCTCGACGGTGGCCGGCGTGCCGTCCGCGTTGCGCATCCAGGACGGGAGGGCCGGCGTGAGGTCCTTGTTCAACAGCACGTCCTGGTACCAGAACAGGATGTCGTCGGCGGTGAACGGCGCGCCGTCTGACCAGCGCGCGCCCTGACGGAGCTTGATCGTCCAGCTCCGGAAGTCCCGGGAGGATTCCCACCCCGCGGCGATCTTCGGCTCGATCTTGGCGCCGTCGGGCGAGAACCGCACGAGGGCGTCGTAGACCACACGGACGTAGTTGTTGGCGTCGGCCGGACCCAGGAACGCGCGCCGCCAGACGCCACCGTACTGGCCCGCCCGCTCGACCACCGGGACGACGAGCGGGTCGCTGGGCAGGCGCTTCTCGACCGGCGGGAGCTTGCCGGCCTTGACCTGCTCGGCCAGCATCGGCGCTTCCTGGAACTTCGCCGGCTGGGCGAAGGCCGCCCCGGCCAGGGTGAGTAGCAGCGCGACGCACGTCGTCGGGCGTAGCCAGCAGTTGAAGCGCATAGTGTTCCCCCCTTGAAGGCGGGCTGACTCTAGCGCCCCACCGGGTCGGGGCGCAAGAGTTCCCGCCGGCGAAATGCGGTGGGGGCGCTCGCCGATGCGATACTGGATTTCAAGTGGAAGCGGCGACGCTGATCCAGGGCCTCCTGTGGTTCGTGGCGTTCCTGTTCTCGACGACCGTGCACGAGGCGGCGCACGCCCTGGTGGCGCTCCGCGGCGGCGATCCGACGGCGTATCTGGGAGGGCACGTGTCGTTCTCGCCGCTGCCGCACATCCGCCGCGAGCCGATCGGCATGCTGGCGGTGCCCCTCCTGACCGCGTTCACCAACGGCTGGGCGATCGGCTGGGCGTCCACGCCCTACGATCCCTACTGGGCGTCGCGCTATCCGCACCGGGCCGCCGCCATGGCCGCGGCGGGACCGGCTGGGAATCTCCTCCTCGCGCTCGTCGCCTTCACGGCGATCAAGGCCGGTCTGCTCACCGGCGTCTTCGTGTCGCCGGACACCGCCAACTTCCACCACGTGGTCGAGGCGACGAACGGCGCGGGCTGGCTCGCCGGGGTGGGCGACGTGCTGACGGTGCTGCTGGTGCTCAACTCGCTGCTGTTCGTGTTCAACATGCTGCCGCTTCCGCCGCTCGACGGCGCCTCCGCGATCGGCGGAATCCTGCCAGAGCACACGGCGCTCGCCATCCGCGGACTCCTCTCGAGCCCGGCGTTCTCGGTGCTCGGCATCCTGGTCGCCTGGCAGGTGTTTCCGTACTTCGTGCGACCATTCTTCGACGCGCTCCTGAAAGTCGTGCATCCGGCCGACCGGTATTTCTGACCGCCCAGGCGTCCTGCCGGCCGGTGCTATTGCCGAGGGGTGATATAAAGACGCCGGTGGAGCTACGAATCAACGGCGCGACGATTTTCTGCGAGTCGGTCGGCGAGGGGCGGCCCTGCGTGTGCTTGCACGGCGGACCGGGGACCGACGCGTCGGGGCTCGCCCGCACCCTGGGCCCGCTGGCCGCCGAGCTCGACCTTCGGCTGATCTTCTACGACCACCGTGGCCACGGCCGGTCGGAGTGGGTGCCGGTCGAGCAGTGCACGCAGGCTCAGCTGGTTTCCGATATCGAATCGGTGCGACAGGCGCTCGAGCTCGGTCCGGTCCACGTGCTCGGGATCAGCTGGGGCGGATTCCTCGGTCTCACGTACGCCGCGCGCCATCCGGCGTCGGTCCGTACCCTGGCCGTCGTCGGCGCCGCCGCCAGTCGGGACTTCATGGGGCGCGCCGAGGACAACGCGCGCCGGCGCGCGACCGTCGCGCAATGGGCTGCGTACCGGGCGCTCTGGGACGGCTCCTTGTCGGACGATGCGAGCTTCCGCCGCGCCTTCGACACGCTCCGACCCCTCTACTTCTTCGACGCCGGTCGCGCGATGGAGAACAGCGCCGCGCGCCCCGACATCCGCTACCGGCTCGCCGTGCGGAGATTCATCATCGAGCACGAGTACGCGAGCTACGACTGCCGGGCCGAGCTTCCGCGGATCGCGTGCCCGACCCTGGTCGCGGTGGGGCGACACGACTGGATCTGCCCGGTAGACCAGGCTGAGGAGATCGCTCGGCTCGTCCCCAGCGCCGAGCTCGCGGTCTTCGACCAGAGCGGCCACTCGCCGCAGATCGAAGAGCGCGCGGCCTTCACGCGCCGGCTCGCGGCCTTCCTCGGCTCATAGGCGCTACTTCCCCGTCCAGCGCACGCTCTTCAGCGACTGGTAGATGCCGGCGAACGTCGGGATCGGCACGAAACCCTCGTAACCCGCGCGCGTCACGTACACCTGCTGCTGGAAATAGAGGAACACGTACGGCGCGTCCTCCATGAGGAGCTTCGAGAACTCCGCGTAGTGCTTCTTGCGCTCGGCGGTCACGCCGGTGCGGCGCGCCGCCTCCAGCGCCTCGTCCACGCGCGTGTTCTTGTAGTGCGCGAAGTTGCGGCCCTTCCACTGGCTCGAGTGCCAGATGGTGTAGGCGAACGGGTCGGGATCGTGGTGATTGGTCCAGCCGACGACGATGCCCTCGAACTCCGAGGCGAAGAGCTTCTTGACGAAGGTCGGCCAGTCGAGCGGCTCGAGGTGCACCTCGACGCCGGCGCGCTTCAGGTACTCCTGGATGATCACGGCGGTGTCCTTCACGCTCTGATTGGCCTGATCGTGGCGCACCGAGAAGCTGAACCGCTTGCCGTCCCTGGTTAGCACGCCGTCTGACCCCGGCTTGAACCCGGCCTCGGCCAGGAGGGCTTTGGCGCGGGCCGGATCGTACGCGTACGGCTTCACGCTCGGGTCGAAGGCCCAGCTCGACGGCGGGAACTGGCCGGTCGAGACCGCGGCGTAGCCCTGGAGCACCTCGCGAACGATGGTCGGCACGTCGATCGCGTGATAGAGCGCGCGGCGCACGCGGACGTCCGTGAACGGCGCCAGGTCCTGGCGCCAGCCGAAGTACGTATACGAGGTGTTGTCGGCGACGAGCACCTTGAGATTCGGCGTCTGCTTCAGTCGCGCCACTTCCGTCAGCGGAGGATTCTCGATGAAGTCGACGCCGCCGGCGCGAAGCTCCTGGAGCAGCACGACGCTGTCGGGGATGATCCGGAAGATCAGGCGGTCGAGGGCCGGCCGGCCACCGTGGTACTGGTCGTTGGCCTCCATCACCAGACGCTCGCCCCGGCGCCACTCGGCGAGCTTGAAGGGGCCGGTCCCGATCGGACGGCGGTTGAACTCGGCCGTGTTGAGATCCGCTCCCCGGAGGAGGTGCTCCGGAACGATCCCGGCGCGTGGGTTGACGAGCACGGCCAGGAACGACCCCGACGGGTAGCGCAGCCGGAAGCGCACGGTATGGTCGTCGACGACTTCGATGGGACGGACGGCCAGCTCCTCCGGCCGCCTGGGATTCTCCTTGGCCGTCAGCTCGGGGAATCCGGCGAGCGCGTCGAAGTAGGCGCGATGCGGCGTGGTGACCTTCGGATCGAGGACCGAATAGAACGTGAAGGCGACGTCGCGGGCGGTGAAGGGCTTACCGTCGTGCCACTTCACGCCGCGCTTGAGCTTGAACGTGTACGTGAGCCCGTCGCGCGACACCTCCCACGACTCGGCCAGGAGCGGCTTGACGTTCAGGCCCTGATCGAGCTCGACCAGGCTGTCGAAGAGCGGCCACTCGGCGATGTAGGACTGGCCGTCGGTGGCCACCACCGGGTTGAGCGACGTGGCATCGCCGCTGAGCCCGATGACGAAGTCCTTGCCGGCGGCGGGACTCGTCGTGGGCGTCAGGCCGATGATGGCGACGAGCAGCGCGAGTAGGATGGCGTGAATCACCGTCGATCCTCCATTCGTAGGCGCGCCACGGCCGGCGGGGCCCCAGCCCCGCGACGGCCTGCAGCGCACACCCCCGTGAGTTACGGCGAGTGCCCGCGCAGCGTCGGATCCGACGCGTCGCGCAGCCCGTCGCCGAACAGGTTGAATCCCAGCACCGTGACGAAGATGGCGAGCCCGGGGAAGGTCGCGATCCACCAGGCCGAGGCCAGGAACTGCCGTCCCTCCACGACCATGTTGCCCCAGCTCGGCAGCGGCGGCTGGGCGCCGAGCCCAAGATAGCTCAGGCCCGATTCGATCAAGATCGTCTGGCCCAGCAGGAGACTGGCCTGGACGATGACGATCGGCAGCGCGTTCACCAGCAGATGGCGCCCGAGGATGCGCGCGTGTCCGGCGCCGAGCGCCTCGGCGGCGTGCACGAAGTCGCGGTTCCGGAGGCTCAGGCACTCGCTGCGCACGATGCGCCCGACCGGCGCCCAGGTGACGAGCGCGATGACCAGCGCGGTGTGGGCGAGGCTCGCGCCGAACAGCGCGACCACCACGAGGATCAGGAACAGGGCCGGCACCGAGAGAAACACGTCGGCGGCGCGCATGATCGCGGTGTCGGTCGCGCCGCCGAAGTAGCCCGCGACGCTGCCCACCGCGGTGCCCACGACCAGCGCGAGCGCGGTGGCGACGAGGCCGATCTCGAGCGAGACGCGACTGCCCCAGATCACCCGGCTCAGGACGTCGCGACCGAAGCCGTCGGTCCCGAGCCAGTGCGCGGCGCTCGGTGGCTTCAGCCGATTCAGCAGCGACTGCGCGGAATAGCTCTGCGGCGCCAGCGCCGGCGCGAGCGCGCCCGCGGTGACCATGACGGTGACGACCACGCCGCCGACAAGGCCACGCCGATTGCGCGTGAGCCGACGGAAGACGGTAGTGCGCGCCGCAGGCCGTCGCGGGGCTGGGGCCCCGCCGGCCGAGGCGCGGCTGTGAATTGACGGCCGCTCCGGACGCGCGGGCGCCGTCATCGATACGAGATCCGCGGATCGATCACGCAGTAGGCGAGATCGGTCACGAGATTGGCGACCACCACCACCGTGGCCACCAGCAGGTTGACGCCCATGATCACCGGATAGTCGCGCTCGAACACGGCGCCGACCGCCAGCCGGCCGATCCCGGGCCAGGCGAAGACGGTTTCGGTGAGCACGGCGCCGCCCACCAGCGTCGGCAGCGAGAGCCCCACCACCGTCACCACCGGAATCAGCGCGTTGCGGAGCGCGTGGCGCCAGACGACCCGTCCGCCGCCGAGACCCTTGGCGCGCGCGGTGCGGACGTAGTCCTGGCGAAGCACCTCCAGCAGGCTCGAGCGTGTGAACCGCATGAACGAGGCCATCTGGATGAGGCCGAGCGTCAGCGTCGGCAGGACGGCGTGGCGCAGCCGCGCGGACAGCTCGCCTTCGCGCCCGTACTCGCTCAGCCCCGACGGCGGGAGCAGGTGAAAGACTTCGGAGAAGAGGAGGATCAGCATGATCCCGAGCCAGAAGCTCGGGAACGACACGCCGAAGAGCGCGACCGCCGAGCCGAGCGTGTCCCAGATCGTGCCCCGGCGCACCGCCGCCAGCACGCCCAGCGGGACGGCCACCCCGAGCGCCAGCACCAGCGCCCCGGCGGTGAGCTGCACGGTCGGGCCCAGACGATCGAGGATCAGCGCGGCGACCGGATCACCGGTCTTGAACGATCGCCCGAGATCGCCGCGCAGCGCGGCGCCCGCCCACCCGAGGTACTGCAGGGCCAGCGGCCGGTCGAGGCCGAGGCGCTGGCGGATCTGCGCGGCGGCCTCCTGCGAGAACTCGCCGCCGATCAGCACCGCCTCTGGACCGCCCGGCGCCAGCCGCATGATCGTGAACAGGATGACCGAGACGCCGAGCAGCATGAGCGCGGCGAAGCCGATGCGCTTGACGGCGTACGTCCTGAGTCCGGAGTCCATGGGGCGAGCGGCGACCGCGAGGCAGCGTAGCCAAGCGACGCGGAGGAGTCAACTCGACCCGCTCGCGGTGAGGCCGCGGATGAAATGGTCGAGGAACGCGTTGTACAGGAGCGCGATGGGCAAGCCGACGATGAGCGCGGCCCCCATCAGCGAGCCCCAGTAATAGATGTCCCCGCGGATCAGCGCGGTGGCCACGCCGACCGTCACCGTCTTCTCGTCCCTGGGCGAGACGTAGACGACCCCGTACAGAAACTCCTGCATCGCGAGCGTGAAAGCGAAGATCGCCGCGATCAGCAGTCCGGGGCGCGTGAGCGGCAGGACGACGCGCAGCACGCCCCCGACGACGCCACAGCCGTCGACCCACGCCGCCTCCTCGATCTCCCGGGGCAGGGTCTTGAAGAAGCCGATCAAAAACCACGTGCAGAACGGGATCGTGAAGGTCGGGTAGACGACCACCAGGGCCCACCAGGAGTCAAAGAGCCCCAGCGTGCCGACCACTCGCGCCAGCGGCAGGAACAGGATGATCGGCGGCACCAGATACGTCATGAAGAGGGCGATGCCGAGGTTCTCGGCGCCGGGCAACCGCATCCGCGCCAGCGCGTACCCCGCGGGCACCGCGGCCACGAGCGTGATCACCACGAGGCAGATGGCGAGCAGCGTGGTGTTGACCAGCCAGGTCGTGAAGTAGGTCCTCGTGAACAAAAGGCGGAAGTGGTCGAGCGTCGGCTCGAGATTGAACCACAGGGGAAAGTTGCCCGTCCGGTAGAGGTCGGCATCCTGCTTGAACGCCGCGATCGCCATCCAGTAGACCGGAAACACGGCGATCACCACGAACGGGGCGAGCCCCGCGTAGATGAGCGCGTGGCGTCCGAGCTGTCTTAAAACTCGAGCGTTCACGGCGGGGACGACCGTAGCCGATTACTCGGCCGGCGCGACGTCCACGAAGCAGGAGTTGAACGGGGCCGCGCCGGCGGGCGACGTCCGATCGGCGGTGAGGACGTTGACGCAGCCGTGCGTGTCGATCCCCGCCGCGTCGGGCGTGAACCACGCACCCTCCTTGATCGAGACGACGCCCGGGGCGATGCGGTCGGTCACGCGCGCGGGCATGGTCGTGGCGCCGCGGCTGTTGAAGACACGCACGCGCTGGCCGTCGGCGATCCCGCGCGCCGCCGCGTCGGCGGTGTTGATCCAGACGTCATCGCGGTCGGCGCGCGCGAGGATCGGCTGGTTGTCGTGGATCGAGTGCGTTCGCGCGCGGGACTTGGGCGTGACGAGCCTCAACGGATGCTCGACATCGACCTCGTCGGGAATCCACGTCGGGATCGGAGGAATGGCGCCCAATCCATACGGGTCGGGGTTCGCCGCGAGCGTCATCGAGTAGATCTCGATCTTGCCTGACGGCGTCGTGAACGGGTGGCGTTCGGGATCACGGATCTCGCGGGCGAAGGCGACCGCGTCCTCGGGCGCCGGCAGCCGCGCCAGCCCGCGCTCGCGGAAGGTATCGAAGTCGTCGATGACGTCGTGGGTGAGCTCGCGCAGCCACTCGTCCTCGGTCTTGTCGTTGTACCCCTCGACCCCCAGGCGGCGCGCCAGGTCGCTGCAGATTACCCCACCGGTTCTTGACCGCGTCGCGGTCCACGCCGCCCCGGCGGCGTGCCGCGGGTCGGGGGATGCTCACGGCTCGTTACCCCACCGGTTCTTGACCGCGTCGCGGTCCACGCCGCCCCGGCGGCGTGCCGTGGGTCGGGGGATGCTCACGGCTCGTTATCCCACCGGTTCTTGACCGCGTCGCGGTCCACGCCGCCCTCCGCGGTGCGGGGCAGGGCGTCGGTGAAGGCAACGCTGGTCGGGCGCTTGAAGCGCGCGATCCGCGTGGCGACGAACTCGCTCACCTGCTGCATCGTGTAGCGCCCGGCCGGGCGCGCCTCGACGACCGCCTTGATCGCCTCGCCCCACCGCGCATCGGGGATGCCGTACACGCACACGCCGCTCACACCCTCCATCTGCATGATCACCGACTCGACCTCGGCCGGGTACACGTTCTCGCCGCCCGGCTTGATCAGCTCCTTCTCGGGCTTTCGCTTGACGTAGTAGAGCCAGCCGTCGTCGTCGAACCGGCCCACGTCGCCGGTGTGGTGCCAGCCGTTGCGCAGCGTGTAGGCGGTCACGTCCGGCTGGCCGAAGTAGCCCTGGAACACCAGCGGCCCTCGTACGACGATCTCGCCGGGCGTGCCGGTGGGCACCTCGCGGTCGTAGTCGTCGACGAGCCGCACCTGGCACACGGCGATCGGCTTGCCCGCGGCGCCGGGCTTGTCGCGCACGCGCTGGATGCTGACGAACCCGGTAGTCTCGGACTGGCCGAAGCCCGTCCAGAACTGGGCGCCGGTCTGCTCGTGCAGGCGCTGGATGGTCTGGGGCGCATCGAGGCCCGACACGTGCGTGAGGCTGGTCAGCTTGCTGCCGAGCTTCTGCGCGGCGTCGAGCAAGGTCACCAGCACCGGCGGAAAGTCGGAGACGTGGGTGATCCGGTGCGCGTCGATCAACCGCACCGCTTCCTCGGCGTCGTACCGGGCCACGACCACGCTGGTACCGCCGGCGTGCATGTGGGTGATGAGGTTGCCGAGCGCCGTGATGTGGAACAGCGGTAGCGCCAGCAGGTAGCGGTCGGCGCCGGTGACGCCGAGCGCCTGCGCGACGACGAGCGAGGCGGTGATGGCGTTGGCGTGCGTGAGCACGGCGCCGCGCGGAATCACGTCGACGGCGGCGGTGGAGATGACCGCGAACGGATCGTCGCCCGAGAGGTCCGGGGCCGGCGGCGCGGCGCCCTCGCGATAGAGGCTCGAGAGCGCCTGGAACCCCGGCGCCGGCAGGTCGTCTCCGAGCTGGTACCAGTGGCGGACCGCGCGCTGGGTCCGCGGCCACTCGCCCACCACCGACATCGTGGACGCGTCGGCCACCATCATCTTCGGCCCGGCGCGCTCGACGACCCGCTCGACCTCGGGCGCCGTCAGCCGCCAGTTGATCGGATACGCGACGATGCCCTGGCGCGCGCACGCGCCGTACAGCTCGACATAGCCGACGTCGTTCTGGGCGAGCACGCAGATCCGATCGCCCTTGACGAGGCCGAGCCCGGCGAGCCCGGCGGCCAGGGAATCTACTCGACGGAGCAGCTGGCCGAACGACACCTGTCGTGAGCCGTGGATCAGCGCCGGCGCGTCGCGATGGACCATCGCTCCGCGGCTCATCATGTCGTAGACGGTGAACGTGCCGGCGCCCATCCGGGCTACCCTAACAAAATTTTGGCGAGGTCGGAACCGTCATCCGATCTGGTACCGCTTGACGGCGGCCTGATCGAACGCCAGCCCCAGTCCCGGCTTCTTCGGTACCACGAGCTGGCCCTTCTCGATCGCCGGCGTCTCCTCGTAGAGCCGGAGCGTCCACGGCATGTACTCCACGGTGAGCCCGTTCGGGATCGCCGCGACCAGGTGGACGTGGATCTCCGGCACCAGATGGCTCACCACCGGCAGGTTGAACGCCTCGGCCATGCCCGCAACCTTCATCCACTGCGTGATGCCGCCGACGCGCAGGAGATCGATCATCACGACGTCGATCGAGCGCGCCTCGAGCAGGTGGCGGAAGGGAACGATGCCGTAGTGGTACTCACCGGCGGCGATCGGCGTCGTCAGCGCGTCGGCGATGCGCGCGAGCCCCGGGTAGTCGTCGTGGGTCGTGGGGTCCTCCAGCCAGAACAGGTGGTAGGGCTCGATGCGTCGCCCGACCTCGATGGCCTGATTCACGCTCCAGAGCTGGTTGATGTCGCACATCAGGTCGATGTCCGGTCCGATCGACTCGCGCATGACGCGCACGCGCTCGATCGAGGCGGCGACCGTCGGCTCGCTCCCGCACTGCATTTTCATCTGCCGGAATCCCTGGTCGCGCAGGCGCGGGCCGGCCTTGGCGAGATAGTCGATGGGGTGCGGACGCATGAGCGCGCCGCTCGCGTAGGTGGCGACCCGATCGCGCAACCCGCCGAGGAGCGCGCTGACTGATTGGCCCTGGGCTTTGCCCTTGAGATCCCAGCAGGCCATGTCGACGGCGGAGAGCGCCAGCGTGAAGATGCCGCCCGGCCCCGAGCTGCCGGCGGCGCGGCGGAGCTTGCCGGTGATGGCCTCGACCTGCGTGGGGTCTTCGCCCACGGTGAGGCGGGCGAGCTCCTCCACCGCGACCTTGAGCGCCGGGGTCAGCGCGCCGCCGAAGAACGTCAGACCGAGGCCCGTCAGCCCCTGGTCGGTGCCGAGCTCGAGCGTGACGAACTCGCGCGTGTCGGTGGGGGCGGGGAGGCCCACCACGAGCGGGTTGTCGGCCGGCGTGCGCAGCGCGCGGGTGGTCGCGTGGGTGATCTTCATCAGGCTCTCTCCTTCGAGGGTGTGGTCGCCTACAATACACTTCCGTGAACGCCCGATCCATCAAGGACCTGATCCAGTCCGACCGCGTCCACCGCGCGGTCTACACGGATCCCGCGCTGTTCGAGCTGGAGCTGGACCGGATCTTCGGCCGCGCCTGGCTGGTGCTGGGACACGAGAGTCAGGTCCGGAGCCCGGGCGACTTCTTCACCACCCGGATGGGGCGGGAATCGGTGATCGTGATCCGCCACACGGACGGCGGCGTTCGCGCGCTGGTCAACCGCTGCGCCCACCGGGGCGCGCGCGTGTGCGAAGCGGCCGCCGGCACGGTGCCTGAGCTCGTCTGCTCGTATCACGGCTGGACCTACGGCACGGACGGCGCCCTCTGCGGCGTGCCGCATGCCGAGGGATACGATCGCGCGGTGGCCGAGACGATCGGCGGCGGCCTCGCCCGCGTGCCGCGCGTCGACGCGTATCGTGGCTTCCTCTTCGCGTCGCTGGCCGCCGACGGTCCGTCCCTCCTCGAGTTCCTCGGTCCGCTGCGGGCGTCGTTCGACGATTTCGTCGAGCGCGCGCCCGATGGGGACGTCGAGGTGGCGGGCGGCGTGTTCAAGCACGCGTATCACGGCAACTGGAAGCTCGTGCTGGAGAACCACAACGACGCCGTGCATCCGGCGTTTGTCCACGCCTCGTCGATCTGGGCCACGCGCGAGCAGCCGGCGGCGGGCGCCGGCACCTACGCCGAGATTGGCGTCCGCCAGATGCTCCAGAACGGCGCGCCCTGGGAGGTCTGGGAGAACACCGGGCTGTGGGTCGCGGGGTATGGCCACTCCTGGATGGGCGACTATCACGACGACAGCCGGCTGGTGGCGGCACTCGACCATCCGGCCTTCGCGGAGTACCGCGCGGCACTCGAGCGGCGGCTGGGCCGCGCCGGCGCGGCGCGCGTGCTGGCCGAGCTACGCTGGAACAGCATCGTCTATCCGAGCGCGTCGTTCATGAGCCAGTTCCGCCAGCTCCGCGTGGTGCATCCGATCGCGGTCGACCGTACGGTCGTCCACGCGTACTCGTACAGGCTCAAGGGCGCGCCGGAGCAGATGTTTCGCGACACGATCGCGTTCGCGAACGTCGTCAACGGTACCGCGTCGCCCGTCCTCACCGACGACCTGGAGGTCTACGAGCGCACCCAGCGTGGGCTCGGCGAGCCGCGGGCGGACTGGGTCTACCTCGGGCGCGGCCACGGCGGCGACGTCCCGGACCGCGACGGCACGCTCCGCGGCGGGACGGGCACCAGCGAGATCCACATCCGGAATCAGTTCGCCGCCTGGCTCGAGTACCTGACGGCCGAGGGCTGAGATGGCCACCGCGACGGGCGTCGAATCGCGCTCGGAGATGGAGGCGTTCCTCTTCCACGAGGCGTGGCTCCTCGACCACGGAAGGCTCGACGAGTGGCTCGGCCTCTTCACCGACGACGCGACGTACTGGATCCCGCTCGAGGCGAGCCAGGTGGACCCGCTCACGTCGGTGTCGATCGTGTATGACGATCGCGCCTTGCTGGAGGTGCGCGTCCGGCAATTCCTGCATCCGCGTGCCCACGCGCGCGTGCCCGCGCCCCGCACCGTGCACCACGTCGGCAACGTCCGCGTCCATGCCGCGGACGACGGCCAGCTGCGCGTCGAGTCGACGCTCGTCCTGATCGAGTATCGCCACGAGCGCCAGCGCACCTGGGGCGCCCGGATCGAGCATCGCCTGCGCCGCACTGCGGACGGCCTGCGGATCGCCGCTAAGCGGGTCGACCTTGTGAATTCAGAAGCCGAGTTGGACGGGATAGTCTGTTTGTTTTGATTAATGGGGGGCCCCGACATCGGCGGCGGTCGCCATCTCAGGGCTCGGCGGTCATGTACTCGAGCCAGGCGGCGAACTGGCGCGCCTTCGACTTCTCGGTCAGCTGCATGAATGCGCGGGTGATCGGGTGGGGGCTGATTGTGCTGACCCTCGGCATCTGGCAGCTCGTCGCGCTCGGGGAGCACCCCGAGTTCGTGCTGGGCCCGGCCGAAATCGCCGGCGACTTCGCGGCGGCGCTGCGGTCGGGCGAGCTCCTCCCGCACGTCGGCGCGAGCCTGCTGCGCTCGCTGCCGGGGTTCGCCCTGGGCTCGGCGATCGGTGTGATCCTGGGGCTCCTGGCCGGGGTCGCGCGCAGCCTCGATCAGATGCTGAGTCCCCTCGTGTTCCTCACGTATCCGGTGCCGAAGATCGTCTTCCTGCCGATCGTGATGCTGTGGATCGGGATCGGCGACGCGTCGAAGATCGTGATCATCGCGCTGGCCTGCTTCTACCCGTGCTTCATCAACGCGTACTACGGCGCCCGATCGACGCCGACGATCATGGTGTGGGCGAGCCTCAACATGGGCGCCCGGCGCTCGCAGGTCTTCCGCAAGATCGTGGTGCCGAGCGCGCTCCCGCTCGTCTTCGCGGGGCTGCGCGTCTCGCTGGCCCTCTCGTTCATCCTCCTGTTCTCGGCCGAGATGATCAACGCGCGCTCCGGCCTCGGGTTCCTCATCCGCCAGTCGGAGTCGAGCCTGCGCTTCGACCTCATGTACGTGTCGATCGTCGCGGTCGCCGCGCTCGGCTACGCCAGCGATCAGCTGCTGCTGCTGGCGCGTCGTCGCGTGCTCGCGTGGCAGGAGGTGAGGTCGTGAGCGTCTTCCGCCGCCTGGCGCTCGTCGTGGCGGGTCTGACCCTCTGGGAGCTTGCCGCCCGCAGCGGGATGTGGAGTCCGATCATTCTTCCGTCGCTGGCGCGCATCGGGCCGGAGTTCTGGTTTCTGGCGACGAGCACCGCCTCGCTCCTGGAGGTATGGCACTCGCTCTTCCGCGGCCTCAGCGGGTTCGCGCTGGCCGCCGTGGTCGGCGTCGCCCTCGGAGTGCTGATGGGGCGCTCGGCGGTGGCCGCGGCGTTCCTGAGCCCGATCTTCTCCGGGACCTATCCGATCCCGAAGATCGCGCTGTTCCCGATCTTCATCTATCTGTTCGGCATCGGGAGCCTCGCGAAGGTGGTGCTGGTCTTCCTGGAGTGTCTCTACCCGATCGTGGTCACGACCCACGCGGGCAGCCGGGCCGTGAACCGGGTGCTGCTCTGGTCGGCCGCCAACATGGGCGCCTCCCGCGGCCGGATCCTCGCGCGGGTCGTCGTTCCCGCCGCGGCGCCGTTCATCTTCGCCGGCTTCCGGATGGCCCTGCCCATCGCGATGATCGTGGTGATCATCACCGAGATGATCAGCTCGGCCGATGGCCTGGGCTATCTCGTGATGTACTCGCTCGCGTCCTTCAGGACGGACCGGATGCTCGCCGCCGTCGTCGCGATCTCGCTCCTGGGGCTGATGCTCGACCGGCTCGTGGTGATCCTGCGCGACCGGCTGGTGTTCTGGGAGCGGCTCGAGTCCTACTACGCGGAGTGAAGCGCGTGTCTCAGTTCGACTTGCGCTCGACCGCCAGGAAGGGTCGGTAGCCGCTCGTCTCGAGCTCACGGAGCTTCGCCGTCGCCTCCGTCTGATCGGCGAACGGACCGACGCGCACGCGAGAGAGCTGCGTTCCGCGCTGCCCCGGCGGGACCGTCACCGACTCGATCGACACCGGCAGGTTCTGCGTGCGCAGACGCGCCGCCAGCCCGCCGGCCGCCTCCGGGTTCTTGAAGGCGCCGACCTGGAGCCAGTACGCCATCGCCGGCACAGGCGCCGGCGGCTTCGGCGCCGCGAGCGCCGTCGCCGCGGGCTCCCGGCCGGGGCCGGGGGCGACCGTCGCGGTCTGCTCGCGCGCGGCCGGACCTGGGCTCGGGCTCGGAGCCACCGGCGCCAGGTTCGTCGCCACCGGCGCTGGGCTGGCGGCGACCGGCGCTGGGCTCGCGGCCGCCGCCGCTGGGCTCGGGACCGGCGGATCTGGGTTCGGGGCGGCCGAAGTGGCGGGCGGAGTCGCGGGCGGCGGCTCCGGGGCTTTCGCGGCCGGCGCGGTCGCCGCGCGAGCCTCCGAAGGCCGCGGCTTCATCAGCGCGACGACGTCGGAGTACGACGACTGCCCGATGACCCTCGAGAACAGCAATTTGTAGTTGTCCACGAGGCTGGCGCCGTCGATCACGACGTCGAAGATCGCCCAGCGGCCGTCGCGCTTGATCAGTCGATACTCGACGGGAACTTCGCCGCCTTCGCGATTCCCGAGAGCGGTCGTGACGGTCGCGGTGCGGCCGTCGCTCGTCTCGTCGACATAACGAATCGCCAGCGCGCGATACATCGGAGCGTGCGCCGCGACGCGGTAGACGTACGTGCGCTCGAAGTGGTCGCCGAAGAGGGACGCGAACTGGTCGCGCTCCGCCGGCGTCCGCGCCGTCCACACGTCGCCCAGCGCGAGCCGCGCTGCTTCCCGTGAGTCGATGCGGGGAACGAGGGCGTTCCGAATCGCCGCGCGAAGGTCAGGCGGCGTCTTCCGGAGCTCGGGATCGTCCAGGGCCCGGTTGACCGCCGAGAACACGTCGCGAAGCGCGTCGGTCGGCGCGCCGGCCCAGGCGCCGGCGCACGGTACCAGCGTCAGGACGAGGGCGGCGGCGACCAGAGCGGCAGCGCGTGCCATCAGGATCTACATAGCGTGGTCGCACCCCTTCGGCGAAATTTTTCGTGCGCCGGCCCCCCCGGCGCCCCTATCGAGGCAGGTGGCCCTGGTCCACCATCTCGTCGACGTCGACCGGCTTCTCGAGCCAGCCGAGCTTCTCGTGCATGAAGACGGCCAGTTTCTTGAGGCTGGCGACGTCGACGCGCCCACCCGGGTCGCGCTTCCAGTCGGCGTTCTTCAAATAGATCTCGAGCGGTGTACGGACGTAGCCTGCCTTGTGGATGTCGCGCTTGGCTTGCTCTCGATTCGCTGCGTAGAAGCGGGTTGCCGCGACGTAGTCGGCCAGGAACGCGCGGACCGCGTCGGGCTGCGCCTTCAGGAATTTCTCGCCGAACCAGACGTCCAGCAGCTCGTGATCGTAGCCGACCGCTTTCACCGCGGTGAAGAGCGGCCGCAGACCGCCCTTGGCGACTTCAGCCGAGTAGAACGGCTCCACGAACGTGCCGAGGGTGACCTTGTCCGAGCGCACCGCCGCGCCCATGGCCGGGAACGCGATCGGCACGACCTTCACGTCCTTGTCCGGCGCCAGGCCCGCGCTCAGCAGGGCGGCGCGCGCCCACAGATCGGTGGCGGTCTTGAATCCGAGGACACCGGCGGTGCCGCCCTTGAGGTCCTTCACGCTCTTGACGGGCCCGTCGTCCTTCACCATGTAGATCGTCGTGAACCAGTCCTTGCCGTCCGCTTCCTGGCAGATCCCGGCCACGATCTTGATGTCGAGCCCCTGCGCGCGCGCGAAGATCACGGCCAGACCCGGCGCGGTGCCCCCGTCGAGCTCGCCGGCCAGGTAGGCCTGGAAGCGCTCGGGATTGCCCTGGAACGGGATGAGCTTGAGCCGATACTTGGTTCCCTGGCCCGGTGCCACGTCCGGCCGCGCGGCCATGAGCCACACCTGCTCCTCGGCGGCGAAGCCGTGGCCCAGGCGGATCAGCGGCGGCTCGGCCGCCGCGACTCCCACGGGTGTCCAGGCCAGCTGAGAGACGAGCCAGGCGGCGACGAGCGCGCTACGACGGTTCACGATGTTTCCTCCTCTCGCCGGCGATCAGGTCCCAGACCCGGTTCCGGCACTCGAGAAACGCGAGCGATTTCCGCACCGCGACGGTTCGCGGGCGGGGCAGGTCGACCACGACCTCCTCGCGGAGGCTCGCCGGCCGCGCGCTCAGCACGAGCACGCGGTCGCCCAGGTACACGGCCTCGTCGATGTCGTGGGTGACGAAGAAGATCGTCTTGCCCGTACGCTCCCAGATGGAGGTCAGCTCCTCCTGCATGGTCTCGCGCGTCTGGGCGTCGAGCGAGCCGAACGGCTCGTCCATGAGCAGGACGTGAGGGTCGAACGCGAGCACGCGCGCCAGCGCGACGCGCTGCTTCATCCCGCCCGAGAGCTCGCCCGGGAGGTGATGGCGGAATTCCGCGAGCCCGGTGAGCGCCAGGTACCGCTCGACGACGACGGCCCGCTCGGCCGCCGCCGCTCCCCGAACCTCGAGGCCCCAGCCGACGTTGCCCTCGACCGTCCGCCAGGGGAACAGCGAGAACTCCTGGAAGACCATCCCGCGGTCCGGCCCCGGCCCGGCGACCTCGCGGCCGTGAACACGGATTTGTCCGGCGTCGGCTGGGATGAAGCCGCCGAGGATGTGGAGCAGCGTGCTCTTGCCGCAGCCGCTCGGGCCGACGACCGTGACGAACTCGCCGTCGGCGATCGACATGCGTCCGAGATCGAGGACCTCGATGGTCCGGCCGTCCTTGGCGAACGCCTTGCGAAGCCCGACGACCTCGAGGGCAGGTCCGCTCACGGCCAGGCGAGAAGACGCTCGAGGGCCGCTTCCACGCGTTCGGGCGCCCGGCCCTCGCGCCGCAGGCGCCGGTTGCGGAGCCAGCAGGCCAGGGGACCGCTGAGCTGGCCCTCCTCGCCCACGCGTCGGGAGAGCCTGACGACCGTCTCGACGCGCTCCCGACGCCGCGCGACGTAGCTCGCGAGCGCCGCCTCCAGGCTCTGCTCGCCACCATCGGCTTTCGCAAGCTCGTCCGCGAGGACGACCGCGTCTTCCATCGCCATCCCGGCGCCCTGCCCCAGGTTCGGGCTCAGCGCGTGCGCAGCGTCGCCCAGCAGCGCGACGCGGTCACGGGCCCAGCTCTCCTGGCGCACCTCTTCGATGTCGGTGCACACGACGTTTTCGGTCGCGGCCAGCCCGGCGAACGCCCGCCGCACGCGCGCGTCGGTGAATTGGCCGAACAGCGCCCGCAGCGCCTCGACGCTCTCGAGCGCCCAGGCGCGGCTGGCCGCGGGCGAGTTGAAGGTCGTCCACACGTAGAGCTGACCACCGCCGATCGGCACGAGCCCGACGCGCTGGCCGCGCCCGAGGAACTCGGTGAAGTGCTCGAGCCCGTCGCGGTTGGCGACCACGAAGCGATGGGAGCGGTAGCCGAGATAGACGAGCTCGTCTCCGCCGAAGAATCGCGCGCGCACGGTCGACCGGATCCCGTCGGCGCCGATCAGCACGTCGGCGCTGAAGGTCTCGCCGCGCTCGGTCTCCACGCGCACGCCGTGCGGGTCGGCCTCGAAGCCGCGGATACGCGTGTCGAGATGGACCGTTCCGGGCGGAAGGCCGTCGTACAGGCACTCGTGCAGGTGTGCGCGGTGCAGCAGCGCGCCGGCCGCGAGTCGCCCGTCGGCGTAGAGCGGGCGATAGTCGCGCGTCGCCAGCCGCCGACCACGGTGGTCGAACGTGTCGCGCGCGAGGTACGGCGTGCTGCGCGATCGCACGCCCGCGGCCAGACCGTTCGCCTCGAGCACGCGCATCGCGTTGGGATTCATGATGATGCCGGCGCCGACCGTCCCGAGCTTCGGCGCGCGCTCGAGCACGACGGCGGGCAGCCCGAGCCTCGCCAGCTCGCGCGCCAGGGACAGCCCGCCGATCCCGCCCCCCACGACGATCGTGCGCAGGGGCATCCGCGAGCTAGGTCGGCAACCCGAAGAGCGAGGTCAGTCGCCTCGATTCGACCATGGCGGCCATCGCCTCGTCCGAGGGGCGCCGCTCGAAGCGTTGGGCGGCGTCGAGGACCCTTGGCAGCAGCCGAAGATCGCCGGCGGTGTTGAGGAACGCGTTCGGCAGCTCACCGAGTACCCAGTGCACCGCGGCGTCGATGTCGGGCTGCTCTTCGAGCGGCTGGTACCAGGTGGTGTGAGTCCGATCGGTCGTGGCCCACGGTCCGCGGGCGATGGACTTGATGATCTGGACGGCCACGTCGCGCTCGCGGCAGATCGTCAGCACTTCCTCGAAGCTCTGCCGGTAGCGCTCGTTCGCGGCCATGAAGAAGTTGTACGGCATCAGCACCGAGTCGAAGTCGAAGCGTGCCAGGCTTCGCCGGTGCATGGCGGCGATCGTCCAGCCGTGGCCCGTGACGCCGACGAAGCGCACAAGCCCCTGCCGGCGCGCCTCGATCGCGGCCTCCAGCGCTCCGTCGGGCCCCATGGCGGTGTCCCAGTCGTCCGGGTGGCCGAGGGAGTGGAGCTGGATCAGGTCGACCCGGTCGACGCGCAAGCGCTCGAGCGAGCGATGGATGTCCTCGCGCGCCTCCTTGCCGGTCCGCGAGCCGGTCTTGGTGGCGAGAAAGAAATCCTTCCGGTGGCGCGCCATCCACGGGCCGATGCGTAGCTCGGAGTCACCGTAGCGCGCCGCGGTGTCGATGTGGTTGACGCCGAATCGCAGCAGCACGTCGAGGGTCCGATCGGCGTCGTCCTGGCTCGCGCGAGCCAGGGCGGCGCCGCCGAACAGCGTCGCGCTGCTGAGGTGACCGGTCCGTCCGAACGGTCGCCTCGGGATCATCTACCGCGGAACCGGCGTGTACTTGCCCGTCAGTTGCGGCGTCGTGCCTTCCTGTTTCTTCTCCTGGCGGTCCAGGCGCGTCTCCCGGCCCCAGGTGCGCTTGAGATCGTCCCGGATGTTGAAGCGGAGCCGGCCCAGCCCGTCGGTCTCGATCTCGATGCGATCGCCGTTCTGGAACCCGCTGAGCCCGCGGTGATTCGTGCCCGTCGCGATGATGTCGCCGGCGTCGAGCGCATGGATCGAGGTGACCCACTCGATGCAGCGTGGGATCTTGTGGGCCATGTCGCTCGTGTTGTAGTTCTGCTTCAGGTCGCCGTTCACCCAGAGCTTCACCTGCAGGCGATGGGGGTCGGGGATCTCGTCCGCCGTCACGATGTAGGGCCCGATCGGGCAGAACGAGTCGCGCGACTTCATCTGGTAGAACGTGTTGCCGCTCGGCGGCAGGCCGCGGGCCGAGCCGTCGATGAAGTTCGTGTAGCCGAAGATGTAGCTCATAGCCTGGCCCTGGCTCACGCTGGACGCGCGCTTACCGATGATCAGCGCCACCTCGGCCTCGCCCTCGAAGATCGTGGCGGGAACGTCGGGGAGCACCATCGTGTCGCCGTCGCCGATGACGGAGTTGGGCGACTTGTGGAACGCGTTGATGGGCGCGGGCTCCGAGCGCGTCCCGTCCTCCATGTAGTTCACGGCCATCGCGACGATGTTGTAGGGCTTGGGCAGGGGAGGCCGGACTCTCACCTGGCTGAGGGGCTTGCCCGCGCCGCGCGCGACCGCCCCTTCCAGGCGTCCTTTGTAGTCGGCGAACCGCTCGATCAACCCGCTGATCAGGTTGTGCGGTCCGGTGTGCGGGATGTCCCGCACCGTGTCCGACACATCGACCACCGCATCGCCCTTGAGCACTCCCAGCTTGAAGTCGTCGAAGAACAGCAGCTTCATGGTTCCCCTCCTGCGGGTTGTGGGGTGCGCGCTGCAGGCCGTCGCGGGGCTGGGGCCCCGCCGGCCGAGGCGCGCCTATCAACAGGGCGCCAGGACCAGGACTATACCAGTGATCACGTTGACGGGCCTCGGCTCGTGGCTTAGCCTGCTGCCACCCGTTGCCCCGTGCCCTTCAGGGAGGCCCGCCATGGCGAGATTCGCGGCTCTCGTGTCCGTCCTCATCGGTCTTCTGTTCACGACTCTCGTCTGGGCCGACGGCCTGCCGACTGCCAAGCCCGAGGAGGTCGGGCTCTCGTCAGAGCGCCTCGCGCGGGCAACCCAGGTCATGAAGGCCGAGGTGGCCCGTGGCCAATATCCCGGCGCCGTCGCCCCGGTGGCCCGCAAGGGAAAGATCGCCTACTTCGAGGGCGTCGGCCAGCGCGATCCAGTCGCGGGAGCGCCGATGACGAAGGACGCGATCACCTCGGTCGCCGCGATGATCCTCGTCGAAGAGGGGCGGCTGGTGCTGAGCGACCCCGTCTCGAAGTATCTGCCCCAGCTCGCGAATCTCCAGGTGAGCGTTCCCCGGTTCGACCCCGACACCGGCAAGGCAGTCTACGCTCTGGTGCCGGCCGAGCGCCAGATGACGATTCAAGACCTGCTCAGGCACACCTCGGGCCTCGTGTACGGTGGCTTCACGAACCACGCCCAGGTGAAGGAACTCTACGCCAAGGTCGGCGTACAGATGGTCGTCGTGTTCATGACGCAGAACCAGCCCGGCGCGCCGCGGCGCTACGACCGCGAGCTGTTCCAGCAGCTCGTGTACCAGGCCCTCGTCGACTGAGCGCGCCGCCCAAGCCCGCGATCACGACGTTCGGGCGAGCGGACGCGCCCGGGCTCGTCGCGCTCTCGTCCAGCATCGGTTGGGCGCACACGCTCGAGGACTGGACGACCATCCTCGACGCGGGGCACGTCGTCGGCCATCGCGATCCGGCCGGCCCGCCGGTGTCCAGCGCGGCCGTGTTCGACTACGGCGACAGCCTGCTCTCGATCGGCATGGTGCTCGTCGCCCCGCCGCATCGCCGGCGCGGGCTCGCGCGTGCGGTGATGGATCGCTGCCTGAGTATGGCCGGGCGACGCCCGTCGACGCTCATCGCCACGCCGGTGGGCGAGCCACTCTACGTCGGCCTCGGTTTCGTCGAGGTCGGGCGGGTGGTTCGGATGAGTGTCGAGAGCGCCGCGGCCGGCGCCGACGGCGCCGCGGCGGGCAAGCGTCTCCCGTCGATCGCGGGCAACGACGCGCGCGCGGTCGAGCAGCTCGACCACGAGGCCTACGGCGCCAATCGCTCCGCGCTCTTGCGCTCGCTGCTCGCGCGCGCCGCCGCCACCTCGGTCGTGCGCGACGCGCGCGGTGGCGTTCGCGCGTTCGGCATCGCCATGCGCCAGCGGGACCAGCTCGTCGTCGGGCCCCTCATCGCGCGAGACGCATCCGAGGCGCTCGCGCTCTTCCGGTCGCTGGCCGGCGGCTATGCGGGCGCGGTTCGCATCGACGTGCCGACAATGCAGGAGGCGTTCCTTTCGGCCCTGGCCGGGCTCGGGTTGACTCCGGGCGGTCAGTCCGCGCCGATCATGCTGCTCGGCGCCGCCGGCCTGCCCGGGCGGCGCGAGCAGATTCACGCGATCGCCTCGCGCGGCTTCGGTTGAGCCGCTCATCGCGCCGCCCGCGGGTTCGTGTCTGAGGACTCACGGCATGACAGACACTGTCAGGCCGCGCGCCGGCTGGACAAGCTGGAGCCCGCGCCCTATCCTGCCGGGCACGCGGTGCGCGCCGCAGGTCGCCGCGGGGCTGGGGCCCCGCCGACCGAGGCGCGGCGATAACGGAGGGCCACACCAATGAACACGCGCGTCGCGGTCTCGCTGCGGATTCCCGGCACCTCCCCGATGCCCGAGCTGATGAAGCTCATCCAGGACGTCGAGGCCGCCGGCTTCGACGGCGCGGGCCTGCTCGACAGCCAGCTCCTGTGCCGAGACACGTTCGTGACGCTCGGCCAGGCCGCGGCCCACACCTCGCGGCTCGCGCTGTTCCCGGCGGTGACCAATCCGTTCTCGCGCCACGTCTCGGTGCTGGCGAGCGCGATCCAGACCGTGGCCGAGCTGGCGCCCGGGCGCACGCGCGTCGTGATGGGCACCGGCTACACCTCGGCGAGCACGATCGGCCGCAAGCCGGCGACGCTCGCGGAGATGCGGGAATGCATCACCGCGCTGCGCAAGCTGCTGGCGGGTGAGGCCGTGGACTTCCACGGCACGCCCGGGCGCCTCACGTTCGCCTCGGGCCCGCCCGTGTCGATCGTGATGGCGGCGTCCGGGCCCAAGGCGATCGAGCTCGCGGGCGAAGTTGCCGACGGCGTGATGCTGCTAGTGGGTTTCCACCGCGGCATCGTGGACGCCGTGTTGACGCACCTCGAGAAGGGCGCGCGCCGCAGCGGACGCCGCCTGGAGGATCTCGAGATCGTGTGGGCCGTGCGGACGGGCACGGCGGCCAGCATGGCCGAGGCGCGCCGCCTGGCCAGGCCCACGCTCGTGCACCAGGGCATCATGCGCGTGCACTCGCGCTGGCTCGAGTACACCGGCTTGCGGATCCCGCACTTCGACGTTCCGCAGGCCGTGCACGACATCTATCCCGACCTCTCGCACGCGCTCGACTGGGAGCAGGCGATCGCGGCGACGTCGTTCGTGCCCGACGAGGTCATCGCCCAGCTGGCCGACGCCCTCGGCCTGGTGGGCACGCCGGAGCACTGCGCGAGGCGGATCATCGACCTGGCCGGCGCCGGGGTCTCGAGCCTCTACCTCATGGGGTTCCAGACGTTCGTCGGACCGGAGCAGGAGATGCGGAATTTCCGCGACGAGGTCTTCCCCCGGCTCAAGGCCGCCGGATACCGCTGACGCGGCGATGAACGGCGCCAGGCTCCAGGGGCGCACGGCGCTCGTCACCGGCGCCAGCCGCAACATCGGGCGGGCGATCGCGCTGGCCTTCGCGGCCGAGGGCGCGGACCTCGTGCTGAACACGCGCGTCAACCGTGAGGAGCTGGAGGCGGTCGCCGCCGAGTGCCGGAAGGCCGGCGCGCGCGTCGTCACCGCGCTGGCCGACGTGGCCGACGCCGCCGCGTGCGAGGCGCTGGTCGCCCGCGGCCTCGCCGAGCTCGGCGCCGTCGACGTGCTCGTCTGCAACGCGGCAATCCGGCCGCACAAGTCCATCACCGATACGTCAGTCGAGGAGTGGCACCGGGTGCTCGGCGTCAACCTCCACGCCGCGTTCTACCTGGCGCGCGCCCTGGTGCCATCGATGAAGGAGCGCCGGCGGGGGAGCATCATCGCGCTCGGCGGAATGTCGAGTCTCACCGGGCGGCCGAACACCGCGGCGGTGGTCGTCGCGAAGACCGGGCTGTTCGGCTTGATCCGTGCCCTCGCGGCGGAGCTCGGTCCGTTCGGCATCCGCGCGAACATGGTGATGCCCGGCTTCATCGACACCGAGCGGCGCCACGCGGAGTGGTATCCGGAGTTCCGCCAGTCGCCGCCGGGCTCGCCCGAAGAGCTCGCGAAGATCCCGCTGCGACGGCTCGGGCGGCCCGAAGACATCGCGAACGCGTGCGTGTTCCTCGCCTCCGACGCTTCGTCCTACGTGACCGGCGACAGCATCCGGGTGATGGGCGGCCGCGTCATCGGCTGACGCCGGTCTCCCGGACGAGGCGCGGCGAGCAAGCCTCGTCAACGCCCGCCCAGCGCCGTGATCAGATAGACCCCGAGCACGATCAGAAGCGTGCCCACGACCACGCGGGCGCGGAGGCGTTCCACGTCGCGCAGGAAGAGCGGGGCCAGGAACAGGACGAAGATCGGCGCGGTGCCGTAGAGCGGCGTGACGACGCTCACCGTGCCCATGCCGAGCGCCACCACGTTCATGAACACGCCGACGTTCTCGGTGAGGCCCGCGGCCATGAAGTGCGCGAAGCTCCACCCTCGCGTGATCATGATCTCTCGCCGCCCGGTGGCGAACAGGAACGCGGTGAAGGCGACGAAGGCCGTCGTCACGTTGATCGCGGAGCCGACGACCGCGGTGGTGTCGCTCAGGCCGAGCTTCCGCAAGACCGCCACGACGCCGAAGCACGTGGCCGACAGCATCGGGAGCACGAGCTGACTCGGACGGACGCCGAGGCGCCGGCCGCCGACGGAGAACAGCGTCGTGCCCGCCACGATCACGACGGTGCCGACCACGATCGGCATCGTGATGTGCTCGCCGAGCAGCAGGATCGCCAGGCCGGAGGAGACGAACGGGTTCAGGTTGATGAGGGCGGCGGCGATCGAGGCGCCCACGCGCTCGATGGAGACGAACCGGAGCAGGCGGCCGCCGACGGTCCCGATCAGCCCGGCGCAGACGAAGAAGAGCGCGCCCTTCAGCGACACGTGGCCCACGCCGCCCGTGAAGACCACCGCGATCCAGAGACTGATCGTCCCGACGACGAGGTTGATCCAGAACCCAGAAAAAGGATCGCTCTCGCGGAGTCCCTTGCGGATGAAGATCGTCGCGGCTGCCGAACAGAGCGCACCGCCCAGAGCGAGCAGGTGCAGGGGCTGTGGCATCATGGGGCGAGTCCCATCCTACTCGGAGGTGGTCATGAGACGCTCGCTCAATCAACTGGGTATTTGCGTCGCGGCCGGCCTGCTGCTGTTGGGAACGTCCCGGCCGGTGGCGGCTGCTCCCGAAGGCACGGTGACGTGGGGAGTTCACATCACGCTCGCATCCCGCTGGCTCGATCCGGCGGAGACCGAAGGCATCATCACTCCGTTCATGGTCCTGTACGCGCTGCACGACGCGCTGGTGAAGCCGATGCCGGCCGGCTGGAACACGCCGAGCCTGGCCGAGTCGTGGAGCCACTCGAAGGACGGATTGACCTACGAGTTCGTGCTGCGCAAGGGCGTCAAGTTCCACAACGGCGATCCGGTGACCGCCGAGGACGTGAAGTTCTCGTTCGACCGGTACAAGGGCTCGGGCGCCAGGCTCCTCAAGGAACGCGTGAAGGACGTCCAGATCGTCGACGCCGGACGGGTGCGGTTCGTCTTGAAGGAGCCCTGGCCCGACTTCATGACCTTCTACGGTACCTCCGCGACCGGCAGCGGCTGGGTCGTGCCCAAGAAGTACGTCGAGAAGGTGGGCGACGACGGCTTCAAGAAGGCGCCGATCGGCGCAGGCCCGTACCGCTTCGTGAGCTTCAACCCGGGCATCGAGCTCGTGCTCGAGGCGTACGAAGGCTACTGGCGCAAGACGCCGAGCGTGAAGCGGCTCGTGCTCCGCAGTCTCGGCGAGGAGACGACGCGTGCGGCCGCCCTCAAGAAGGGTGAGGTCGACATCGCCTACCTCTTCAGCGGACCGGTCGCCGAGGACATCCGCCGCACGCCCGGGCTCAAGCTCACGGCGCCGAGCCAGTCGAGCGGCGTGTTCTGGCTGGACATGCCCGACCAGTGGGATCCGAAGTCGCCGTGGCACGACCGGCGGGTGCGCCTGGCCGCCAGCCACGCGATCGATCGCAACGCGCTCAACCAGGCCGAGACGCTCGGCTTTTCGAAGCCGACCGGCGGCCTCATCCCGCGCGCCTTCGAGTTCGCGAAGCCGTTCGAGCCGACGCCCTTCGATCCGGGGAAGGCGAAGCAGCTCCTGACCGAGGCGGGCTATCCCAACGGCTTCGACGCCGGCGACTTCCACCCGTGGCCGCCGTACACCTCGATGGGCGAGGCGCTCGCCTCGTATCTCCAGGCGGTCGGCATCAAGTCGCGCATCCGAACCATGGAGCGCGCGACCCTCACCACGGCGTGGCGCGAGAAGAAGCTCAAGGGCCTGATCGTCGGCATCACCGGCGCGGGCGGCAACGCGGCGACGCGGCTCGAGGCGTACGTCAGCCGGGAGGGCGTCTACACCGCCGGGGTGATCCCGGAGGTCGAGGACCTCTTCCAGCGTCAGGCGCGCGAGACCGACGTGAAGCGGCGCGAAGCCTTGATCCACCAGATCCAGCAGATCCTGCACGACCGGGTGACGCACGTCCCGATCTACGAGCTCGCGTTCACCTGGGGCATCGGCCCGCGGCTCGAGGAGCCGGGGATCAGCCTGATCCGCGGCTACGCGTACTCGGCACCGTACGAGGACTTGAAGCTCAAGCGGCCCTAGCTCAGAACTTGAGGAAGTCCTTGAGGGCGGCCAGGACCGCCTCGGGATTGTCCTCGTGCAGGGTGTGGACGGCCCGCGGGATCTCGACGAATCGACCGCGCGGGAGCTCGCGGGCCATCCGCTCGGCGACGTCGCGATCGAGCACGGTGCTGCGCTCGCCGCGCAGCACCAGGGTCTCGGGCGTGATCGCGCGCAGGACCGCCCACCAGTCGATGTCGAGCTGGGATCTCCGCTCCTTGACGCTCGGATGCCATGCCCACACCAGGGCACCGTCGGCCCGCTGGCGCAGGCTGTCGGAGACGACCCAGCGGTAGTAGTGGATCCCCGGGTACGGGTTTCCGCGGTAGAGGTGCTGCGCCGCCTGCTCGATGCTCTCCCAGGTGTCGGGCTCCGGCGGGCCGGCCGGGACGAGCGCCGCTCGCTTGCTGATCTCCGGGCCGATGTCCACGATGACCAGCTTCTGGACGAGCTCCGGCCGCTTGGACGTGAAATAGATCGCGTTGCGGCCGCCCATCGAGAGGCCGACCAGCACGAGCGCGGTCACGCCCAGCTGGTCGAGGACTCCGCCGATGTCGTCGAAGGCGGCGATGGCGTTATAGGTGTCGGCCGGGTCGCTGTCGCCGTGGCCGCGCTGATCGAGCGCGTAGACGTGGAAGTGCGGCTGGAGCGCGATGCTCAGCGTGTCCCACGCGTGCGCGTGCCCCGTGAAGCCGTGCAGCAGCAGCAGCGGCGTACGGCCGTCGCCGCCCCAGTCGAGCACGTGGAGCCGCAGGCCGTTGACGGTCAGGAAGCGGTCGAGCGGGCGCAGGAGATTCATCGCAATGACCTCAGGCGTGCCTGGCGAGGAACGCGGTCAGGGGTGGAGGGGCGGCGTAAGGCACAGCCAACCTTACCACGCGCGCCGTCCCCCTCAGCGGCGCCGGCGGATCGTCGTTACTCGACGCCGACGGCGGACCACGCCTGGCCCACCGAGGTGACCTCCGGGCTGGTCGCGCCGAACAGATCGGTTGCGGCCTGCATCGTGTCCGCGCGCGCCTGGGCGAACGTCTCGCTCGGGATCATGTAGACGGTGAGCGCGCGGTAGAAGATCCGCTCGGCCGCGCTGCGCCCGATCCCGGTGACCACGCCGCCCAGACGATGGGTGCCACCCTCGGCCAGCAGGTAGAAGGCGTTGTTGGAGATGCCGCTGGTCAGGTGCACGTCGAGGCGATCGTTGTAGTCGTCGAAGGTGTCGATGCTCTGGCCGTCCTGCGTGGGATGGTCCATGTAGCGCAGGGCGTCGCCGAGGGTCCCCGGCGTATAGACGTCCTCGCCGATCTGGTAGTTCGGGGTCTTGGCGGCGCCTTGCGCGGCCGCGTAGAACTCCACCATCGTACCGAAGATGTCGGACATCGACTCGTTCAAGCCACCCGACTGGTTGTCGTAGATGAGGTCGGCGGTGGAGCTCGTCACGCCGTGGGTCATCTCGTGGCCCGCGACGTCGAGGGAGACGAGAGGGGAGAACACCGTGCCGTCGCCGTCTCCGTAGGTCATACAGAAACAGCCGTCGTTCCAGAAGGCGTTGTTGTAGTTCTTCGAATAGTGGACGCGCGACAGCGGCCCGACGCCGTCGTTCCGGATGCCGTTGCGCACGTGCACGAACTGGTAGTAGTCCCAGGTCATCTCGGCGCCGAAGTGCGCGTCGACGCCGGCCGTCGCCCGGTCGCCGCTCGTGCCGTTCCCCCACACGTTGTCGGCGTCGCGGAAGATGATCGTAGGCCCGAAGAGCCGGTCGCCCATGTCGCCCGTCTGCAGACCGCCGCGGGCCGCGTCGCTCATGGCGTAGCCTTTGATCGCCCGGCTCGTGGCGATGCTGACCGTGCCGCTGTACAGGCTGTTGCCGGTGCCGGTCGCGGCGCCGCCGATGGACGTCGCGGCGGCGATGGCGCCGCTGCTCACCGTCGCCGGTGGGGCGGCCCCGCCCGGCAAGAGCGTCCTCAAATCACTGTAGCCGTGAATGACCTGGCCGGTTGCGGCGTCGACGAACGCCATGATCTTTCGCGGTGCCGCGTCGTCTCTGAGTGTCACGCGATACGCCAGGCTGACGCTTCCGCCCTGCGGATACAGCACCAGCTCGATCGCCGGGCTGCTTCCGAGCGGACCGGGGAAGCGCTGAACGGCGGCGTCCCGCGCCTGGGCGGCCGAGATGACGGGCTGGACCGAGACGGCGATGCCGGCCTGGAACGCGCCGTTGGCCGAGACCGCCGCGCCGTTGGTGTCGAGGTGTACGACCAGCTGCTTTCCGACGACCGGGACGCCCTGGTGCACCTGATCGAGGCGGACGTGCGTTTGACCGATCGAATCTCGCGCGACCCCCCGCACGCGGAGCTCTTGCGCCGCGTTCTGGATGCCCCACGTCGACGCGTGCGCCTGGAGATACGCGAGGCTGACGCTGACCGCTTGGGCGTCAGCCACGGCTGCGTGTGCTCCACCCGGCAGCAGGAGGCCGGCGACGAGCGCGGCGAAGATCACGATGCGACCCGGCGATGCTCTCATTGCTCAACTCCTTCGTGGCTGAACGGCGTGCGCGCCGTTGGCGTGGCGTTCGGACGCGAGAGCGCAGCGGCGGCTTCACGAGGCTTCCGGACATGGCAGCGCGCAACATCCGTGCCGCGTGCTAACTCGGTGATAAGGCGGAGGCCGGGAATTCGAGCGGGCGGATCTGTAAAGAGAGCTTTACAGCGTGACGGACGCGGCGCCCGGGCGGCGGGATCTGCACCGCCCGGAGCGCCGCTGAGCTTGTGCTACTTGGCGGGCGTCACCGCGATCGACGTCGCGACCTTGTGGCCGTCCTTCTCTTCGTAGCTTGCCTTCACGTTCGCGCCGGGCTGCAGCGCCTGGCGCTCGACGCGGACGGTCGGTGGAATCATGATCTGGGTGCCGTCTTCGAGTACGACGGCGTTCGCGTTCGGATCGAAGCTCTTGATCTTGCCCTGGACATCGGCGGCCCAGGCCGTCGGCGCGAGCACGATTATGAACGCGATGGCGAACAGGGCCAGCAGGCTGCTCATCCTTCTCATCGGGCGTTCCTCCTCAGGACCGGTGGTTTTCGAGCCGGGGGCCCTGCGGCAACGCCACCGCAGCGCGTACCCGCCCTCGACCAGAGCAAGGCGCGTGCCCCGGCTCGGCGCACCCCCCGTAAGAGGCGAGGATGCTCGCAAATCACGGTGAGAGTTGGCTATGGTTGGCTATGATTGATAGGTGAACTCGGCGTCGCGCGGCGGGAGTGGCTGCTCGAGCGGGTAACTCTTACACTGGGACGAGGAATTCTTACTCGCGCGTTCCTGACACTGTCGAGTGCGCTTCTGCTCGCGAGCTGCGCGACCGTCAAGGGTGGCGAGCCGACCCGCGAGCAAGTGCTCCAGAAAATCCTGCCGTCCGCGGTCCAGGTCGTCGTCGAGCAGCGCGAGGGACGAAGAATCAAGAGCGGCTCCGGCGTCGCGATCGCGGCGCGCCGCACCGCCGAGGGGCCCGCCTGCTTCGTCCTGACCAGCGGCCACACCTTCGCGGGGCTCGCGGGCAAGACGGAGATCTATACGGTGTTCGGCCGCCACGTCGGCACGGGCCGGAAGGTCCGCACGCTGCTCGTCGCGGCGCGCAACGACGGCATCGATCTGGCGCTCCTGCGCGCGGAGACTGAGGAATGCTCGACGGTGACGCCGGCGGCGGCGCCGGCGCTCGGCTCGCCGATCTGGGTGGTCGGGTTCCCGCTGGGCCGTCACATCATGCTGTCGAGCGGCGTCGTCGGTCAGGTGATCGTCGGCGACGCCGGTGACCCCGCGGCCCGTCTGATCGTGGACGCGCCCGTGACCTACGGCGTGAGTGGCGGCGGCGTCTACGACGCTCGCACCGGAGGGCTGCTCGGTCTGGTCGAAGGCTTCAGCACCGCGCGTCTGACGGCGCAGGGGACCTCGCCCGGGTGGTACGTCGACGTGCCCGTCCCGGGCCAGACCTTCGTCACGCCGCTCACCGACGTCCGGCAATTCCTCGGCGAGATCGAGCGCACGGACCTGTTTCCGCGGTAACGAACGGCCGCGAATGTCCTGGCGTTTCAGCCCCCTCTGGCGTAGTGTGCCCAGACAGGCCCAGGGGCCGAACCCGAACCATCGCGACAGGAGAGACGCCATGCCGAAGATCAAGCACATCGCCCTCTCGACCCAGGACGTGGACGCGACTGCGAAGTTCTACATCGACGTGTTCGGCATGAAGGAGATCGCGAAGATCGACAGCCCGGGCGCCCGGGGTTACTACCTGAGCGACGGCGACATCAACCTCGCGATCCTCAACTTCAAGAACGACGCGGTCGCCGGGGTCGAGCGCGGCGCCGGCTGGAGCGGCATCCACCACATCGGTTTCCAGGTCGAGAGCCTGGAGGCGATCACCGAGCGGCTGAAGTCCGCCGGGTCGACGCCACGCGACGACATCAACCAGGCCCTCGGGGTCGGCCACGCCGGCCACCGCTACGCGAACGTCGAGGTGAAGTACAACGCCCCCGACGGGGTCACGGTCGACGTCTCCGAGACGGGCTGGGTCGGGACGTCCCCGCTCCAGTAGCCGACGCGATCGAACCAGCGGAGCACACCGGGGGGAGCGAATGCCGCTCCCCCCGATCTTTTCCACCGCACTGATTCCACCATAGAGTATAATATCCTCTATGGTAGATTGGCGGCCGGGGGAGGGGAAAGGGCGCCTGTCGTCGGGGCTCGACATGGCGGGGCTCGGGGCCCGGCTGCGCGGCGAGCGCCTCGCGCGGCGGCTGTCGCTCCAGGACCTCGAGGCGCGCACCGGGGTGAGCCGATCGATGCTGTCGGAAGTGGAGCGCGGGAGCAAGGTGCCGACCGTGCTGGTGCTCGACCGCATCGCGACGGGGCTCGACACCAGCATCGCGCGGCTGCTCGGCGAGGAGCGCGCCGCGCGCATCGTCGTGCTGCGCCGGGGCGAGCACGACACCGCGCTCGACCCCTCGGGCTGGGAGCGTCGCATCCTCTCGCCGGTCTTGCCCGGGGTGGAGTTCGAGCTGATGCGGACGACGATTCCCGCCGGCGTCGACGCCGGCGAGTTCGCCGCACACGCGCCGGGCTCGCGGGAGTATCTCGCGATGGAGCGGGGCCGCCTGCGGCTCACGCTCGACGGCGTCGAGCACGTGCTGCGCGCGGGCGACAGCATCTACTACGCCGGCGACTGCCGCCACGCGTTCGCCAACGCCGGCGACGAGCGATGTGTGTACTACCTCGCGATGGAGCTCGGTCGGCATCGCGCGTCGACCCGACCGCCGAGACGGCCCCCGCGCGGCAGGAGACGAGCATGACGCGTCCGAACCTCGACCCGCCCGCGCCGCCCGCGCTCGATCCCGAGCACTTCCGCCGACTCGCGCACGAAGCCGTCGACCTGGTGGCCGACTATCTCGCGTCCATTCGGACGCGGCCGGTCTTCCGGCCCATGGCGCCCGAGGCGCGGGCCGCGCTCGTGCAGGAGCCCCTCGGTGGCGCCGGCGCCGGCCCCGAGGCGATCCTGGAGCGCTTCCGCACCGCCATCCTCCCGCACGCGATGGGCAACGGCCACCCGCGATTCTTCGGCTGGGTGAACTCGCCGCCGGCGCCCATCGGCATCGTCGCCGACTTCCTCGCGGCGGCGCTGAACCCGAGTTGCGCCGGCGGCGACCATGCGGCGATCTACGTCGAGCGGGCCGCCGTGCGCTGGCTCATGGAGCTGATCGGGTTCCCCACGGAGGGCAGCATGGGGCTGCTGGCGAGCGGCGGCTCGGCGGCGACGCTGATCGCGCTCGCGGCCGCGCGCCATCGGGCGGCGAGAGAGGACGGCTGGGACGTGCGGCGCGAGGGGCTCCAGCGATCGCGCCCACCGCTGGTCCTCTACGTCTCGTCCGAGGGGCACAGCTGCATTCAGAAGGCCGCGGAGCTCCTCGGCCTGGGCGCGGAGCTGCTCCGCACCGTTGCCGTCGACGGCGATCGCCGGATGGACCCGCGCGCGCTCCGCGCCGCCGTCGTCGCCGATCGCGCCGCGGGCCTCCGGCCGTTCTGCGTGGCGGCGAGCGCGGGCACGGTGAGCACGGGCACCATCGACCCGCTCGATGAGCTCGCCGATCTCGGCGCCGCCGAGCGGCTGTGGCTCCACGTCGACGGCGCGTACGGTGCGGTGGGCGCGGCGGTCCCGAGCCATCGCGCGCGCTACGCCGGCCTCGCGCGCGCCGACTCGGTCGCGCTCGATCCCCACAAGTGGCTGTTGGTGCCGGTGGAGTGCGGCGCGGTTCTCGTCCGCGACGGCCGGCTCCTGCGCGAGACGTTCAGCCTGGTGCCCGCCTACCTGCGCACGGAGCCCGATCGCGGCGTGGGCGGGCTGCCGTGGTACTCCGAGTACGGCATCCAGCAGACGCGCGGCTTCCGCGCGCTGAAGCTATGGATGACGCTCCAGCACCTCGGACGCGACGGCGTGCGCGACACCGTCGCCCGCCACCTGGCCCTGGCCGCACACCTGGGGCAGCTGGTGGACACGGCCCCCGACCTCGAGCGGCTGGCCGCCGTCGAGCTCTCGATCGTCTGCTTCCGCTACGTGCCCGGGCACCTGCGCGGCGACGAGAGCGCGCTGGACGCGCTCAACAAGCGCCTGATGGAGGAGGTCCAGGCCTCGGGCCGCGCGTTCCTCACCCAGGCCACGCTCGGCGGGCGCTTCGCGCTGCGAGCCTGCGTGCTTCACTACGCGACGACGGAGGCCGACCTGGCCGCGCTGGTCGACGTCGTGCGTGAGACGGGCGCGCGGCTCGCCGGCTCGTAGATTCGACATAGCTGAATCCGTATACGTGCGAGGGACCCCAAACGGGTGGAGCGGCTGGCACCGCGATTGCTCGGTCGGGTGTCGGAGGTAGCCATGAAACTACTGGCGATGACCGAGGCTCCGTTCAGGCGTGCGCTGGTCCCACTCGATGGCTCGCGAATCGCGGAGGCCGTGCTCCCGGCGTTCCTTCCGATGGCTTTTCCGCTCCAGATCGACATCGTGCTCGTTCGCGTCGTCGTGCCGACGGTCCAGTCGGGTCCGGCGGACGAGACGCCCGAAGCGTTCGCGGCCGCCGAGCGGGCGAAGGAGCGAAAGCTGCACGAAGCACGCGAATATCTGCGCGTTGTCGCGGCGATGCCGCTCTTCGACGGGCTCTCGGTGACCACGCGGGTGAGGACGGGCCAGGCGCCCGAGCAAATCCTCGACGCCGCGCGCGAGAACGACGCGGACCTGATCGCGATGACGACGCACGGCCGCACCGGGCTCCGCCGCCTGCTCTTCGGGTCGGTCGCCGAGGCCGTGCTGCGCACCGCGCACGTTCCGGTGTTCGTGCTGCGGGCGGGGCCGGTGGAGGCGGCGGTGCGTGTGGCCTGAGCCGCCGAGCGGAAATTCCTACACCCGATGGAAAATCCTACACGAGCCTCCGTCACGTCGCCGACGGTCGGCGGCGGGCGAGCAGGGGAAGCAGTAGGAGGAGCGCGGAGGCCAGGATGAATCCGGCCGAGATGGGACGCGTGACGAAGATCGCGAAGCTGCCGGTCGAGAGGATGAGCGACTGGCGCAACGCTTCTTCCATCATCGGTCCGATCACCATCGCGAGGATCAGCGGCGCGCCCTCGTAGTCGAACTTCTTCATCAGGTAGCCGACGATCCCGAAGACCCACATCACGACCCCGTCCCCGACGTTGGTGCCGACGCTGTACGCGCCGATGAGACAGAAGGGGAGCACGGCACCTTGAGCAGCTTCGCCAGCTCCTCCGCCATGGCGCGGCCCGCGACGTCGGTCGCGTCCCCCGGCGCGAGCGGAATCACCAGCGTGATCGGGCCGCTCGGGTAAGTCTGCGCGGGGACCGGCGGAGCCGCACCGAGGAGCGGGAGCACCAGAGCGAGAACGGTGAGCACGCTTTTCATGATGAGACGGTAGCCTACTACACCTCCCACCAGCGGGCGATCTCGCGCTCGAGCGCGCGAGGGTCAGGGTAGCGGCGCTCGACCTCGCGGATGAACGCCTCGGCCTCCGCCTCGGTTGGCGCCAGCGACGGCGGGGCAACGGCGAAGTCATACACCGAGAGCCTTTCGGTGGGCAGGACCACGTCCAATGGCACGACGTCGACGTTGCGATGGCGCAGCACCGCCTCGTACACCTGTCGATAGACGGCGGGGTCGTACGTCGCTCCCTCCGGCGCGGCGACGCCGAGCCGGGTTCCCAGCGCGGCGAGGTCGCGCCAGAGGTCGCGCAGGACATGCGGCGGCGCATCCTCGCGTTCGCGCGGATGGAGCGGATGGGCCGCGCGGCGCTCGCGCTCCGCCTCCAGAAACGCCCGGACCTCGCGCGAGGGCACGGCGATCGCGAACCGGCACGTCGGGTCGGCCAGGAGACTTTCGGCGCCGTCGGCGGCCCGCTGCGCCAGCTCGACGAACCGGTTGCCCACGAACGGCGTCTCGCCGACCAGGAGATGCTCGGGTGCGCGATGACGCTCGCTCCATTGGGCGACGGCGTGGCGGACCCAGAGCCCGGCCGCTTTGCGGACGACCGCGTGGGTCACGCCGTCAGCAAGCGGATAGCGCCGGCCCGCCGGGCTGGCCTCGAAGATGGGACGCGCGACGTCCCACTGCAGCAGGTGAATCGGTCGCCCGGCGCCGCTCGCCAGATGCGCGAGCTGATGGACAAGCAGGCTCTTGCCCGTTCCGGGAAGCCCAGCGAAGAACACCAGCCGACGACGAGCGAGCTCGCCGACCTCGGCCGCGAGCCGGGGATCGGCGTGCAACACGAGGCGAGCGGTGTCGGCGTCGGAGCTCAGGTCGCGGCGAGCCTCCTTTCGCGGGGGATGCTACCACGGGCTTGCCTCGGGGCCGGCGGCAGGCGAAGATCCGGCGCGGAGGAGAGAAGAGGCTCATGGACAAGCTCGACCAGGCGATCCGTGACGTCGTGATCGGCAACCGGATCCTCGCTCACGAGGGCGTGGTCGATGCCTACGGCCACGTCAGCGTGCGGCACCCGCGCGATTCCGGACGCTATCTCCTCTCGCGCTCACGGGCGCCGGAGCTGGTCGAGCTCGGCGACGTCATCGAGTTCGACCTGGCGGGCAACGCCGTCGCCGGCGACACGCGCCCGCCGTACCTCGAGCGGTTCATCCACGGCGCGATCTACGAGGCGCGGCCGGACATCCAGGCGGTGGTGCACGCCCACGCCGAGGCCGTCCTGCCGTTCACGATCTCGCCGACGCCGCTGCGGCCGGTCGTGCACATGGCCAGCTTCATCGGCAGGCACCTCCCGGTGTGGGACATCCGGGACCGGTTCGGCGCCACGAATCTGCTCGTCGTGAACATGGCGCAGGGGCGCGACCTGGCGCGGACCCTGGGCGCCGAGCGCGTGGTGCTGATGCGGGGCCACGGGTTCTCGGCGGCCGGGCGCTCGCTCCCCGAGGTGATCCGGATGGCCGTCTACATGCCGGTCAACGCCCGCGTGCTCCTCGAGGCGCTGCGGTTGGGCGAGGTGAAGGCGCTCTCCCCGGACGAGATCGAGGCCCACGCGTCGATGAAGCCCGAAGACCCGTCCATGCGGCGGGGGTGGGAGTACTGGGCGGCGCGGGCGGGCTGCGCCGAGTTGCTCTAAAGTGGTGGGCGCCGCAAGCCGTCGCGGGGCTGGGGCCCCGCCGGCTGAGGCGCCGCTATCAATCACTGACGGCCGGCGCCGGCGCCAGCTCGTACAGCCGGCGCGTGTTCTCGTAGAGGATCTTCCGCCGCGTCTCGAGGCTCAGGTCTTCCCGCGTGGCGAGCTCGTGCACGTTCCCGGGATAGTCGTGGTCCCAGTGGGGCACGTCGCTCGCGTAGAAGATGATGTCGTCGCCGAGCCGCCGGACGACCTCGGGCACTGACTTCTCGTCGCCCTCCGCGGCGAAGTAGAGCCGGCCGGACCGGAGGTACTCGCTCGGTTTCTTCCGGCAGAGCGGCGCCTCCACCGCGCCGCGCTTCGCCCACTCGTCGTCCATGCGGTCCATCCAGAAGGGGAGCCACGAGCATCCCGCCTCCATGAAGCCGATCCGGAGACGCGGGTACTTCTCGGGCACGCCCTCGAAGATCATCCCGGTGAGCTGGATCATCTGGGCCACCGGATGCGAGAGCGTGTGCACCTCGATGAACTTGTCGAAGCCGTCGGCGCCGAAGAATTGCGGTCCACGCACCGTGGCGTGGCACGCCACCATCGAGCCGAGCCGCTCCGCCTCGGCGTAGATCGGGTGGAATTCGGGATGGCCGAGCGGCAGCCGCAGTCCTACCGCGGGCGCGAAGGCGCCCGACATTCCGAGCTCGGTCACCGCGCGTCGCAGCTCCTTCACCGCCTCCGGCACGTCCTGGAACGGGAGCAGCGCCACCGCCTTGAGGCGCGGGCTCACGGTGAGGAACTCCTGGTGGACGAAGTCGTTGTAGGCGCGGCAGAGGGCCACCGCGAAGTCGGGCTCACGCACCCAGCCGATCGCGAGCCCGGCCGTCGGGTAGAGGATGGCCGTTTCGAGATTGCCCTCGTCCATGATCGCGAGCCACGTCTTGGCGTCGCTCACGTTGCTGCCGAGCGTGCCGCCGAGGGAGCGGTCCCAGCCGTCCACCGGATAGTAGGAGTCACGTCGGGCCCAAGGACTGCGCTCGCCCTGGCGCCCCTCGAGATACGGACGGAGCTGCGCGGGCGATTCGGTGATGTGTCCGTCGGCGTCGTTCACCGGGAACGGGACCATGGCTTCCTCCTGGTCTGGCTCTTGACAGGTCCGTCAGTCACGCGGATTCTGGCCGACGTGATCGGCGAAGGCAAGCCGCGCCTACGATGAGGAGGATCCCGACGATGAGCGCCGCGAAGGTCCTGATCTTCGCCCCGGTCGACGACGCGCGCGACACCCACACGACGCTCCAGGAGCACGGATGCGAGCTGATCCTGGGCAAGGCGTCGTGGGACACGCCGCACGGCAACAACGAAGGCGAGCTCGCCCAGATGGCCACGGGCTGCCACGCGCTCATGGGTACGTCGATCCGCAACGCGCCGATCACCCGGAAGGTCATGGAGAGCTCGGCCGGGCTTCGCGTCATCGCCAAGTACACGATCGGCGTCGACGACGTCGACGTCGAGGCCGCGACGGAGCTCGGGATCCTGGTCTGCCACGGCCCGACCGAGTCGAACTGGGGCGGCGTGGCCGAGGGCACGATCACCGCGATGCTCACGATGCTGAAAAGAACCAGAGAGAGGGATCGACATCTGAAGGGAGGAGGGGCCTGGCGAGATTCGAAGCTTCAGGGCACCTACATCGGTTCGCGTGCCGACGGCTACGCGGGAATTGCCATAGGCCTGATCGGCCTCGGGCGCATCGGGAGCCGCGTCGCGACGCTGCTGCGGCCGTGGAACATGCGCATCCTGGCCGCCGATCCTTACGTGCCCGAGTCGAAGTTCGCCGAGCACGGCGTCACACGCGTTGACCTACCGACGCTGCTCCGCGAGTCGGACGTGGTCAGCCTGCACGTGGTGCTGACCCGGGAGACTCGGCACATGATCGACGCCGCGCAGCTCGCCCTCATGAAGCCGACGGCGATCCTGATCAACACCTCGCGCGGCCCCTGCGTGCGCGAGGCGGCGCTGACCGAGGCGCTGATCAGGGGACAGATCGGTGGCGCGGCGCTCGACGTCTTCGAGGAGGAGCCGCTGGCGCGCGACAGCTCGCTGCGCAACCTCGGGGACAAGGTGCTGCTGTCGCCGCACATGGTCTCGTCGAACGTGGGCAGCGGGCTCGGCCCGGGCATCCGGTGGGCGACCGAGTCGGTCCTGCACGCGCTGCGCGGCGAGGTTCCCGACAACGTCTACAACAAAGAGGTCATCCCGCGCTGGGAGCGCCGCTTCGGCGGCACGAGCGTTCTCTAACAGGAGACCATCGCCATGCCGCACATTCCCTACGTCGACCCTTCAACGATCACCGACGGGGAGATTCTGGGCTACCTCGAGCGCGCCCGGCGCGAGGGCACGCCCCGGCCGGAGAGCCAGGCGATCCGCGCCAATAATCCGAGCGTGATCCGCGCGTTCTCCCAGGCGTGGGAGCTCACGTTCCGCCAGGGCGTCTGCGACCACGCGATCAAGGAGCTCTGCCGCGTCTACGTGTCGAAGTCCATCGAGTGCGAGTACTGAGGCGTACAGCGCTCCGTCCAGGCCGGACGGAAAGGGCTCACCGAGGACAAGTACGACGACCTCCTGCACTTCGCCGACTCGCCGAAGTTCACCGAGCGCGAGAAGGTGGCGCTGACCTACGCGAGCGCCATCGTGTGGAACGCGGAGATCGCCGACGAGACCCTGTGGGCGAAGCTCCGCCACCACTTCTCGAATCCCGAGCTGGTCGAGCTCGGCTTCTTCATCGCGCTGACCCTGGGCCAGCAGCGGTGGATCAAGACGCTCGGCATCGGGCACCGCGAGGTGCTGGCCGACACGAGCACGGGGCTGGCGCCGTCGGTCGAGGCGCGCGGAGGGGTCTGATGGCCGAGGTCGCGGGATGGGAGGGGCGGTACTTCGAGGACTTCAACGTCGGCGACGTCTACCGGTGTCGGCTCGGCCGGACGGTGACCGAGGCCGACAACATCTGGTTCACGCTGCTGACGAGCAACACCAACCAGATCCACTTCAACAACGAGTTCGCCAGGCGGACCCAGTTCGGCAAATGCCTGATCAACAGCACGCTGACGCTGGCGATCGTGACCGGCCTGGGCGTCGCCGACGTCAGCGAGAACGGCATCGCGCTCGGCTGGGACGAGATCAAGCTGCCGAACCCGCTCTTCGCCGGCGATACGCTCTACTCCGAGTCGCAGGTGCTGGAGAAGCGCGAGTCGCGGTCGAATCCGGAGCGCGGCGTCGTCAAGGTGCGTACGCGCGGGATCCAGCAGGAGGGCAGGGTCGTCATCGACTACGTCCGGAGCGTGCTGGTGTGGAAGCGGGCCCATGCACCCGCGCGGGGCATCTTTCCAGAGGTCCGCGAGTAAAAGGCGGCCTAAGGGTCGTTGAGCTTGAACGCGATCAGCTCTCGGACCAGAAGCCCCGACTCCAGATGTTCCCGAAGCATCACCGCGTGCTTGACGCTCGGCGAGAACCATTCCTCGTAAGCGACCCCGCCGGTCGCCTTGTTCCGATAGAGGAGCTTGAACGCGTCGAACGTGCCGGCGGGAACGACGACGGTCTCTTCGGCTTCCACGGTCACCGCGTACACTCGCTCGGCCGTGTGACGCGCTCCGGGCCTTTCTTCGACGACCGTCTGCTGCCAACCGTGGCCGACGCGAAGCGGCCACACGTACCGCTGCCGTGGAGGCGTGTTGATCAGCACGGTCGCGCCGTCGAGGGTTTCGACGGTGGTCGCGATGTCGGATTTCCGATAGAAGATTTCACGGGTACCGGTCTTGATCACGTAGTGGGCCGTCCCCTCGATCGCCTCTTCTCTGTCGACCGTCCAGATGAAGACCCCCTTGCCCGCCGGGCTCGACCATCGAAACGCCCATGCGTCGCCCGGCTCCCACGCCGGCGGAGCCGTCGCGGTGGCGCGAGGTGTGCGCGCCTGTGGGGGAGGGCTCGACATCAGCCACACCGCGGCGCCGCTCGCCTGATTCTCCTGAGCCCTTCGGTCGCACGCTTGCCAGGCGGCCAGGTCCGAGGCGTCCCTGGCCCAGGCCCAGATCTGTCCGTCGGGCTTGATCTCCCTGAGGGTGATCGTCCGAACGTAGCTGCACGTCTCCCATCGCTGCCGAGCGAGATCCTGGGCGAGTGTGCCTTTCGTGGACGCGCAGCCGGTCGCAAGCGGGATCCAGACGAGGAGCGCCATCACCCCGACGCCTGATCGACGGTGCGCGATCGCGATCACCGACTACCGGCCTGGCCGTTGCCGGGGCTCGCCGCTGCGCCGGCCCCGCTGGCAGCCCCGCCGCTGCTCCCAACCACCCCGGCGCTCCCCGGTGCCCCAGCGTTCCCGAACGCTCCGCCGCTGCTGGCCGCTCCGTCGCCGTCCGTGTTCGTTCCAATGCTCGCGGGGCCCGCGGCCCCGCCGCTGGAGCTTCCCCCTGGTCCGCCGGGTCCCCCGGGCCCACCCGGACCGCCCGGCCCACCGGGCCCGCCTGGCCCACCGGGTCCGCCCGGCCCACCTGGTCCGCCCGGCCCACCACCTGGTCCGCCGGGCCCACCGGGACCGCCCGGCCCACCGGGCGCCGCAGCGACCGGGACCGCAAGCGACGTGAACACGAACACCACGATGACGAACGCTGCGATCAGCCTGAACATCGCCATGAGAGGTTCACCTCGGCCCGCCTACTCTACAAGATGTTCGCTCCGAAAAATTCCTCGAAGTGAAAGGGACGCGAGGCGCTTACCGCGTTTCCGGAAAGCGCTTCAGGACGTGGCTGGCGAAGAGCTCGAGCGTTCGGAACGCCTCCGCGTCGCCCAGCCCGCCGAAGTTGATCTGCATCGAGGGCTCGAATTCGCCGAAGACGTCGACGTGATGCTGCAGTTGCTCGGCCACCTCGTCGGGCGTCCCGATCAGCGCCTGACGGTCCGTCAGCATCGAGTCGACCGTGGTCCGCGTGATCGAGTCCATCATCTTGCCGTAGCCGGCGTACTGGGCCGACTGGTGGCCGGTCCACGAGCCGACGGCCTCGGCGAAGACCTCGACGTAGCGCGCGACGCGCGGCCGCGCGCCGGCGACCGCCGCGGCGTGGGTCTCGGCCACGTAGCAGTGGAGCGAGCTCTGGATCCTCTCGGCTCCCGGCGGATGGCCGGCCTCGCGCCACGCCTGGCGGTACGCGCGCACCATGTCGCGCACCTTGTCGATGCCGCCCGCCGCGTACGGCACGATCATGATATTGAAGCCGCGCCGGCCGGCCGCGACGAACGACTCGGGTGAAGCGACCGTGGCGATCCAGATCGGCGGGTGCGGCTTCTGGACGGGGCGAGGGTTCAGGTGGACGTCGCGGAAGCGGTGGAACTTGCCGTCGTAGGAGACGCGGTCCTCGGTCCAGAGCCGGACGACGATGTCGAGCCCTTCCTCGAAGCGGGCGCGGCTGTCCTCCATCGACACGCCGAACACGTCGAACTCCTTGGGGATGAAGGCGCGGCCGAACCCGGCGTCGAGGCGCCCGTTGCTGAGGTTGTCGAGCGCCGCCAGCTCCGCGGCGAGCTTCACGGGATGGTTGAAGGCCGGGATGACGGCGCCGGTGATCAGGCGGATCCGCCGTGTGCGGGCGGCGACCGCCGCCAGCAGCGCGACGGGGTTCGGCGAATGGCCGCCGTAGTCGTAGAAGTAGTGCTCCACGGTCTTGATCGAGTTGAAGCCGAGCGCGTCGGCGCGCTCGGCCAGCCGCAGGCACTGCGCGAAGTACTCCGCGGTCGAGCTGTCGCTCGACCGGAACGACGGGAAGAAGTTGAGGCCGAACTTCATTTCATAGACTCGCCTCGGACGGCTGGACCCCAGCCGCGCGACGTCCTGCGGCTCGCACTAGCCCAGCGGCCCCTGATACACCTGGTCGACGTACGTGTCCGACACAGGCTCGATCGTTTCGGGCCACGCGCCGTTCACGACGCGCCGCTGGGCGGCGGGCCGCGCCTTGCCGTCCCAGCCGATCTGCTCCATGTAGTAGTAGAGCTGGACGCAGTGCCCGTCCGGATCCAGCGCGAACGCGGAGTAGTCGATGCCCGGATGGAGCTCGGGCGGAATCGAGTCGATCAGGGTCACGCCGCGCGATTTCAGGAACGCCACCGCCTGCCGGAGCTGCGTGTAGCTGCCCACCTCCACGCCGAACGACATGCAGCTCGTGTGCTCCGAGAGCCCGAGCGTGCGGCGGAGCTCTTTCGGGAAGAGCCCGACGCTGTGATGCTCGGCGCCCGCGCGCAGGAACAGGCAGCGCGCGCCGCGGTACGTCGTCTCCTCGCTCTTCACGAAGCCGAGGTGCCCACAATAGAACGCCTCGGCGCTCGCCACGTCGGCCACGAAGAGGCCCACCGGGCCGATCTTCGTGATCTTGAACGGCCGGGGCAGCAACACGCCCTCGACCTCGTAGGTCTCGGGGAGGCGCTCGCGGGTGCGGTTGCCGGCGGAGACGTCGATCCCCTTGTCGAACGCCTCGGCCAGCTCGGCGATCTCGGAGACCTGAGGGAGCGACGGCCTTTCGCGGAAGCCGCGGTAGTACATCTCGGTCGGCTTGCTCAGCTGGTTCCAGCCGATCTGCTCGATGCCGTAGTAGAGCTCGATCGTGTGGCCGTCGGGATCGTACACGTACACGTGCCAGTTGCTTCCCGGCATGTCACGCCCGACGCGCTGGATCGGGACCCCCCGGTCCTGGAAGTAGGTATGGGCGTCCATGATCTCCTTGAGGCTGCCGCACTGCCAGGTGATCTGGTTGACGGTGACCTCCGAAGCGAACTTCCGATCCGGCCGGTGGTCGAGCACCTTCTTGTTGAAGAGCACGAACGCGTGGTGGTCCGTGCCGTAACGCATGAAGTAACCACGCGTATCGCCGAGGTCGGCGCCCTTGGGCGCCCAGGGCATCTTGCCGAAGTCCAGGACGTCGGAGTGCTTGAAGCCGAGTAGATCCCGGTAGAACTCGAGCGACTCGGTCATCTTCACCGCGTTGAAGCCGAAGTGACCGAGGCGACGGATCTTGAAGGGGCGCGGCAGCAGCACACCACCCACGTCGTAGCGATCGCCGTTCGAAGTCATCGTTCAGGCCCTCCTCGTGAATGTTTCACGTTGCCAGAAAGTGTCGCACGATACGAAGAAACTCCTCCAGCCGGTCGTGATGCAGCCAGTGGCCCGCGCCGTCGACGCCGATCACCGTGGCGTGACGGAAATGTGCGGCCCGGCCGTCCTCGGACGGATTGCCGGCCCGGCTCTCCTTGCCGTACATGAGCAGCGTCGGGCACGCGATCCGCGACCACAGGAGCTGGATGTCGCGGCCGCGCATATCATACGGCGGCCACGCTCGGACGTAGTTGTCGAACTTCCAGCTGTACGTCCCGTCCTCGTTCTGATTGGCGCCGTGCACGGTCAGGTGGCGCGCCTGCTCGGCGGTGAGGTGCGGGTTCTCATCCTGCATGCGCCGGAAGGCGTCCTCGATCGAAGGGTAGCGCCGTGGCAGGCGGCCGGCGAGAGTCCGCTGCTCACCGATCCACTCGTCCATCCGCTCCACGATCGTCTTCGTCCGCCCCTCGGCGAGCCGCGCGGGTGACGGGCCGAGGCCCTCGACGGCCACGAGCCGGGCGACCGTATCCGGGTAGAGGCCGGCGTAGCGGAGGGCGATCTGGCCGCCGAGCGAGTGGGCGACGATCGTCACCGGCGCTAGCCGCTGCTGGTGGACGAGCTGGGCCAGGTCGTAGACGTAGCCGGCCATCGTGTAGCTGCCGTCGGCCGACCACTGGCTGTCGCCGTGGCCCCTGAGGTCAGGCGCGATGATGTGCCAGTCCTCTCGGAGCGCCGCCGCCGTCCAGTCCCAGTTGCGGCAGTGGTCGCGCCCGCCGTGCAGGAGCACCAGCGGCGGCTTCGTAGGATTGCCCCAGTCGACGTAGTGGAGGCGGAGCCTCTGCGAGAACAACGTGTGGGACGTGGGTCCCGGCATGCGGCCGGTCATCGGTGACCTTCTATGCTAGCATCCCGTTCTACATTTGTAGGCTCGCCTGGGACGGCAGGGCCCCAGCCCCGCGACGTCCTGCGGCTCGCACTACGGAGGGACTCATGGGGACTTTCAGGTTGTATGCGGGAGCGGACCAGCAGGCGCACATCGAGAAGATCGACCTCAAGGCGAAGCCGG
>QHSL01000144.1 GCA_003220435.1 Candidatus Rokuibacteriota bacterium | reverse complement strand
GAACGTCGACGCGTACGGATTACCGGCGAGCACCCAGAATCGTCACTTCGTGGACTTCTTCTTCGGCTTCAACTATTGACCCGGCGCCGTTCCTTTTCCTACATTGGCGCCTGTGCACTGCTGGCGGCCTGTCCCGGCTATCGCCCACCCGCGCCGCTCGTGCCGATGGCTCTGGCGCCGGCGAGTCGGGACAGCGCGGCGCAATGGGCCAACACCACCCTGCCGCGCGCGCCAGCGCTGATTCGGTTTCGATGGCATTATCAAGACGAGCGGGTCAAGTACGCGGGGCGCGGCACGGTCCGGATCGCACCGCCCGACACCCTGCGATTCGATTACGCGGGACCGCTGGGCCTCGGCAGCGGAGCAGCGGTCGTCATCGGCGACTCGGTGCTGTGGGCGGATCCGGAGAAGAATTTTCGTTCGCTCGTCCCGGCGATCCCGATGTTGTGGGCGGCATTCGCAATGGCGCGGCCGCCCGCGGCCGATGCCAACGTGCTCGGCACGCAGCTCGTGGATTCGGTGCGGCACACGGGGCGCGTCGTGTGGCGGTTCGCGCAGCCGGAGGACACGCTCGATTACGTCGTGACTCCTCCCGACAGCGCGAGCCGCCGGGGGGTGGCGATGCTGGAAGCCGAATGGCGGCGGAGCGGGAAAATGGTGGCGCGCAGTGGTTCCGCGCTCGACACACTGGCGCGTGCCGCGAACGCGCGGATCGAGTTCCCGCAGGCTCCGGGAGGGGGGGGGGCCCGATTTGAGCTCACGGTGGTGGCCGTCGATACGGCGCCGGTCTTCGCGCCGGCTCTCTGGCGCAGTCGTCGCTAGTGCCGCGAGCCTGTGGCTCGCGGGCTGCCTGTACGGATTTGCGGGCGGCACGCTCCCCAACGTCAAAACGGTCGCCATCCTGCCGTTCGACAACGACACCCCCGAACCTCGGCTGACCGCGGAAGTGAGTGACGCCGTGCGTCAGGCGCTCGAAGGCCGCCTGGGATTGCGGGTGGCGACCGAAGCGCAGGCCGACGCGATCGTGCGCGGCCGCGTGGTGCGCTATGATCCCGACGTGCCGCAGAGCGTGCAGGCCGGCATTGGGCAGGTGACGGTGACCAAGCGCAAAGTGATGATCATCGTGGACGTCGAGATCGTCAACCAGCGCGAAGGCACGACGGTCTGGAAGCGTCAGGGTCTTTCCGTGGACGGGGACTACGATCCCCCGGCGGAGCTGGAAGGACGGAAGCTGGCGCTGGCGAAGCTGGTTCAGCAGATCGTCGATGGGGCCCAGTCGCAATGGTGAGGGCTCTCGCCTCGCGGCGCGGCGCCAGCTCCAGCGGCTGCCTGCTGTCGCTGCTCATCTTCGTCGCGGTGCTGTACTACGGCGTGAACATCGGCGAGGTCTATTTCCGGTACTATCGGCTGCTCGATGAACTGCAGACGGAAACACGCATCGCGTCCGGACTCGACGATGGGACCATCCGTCGCCGCATTCAGGCGGCCATCGAAGACATCGGGCTTCCCGATTCCGCGGGCGGCCGCCAGCTCCAGATCCGCCGCACCGCCTCGCCGCGCGAGATCGTCATTGAAACGCGCTACAGCGAAATCGTGTCGCTGCCCTTCTTCAATCACAGCTTCTCCTTCCACCCCCGAGCCGCGCAGCCGCTCTGAACACGGCCGCGAAGCTCCGTACGCCCGAGGCCGCCGCGCGCTGGCGCGCCACCCAGGGCCGGGTCGTTTTCACCAACGGCGTCTTTGATCTGCTCCACACGGGGCACGTCGCATTGCTCGAGGCGGCCCGCGCCGAAGGCGACGCATTGATCGTCGCCGTCAACCGCGATGCTTCCGCGCGGCGCCTGGGCAAGGGGCCGGACCGGCCGGTGGTCGCCGAGGGTGAACGGGCGCGGCTGCTCGCCGCCCTGGCCGCCGTGGATTGCGTCGTGCTGTTCGATGAGGACACGCCGCTCGCGCTGATCCGCACGCTGCGTCCGGATGTGCTGGTGAAGGGCGCCGATTATGCCGTCGAGGCCATCGTCGGGGCGAAAGAGGTGGAAGGGTGGGGAGGCCGGGTCGTGCGAGTGCCGCTCGTCACGGACCAGTCCACGACGAGGTTACTCGAGCGGCTGCGGCGCCGTTGATGAAGCTGCTCATCGGCACGCGCAGCCCCGGGAAGACGCGCGAGATTCGCGAGCTGTTCGCCGGCCTGCCGTTCGAGATTTCGTTTCCTGCCGACCGGCTGCTGGAGCCGCTCCCCGAAGAAGCCGATCTCGAGCGCACCACGAGCTACGTGGAGAACGCCGTTGCCAAGGCGCGCTACTACGCGACGCGCAGCGGCCTGCCGGCCGTGGCCGATGATTCCGGTATCGAGGTCGACGCGCTCGGCGGGGCGCCGGGTCCACGCTCCGCGCGCTGGTCCGCAACCGGCAGCGATGCCGAAAACAACAGGTTGTTGCTCGAGCAGTTGGCGGGCGTGCCAGATGACAAGCGCAGCGCGCATTACCGGTGCGTGGTTGCATTTCTCGCGACCCCGAGCAGCGTACCGGAGATCGTCGAGGCCACGTGCGATGGGTTCATCCTGACGGAACCGCGAGGATCAGGAGGCTTTGGCTACGATCCGCTCTTCTACTCGGATGAGCTCCACATGACCTTCGGCGAAGCACCTCCTTCGGCCAAGCACCGGGTGTCGCACCGAGGGCGTGCCTTCAGGGCGCTTATCGAAGTGTTGTTACGCCGTTCATCGTGACGTAGTTATCTTGACGTAGTTTTTCGACGTCTTTTTTCGACGTATTGAGTAGTCAGCCGGGGTGTGGCGCAGTCCGGTAGCGCGCCTGGTTTGGGACCAGGAGGTCGCGGGTTCGAATCCCGCCGCCCCGATTCAGCCGTCGATCTGCGGTTTCAGGTACTTCTCGTAACAATCCTCACACCCACATAGCGCTCGAGCGGGGTCCAGGCGCCGTCCGTGTCGCGAATGCGTTTGCAGTAGCTGCACATCGCGAGCAGCCCTTCCAGCGTCATCAGCTCTTCCCGCAGGCCGAGGATCCGCTCGGCGACCTCGAGCCGCGCGATCAACTCTTCGGGGACGATCGGCTTCGTGATAAAGTCGTCCACGCCCGCCTTCATCGCCTCGAGAAAATTCCCCAGTCCGGTGCGGATCGTCTGCATCATGAAGTAGGTGTATGGGCCGGGAGGGCGCGCGCGGATCTTGCGGCACAGCTCGATGCCGTCCATCGCCGGCATCAGCCAGTCGGATACGATCACGCGATGCCGGGCGACCTGCCACAACCCCCACGCGTCCACGCCGTTGTCCACCGCGGTGACCTCGTGCCCCTGCGCGGTGAGGATCGCGGTGAGCGTCTGTCCAGCGACGGCGTCATCCTCGGCGAGCAGAATCCGCATCATTCCTCCGGCAACAAGACGCGCTGCTGGCGCAAATACTCGGTCACATCGTGCGCGACGGGACTGACGCGCTCGAACGTCTCGCGCGCGGCTTCGATCTCACCGGCGCGCGCGGTCGTCTCCACGTGCTCGAGCAGCTCGGCGAGCGCGCGCGCGCCGATTGTGGCGGCGGCCCCGCGGTAGACATGGGCCGCCTTCGCGATGTCGTCGCCCGTGCCGCTCGTGACCGCGGTCGCCAGGGCGGCGAGGCGATCCGGAGCCTGCCGCACGAACGTGTCTATAATGGAATACAAGGCCTGCTCGGCGCCCGCTTCGCGCAACGTCGTGCGGAACCCCTCGAGGTCCACCGGCGGCGCGAGCGTGGCGAGCGGCTGGGCTGCCGGAGCCTTCGGCTCCGCGGTGCCTTCCACCAACGCGAACAGCTCGTGTGCCTTGAAGGGCTTGGCGAGATAGTCCGTCATGCCGTGTGAAAGGCAGCGCTCTCGCTCGCCCGAAAGGGCATGCGCCGTGAGGCCGATAATCGGCAGATCCTTGCCCTGCGGCAGCTCGCGAATCGCGTGGGTGGCTTCGAAGCCGTCCATCTCCGGCATCTGGATGTCCATTAATACGACGTCGTAATCGCGTGCGCGCACCGCGTCCACCGCCTCGCGGCCGTTGCTCGACACGTGGACGGCGTGCCCGCGCTTGACCAGCATGGCGACCGCGACTTGCTGGTTGACGGGATTGTCTTCGGCGAGCAGCACGCGCAACGACCGCCGCGATTCCGCGATCGTGTGGCGCGTAACGACTTCCGGGGTTCCGGCTTCCTCTGGAGGTCCCGCGAGCACCGTCCCGAGTGCTTCCAGGAGATCGCTGCGCGAGATGGGCTTCGTCAGGTAGCCTCGGATCCCCAGCTCGCGGCACCGTTCGCCGTCGCCACGCTGTCCGGCGGAGGTCAGCATGAGCAGGTTGGTGCGCGCGATCTTTTTCTCTCCGCGCACCGCGGTGGCGAGTTGGAAACCGTCCATGTCGGGCATCTGCACGTCGAGAATCGCGAGGTCGTAGCGCGAG
>QHSL01000109.1 GCA_003220435.1 Candidatus Rokuibacteriota bacterium | reverse complement strand
CGGAAATGAAGCACGGCAGACGCTACGAAACGCTCCTATACGCTCCGGACTTGAAAAAGTGCGATGTAACTAGGCGGGAAATGTAGTGGTGGAGGGTAAGGGATTCGAACCCTCGACCTCGGCGTTGCGAACGCCGCGCTCTCCCAACTGAGCTAACCCCCCGAGACCACCAACGCGGGACAACGAGCGAGCTGAAGTATTTTACATCACGCCTTGGCGCCATCCCCGCCCTTGTTGAAAGCCTGGAGCAACGGGCCGAAGAGGTCGATCGGCAGCGGGAAGAAGGTCGTCGTGGACCGCTCCGAGGCGATCTCGCGCATGGTCTGCAGATAGCGGAGCTGGACGGCGATCGGGTGCCGGGTGAGGACCTCGGCCGCCTCGGCGAGCTTCGCCGCCGCCTGGAACTCGCCGTCGGCGTTGATGACCTTGGCGCGGCGCTCGCGCTCGGCCTCGGCCTGCTTGGCCATCGCGCGCTGCATGTCCTGTGGCAGGTCGATCTGCTTGACCTCCACCGTCGCCACCTTGATGCCCCACGGCTCGGTGTGCTCGTCGATGATGCGCTGGAGCTGCTGGTTGATCTTGTCGCGCGCCGACAGGAGGTCGTCGAGCTCCACCTGGCCCAGCACGCTCCGGAGGGTCGTCTGCGCGATCTGCGAGGTCGCGTAGAGATAGTCCTGCACCGCGATCACGGCGCGCTCGGGATCGACGACCCGGAAGTAGATGACGGCGCTGACCTTGAGCGACACGTTGTCGCGCGTGATGACGTCTTGCGGCGCCACGTCGAGCGCGACGGTTTGTAAACTCACCTTGACCATCTTGTCGATGATGGGCACCAGCAGCACGAGCCCGGGGCCGTTGCCCTGGCCGCCCGGGTTGAGGATCGCCTTCGTGCTGCGCCCGAGGCGAAAGATGACCGCACGCTCGTATTCGCGCAGGATGCGCGCGAAGGAGCCGATGAAGAAGATCGCCACGACGGCGACAACGAGGAGCAGCAGCGTGTCCATCCCGATCATGTGCGCCCTCCCTTGACCTCGGCCTTGGCGACCTTCAGCGTGAGCCCGTCCACCGAGACGATTCGCACCTGGGCGCCCGGCTCCAGCGGCTCGCCCTGAGCGACCGCGCGCCAGATCTCACCGGAGACCATCACCTGGCCCTCCGGGGCCAGCCGCTCCCGGACGGTGGCGGTCTTGCCGACGAGGCCTTCGGCGCCGGTCGCCGTCGGGCGCCCCAGCGCGCGCACCCCGGCGGCGACGACGAACAGGAAGAGCCCCGCCGTGGCGCCCACCGTCGGCGCGATCACCCACCAGGAGACGCGAAAGCCGACCTCGGGCGAGTCGAACAGCATCAACGAGCCGAGCGCCATCGAGATCATGCCCCCGATCGCCAGGACTCCGTGGCTCACGATCTTGATCTCCGCCACCAGCAGCACGATGCCGAACAGGATCAACAGCAGACCGGCGTAGTTGATCGGCAGGCTCTGGAAGGCGAAGAACGCCAGGATCAACGAGATCCCACCGATGATGCCCGGCAGGATCACACCCGGATTCGACAGCTCGAAGAAGAGGCCCAGCATGCCGAGCATCATGAGCACGTAGGCCACGTTGGGATCCGTGATCACGTTGAGAAAGCGGTCGCGGAAGCCGATCTCGATCGGGCGGACGGGCGCGCCCTTGGTGGCGAGGGTCACCGTGCCCTTCGGCAGCTTGATCGTGCGGCCGTCGATCTTGCCGAGAAGGTCGGGGAGGGAATCGGCGATCAGGTCGATCACGTTCAGCTTCAGGGCCTCGCGCTCGGTGACGGCGACAGCCTGGCGGACCGCCTTCTCGGCCCAGTCCGCGTTGCGGCCGCGCTCGATCGCGACGGTGCGGATGAAGGCGGCCGCATCGTTCTCGACCTTCTTCATCATCGTCTTGTCGTTGCCGCCGCCGATCGACACCGGCGACGCCGCCCCGATGTTGGTGGCGGGCGCCATCGCCGCCACGTGCCCGGCCATCGTGATGAACACGCCGGCCGACGCGGCGCGGGCGCCGGTGGGCGCGACGAACACGACCACCGGCACCTCGGCGTTCAGCATGCGCTGCACGATCGCCCGCATCGAGCGCTCGAGCCCGCCCGGCGTGTCGAGCAGGATCACGAGGGCCTGGGCCCGCTCGGCTTGGGCGCGATCGATCGCGAGGCCCACGAGCCGCAACGTGACCGGGCTGATCACACCCTCGATCTCGATCGTGGCGACCGGCGCCGGTGCTGCCCGCACCGCCGCGGGCACCAACATCGCAATTGTTGTAACGAGTGCCATGAGGCCGGTGCGCACCGCGGGTGGCCTGAGACAGACGCGGACCGGCTTTGTTGTAACGAGTGCCATGAGCCCGGTGCGACCCGCGGGTGGCCCGAGACAGACGCGGACCGGCTTCATTGTAACGAGTGCCATGAGGCCGGTGCACCCGAGGGTGGCCCGAGACAGACGCGGACCGGCTTCATTGTAACGAGTGCCATGAGGCCGGTGCGCACCGAGGGTGGCCCGAGACAGACGCGAGCCGGCTTCATTGTAACGAGTGCCATGAGGCCGGTGCACCCGAGGGTGGCCCGAGACAGACGCGGACCGGCTTCATTTCTTCAGCGCCAGCACGCTGACGAGCTCGAAGAGCAGGTTGGCGGCCAGGAGCGCGGTGACCTGGCCCGGGCCGTCGTAGAGCGGCGAGACCTCGACCACGTCCGCGCCCACCAGGGGCATGCCGGCCAGCGCGCGCACCAGGACGAGCGCCTCGTACGAGGTGAGCCCGCCGACCTCGGGCGTTCCGGTCCCCGGCGCGTACGCCGGATCGACCGCGTCGATGTCGAACGAGCAGTAGACCGGACCACCGGTGCGCAGGCGGTCGAATCGCTCCGTGACCCAGGCGGTCCCCTGCTCCTTCACCGCCTCGATGCGGTGGAATTCGATCCCGTGTTGCTCGTGAAACGCGAAATCCTCGTCCCCGTAGAGCGGGCCCCGGATTCCCACCTGGATCATCCGGCGCGGGTCGACGAGACCCTCTTCGATCGCGCGGCGGAACGGCGTTCCGTGGAAGTACTTCGAGCCAAAGTACTCGTCCCAGGTGTCGGGATGAGCGTCGAAGTGCACGAGGCCGAGGCGCCCGTGCCGACGCGCGAGCGCCCTCAAGATTGCCAGGGAGATCGAGTGATCGCCGCCCACGCAGACGGGCATCGCGCCCTCCGCGATCACCTGGCTCAGGCGCCGCTCGATCGCCTCGTAGGTGCGCTCGATCGAGATCGGCACCACGTCGACGTCGCCGCAATCGGCCACGCGCATGCGCTCGAAGGGATGCACCTTGAGGACGGGGTTCCAGGGGCGGATCAGCGACGATTGCTCGCGGACAGCTCTCGGCCCGAAGCGCGCGCCGGTCCGATACGAGGTCCCGCCGTCGTACGGGATGCCGAGCAGGGCGATGTCGAGGTCACGGGCCGAGGCCACGGCGGGCAGCAGCATGAACGTGGCGATCTGGCCGAATCGCGGAGACACGAACGCGTCGCGAGGGCCCGACGTGGTCACGCGGAAGTCCTCCCTAGAGCGACGAGCGCAGCCCGGCGACCGCGGCCAGGAGCAGTGAGACTTCCTCAGGTGAATTGAAAACCGAGAACGTCGCGCGAGAGGTGCCGACGACCCCCAGCCGACGCATGAGCGGCATCGCGCAATGGTGCCCGGCCCTGACGGCGATGCCTTCGGCGTCGAGCAGCGCCGCCACGTCGTGGGGGTGGAGCCCCTCGACGGCGAACGCGACCACCGCGCCGCGCTCCACCGCCACCGGCGGGCCGTAGACCTTCACGCCGGGAATCGCGGCGAGCCCTTCGATGGTCCGGCGGGTGAGCGCGCGCTCGTGCTCGGCCACCCGGTCCATCCCGAGCTTCTCGAGATATCCGATCGCGGCCGTCAGCCCCACCGCCTCGGCGATGGGCGGCGTGCCCGGCTCGAAGCGCCAGGGAAGATCGTTCCACTGGGCCCGATCGATCCACACTTCCTTGATCATCTCGCTGCCGCCGCGGCCGGGCTCGAGGCTGTCGAGGACGGGGCGCCGGCCGTACATCACGCCGATCCCGGTCGGGCCCAGCATCTTGTGCCCCGAGAACACGTAAAAGTCACATCCCAGCGCGGACATATCGACCCGCATGTGCGGAACGGCCTGAGCCCCGTCGACGACGGTGATCGCGTTGACGGATCGAGCCCGCCGGACGATCTCCACGACAGGGGTGATCGTCCCCAGAACGTTGGACACGTGAGTGAACGCGACCACTCGCGTCCGCGCCGTGAGCAAACGATCGAGGGCGGCCAGGTCGAGCGAGCCGTCGGCGAGGATCGGCACCGCCTTGAGCGCGGCCCCACGGTCGCGGGCGACGAGCTGCCACGGGATCAGGTTCGAGTGGTGCTCGAGCTCGGTGACGAGGATCTCGTCGCCCTTCTTCAGAGTCCGTCCGATGGTCTCCGCGATGAGCCCGAGCCCATCAGTGGTGCCGCGGGTGAAGACGACCTCTTCCCGGCTCGCCGCGCCGATGAACCGGTGGACGGCATCGCGGGCCAGCTCGTAGAGCTCGGTCGCCTCTTCGCCCAGCGTGTGGATCGAGCGGTGAACGTTGGCGTGGCTCCGTTCGTAGTACTCGCTCATCGCTTCGATCACCGCGCGTGGCTTTTGGCTCGAGGCGCCCGAGTCGAGGTACACGAGCGGATGGCCGCTGACGATCCGCTGGAGGATCGGGAAATCCCCTCGCGTGTGCTCGTTCAGTTTCACGAGCCCTGACCTCCGTTCAGCGCCTTGGCCAGCACGGTCAGCGGCAGGGTCACGCAGCGCATGCGCGTGGGGCGGATCTCCGACTGCAGAACGGCGAGCACGTCGGCGACGTCCAGGGCGACCGCATCGCTACGCGACCGGCCGGAGACCAGCTCGGCGATGACGTCGGCGGAGGCGGTGCAGATCGCGCACGAGTCGCCGACGAAGCGGGCCGCCGCGATCCTGCCCTGCGGCTCGACCGTCAGCATCAGCCGCACTCGATCGCCGCAGAGCGGGTTCACGTCCTCGGCCACGGCGGTGGCGCCGGGAAGGTCGCCGCGGTGCCGGGGGCGGCGCCACCGCTCGCGGATGACGTCGCTGTAGATGCTGTTGGCGGCCGACGGCGCCTGGCTCACTCGAGCTCTCCTCGCGCCGCGTTCGTACGGTACGGCGGGAAGCGGTACGCCATGTCGCGCGACAGGAGGCCGCCGTGGCCCAGCTCGGCCAGCGTTCGGTTGTCCACGCGCTGGCCGGCGAGGATCTGCGGCAGCACGAGGTCGAAAGTCGTCGCCTGCGAGAACATGCCACAGGTCGGCATCCCGAGCACGGCCCGCCCCTCCCAGCTCGCCAGCCAGAGCAAGCTTCCCGGGTGGGCCGGGGCGCCGTGACGCTCCATCCGCGCGCCCAGCAGCGTGAGGCCGCCGAACACGGGATCGAGCGGATCGAGCGCGCTCGCGCCCGCGACGATCATGAGCTCGGCGCCCTCCGCCCGGAGCGCGGTGAGCTCGTCGGCCACGACCCGCGCCGCGCCCCCCGAGTACCGGATGGGAAGCAGGCGGCCGCCGAACCACTCGATCTTCTGCTTCAGCGCCGCCTCGAACCGCGCGCGCTGCTTGCCGTCGAGCCGCTCCTGGGCGACGGCGCCGATAGTGGTCGGCTTGAATCCGCTCACCGTCACCAGCCCGCACGCGTCCCGCGCGACCTTCTCGACCGTACGGAGCGTGTCAGCAGCGATCACGAGCGGAGTCACCTTGCACTTGGCGACGGTTTCGCCGGGCTCGACCGGCTGGCCCGCGAAGAGGCTGAAGACCGAGATTCCCTCTTGCGCGTTCGCGTCCGCCAAAGCCTCGCGCCTGACGCTCAGCAGGCCACGGCGGGTCGCGGTGAGCGTCCACTGCCCGCCCGTGTACGCCTTCACCTCGACGCCGTCGCCCACCACGGCGGCAGCCAGGCGCTTGCCGGCCTCCTCCTCGTGCAGGTCGCCGGGCTCCACGACCAGCAGGTGGATCTCCTCCCACGGGGTCGCGAGCAGGACTTCTGCAGTAGCCGTCGTGAGGCGGGCGCCCTTCTCGACCGCGATCTTCCCCCCGGCGTCCCGGACGTCGTGGCAGAGGACCCGGCCCACGAGCGTCTCGACGCTCGCCGCGTCGCGGCGCTGAGCGATGGCTTTCATTCCGGCTTGCGCGGCCTGGCGCTCATAGGCACGCAACTTCCGCCGCCGCGCGCGGCCTGGATCTCGGCCATCACCGCCAGCGCGATCTCGGGCGCCGCACGGGCGCCGATGTCGAGGCCGATCGGCACGCGAATGCGCTTGAGCGCCGCCTCGCTCTCGCCTTCCTCAGCGAGGAGCTTCAAGATGGCCGCGCCGCGGCGCGCCGACCCGAGCATCCCGATGTAACCGACCTCGGTGGCGAGCGCCTTGTGGAGCACCGGGATGTCGTACTTGTAGTCGTGGGCTGTCAGCACGAGCGCGGTGGACGCGGCGAGCGGGTAGTCGCCGACGAGCTCCGACGGGATGCCGATCTTCACCTCGTCCGCGTCCGGGAACCGCTCCTTCGTGGCGAAGCGCGGACGCCCGTCGAGCACGACGGTGCGATAGCCGAGCACCTTCGCCAGCGCGGTGAGCGGCATCGCGACGTGGTTGGCGCCCACGATCAGCAGCAGGGCCGGCGGCGCGAAGACCTCGACGAACGCGCGGACGTTGTCGAGAAGGAGCGTGCGCGACGAGCCGGTGGCCATCGCGTCGTTGGCCTCGCGCGTGAAGCTCTCGTCGAGCGCCTTGTCGCCGAGCGTGCCAACCACCGTGCCTTCGTCGAGCACCAGGAGCTTCGCGCCGACTGGCCCGTCGAGCCGCGTGACGATCGCGGCCCGCCCGCCCTTGCCGGTGTGGGTGCGTACGCGCTCGAGGAACTCACCGGCCAGCGGCTCGACGAACACCTCGATGGTCCCGCCGCACGTGAGCCCGATCTCCCACGCTTCCTCGTCGCCGAGGTTGAGCTCGAGCAACCGGGGTCGCATGGTCGAGAGTACGTCCTCGGACTGCTCGATGACCTGCGCGTCCACGCACCCGCCGATCGTGACGGAGCCGAGCACGGACCCGCCTTCGCCGACGAGCATCTTGGCGCCTTCCTTACGCGGCGTGGTGCCTCGCGTGTTGACCAGCGTGGCGACCGCGACCTTGCCCGGGGAGCGTCGCAATTCGTCAATGTGATCGAAGAGTTCAGCCATGCCTTCTCATGATACGCCGACCGGCCCCCAGACGCACTTGTCTCGCTACAACGACAACTTTCCCGCGAGATCCCTGAGCGCGGCGAGGTTGTGGCCCGGGGCGAAGTGGTCGATCAACGGCAGCGCGGCGGCCATGCCGCGCGTGAGCGGCTCGTAGGACGGATTGCCGAGCAGCGGGTTCAGCCAGATGACGCGTGCGGCGCGCCGCTTGATCCGCAAGAGCTCGGTCGCCAGCACGTCGGGCTCGCCGGTGTCCCACCCGTCGGAGAGCACGATCACGATCGTCCGCCGGTCCACCAGGTGCGGCCACTCGCGATTGAGCTGGGCGAGCGACTCACCGATGCGGGTCCCCCCTGACCAGTCGCGTACGTCGGTCAGCCGTCGCAGCACCTGCCGGTAGGAGCGCCCGCGGAGGTACTCCGTGATGCGCGTGAGCCGCGTCGAGAACGTGAACGTCTCGACCCGGCCGAACACGGTCTGGAGAGCGAAAAGGAACTGGAGCAGGAAGCGGCTGTAGAGATCCATCGAGCCCGAGACGTCACAGAGCAGCACGAGCCGGATCTTCTTGCGCTTGCGCTGCCGGAAGCGCAGGTCGATCAGATCGCCCTTGGTGAGGTTCGCGCGCAGCGTGCGCCGCAGGTCGACGCGCCCGCGCCGTCGGACGGGTCGCCGGCGTCGGCTGATGCGGTGGGCGAGCCTGCGCGCGATCTTGATGGTGAGCTTGAGCAGCTCGTCGAGCTGGTCGGCGCTGAAGGTCGAGAAGTCCTGGGCCACCAGCGCCTCGCTCTCGGAGGCCAGCGGCACGCTCAGCGGGTCGCCCGATTCGCTCTCCTCCTCACCGTCGCCCCACGAATCGAGCGCGAGCGCCTCGCGCTTCTCGCCGGCAGCGGCGAGGCTCGCGCCGTCCTGGTCCTCCAGGGACGGCATCGGGATGGATCCCGAATCGTCGTCCGCGTCGATGGCCGCGCGCCAGAACGTCTCGAAGCAGCGGTCGAAGGCGGGGAACTCTTCGGGACGCGTGGCAAAGACGGCGCGCAGTCCGAGGTAGAGCTCGTGCCGATCGGCGATGTCCAGGTGATCGAGGGCCCGCACCGCGTCGGTGACCTCGACCAGCGTCACCGGGAGACCGGACCGCCGCAGCAGCGTCGCGAACCGCGCCACCGCGGTCGACAGGTCGCGCGGCACCGGCTAGCTCGGGATGGCCAGGAACGGCGTGAGGCCCGACTTGGCGACCTCGGCGCGGAACCGCTTCATGTCGTCGACGTCCTTCAGGACGCAGCCCAGCGTCTCGGCGACCAGCGCCTCGTCGATGTGGTCGGCGTGGAGCGACGCCAGCGCCTGGGCCCAGTCGAGCGTCTCGGCGACGCCGGGCACTTTCGCGAGCCGGACCTGCCGCAGCGTCTCCATGAACTTCGCGATCTCACGCGTGAGCCGGCCGTTGATGCCCGGCACCTTGCGCGCGATGATCCGCGTCTCTTTGTCCGGCGAGGGATAGTCGATCCACAGGTAGAGGCACCGCCGCCGGAGCGCGTCGGAGAGCTCGCGGGTGCGATTCGAGGTGAGGATGACGTGCGGCGGGTGCGTCGCCTTGATCGTGCCGATCTCGGGGATCGTCACCTGCCAGTCCGAGAACACCTCGAGCATGAATGCTTCGAATTCTTCATCACAGTTGTGGGTCACGACCTGGTTGGCGACAAAGTAGGGCTCACCTTCGAGCACGAAGTCGTACACGGTCTGCGGCGCCTCGATCGTCTCGACGGCAGCCACCTCTTCGAGGACCACACCCCGGGCGAGCAGGTCCTTCAGGTCGGGCGTCTCGAACGCTCGGGCGATTCGGCAGAGTGACGAGACATTCGGCTTCACGTGGCCAGAGAAGATGTCGTAGATCGTCTGGTGGCCAGGCGTGTTGCCTAGAACGCCCTGGGAGCAGATTTCGCGGAGCGCAGCCATCACCGGGCTCCGCGGCAGCCCCTCCCCCCGATAGTACGAAGGAGGCTCGATACGAGCAGCCCGCGCCCGCTTTGCTGGAGCCTCGAAGCCTACTGCTTCCACGAAAGCCGGGACGTCGGCGATCGCAAGCTGGAAGTAAGGACCCTTGCCGAAAGATCTGGCGCTTCCGCTGATCTTCGAGATGCGGCTTTCGATGCCGACGGAGCTCAGCAAATGCTGGATGCCGACGATCAGCTCCACAGATGCCGAGACGGCCCAAACCTGATGGTCACCGACCCATCCCCCTCCATCGAAGTAGCCGCGGACGAACGCTGCGCGCTTTTCCCGCGACAGCGCGAACACGAAGTCCGGGACCATGCGGTTGCGGCTCCGCGCGATCCCTTGGCCGAGCACGCGGCCCAAGAAGCGGCCGAGCGGTAGAGAGTGGTAGGTCAACTCGAAATTTCGATGTGGGCCGGGAACAATCCGCGGCACAACGCCGAAAGCCTTCTCGAACTTCTCGGCGTAGATCTCGAGATTCAGGCGGTCCTTGTCCGAAATGCACAGGCGGTCGCTCGTGAAGCATCCATCGGCGACGACGTATCCGAGGATCTCGAAGAACGCCACGGACGGATCGATCCGCAGACCGGCGGTGTGCACGCCAGCCTGGAGCTGATCGGACACGCCGAGCTCGGCGGTCAGCCTGTCCAATACGATCGCGCGAAGCGAATCCTTGAACGACCGCGGCTGTAGCACGTTTCGCAGGTGACTTCTCGATACGCCTGCGCGCCGTGCGAGCGTTTCGTAGGTCAGCTTCGAACGTCGATACGCCTCGCGGAGCAACGCCTTGCCGGCGGGGGTGAGCTTGACGATGTTGTCGTCAAATTGGAACTCCGGCTCGGCCTCCGGGCTCGGCGGCGCGTTCTTCGACAACGGCAGCACATCCGACGGCCGGAGATCGGCGGCACGAACGACCTCGAATCGGTTATCTACGTACCGGGCGAACTTGTGTTCGGGCGTTACGTCCAGCACGCGGCCACCGACGAAGACCCGCCGTAGCTCGCCGGTCTGCCTCGGGACGACCTTACGCACGACTGAGCGCGTCAGCCGAAATCCTTCGGGCGAGAAGCTGATCAGCTCGTCCCCTGGGCGGACGTCTTCAGCACGCTTGAGCCCGGCCGCCGTCGCGACCAGTGTGGAGCCGATGACACACCTGTCGACTTCATCCACCAGCAGCACCGGCGCCTGCGACGTCTGCGTGATGGCTTGCAGTAGCGGGCGACGGAGCAGGAACGCCTCCGAGAAGATCTCATGCTCCTTGTCGGCCAACGCGCGGTTGTTGTGCCCGGCTTCTTCGAGCTTGATGTGCAAGAGCTGCTTCTGGTAGTTCCACTCGTAGAGCGCGGTGGACGCGTCGAGGCCCTCGTAGCACTGGAGGCGGATCAAGTTCGTCTCGAGCATGCGCGCCATCACCTTCGCGACTTCGGTCTTCCCGACACCGGCGGGTCCTTCGATGAGGAGCGGCTTGCGCAGCCGCATCGCGAGGTGAACGGACGTCGCGACCGGCGCGTCCGTGACGTATTCGGCCGCTTCCATCAACTCTTGAATTTTCCGGATCTCGTCGCGCATGGCTGCCTATTGTACATGAAGCTTCGCGTAATCTTCCGGCGTGTCAACGTCGGGCGGCATCACGAGATCGAAGGCGACGGCCTCGACGCGCTCCGGGCGCGCCTTGACCACCGCGCGTGCGCCCGCGTCACCCGTGAGCGCGCGCAGCTCGCCGAACACGTCGGCCGAAAACAGCACCGGCGTGCCCTGCACGCCCCGGTAGACCGGCGTGACGATCGATTTCCCCGAGCGGTTGAAGGCCTCGATCAGCGCGCGCGGGACCGCGTCGGGAACGCGCGGCTGATCGCCGAGCGCGATGATGGCTGCGCGCGTCCACGGCTTGAGCCCGGTGACGCCGACCGCGATCGAGCTCCCCTGTCCGTCCTGAGGTCGCGGGTTCACGACGAAGCGCACGGCCAGATCCGCCAGCGCCTCGCGCAGGGCCGTGTCGTCCGCGCCGGTGACGACCACGACGTCCTCGACGTGGCCGCTCAGCCGCTCGACCGCCCAGCGCACGACGGGCTTACCCTGCAGCTGCAGCAGGAGCTTCTGCCGTCCCATGCGACGGGCGAGCCCGGCCGCGAGTACGAGCGCCGCGATCATCCGCGCACCACGCTCAGGACCAGAGAGCTTCGAGCTCGGCCGCCACCTCACCGGCTCGCGGCAATTGGCCCCAGTGTGAGCACCCGGGGAACACGACGAAACGCGCCCGCGCGTGACTGGCCAGGCGTCCCATCAGTCCGGTCTCAGAAGATCGACGATGTCGATCAAGGGAAGTTAGAACGGGGCGTGATCTAAGCGAGAAGCGTGCGCTGGGGGGTGGTCGGTGGGGGTGGGGGGAGGGTTCCGCGACCCGTGTAGTCAGCGTCACTCGGGCGCTGACTACTCGGTATCGCCACCAAGCCCAATCAGCAGTCGTGGTCGCGGAACCCTCCCCCCACCCCCATCGACTATCCTCCAGCGCGCTTGACCGCCTCAGTCAAAGCCCGCTTAGCGAACACGCGACAGAGATGAGACTTGTACTCGACGGACCCCTGAAGGTCAGCCTGTACATCAACGCCCTCAGCGGCCTTCGACGCAGCAGCCTCGATGGCAGCAGCGTCCAGCTTCTTGCCGGCGCACCCGGCCTCGACACCCTTGGCGCGGATCGCCTTGGTGCCAGCGCCGGTGACGCCAACCGAAGCCTTCGAGCACATCCCCTTGCCGTCGAGCGTGACCGCGGCGGCGACGCCGACGACCGCGAAGCGCGAGGCGGGGTGCGGGAATTTCAGGTACGCCGCGCCGCTGGACGCCGGCAGGACGGGCACGCGGACCTCGACGAGGATCTCGTCCTCGCCGACCGCGGTCGTCATCAGGCCCTTGAACCAGTCGTCCACCTTCACGGTGCGACGGCCCTTCGCGCCCTCGCAGACCATCTCGGCGCCAAGCGCGATCATCGCCGCCGGATAATCCGCGGCGGGATCGGCGTGGGCGATCGAGCCGCCGACCGTTCCGCGGTTCCGCACCGCCGGATCGCCGATGAGCGCGGCGGTCTCGGAGAGCACGGCCAGCTTCGACTTCACCAGTGCGGAGGACTCGACCTCCCAGTGGGTCGTCATCGCGCCGATCGCCAGCATGTTGCCGTCCTGCTTGATGCCCGAGAGCCCGGGCACCTTGCGGAGGTCGATCAGGTGCTTGGGCTGCGCGAGCCGCAGCTTCATCATCGGGATCAGGCTGTGGCCCCCGGCGAGCAGCTTGGCGTCGTCCTTGTGCTTGCCGAGAAGCTCGAGCGCTTCCTTGACGCTGCTCGGTGCGTGGTAGTCGAACGCGGCTGGGTACATATCGCTCTCCTGGTTTACCGAGCGCCCTTGGCGCCCTGAATGATCTTCCACACACGCTGTGCGGTCATCGGCATTTCCTCGATGTGGTCCACGCCGAGCGGCGCCAGCGCGTCCACGACGGCGTTCACGACCGCCGGCGTCGCCGCGATGGTGCCGGTCTCGCCCGCACCTTTCACGCCCATCGGATTGACCGGCGTGGGCGTCACGGTGCGATCGGTCTCGTACATCGGCAGCATGTCGGCCTTGGGCAGCGCGTAGTCCATCATGGTGCCCGTCACGAGCTGGCCCGACTGGCCGTCGTACACCGCGCCCTCGCAAAGGGCCTGGCCCACACCCTGCGCGATGCCGCCGTGGACCATGCCGTCCACGATCATCGGGTTGATGACGTTGCCGACGTCGTCCACCGCCAGATAGCGGAGAATCTTGACGTTCCCGGTGTCGCGATCGACCTCGACGACGCACGCGTGAGCGCCGAACGGGAAGCAGAAGTTCGACGGATCGTAGAACGATGTCTCCTCGAGCCCGGGCTCGACGCCCTCCGGGAAGTTATGGGGTATGTACGCCGTCAACGATACGGCGCCGAACGGCACGGCCTTGCCCGGAACGCCCTTCACCTGGAACTGGCCGCCCGAGAAGTCGATGTCCTTCGGGGAGGCTTCGAGCAGGTGCGCCGCGATCCGCTTGCCCTTCTCGATGACCTTGTTGAGCGACATGAGGATGGCGGTGCCACCCACCGATGCGGAACGGCTGCCGTAGGTGCCCATGCCGAACGGGATCGATCCGGTGTCGCCGTGCACGATCTCGACCTGCTCGATCGGGATGCCGAGCTTGTCGGCCACGATCTGGGCGAACGTGGTCTCGTGCCCCTGCCCGTGCGAATGCGAGCCGGTATAGACCGTGACCATCCCGGTCGGGTGCACGCGCACCTTGCCCGACTCGTAGAGCCCGGCGCCCGCGCCGAGCGCGCCGACCAGCTTCGACGGCGCGATCGAGCACGCCTCGATGTACGCCGAGAAGCCGATGCCCAGGAGCCTCCCCTGCTTCCGCGCCGCCTCCTGCTCGGCGCGGAACTTCCGATAGTCGAGCATCTGGAGCATCCGGTCCCATGCCGCGCCGTAGTCGCCGCTGTCATACACGACAGCGACCTGCGTCTGAAACGCCCCGGAAAACTTCGGAATGAAGTTCTTCTTTCTCAGATCAGCGACGTCCATGCCGGCGGCGCGCGCTCCTGCCTCGACGATGCGCTCGACCACGTAGCAGGCTTCCGGCCTGCCGGCGCCGCGATAGGCGTCCACCGCCGTCGTGTTGGAGAAGACGCCGGTCACTTCGCAGTGGATAGCGGGAATCGCGTAGACGCCGTTCAGCAGCGTGCCGTAGAGGAACGTCGGGACGGCCGGGGCGAAGGTCGAGAGGTAGGCGCCGAGGTTGGCGGTGGTCTTCACGCGCAGCCCGAGGATCTTGCCGTCACGGCCCAGTGCGATCTCGGCGTCGGTCACGTGGTCGCGGCCGTGGGCGTCCGTCAGGTACGCCTCGCTGCGGCTCGCGGTCCAGCGCACCGGCCGCTTGAGCCGGCGCGAGACCCAGGAGCAGACAACCTCTTCGTTGTAGAGGAAAATCTTGGAGCCGAAGCCGCCGCCCACGTCGGGGGCGATGACCCGCACCTTGTGCTCCGGAATCCCGAGCACGAAGGCGCACATGAGGAGGCGATGCACGTGCGGGTTCTGCGAGGTCACCCAGAGCGTCAGCTCGCCAGTCGCGTCGTCAAAGCGGGCCAGGCACGCTCGCGGCTCCATGGCGTTGGCGACCAGCCGCTGGTTGACGATGCGCTTCTTCACCGTGACCGCCCCCGCGGTCTTGAAGGCGGCGTCGGTGGCGGCGCGGTCGCCGATCTCCCACTTGAACGCCACGTTGCCCGGCGCTCCGTCGTGAAGCTTGGGCGCTCCGGACGCGGCTGCCCTCTCGGTGACGGTCACCGCTGGCAGCGGCTCCCAGTCGACCTGCACTTTCTCGGCGCCGTCGATCGCCGCCTCGTGGCTGTCGGCAATAACCACCGCCACCGGATCGCCGACATGGCGCGCGGCGTCGGACGTCAGCGGCATGTGCGGCACCATCGCCAGGTCCTGGACGACGCCCGGAACGTTCTTCTCCTTCCGGAGGTCCCAGCCACAGGGTAACGAGTTGACGCCGGTCATGTCCTTGCCGGTGAAGATGGCGACGACACCCGGATGGCGCATGGCCGCGGCGGTGTCGATCTTGCGGATCCGCGCGTGGGCGTGCGGGCTCCGCACGAAGGCGGCGTACGTCATCCCGGGAATCTTCACGTCGTCGACGTACTGCCCGCGCCCGGTGATGAAGCGCGGATCCTCGCGTCGCTTGATGGATTTGCCGAAGAGGCGATCGGACGCGACGGTGGCCATGGCGTCTACCTCACTTCTTCGCGGGCATATGCTCGGCCGCCCACTCGATCGCCTTCACGATGTTGTGGTAGCCGGTGCAGCGGCACAGATTGCCTTCCAGCTGGTGCCGGATGAGCTCCTCCGACGGCTTCGGATAGCGCTCCAGCATCTGGTAGACCGACATGATCATCCCGGGTGTGCAGAAGCCGCACTGCAGCCCGTGCTTCTCCCAGAACCCCATCTGGATCGGGTGCAGCTCGCCATCCTTCGCCAGACCCTCGATGGTCATGATGTTCGCGCCGTCCGCCTGGACCGCGAAGAAGTTGCAGGCCTTCACCGCCTGACCGTTCATGAGGATCGTGCAGGCGCCGCACTGGCTGGTGTCGCAGCCGACGTGCGTTCCGGTGAGGCCCACGGTCTCGCGAATGTAGTGGACCAGGAGCAGGCGGGGCTCGACTTCGTGGCTGTAGCTCTGATCGTTGATCGTCATCTTGACTGGCAGTTTCACGACTCATCCTCCGGGATTCGGCGGTTTGAGAGCGGGCCCTGGATCGCCCCGATCTGGCGGGTCAGAGGGTAAGACTTCGCTGGCGGACTGTCAATCGTGAAGCAGGCGCCGGCCGTCCGCGCGCGCCTGGTCCAGGACCTCGCGGACCGGCAGCGACTTCTCGCGGGCGATGCGAGCGACGTCGGCGAACTCCGGCGTGACGGTCACGACCCGCCCGCCCAGGCGCGAGACCTTGAAAGGGATCGCGCCGTAGGCCGTCGTCAGCACGACGATCTCCCGGGCGAGGCGCGCCCTCTCCTTCGCAGACCAGCGGACGCCGATCGTGCTCGACTCCTCGAACAGGACCCGGGCGAGGTCGCCCTGGCGCTCCGGCACGCAGAGCGCGGTGACGACGATCCCCGGCCGGCCACGTTTCATGATCACGGGCTGGAGGAACACGTCGAGAGCGCCGGCATCGAACAGCCGCTCGATCAGCGTCTCGTAGAGCTGCGGGGACATGTCATCGATCGTCGTCTCGACCTGCAGCACGGTCTCGTCGGCCGCGGCGGCCGTCGACGTCTCCCCGAGAAAGCAGCGCAGCGGGCAGGTCCATCGTGCCGGCGCCATAGCCGACCGCGTCGACGGTCAGCGACGGCATCCGCCCAGCCGACGCCGCGAGGGTCGTGAGGATCGCCGCGCCCGTCGGCGTGACGAGCTCGGCCCGCACACCCGTGTCCACGACGGGAAACCCTCGCAAGAGCTCGGCAGTACCGGGCCCCGGAATCGGGATCCGGCCGTGTGGCCCCCCGACCAGCCCGCCGCCGATCGGCAGCGCCGAAACGTGAACCGCTTCGACGTGGGCCAGGTCCAGCGCGATGACACCGCCGGTGACGTCGATGATCGCGTCGACCGCTCCGACGTCGTGGAAGCGCACGGTCTCGCGCTCCACGCCGTGCACGCGCGCCTCGGCGTCGGCCAGCCGCGTGAAGATGCGTGAGGCCCGCTCCTTCACGCTCGCCCCGAGCGTGCTTCGCTCGAGGATTTCGAGGATGTCGCGAAGCGACCGGTGATGACGGTGAGCCTCGCGGTTCACCTCGACGTCCACCTTGGTGGCCCTGAACGCCCCCTTGCGAACCTCGCGCGCCGTCAGCTCCCACCCCCGCAGCGGAAGTTTGGCGAGCTCGGCGCACAGCGCCGTTACGTCGACGCCCGCGTCGACGAGCGAAGCCATGATCATGTCCCCCGCCGCCCCACTCGGACAATCGAAGTACGCGACCTTCACGCCGCCCTACCTGAGCGCTTCCCTATCCACCGCTCGCCTTCGGCGGGAGCTTCAGGAGGAGATTGGCGCTTCCCGACTGGAACCCGGCCAGGTCGACCGCGACGTAGACGTAGCCGAGCTCGCGCAGACGCTTCACGATCGTCTCGCGCCGTCCGTCTTCCCACAGCCGCGGCATCTCGTCGGCAGCGAGCTCGAGCCTGGCCAGCCGATCGTGGTGGCGCACGCGGAACTGGCGAAAGCCCAGGGAGCGCACGACCTCCTCGGCCGCATCCACCTGCCGGAGCTTCTCCGGGGTGATTCGGTCACCGTACTGGAAGCGCGACGACAGACACGCGAACGACGGCTTGTCCCAGGTCGGCAGTCCGAGCTCCCGCGAGAGATCCCGGATCTCGGCCTTCCACAGCTCGGCCTCGATCAGCGGCGCCTTCACGCCCCGCTCCTGCGCAGCCTTCATACCCGGCCGGTGGTCGCCCAGGTCGTCCATGTTGGCGCCGTAGACCAGCGTCTGACAGCCCTCGCGCTCGGCGATCGGCGCGAGCTTGGCGAACAGCTCCTCCTTGCAGAAGAAGCAGCGGTTCACCGGATTCCGAGCGTACTCGGGATTCTGGAGCTCATCGGTGTGGACGATCACGTGCCGCATGCCCAGCAGCTCGCCGAGCCGTCGCGCCTCCGCGAGCTCGCCGGCCGGATAGGTCTCGGAGTCCGCCGTCACCAGTACGGCTCGCCCCCCCAGCGCGTCCTTCGCCGCGCGCGCCAGCAGCGTCGAGTCGACGCCGCCCGAGAACGCGACCACGACGCTCTCCATCCGGCGCAAGAGCTCGACCAGGCGATCGTACTTGGCGCGCGCCACTACGGCTCCACTCGGATCAGCTCGTGGAGCGCCGCGTAGCGGTCTGCGATGTCGGCGGGCTTGAGCTGCGTCAGGCGCTTGAGCGAGAAGTCCTCGACGGTGAACGAGGCCATCACGGTGCCGTAGACGATCGCTCGCCGCATCGCGGCGGCGTCGACGCGATCCTGGGCGGCCAGGTAGCCCATGAAGCCGCCCGCGAACGTGTCGCCGGCGCCCGTCGGATCGTAGACCGACTCCAGCGGGTACGCCGGCACGAAGAACAGCGCGCCGTCGGTCATCAGGAGCGCGCCGTACTCGCCGCGCTTGACCACGACCGTTCGCGGCCCCATCCCCGAGATCGCGCGAGCGGCCCGGATCAGGTTGGGCTCGCTGGCGAGCTGTCGCGCCTCGCCGTCGTTGATCGTGATGACGTCGACCTCGGAGAGCACCCGACGCAGCGCCTCGCGCTTGCCGTGGATCCAGAAGTTCATCGTGTCGAGCGCGACCAGCCGCGGGCGCTCCTTCATCTGGCGCAGCACGTCGAGCTGGAGCTCGGGGTCGATGTTCGCCAGGAACAGGTAGGGCACGCGGCCGAGCCCGTCCGTCAGCACCGGCCGGAACTCGGCGAAGACGTTCAGCTGGGTCTCGAGCGTCTTGGCCTCGTTCAGGTCGTAGCCGTACTCGCCGGTCCACCGGAACGTCCGCCCGGCCGAGGTCTGGAGCCCGCTGGTATCCACGCCGCGGTCCTCGAGCAGGCGCCGGTGCGCCTCCGGGAAG
>QHSL01000067.1 GCA_003220435.1 Candidatus Rokuibacteriota bacterium | reverse complement strand
CCTTCCAGGTGCGCGCGATCGATACCGCCGGCAACGTCGACGCATCGCCAGCCAGCTTCACCTGGACCATCGATACGACTCCGCCGGACACCATGATCACCGCGAATCCGCCGGCCCTGACCAATAGCACGAGCGCCAGCTTCAGCTTCACCGCCACCGAGGCGGGGAGCACCTTCGAATGCAAGCTCGACAGCGGGACCTTCGCCACCTGCACCAGCCCCCAGAGCTACAGTGCGCTGGCCGACGGCAGCCACACCTTCCAGGTCCGCGCGACTGACCCGGCGGGCAACGTCGACCCGACGCCCGGCAGCTTCACCTGGACGATCGACACCACCGCGCCCGACACTACGATCACCGCCAATCCGCTAGCGGTGACCAACAGCACCAGCGCCAGCTTCAGCTTCAGCGCCACCAAGGCCGGCAGCACCTTCGAGTGCAAGCTCGACGGCGCGACGTTCGCGGCCTGCACCAGCCCCCAGAGCTACAGCTCTCTGGCCGCGGGAAGCCACACCTTCCAGGTCCGGGCGATCGATACCGCTGGCAACGTCGACGCATCGCCCGCCAGCTTCACCTGGACCATCGATACCACGGCGCCCGACACGACGATCACCGCCAATCCGCCGGTCCTGACCAATAGCACGAGCGCCAGCTTTAGCTTCACCGCCACCAAGGCTGGGAGCACCTTCGAGTGCAAGCTCGACGGCGCGGCCTTCGCGGCCTGCACCAGCCCGCAGAGCCACAGTGCGCTGGCCGACGGCAGCCACACCTTCCAGGTCCGCGCAACTGATCCGGCCGGCAATGTCGACGCGACGCCCGCAAGCTTCACATGGACCGTCGATACCACCGCGCCCGACACTACGATCACCGCCAATCCGCCGACGGTGACCAACAGCACCAGTGCTACCTTCAGCTTCACCGCGACCAAGGCGGGGAGCACCTTCGAATGCAAACTCGACGGCGGGACCTTCACCACCTGTACCAGCCCACAGAGCTACAGCTCACTCACAGCCGGGAGCCACACCTTCCAGGTCCGCGCAATCGACTCGGTCGGCAACGTCGACCCGACTCCGGCCAGCTTCACCTGGACGATCGATACGACGGCACCCGACACCACCATCACCGCGGCGCCGCCGGCCCTGACCAGCAGCCCGACCGCGAGCTTCAGCTTCACGGCCACCAAGGCCGGCAGCACCTTCGAATGCAAACTCGACGGCGCAGCGTTCAGCGCCTGCACCAGCCCCCAGAGCTACGGCGCTCTGTCGGCCGGCAGCCACACCTTCCAGGTCCGCGCCATCGATACGGTCGGGAACGTCGACGCGACTCCCGCGAGCTTCACCTGGACCATCGATACCACCGCGCCCGACACCACGATCACCGCTAACCCGCCGACCGTGACCAATAGCACCAGTGCCACCTTCAGCTTTACCGCCACCAAGGCCGGGAGCACCTTCGAGTGCAAGCTCGACGGCGTAGCGTTCAGCGTCTGCACCAGCCCGCAAAGCTACAGCTCACTCACGGCGGGGAGCCATACCTTCCAGGTCCGCGCCATCGATACCGCGGGCAACGTCGACGCGACGCCCGCCAGCTTCACCTGGACCATCGACACCACCGCGCCCGACACCACCATCACGGCGAATCCACCGGCCCTGACCAATAGCACCAGCGCCGCGTTCAGTTTCACCGCGACCAAGGCGGGGAGCACCTTCGAATGCAAACTCGACGGCGCAGCGTTCGCGACCTGCACCAGCCCCCAGAGCTACAGCGCGCTGGCGGCGGGCAGCCATACCTTCCAGGCGCGTGCGATCGACCCGGCGGGCAACGTCGACCCCACGCCGGCCAGCTTCTCCTGGACGATCGATACCACGGCGCCCGACACGACCATCACCGCGACGCCGGCCGTCGTCACCAACAGCAGAAGTGCCAGCTTCAGCTTCACCGCCACCGAGGCGGGGAGCTCCTTCGAGTGCACACTGGATGGCAGCCCGTTCACCGCTTGCTCGAGCCCGCAGAACTATATCGGCCTCACCTCCGGTAACCACACCTTCCAGGTTCGCGCGATCGATGCCGCCGGCAACGTCGATCCGACACCGGCCATCTTCACCTGGCTGGTCGACACCATCGCGCCCATCGTCACCATCACTTCGCCGGTCGTGTCGGGCCCGACCTACAACACGACGAGCAGCGCACTGACCCTGGGCGGCACGGCGAGCGACGACAGCGGGGCGGTGGCGCCGGTCACGTGGGCCAATGATCGCGGTGGCAGCGGCGTCGCATCCGGGACCACCACGTGGACGGCGAGCGGCATCGTCCTCCAGCCCGGCACGAACCTCATTACCGTGACGGCCCGCGACGCCGCCGGCAACAGCGCGGCAGTGATCTTCAGCGCCACGCTCATCGTGGCGGACATTGTGCCGCCCACGGTCGCGATCACGTCGCCGACGTCGAGCCCGAGCTACGACACGGGCAACGCCCTGCTGTCGATCGGCGGCACGGCAGCGGATAACGTCGGCGTCGTCGAGATAACGTGGACGAATTCCCGCGGCGGCGGCGGAACAGCGAGCGGGACCACGAGCTGGGCGGTCAATGGAATGGTTCTCCGACCCGGGACGAACGTGCTGACGGTCACCGCGCGCGATGCGGCCGGCAACACGGCGACGGCGACCCTGACGATCACGCTGACGCTGAGATTCACGGACGACCCACTGTTGCCTGGAACCCCGATCAAAGCGGTGCATTTCACGGAGCTTCGCTCGGCCGTCGACAATGTCCGTCTGGCGGTCGGGCTCGCGACCTTCGAGTGGACCGACCCCATCCTCGCACCTGAGGTCACCCCGGCACGAGTCGTCTACCTGACCGATCTTCGAACAGCGTTGAACCAGGCCTATGTAGCAGCAAACGCGGTTCTGCCGACTTACACGGATCCGATCGTCCTGCCCGGGGCGACCGTCATCAAGGTCGTTCATATCACCGAGCTGCGTTCTGCCGTCGTCGCTTTTCCATAGTCCACGCAGAGAGTCGAGACCAGGGGGCGCAACGCAATGAAGAGTGAATCGCGTCGTTCTATGATTGCGGCGGCTGCGTGCCGTCGATTGCTGTGCGGAGCGCTCGGCCTGCTCGTCTTCACCAGCGCCCTCATCGGCAGCGGGGTCGTCAGCCCGGTCGCCGCGCAGATCTCGGGCCCCCTTCGCGTCAACCCCGCCAACCCGAGCTACTTCACCGACAACTCCGGCAAGTCCATCCTCCTCGCTGGTTCCCACACCTGGGCCAACATGGTCGACAATGGCTTCCTCGACCCCCCGACGCCCTTTGACTATGCCGGCTACCTCGACTTCCTCCAGACCAACAACCACAACTTCTTCCGCCTCTACGCCCAGGAACAGGCCAAGTGGAATAACTTCACCTCGTCCCCCTATTACTACGGCCAGTCGCCCTATCAGCGCCCTGGGCCCGACCTGGCCCCCGACGGCAAGCCCAAGTTCGATCTCAACGCCTTCGACCAGACCTACTTCGATCGCCTCCGCCAGCGCGTCATCGACGCTGGCAGCCGCGGCATCTACGTCTCCGTCATGCTGTTCAACGGCTGGAGCGCCGAGTCCAAGGGGCAGTCTGGCAACCCCTGGCTCGGCCACCCCTTCAACGCTGCCAACAACATCAACGGCGTCAACGGCGACCTCAACGGCGACGGCAGCGGCCCCGAAGTCCACACCATGGCCGACGCGGGCCTGGTCGCCCTCCAGGAAGCCTATGTCCGTAAGGTCATCGACACCGTCAATGACCTCGACAACGTCCTCTACGAGATCTGCAACGAGTGCGGCACCGACTCGCTCGCCTGGGAAACCCACATGGTCGCCTTCGTCAAGGCCTACGAGGCCGGGCTGGCCAAGCAGCATCCCGCCGGCATGACCGTCGAATATCCCGGCGGCTCCAATAGCGACTTGTTCGCCAGCAACGCCGACTGGATTTCTCCCAACGACTCCGGTGGCTACACCGACAACCCACCCGCCGCCGACGGCACCAAGGTCGTCATCGCGGACACCGACCACATTTACGGCATCGGCGGCGACCGCACCTGGGTGTGGAAGAGCGTCACGCGCGGCCTCCATCTCCTCTTCATGGACGGCGTCGGCAGCGACGACTATGTGACCATCGCCAGCCCAGGCTGGAACTTGACCGACCCGGTGTGGGTGAGTCTCCGCGCCAACATGGGCTACGCGCGCAGCTACACTCAGCGGATGGACCTCACGGCAACCCGTCCCCGCGGTGATTTGACCAGCGCGGAATATGCCCTCGCCAGCCCCACGTCGTCCACGCCGGAGTATCTGGTCTACTTCATCGGCGACACCAGCAGCTTCAACGTCAATCTGTCCTCCAACCTCGGGCCGTTCGCGGTGGAGTGGTTGAACCCGGCGACCGGCGCGAAGACCGCCGGTGCCGACGTCGTCGGCGGCGCCGTGCGCAGCTTCACGCCACCGTTCTTAGGCGATGCGGTCCTCTACCTCAAGCTGGCCGCCCCGCCGGACACGCAGAATCCGACCCTCGCCATCACCGCGCCCACCGGCGCGTCCACGTTCCTCACCAACACCAGCCCGCTGACCACCCTGGCGGGCACCGCCGCCGACAACGTCGGCGTCTCTCAGGTCACCTGGCTCAACAGCGCCGGCGGCTTCGGCACCGCCTCCGGCACCACCACCTGGAGCGTCCCGAGCATCACGCTCCAGCCCGGCGCCAACGTGATCGTCGTCACCGCCGCCGACGCCGCCAACAACACCGCCACCGCGATCCTCACGGTCACCTACGACGCGACAGCGCCCGACACGACGATCACTGCGAGCCCGCCGGCCGTCACCAACAGCACCGGCGCCAGCTTCAGCTTCACCTCGACCGAAGCGGGGAGCACCTTCGAGTGCAAGCTCGATAGCGGCAGCTTCGTCGCCTGTACGAGCCCGCAGAGCTACAACGCACTGGCGGCGGGCAGCCACACCTTCCAGGTCCGGGCGATCGATCCTGCCGGCAACGTCGACCCGACCCCGGCCAGCTTCACCTGGACCATCGACACCACGGCGCCGGACACCACGATCACGACAAATCCTCCGGCGCTGTCCAAGAGCCACGTCGGCGAGTTCACGTTCACCTCGACCGAGGCGGGGAGCACGTTCGAGTGCACCCTCGATGGCTCCCCCTGGGCTTCGTGCACGAGCCCGAAGACGTACATCGCGCTCAACTCCGGGAGCCATACTTTCCAGGTCCGGGCGACGGATCCAGCGGGCAACACCGACCCAACCCCGGCGAGCTACACCTGGTTCGTGGACATGACGGCGCCGGATACCACGATCACCGCCAGCCCCCCGGCCCTCACGAACAGCACGTCGGCCTCCTTCAGCTTCACGGCCACGGAGGCGGGAAGCACGTTCGAGTGCGCGCTCGACGCCGCTGCGTTCGCGGCCTGCACCAGCCCCAAGATTTACAGCCCGCTGGCCGACGGTGGCCATACCTTCCAGGTGAGGGCGACGGACCCTGCCGGAAACACCGACGCGACTCCCGCGAGCTTCACCTGGACCGTTGACACGACTGCGCCCGACACGACGATCACTTCAAACCCGGCAGCCGTGACCAGCAGCACGAGCGCCAGCTTCAGCTTCACCGCGACCGAGGCGGGGAGTACGTTCCAGTGCAAGCTCGACGGAACGGCGTTCGGCGCCTGCACCAGTCCGCAGAGCTACAGCTTGCTATCCGAGGGCAGTCACACCTTCCAGGTGAGGGCGACGGATGCCGCCGGAAACACCGACGCGACTCCCGCGAGCTTCACCTGGATCGTCGACCTCACGAACCCGACCGTGGCGATCGACTCGCCCACGGCGACCGGCGTCTATGCCACCACCAACACCCTCTTGTCTCTCGCGGGAATCGCGGCCGACAACGTCGGCCTCACGCAGGTCACCTGGGTCAACGATCGCGGAGGCAGTGGCACGGCCTCGGGAACCACGAGCTGGGCGGTCAGTAACGTCGTCCTCCAGTTCGGCACGAACGTGATCACGGTGGCGGCGCAGGACGTGACCGGCCACATCAAGACGGCCGTTCTGACGGTGACGCTGTCGGCTCCGACCGTGTTCACGGACGCCCCGCTGGTGGCCCAGAGCACCCCCGTCAAGACGGTGCACATCCTCGAGCTCCGCACGGCCATCGACAGCGCCCGCGTGGCGCATCAACTGCAGCCGTTCAACTGGACCGACGCGGTGCTTACGCCAGGGGTCTCTCAGGTCGCTGCGACTCACCTCGTCCAGCTCCGGTCGGCGCTGAACGACGCCTACCTGGCAGCGAACCGGCAGGCGCCAATCTACAGCAATCAGATCGTCGGGTCCGGAGTCACCATCATCCAGGCCATCGACATCAGCGAGCTCCAGTCCGCTGTTCTCGCCCTCCAGTAGGCTCGCGGCCGAGCCCGGCCAGCCGGCGGGCTGACCGGACTCGGCCGGCCGCACTCCCACCGCCGAGTTTCAACGACCAGCCTTGCAAGATGCCGGAGGTCTGTTCAGGAGCTGGTGTCGGTCCGGAGGGCGGCGGGCGGCTTGTCTATTCGCGGCGGCCCGTCGACGACGGGTTCAGGAGCCAGTCGATGACGGCGTTCGGGTCATACGGGTCGGGGCTGCGAGGCGGAGCGGGCCGCTCGGGCGTGGCCGCTGAGGCCGGAGGAGACGGGGGAGACGCGGTTCGTGCCGGGGCGGCGGGCGACGAAGGTCGCTGGGCGGGCGACGGAGCTCGCTGGGCTGGCGGCAGAGCCCGCTCGGCACGCGGGGGCTCGCGACGCTCGACGCCGGTTGCGGTGGGTGCCGGCGGGGGCTCCGCTGGGACCGTCCTCGCTGGCGGAGGGACAGGCGGCGGTTCGGCAGGCGCTGCGACAGGCGCCGCCATCGGCGCAGGACGCGGGGGCGCTGCGTGCGGCATGGGCGCCGGGGCGGCGGAGACCGGCGGAGCGGTCGGTGCCGCCGGCTCTACGACCGCTGGACGCGTCGCGGGTTCGGGCGCCTGAGGCGCCGACGCGCGGGACGTGACGAAGCCCCAGGCGACCAGCCCCACGACCGACGCGGCCAGCACGCTGCCACCGCCGAGGATCGCGACACGGCGCCGCCGGGACGAGGCCGGTTCATTGGCTTCGGACCAGAGGCGGTTCAGGATGTCCTGCATGAGTGGCCGCGCGTCGGGCTGGCTATCGAGAGCCTTGGCGACGATGGCGTCCACCGCGGCCGGCACGCTACGGCGCCGCGAGCGCATCGCCAGCGGTGTCCGGGTCATCTGTCGGTCGCGAACCGCCTCGCGCGTCGCCCCCTGGAAGGGGAGGACGCCCGTCAGCATCTGGTAGAGGACGACCGCGAACGCGTAGACGTCGGCCTTTTCGGTCAGGGGACCCCGGTGAACCAGCTCGGGCGCCAGGTATTCGGCCGCGGCTTCGCGGCCGGGAGCGCTGAACAGGGCCGGCAAGTCACGCAGGCCGGCCAGCTCGACGTCGAGGAGCTTGGCTTGGCCGTTCTCAAGCACCACCACGTTGCGCGGGCGCACCGCACCGTGGACGAGCCCCATGTTGTGCAGCGTCTCCACGGCGCCCCCGAGATCGAGCGCCCACCGCATCGCGACGGCGACGTCGAGCGGGCGATCCTCGGCGAGCACGTCGCTGAGCCGGCGTCCCTCGACGAACTCCATCACGGTGAAGGGCCAGCCCTGCTCGATCTCTCCAAACGCCAGCACGCTGGCCAGCGCCGGGTGGGCCGCCGACACGGCGATGACTGACCGGCTCATCCGCTGGATCGTCTGAGTTCCGTTGGGAGCCTCGACCAGCCCTTTCGGCAGCAGTCGCAGGGCGATCGGGTGGCCGATCGTCTCGTCTTCGGCCTGGCACACCCTCCCGCCGACGCCCGACCCGATCTCGCTGACGATCCGGTAGCGCCCCTTGAGGCGCAGCCCGATCAGCGAGCCGTTGGCGATCGCCCCGGCCTCGCTAGCCATGCCGGAAACCCGAAACCCCTACCATGCCTTGCATTGTGGGCATGGGCGACTGCGAGTCAAGGGGTTCAATCAGTCCCGTGCCCCCAGGACGTCACGGCCGAGCACGGCCTGCACGAGCGCAACGGTCGCGAAGGTGAGGACCAGCATGACCAGACCGAGGACGGCGATCGCGCCGAACTGGCCTTCTTCCTTGAGATCGAAGATCACGACCGACATCACCTTGGTCGCCGGCGTGAAAAGGATGATCGAGGCCGACAGCTCACGGATCACGCCGATGAAGATGAAGCACCAGGCCGAGGGCACGCGGAATGTTCATGCGGATCTCCTCACGGAGCGAGTGCCTCGACGAGGCCTCGGAGGTTCGGCTCGGCCGCGAGCGCGGCCACGGACGCGATCACGCGCGACGCGCGATCGGCCGGCATCACGAGGCTGGCGTTGCCGAGGAACTTCGACTCGATCTCGTCCCGGCCCATCGGCGAGTCGGGGCCGCCGCGGGGATGGTCCTGGCTCTCCTCGACGATCCGCCCGTCCCGCAGCCGCACCCGGACGTGGCCGACGAACTGCCGCGGATAATCGATGGTGGGGTCGAGCTCGTAGCCGATCCGCGACGCGAGGGCGAGGATCTCGCGGTCTCGCACGACATCGTTCTCGAACTCCGCGAGACTGGCGCGGCCCCGGACGAGGATCACCGCGAGCAGATACGGCAGGCTGAACTTGGCGGCGTAGCCGTTCTGCGGTGCGTGCTTCGCGCCCAGCGGCTCCCAGAGTCGCGGCACCGGCCCCGCGGCGGTGCGGCAGCGGATCTCGACGACGTCGGCAGGCCTCACCCGATGGCGGTCGCGCACGCGCAGCGCGCAGTCCATGTAGGGCTGGGCGATCGAGCCGCACGGGTAGGGCTTGAAGGTGAGCTGCTCGATCTCCCAGACGGCGCCGAGGCTCGCCAGCAGCTCCTCGAGCCGCGCAGGGTCGTGGCCGCCCGCGAAGGCGCGATAGAAGCCGTGCTCTCCCTCGAGGACCGTCTCCGGGCCGGTGAAGCCCGACCGTGCGAGCAGCGCGGCCACGACGCCCGCGTGGGCGGCCCAGCCCGCGTGCAGTCGCTTCGTCCAGGAGCCGTCGGCCAAATACTCGATGATCCCGGCGGCCTGGCTCCCGCAGACGCCGAAGGCGCGAACCAGCTCGTCCTCGGAGAGTCGGTAGAGCTTGCCGGCGGCCGCGACGGCGCCGAACGTCCCGGCGAGCGCGGTGGGATGGTAGTGGCGCGCGTGGAACCGTCCGGGAACGGCGAGCCCCACGCGGCACATCACTTCCACGCCGGCGACGATCGCCTCGAGCGCGGCGCGTCCGGAGCCACCCACCGCCTCGGCCACCGCCAGGCTCGTCGGAACCACGACCGAGCCGGTGTGGACGATCGCGTCCTCGCGCGTGTCGTCGAAGTCGAGCCCGTGGGCGAGGGTGGCGTTCGACAGCGCCGCGTTGGCCGCGCTGACCCGCGTCTTGCTTCCGACCAGCGCGCTCTCCGGCGGCCCTCCGAGACGCTCGGCGGTTTCGCGCACGGCCTTGGCGAAGTCGTAGCGCGCCGCGGCGAGCGCACACCCGAGGGTGTCGAGCGCCAGCAGACTCGCCTGCGCGACGACGGGCGGCGGCACGTCGGCGAGCCGCAGCCCGACGACGAAGCGAGCGAGGCTTCGCGCGGCCGACATCGTCAGCGCGCCCCGTTCCCGCGCAGCTCCGCGAGCACGGCGAGCACCGCGTCGTGGATGCGGCCGTTGCTCGCCACCAGCGAGGGCGCGTCGAGGTCGAGCGCGCCGCCGCGAAGATCCGTGATGCGGCCGCCGGCCTCCTCGACGAGCAGGCTGCCGGCCGCGACGTCCCACGGCCCCAGGCGCAGGGCCCAGCAGCCGTCGAGCCGCCCGCAGGCGAGCCACACGAGGTCGAGGACCGCGGAGCCCATCCGTCGGACCGCGCGGGCGCGCACGCTGAACGCCGCGTACTCCGTGAGGTTGTTGTCCGTCGTCTGGCGGATGTTGTAGGGGAAGCCGCTCGCCAGCAGGCTCTCGTCCAGCGTCCCCGTCGTCGACACCGCGAGCGGCTGGTCGTTGACGGTCGCGCCACGGCCACGCTCGGCCACGAACAGCTCGTCGAGGTTCGGGTCGAAGACGACGCCGAGCTCCACGCGCCCCTCCCTCTCGAGGGCGATCGACACGGCGAACGTGGGGAGCCCGTGGGCGTAGTTGGTCGTCCCGTCGAGCGGGTCGATGATCCAACGCCGCCCCGACCGCCCCGCCGTCGCGCCGCGCTCCTCGCCCAGCACGGCGTCGTGGGGAAACGCCGCGGCCAGGCGCTCGACGATCAGCTCCTCGGCGCGCGCGTCCATCTCGGTGACCAGGTTGGTGGGGCTGTCCTTGTAGGCGATGCGGCGCGGTCCCAGGAGCTCGCTCTTGAGGAGACGCCCGGCGGCCCGCGCGGCATCAACGGCCACGCGTCGTTCGAGCGATGCCATGCGCCCGCAATGTATCATACGAGCCATGCACATCGTGGTGATGGGGGCGGGCAGCGTCGGCGGATACTTCGGCGCGAAGCTCCTGCGCGCCGGCGAGAAGGTCACGATGGTCGCGCGCGGGCCGCACCTGGAGGCGATCCGCCGGACGGGCCTCACGATTCGCTCGGCGGTCGACGGCGAGTCGGTCGTGCGGCCGGCGGCCGTCGAGCGCCTCGAGGGCGTGGCGCGCGCGGACGCGGTCCTCTTCTGCGTCAAGTCCTACGACACCGACGACGCCGCGGCGCGGCTCTGGTCGATCCTCGGCTCCGACACCCCCGTGCTCTCGCTCCAGAACGGCGTGGACAACGAAGAGCGGATCGACGCCCAGCTGGGCGCGGGGCGCGCGATGGGCGGCGTCGCGCAGGTCTTCGCGACCATCGAGTCCCCCGGGGTGATCCGCCACCACGCCGCTGGGCGCATCATCTTCGGCGAGCTCGATGGCCGAGTGAGCGAGCGCGCAGAGCGGCTGCGCGACGCCTTCGCGCGCGCCGAAGTTCCCGCCGAAGTGTCCAAGGACGTCCGCCGGGCGCTGTGGGAGAAGTACATCCTGATTTGCGCCGTGGCCGGGACGACCGCCGTCACGCGCGAGACGATCGGCGTCGTCCGCGAGACACCGGCGACCTGGCGCCTGTTCCGCACGCTCGTCGACGAGGCGACGGCCCTCGCGGGCGCGGCCGGGGTCGATCTCCCCGGCGACACCGCCGACCAGATCGTGAAGTTCGCCCAGACCATCGCGCCAGGCAATCGGGCCTCGCTCGCCCAGGACCTCCTCCAGGGCCGCCGGCTCGAGCTCGAAGCCCTGCACGGGCACGCCTCGCGGCTCGGCGAGCGCCTCGGCGTGCCGACCCCCGCCGTCTTCGCCGTCTATGCGGCGCTGCAGCCGCACGCGGCGGGGAGGCGCGGCTGACTTCGCCCGCGCGGGCGGTCTGGCGATACGTCTGGCACTATCGCGCCCGCTACGCCTTCGGTATCGCCTGTCTCGGCACCGCGACGCTCGCCTCGCTCGCGATCCCCGGGACGGTGAAGCGAGCTATCGACGCCCTCCAGACGCACCCGGCGACCGCCCCGGTCGGATATTACGTCGCGCTGATCGTGCTGTTCGCCGTCGCCAACGGCCTCGCGCGTCTCGGGTCGCGCTTCGCGATCACCGGCGGCTGCCAGCGCATCGAGGCGGATCTGCGTGACGATCTCTACGCGGCCCTCCAGACGTTCCCACCGAAGTTCTACGCGGCACATTCCACCGGCGACCTGATGACGCGCGCGACCAGCGACTTGAGCGCCGTGCGCTCGCTGGTCGGCTTCGGCGTGATCAGCCTGGTCTCCACGACCTTCGCTCTGGTTGGCGTGCTCGGCGCGATGCTGGCGCTCGACCCGTGGCTGACCCTGTGGGCGCTGGCGCCCTATCCGGGCCTGCTGATCCTGGCGCGGCACTTCAACATGGTGGTCAACGAGCGGACAGAGGCCGCCCAGGATCAGCTCAGCGTGCTGTCGGCGCGGGTCCAGGAGTATCTGAGCGGCATGTCCGTGGTGCGCGCCTACACGCTCGAGCCGCGCGCGCGGGCGGACTTCGGCCAGGCCAATCGCGAGTACCTTCGCCTGAGTCTCGCCCTCGCGCGGACGGAGGCCGGCTTTACGCCGCTGATGGGGCTGATCGCGGGTGTCGGGACGCTCGTCGTTCTCTGGGCGGGGGGACGGGCGGTGGTGGATGGCCGGCTGAGCCTCGGCGCGCTCGTCGCCTTCAATGGCTATCTGGCGTATCTCACCGGACCGACCGTCGGCCTCGGCTGGACGCTCTCGATCGTTCGCCGCGGCCTGACCTCGATGCAGAGGTTGCAGGAAGTGATCGGCGCGGCCACGGGAACAACGGATGGAGGGGGCGTATCGGAGCCGGCTCGCGCCTCTCTCAGGCCACCCTCGGTCCAAGCCGGCCTCACGGCACCCGCTACAACAACGCGAGCCGGCTCCGACATGCCCGTCCTCGCCGTCTCGGGGGCGGCGCCCGGCCTTACGTTCTCTCACCTCACGTTCGCCTACGACGGCCGGCCCGCGGTGCTGTGCGACGTGAGCTTCGAGGTCGGCGCCGGTGAGACGGTGGCGCTGGTCGGTCCCACCGGGAGCGGCAAGTCCACGCTCGGGCTGCTGGTGGCGCGTCTCTGGGAGCCGCCGCCTGGGACGGTCTTCCTCGGCGGCCACGACGTGACCCGGCTCCCGACCGCGTCCCTGCGTACGACGCTCGGCTACGTGCCGCAGGAAGGGTTCCTCTTCTCGCGGTCGATCGCCGAGAACATCACCCTCGGGCGCGACGGCGTCGGCCCGGAGCCGCTACGCGGCGTCGCCCAGGTGGCCGGGGTCGCCGACGAGGTGGAGCGCTTGCCCGCAGGCTTCGACGCCGTCGTCGGCGAGCGCGGTCTCACGCTCTCGGGCGGGCAGCGCCAGCGAGTGACGCTGGCGCGCGCGCTCACCGGCGGCCCGCCCGTCCTGGTCCTCGACGACGCCTTCGCGTCCGTCGACGCGGCGAAGGAGGAAGAGATCTTGACGAACCTGCGCGCCGCGGTGGCCGGACGCACCGTGCTGCTCATGACCCATCGGTTGCGCGCCGCGCGCGCGGCTCACCGCATCGTCGTGCTGGACGGCGGGCGGGTCGTCGAGACGGGCGCTCACGACGACCTCGTGCGCGCCGGCGGTCTCTACGCCCGACTCTGGCGCATCCAGCAGCTCGAGGAAGAGATCGCCCGTGCCTGACCCGTTCTACGATCCCGAGTCCGAGGAGCGGCTCGGCCGGGCGTTCGATCAGCGCCTGGCCTGGCGGCTCCTGCAGGTGGCGCACCCGCACCGCGGACTGATCGGCGGCTCTCTGCTGCTGTTCCCGCTGATCGCCGTGGCCGAGCTGGCGCAGCCGTGGCTCCTGAAAGTCGCCATCGACGACCACATCCTGAAATCGGACTGGCTCGGCCTGACGTGGGTCGCCGGCCTGTACATCGTCGTGCTCCTGGTCCTCTACGGCCTGCGGATGCTCGAAGACTACCTGATGCAGCTCACCGGACAACGGGTCATCCACGATCTGCGCGCGGCGATCTTCGGTCACCTGCTGAGCCTGGAGGCGCGGTTCTTCGACCGGAACCCGGTCGGGCGTCTCATGACCCGCGTGCTCAGCGACGTCGAGGCCGTGAGCGAGGCGTTCACGTCCGGCCTCTTCGCGGTTGTGGCCGACGTGATCACGCTGGTCGGGGTGGTCGCGGTGATGCTCTGGATCGACTGGCGCCTGACGCTGGTGACCTTCGCGATCGTGCCCCCGCTGATGCTGATCGCCGTGAACTTCCGGCTCAACGCGCGCGACGCCTATCGCGAGGTGCGCCGGCGGCTGGCGCGCCTCAACGGGTTTCTCCAGGAATCGCTCCAGGGCATGACCGTGATCCAGCTCTTCGTGCGGGAGCGCCACGAGCGTGAGCGGTTCGGGCGCCTCAACAGCGACTATCGCCGGGCGCTCTACCGCTCGATGCGCTGGGAGGCCTCGCTCTACGCCTCGGTGGAAGCGCTGGGCTCGATCGCGCTCGCGCTCCTGATCTGGTACGGGGGCGGCCGGATCGTGGCCGAGTCGCTCACCTTCGGCGCGCTGGTCGCGTTCATCCAGTACACGAATCGCTTCTTCCTGCCGATCCGCGACCTCGGCGCCAAGTACACCGTGATGCAGTGGGCGATGGCGTCGTCCGAGCGAATCTTCGGCCTGCTCGACCGCGCGCCGGAGATCGTGTCGCCGGCGGCGCCCGCTCCGCCGCGGCCGACGGGCCCCGGCAGGCCAGCGCTGGAATTCGTCGGGGTATCGTTCGCATACGAAGGCGACGCGTGGGTCCTGCGTGACTGCTCCTTCCGCGTCGCCCCGGGCGAGCGCGTGGCGATCGTGGGGGCGACGGGGGAAGGCAAGACGACCTGCGCACGCCTCCTGAACCGTTCCTACGACGTGCGGCAGGGTCGCGTCCTCGTGGACGGCATCGACGTGCGCGAGTGGGAGCTGGCGAGTCTGCGGCGCCACGTCGGGATCATCTTTCAGGACAGCGTGCTGTTCGCCGGCACCGTCGAGGAGAACCTCCGCCTCGGCGCCGACGGCACGGTGTCGGACGCAGAGCTGGCGCGGGCGATCGAGACCGCGCGCGCGGGCTTCGTCACCCAGCTCCCGCAGGGGCTCGGCGAGCCGTTGGGCGAGCGCGGCGCCAACGTTTCCCACGGACAGCGCCAGCTGCTGGCCATCGCCCGGGCCCTCGTGTACAATCCCGCTGTTCTCGTCTTGGACGAAGCAATGTCGAGTGTCGACCCCGAATCCGAAGCGCTCATTCGGCAGGCGATGACTGGACTCCTCGCGGGCCGGACCAGCATCACGATCGCGCATCGCCTGTCGACGGTGCACGCCGCCGATCGGATCCTCGTGCTGCATCGGGGCCGCATCCACGAGGAGGGCACCCACCCGGAGCTCCTGCGGCGCGGCGGCCTCTACGCTCGGCTCTATCAGCTGCAGACCGGCGGGATGCCGGCGTGACGTTCAAGACCGCGGTGCTCAGGCTGGTCGCGCGGATCCCGCGCGGCCGCGTCGCCACCTACGGCCAGGTGGCCGCGCTCGTCGGCCGGCCGCGCTCGGCGCGCGCGGTCGGGCAGGTGATGCGTTTCGCCGACGGCGTGCCGTGGCACCGCGTGGTCAACGCGCAGGGCGGCATCAGCCGCCGTCCCCGGGTGAGCGGGATGGTGACGCAGCGGATCCGGCTCGAGCAGGAGGGCGTGCAGTTTCGCCGCGGGCGGGTCGCCCTCCCTCGGTGCCGCTGGCGCGGGGGCGTGGGGCCGCGCCGGGCCGGTGGCTTTGCACGGGACTAGCGTCCGGCCGAACTCGGCCGTAACGACGGAATGTTAGGAGACGGTCGATGAGACTCGACAGCAGGGTCGCGGTGGTCACCGGCGCGGGCTCGGGCATCGGCGCCGCCTCGGCGCTGGCGATGGCGAGGGAAGGCGCTCGCGTGGTGGTGGTCGACGTGAACGAGGCCGGCGCCAAGGCAACTGTCGAGCAGATCGAGAAGGCCGGCGGCCAGGCGCTCGCCCTGCGCGCCGACGTCACGCGGGCGGCGGACAACCAGATGATCGTCGAGAAGGCGCAGGCACTGTGGGGGCAGCTCGACATCTTCTTTGCCAACGCCGGCGTGCCGCAGTCGCCGCAGGACGTGGAGGACGTGGACGAGGTCCTCTTCGACCGGATCATGGCGGTGAACGTGAAGGGCGTCTGGCTCGGGGCCAAGTACGCGCTGCCGGTCATGAAGCGGCAGCGGCGCGGCGTGTTCCTCATCACCGCGTCCACCGCGGCGATCCGCCCACGACCCGGCGTGCAGGCCTACGCGGCGTCCAAGGGGGCGGTGGTGACGTTGACGAAGAGCCTGGCCCTCGAGGCCGCGAGCCACGGCGTGCGCGTCGTGTCCATCGCGCCGGTGGCGACCGAGACGCCGATGCTCCCCGCGTTCATGGGCAAGCGCGTGGTCGACGACGAAGGCCGTGCCCGCTACATTGCCACGGTGCCGCTCGGACGCCTGAACCAGCCCGAGGACCTCGCGCGCACGGCGGTCTTCCTCGCGTCCGACGACGCCTCCATGATCACCGGCACGTGCGTCGAGGTGGACGGCGGCCGCTGCATTTGATTGAAGCATGAAAGTTATTCCGCTGGCCGCCGAGTCGCTCGGCGTGCGCTCGATGGCGACCTACGTCGAGGTCGGACGCACGGCCATCCTCATCGACCCCGGCGCCACCCTCGCGCCCGCGCGGTTCGGCCTGCCACCGGACGAGAGCGAGTGGGAGGCGCTGCGCCGCGCGAACGATCGGATCTCCGCGTACGCGGCGCGCGCCAGCTTCGTGTTCGTCAGCCACTATCACGAGGACCACTTCCGGTCCGACCCGGCGTCGTACGCGGGCCGGCTCGTGCTCGCGAAAGACCCGCGCCGCATGATCGGAGGACAGCAGGCCCGGCGCGCCGAGGCGCTGTGGAAGGCGCTGGACGGCCAGGCGCGCATCGAGAGCGCGGATTCTACCCGGCATCGTGAGATGGGGCTGGAGCTCTACGTGTCGCCGCCGCTCCCGCACGGCGCCGACGGCACGCCCTTCGGGTCGGTGGTCGCGCTGACGATCGTGGATCCGGCCGAGCGCGAGCGCTTCGTCTTCGCCTCGGACCTGCAGGGCCCGGCCTCCGCGGTGGCGGCCGCGTACGTCATTCAGCAGCGGCCGACCCTCCTCTATGTGTCCGGCCCGCCGTCCTACCTCGAGCGCGAGCTCGGACGGGACGCGATCGAGCGCTCCATCGATCACCTGCTGCGCGTGATCGAGACGACGGGCTGCCGCGTCATCATGGACCATCACGCGCTCCGCGACGCGCGATTCGCCGACCGGTTCGCCCGACTCTGGGACACCCGACGTGTCGTCACCGCCGCCGCGCATCTGGGACTGCCGGAGACGCCGCTGGAGAGCCGGCGCAACCTCGCGTGGGCTGCGGCGCGCAAGCCGCCGGCGCCGGCCGCAGACCCGCGTGCTAAGATGACTGCTCGCGCACCGCGACGATTCGCAAAGGGAGGCTTCGGAGAGTGAGCGACAGCAGGCCCCTCAACGTCGGCGATCCCGCGCCCGTCTTCACACTGAAGACGATCGGGCTCAAGGACATCAGCCTGAGCGACTTCCGCGGAAAGACCGTGGTCATTCTTTTCTACCCGCTGGACTGGACACCGGGCTGAAGCAAGTGCATGTCCGCCTTCGACAAGCGCATAAGCGACTTTCAGGCGGTCAATACCCAGGTGTTGGGTATCAGCACGGACAGTCCGTTCAGTCACGAGAACTGGGGCAAGGCCGTCGGTATCAGCAGCTATCCGCTGCTGTCGGACGTTCACCGCACTGCCGCGAAGGACTACGGCGTCTACTGGCCCGACTGGAACGCGAACAGCCGGGCGACGTTCATCGTGGACACGCGGGGCACGATTCGCTTCATCGAACGCTACGGCAAAGGAGAGCTGCCGGAGCCGGACAAGATTCTCGCTGAGGTCAAAAAACTGGCGTAAGGCCGGCGGCGGATAGCCCGCGCGTCATGGCCGACTACATCTTCGAGTCGCGCGTGTGGCTCGCCAGGGCGCGGCCCGAAGTCTTCTCGTTCTTCACGGATCCTGCGAACCTCGTACGAATCACGCCGCCCTCGTTGCGCCTTCGGGTGCTCGCCGGGCCGGACGCGCTCTCGGCCGGGGCCGTCCTCGACCTCCGGCTGTCATGGCTCGGCGTGCCGCTCTTCTGGCGCGCCTTCATCCGCGAGTGGGATCCGCCCTACCGCTTCGTCGACGTCCAGGTGCGTGGGCCCTACGCCCGCTGGGAGCACCGGCATCGCTTCCTGGACGGTGACGGCGGAACGTGGATGGAGGACCGGGTGACCTACCGGCTGCCGCTCGGGCCGCTCGGGCGCGCGGCGCACGCGCTGCTCGTCGGCCGGCAACTGGCGGCGATCTGGCGCTATCGGACGCGACGGCTCGAGGCGCTGGTCGGGCCCCTCAACTCGCCGGCAGCGTGACGCCGAGCTTCTCGAGACGCGGCCGGACGCGATCGGTGAGGAGGCCGAGCCGCGCCAGGTTCGCGACCATCGACCCGTGCATGTCGCGCTTGAAGTACTTGCGGAACGGCGCGTAGTCGTTGGACGCCGCCGTCTCGCGCCGGTAGCGCTTCGCCTCGTCGATCTGGGCCGGGCTGAACCCGGTGTCCTGGTAGGCCTCCAGCGGGAAAAAGCCCGTCAGCGTCTTTTCGAGAGCGAAGCACGTGTAGTCCTCGAGCTCGCGGCGCTCGGCCTCGGAGGCCTCGCGCACGACCTTCGGGAGCGACAGCATGCCGAACCCCATGTGGCGCGACTCGTCCTGGAGGATGCGCTTGCACACCGTGCCGAGGACGGGGTCGCGCGCGCTCTCGCTCATCATCTTGAACAGCGCCACCGCGAAGGTCTCGGCCACCAGCTGCAGGGCGATCGTCTTGAGATACCAGCGGCTCTCCGACAGGATCGAGTCGAAGATGTCGCGTTCGTTGGCCGGCATCGGGTACGTGAGACCGTCGAGCCGGTCGGTGAGGTAGCGGCTGAGGACCTCGTTGTGCCGGGCTTCGTCCATCACCTGCGTCGCCTGGAAGAACTTCGCGTCGGCGCCGTGGACGATATCCACCATCTGGCTGCAGGCGAGCATCGCGCCCTGCTCGCCGTGCATGAGCACCGAGAGACGCCAGGCGGCGACGTGGCGGTTGAGCGCCACCCGGTCGGCCTCGGGCAGGCGGTCCCACAGCGGACTGCCGTACACGTCGATCAGCTCGTCGGCGATCACTCGGCCGTCCGGCGTGGGCGGCGCCGACCAGTCGATGTCCCGGGTGGCGTTCCACTGGTCCCGCTTGGCGTTCTCGTAGAGGCGCCGCATGTCCGCCTCGGACACGCCGTACTCGAGCGTGAACGTCGTCGTGAACGTCGAGGGGATCGCGAATGGGTCCATAACGCCACAATAGCAAAGTGGTATCGTGGCCGCCATGACGAATCGGACCGACGAGATCGGGGCCCACATGTCCATCGCCGGCGGCCTTCACCTGGCGCTCGAGCGGGGCCTCCAGGTCGGCTGCGGCGCCGTGCAGATCTTCTTGAAGAACCAGCGGCAGTGGGCGGCCAAACCTCTCGGCGCCGAGGAGATCCGGATGTTCCGCGCGGCCCGTCGCCGCACCGGCATCCGCCACTGCTTCGCCCATTCGAGCTATCTCCTCAACCTCGCGAGCCCGGACCCGTCGGCGTGGGCGCAGGCGGTCTCGGCGTTCACCGACGAGCTCGAGCGCGCCGAGGCCCTGGAGCTCTCGTGCGTGGTGATCCACCCGGGCTCGCATATGGGCGCCGGGCTCGACGTCGGCCTGCGCCGGGTGACCGCCGCGCTTGACGAGACGCTCGGTCGGACGGCCGGATATCGGGTGAAGGTCGCCCTCGAGAACACCGCGGGCGGCGGCAACACCGTCGGCCGGACCTTCGGCGAGCTCGCCGCGCTCATCGCGCGCGCGGCGCGGCCTGAGCGTCTCGGCGTGTGCGTGGACACATGCCATCTCTTCGCCGCCGGCTACGACCTGCGCACGGAGACCGGATACCGCCGGGCGATCACCGAGTGCGAGACCATGGTGGGGCGGGGGCGAATCCTGGCGTTCCACCTGAACGACGCGCGGGCGGGGCTCGGCTCGGGGCTCGACCGCCATGAGCACATCGGCCGCGGCTTCCTCGGCCTCCGTGCGTTCCGGCGCCTGATGAACGATCGACGCTTCGCGCGCGTGCCCAAGGTGCTCGAGACACCCAAGGAGCCCGAGCCCACTGCGGATCTCCGGAACCTTGCGACGCTCCGGAAGCTCCGGCGGGCGAGGGCTGCTCGATGAATGAGCAGTCGTGCACACGCCAGCAGCACCCCGAGCTCTGTGGTCGGGGACTCGTCGCGCGTGGTCTCGTAGAAACCGACGCTTAGGTGCCACACCGTCCTTGGCACGGAGGTTGCGCTCGCGAACGGGACGCCGCGCGTGTGCCCGGCGCCCGTCGAAAGGAGCGGATCATGAGCGACCCCATCGGCCGTCGTGAAGTGCTGAAGCGACTCGGCGTGGCCGGCGCCCTCGGCGCGCTGGCGCCGTACGGCCCGCGTTCGGCCCAGGCTGCGGACAAGCTCGTCGTGGGCGTGATCTACGTGGGCCCGCGCGACGACTACGGCTACAACCAGGCGCAGGCCCAGGCGGCGGCGGCGATGAAGAAGCTGCCGGGCGTGTCCGTCGTCGAGCAGGAGAAGGTGCCCGAGACCACGGACGTTCAGAAGACGATGGGCTCCATGATCGAGCAGGACGGTGCGACGCTGCTGTTCCCGACGTCCTACGGTTATTTCGACCCGCACATGTTGAAGATGGCCGAGAAGTATCCCAAGGTCAGGTTCGCTCACTGCGGCGGACTCTGGACGGACGGCAAGCACCCGAAGAACACGGGCAGCTACTTTGGCTACATCGACGAGTGCCAGTACCTCAACGGCATCGTCGCCGGGCACACCAGCAAGAGCAAGAAGCTTGGCTTCATCGCCGCGAAACCCATCCCGCAGGTGCTGCGGAACATCAACGCGTTCACGCTCGGCGCGCGAAGCGTCGACTCGAAGATCACGACGCTGCTCGTCATCACCGGCGACTGGGCGCTGCCGGTGAAGGAGGCCGAGGCCGCCAACAGCCTCGTCGATCAGGGCGTCGACGTCCTCACCTGTCACGTCGACAGCCCGAAGGTCGTCGTCGAGACCGCGGAGCGTCGCGGGATCAGCGTCTGCGGCTATCACGCCAACCAGAGCGCGCTGGCCCCGAAGGGGTACCTGACGGGCGCCGAGTGGAACTGGGTCACGCCGTACACAATCCACATCCAGGACGCGATCGCCGGCAAGCCGATGGTCAACTTCATGCGCGGGGGTCTGAAGGAGGGGTTCGTGCGGGCGTCCGGCTACGGCAAGGCGGTGGTCGAGGGCGCGCGTAAGAACGCCGACACCGTCAAGGCGCAGATGCTGAAGGGCGAGTACGTCATCTTCAAGGGCCCGCTGAGGGACAACACCGGCAAGACCGTCATCGCCAGCGGCACTGCGTTCAAGCAGACCGAGCCTCTGCTGGAGCAGATGAACTATCTGACCGAGGGCGTGATCGGCAAGGTCTGACGACGTCGCCATGGCGTCTGGACCGTCCGGTCGCCTTCGCCAGTCCGCCGAGGCGCTCGCGATCCCGGTCGGCGCGCTGGGCGCGGCGATGGTGGTCTTCGGCCTCGTCATGGCGGCGCTGGGCCGGAGCCCCCTCGAGGTCTACGAGCTCATCTACCAAGGCGCGTTCGCCAGCGCGTTCTCGTGGCAGAACACACTCACCCGTGCCGCGCCGCTGATCCTCACGGCGCTCTGCGTGGCCCTGCCGGCCCAGGCCGGGCTGATGGTGATCGGTGGTGAGGGGGCGCTCGTGCTCGGCGGCCTGGCGGCCGCCGTGGTCGGACATCTCCTGGGTGGTGCGCCGCCCCTCGGCGTCAAGCTCGCGATGGCGCTCGCCGGGATGCTCGCCGGTGCCGTATGGATCGCCCTGGCCGGCGCGCTGCGCCAGTACCGGGGCGTGAACGAGACGATCTCGAGCCTCCTCCTCGGGTACATCGCGATCGCGGTGTTCAATCACCTCGTCGAGGGGCCGCTGCGAGATCCGGCGAGTCTCAACAAGCCCTCGACCACACCCATCGGTGACGCGAGCATGGTGGGCACGCTCCCAGGACTGGACGTGCACTGGGGCCTCGGGTTCGGCCTCGTCTTCTGTCTCGTGACGTACGTGCTGGTCAAGCACACCACGTACGGGTTCGCCCTGCGCATCGTGGGCGGCAATGCCCGGGCGGCGCGGCTGGCCGGCCTGCCGGTCGGCGCCATCGTGCTCGGCGCGTGCGTTCTCGGCGGCGCGGCGGCCGGGCTGGCCGGCATGGTCGAGGTGGCGGCCGTCCACGGCAGCGCCAACGCCTCGCTGATCGCCGGGTACGGCTACGCCGGGATCCTCGTCGCGTTCATCGCCCGCCAGAACCCGCTGGCGATCGTGCCCGTCGCGGTGCTGGTCGGCGGGATCTCGGCGAGCGGCGGCATGCTGCAGCGCCGCCTCGACCTGCCCGACGCGACCGTGCTGGTCCTGCAGGGAATCGCCTTCATGCTGATCCTGGCCAGCGAGACCGTGTACGGCCGGCTGAAGATCTTTCGGCCCGAGAGGGCGTGAGGGTGACCGAGCTCGGCTGGTGGGGCGTGCCGATCGCGGTGTTGGGCGGCGCCGTCCGTGTGAGCACGCCGTTTCTGTTCGTGAGCCTCGGCGAATGCATCACCGAGAAGAGCGGGCGCATCAACCTCGGGCTCGAGGGCATTCTCGTGATGGGCGCGATGAGCGGCTACGCGCTGTCTTACCTCACCGGCAACCCATGGCTGGGCGTCCTCGGCGCCGGCGCCGCCGGCCTGGTCCTCGGCCTGCTGCACGGCCTGGTGTGCAACCTGCCGCGCGTGAACGACATCGCGGTCGGCATCGGACTGATGCTCTTCGGCACCGGCCTCGCGTTTTTCCTGGGCAAGCCCTACGTGCAGCCCAAGGCGCCGACGCTGCCGGCGATGCCGCTGGGCGGCTGGAGCGCATCGCCTCAGGTTCAGGCCGCCCTCGAGGTGAACCCGCTCTTCCTCATCGGGATCGGGCTCGCGGTGGCGCTCAGCTGGGCTTTCCGCAACACTCGCTGGGGGCTCATCGTGCGAATGGTCGGCGACAGCTCGGACGCGGCGCGCGCGATGGGCTACGCCGTCCCGCGCATGCGAACGCTCTGCACCGGCGTCGGTGGATTCCTCGCCGGCGTCGGTGGCTCGTTCCTCTCGCTCTACTATCCGGGGAGCTGGAGCGAAGGGCTCTCGAGTGGCCAGGGGCTGATGGCGGTCGCGTTGGTGATCTTCGCGCGCTGGAACCCGATGCACTGCTTCTACGCAGCGCTGCTCTTCGGCGGCGCGGGCGCCGTCGGGCCGGCGCTCCAGTCGGTCGGGATCACCTCCGGTTACTATCTGTTCAACGCCGCGCCCTACGTGGTGACGCTGGGGATCATGATCGCGACGTGCTCGCCCCGCCGCACGCTGGCCGGGGCGCCGGGCGAGCTGAGCATCAACCGCTGAAGTGCGTGCCCGTGGCGGGGCCGGGGCCGCCGGCCGAGGCGCGGCGATGGTTGAAGTGCGCGCCGCAGGCCGTCGCGGGGCTGGGGCCCCGCCGGCCGAGGCGCAGCTATGAATAGAGGAGTTGAAACGATGGCACCGACGACGACGTGCTTCGTGAAGGCCGAGCCGTACCCGTGGCCGTATGACGGTGACCTGCGGCCGGAGAACACGGCGCTGATGGTCATCGACATGCAGACCGACTTCTGTGGCGTCGGCGGTTACGTCGACAAGATGGGCTACGATCTGTCGCTGACTCGTGCCCCGATCGCGCCGATCCAGACGGTGCTGCGCGCGATGCGGGCGGGTGGCTTCGAGGTGATCCACACCCGCGAGGGCCACCGGGTCGATCTCTCCGACCTGCCCGCGAACAAGCGCTGGCGCTCGCGCCGCATCGGCGCGGGCATCGGCGACCCCGGGCCGTGCGGGCGCATCCTGGTCCGCGGCGAGCCGGGCTGGGAGATCATCCCGGAGCTGGCGCCCGCGCCGGGCGAGACCGTGATCGACAAGCCCGGAAAGGGCTCGTTCTGTGCCACCGATCTCGAGCTCATCCTGAGGACGCGGGGTATCCGGAACCTCGTGCTCACCGGGATCACGACCGACGTGTGCGTGCACACCACGATGCGCGAGGCGAACGACCGCGGCTTCGAGTGTCTGCTGCTCGAGGACTGCGCCGGCGCCACCGACTACGGCAACCACCTCGCGGCGATCAAGATGGTCACGATGCAGGGCGGGGTGTTCGGCGCGGTGGCGCGATCCACGGCTCTCGTCGACGCGGTCGCCGGGCACGCATGACGGGCGACGGCCGCGAGCACGGCTCCGTTCTGGCGCCAGCGCTCGACGTCGAGGTCGTCGGCATGACCAAGCGCTTCGGCGCGCTGATCGCCCTCGACGACGTGTCCCTGCGCGTGGCGGCCGGCTCGTTCCACGCGCTCCTGGGGGAGAACGGGGCGGGAAAGAGCACGCTGGTCAAGTGCCTCATCGGTTACTACCCCCCCGACGCCGGGCAGATCGTGGTCGCGCGGCGAGAGCGCGAGATCCGTTCGCCGCACGACGCGCATGCCCTGGGGATCGGGATGGTCTACCAGCACTTCACGCTGGTGCCGAGCATGACGGTGGCCGAGAACCTCGTGATGGCGCGCGACGACGTGCCGGCGGTGGTGCGCTGGCGGCAGGAGCGCGAGCGGCTGGCCGCCTTCATGGCGACGGTGCCGTTCAAGCTCGATCTCGAGCGGCCGGCGTGGCGGCTGGCCGCCGGTGAGAAGCAGAAGGTCGAGATCGTCAAGCAGCTCTATCTCAGGCGTCGCTTCATGATCCTCGACGAGCCGACGTCCGTGCTCACCCCGGCCGAGGCGGACGAGGTGCTCGGGATGCTGCGGGCGATGACGCACGGGCACCAGGTCACCGTGCTGATGATCACGCACAAGTTCCGGGAGGTGCTGGCGTTCGCCGACACGGTGTCGGTGCTCCGCCGAGGCACGCTGGCCGGCGAGGGCCGCACGGCGGATCTGACACCGGCGATGCTCGCCGAGATGATGGTGGGCACACGCCAGATCCCGCAGGCCCGCACGGGACGAGCCATCCGCGCGGGCGCGGCGGTCGAGCCCCGGCTGGTCGTCCGCGACTTGGTCGTCGAGGACGACGCCGGGCGGCCGGCCGTGAACGGGCTGGCCCTGGCCGTTCGGCCGGGCGAGATTCTCGGCATCGCGGGCGTCTCCGGCAACGGCCAGCGTGAGCTGGTCGAGGCGATCATCGGCCAGCGCCGGCCGGCCTCCGGCGAGATCCGCGTCGACGGCAAGCCCTACCGCGCGACGCGGAACGAGATCCGCTACCACCGGGTTCTGAGCCTGCCCGAGGAACCGCTCCGGAACGCGTGCGTTCCGGGGTTGAGCGTGGCCGAGAACATGGCGCTCCGGAGCTTCGACCGGGCGCCGCTCGCCTCGGGCCCGTGGCTGCGACGCGGTTCGATGCGCGACCAGGCCGAGCGCCGGATCGCCGAGTTCAAGGTGCAGACTCAGGGGCCGGACGCGCCCATCTCGACGTTGTCGGGTGGCAACGTCCAGCGCGCGGTCCTGGCCCGCGAGCTGTCGGAGGCGGTGTCGGTGCTGATCGCGGCCAATCCCGTGTTCGGGCTCGACTTCGCGGCGGTGGCCGAGATCCACGACCGGGTCGTGGCGGCTCGCAACGCCGGCGCCGCGGTGCTCCTGGTGAGCGAGGACCTCGACGAGCTGCTCGAGCTCTCCGACCGGCTCGCGGTCATCTTCGGGGGACGGATCGTGCACGAGACGCCGGCCGCGAGCGCGGACATCGCAGTCATCGGTCCGTGCATGGCCGGTCACCACGCCGCGGGAGCGGCCGCCTGAGGGCACGATGCTCGAGGTCGCCGCCGCGCCGTTCGCGTATGCGTTCGACCCCGCCACCACCGCGCTCGTCGTGATCGACATGCAGCGCGACTTCATCGAGCCCGGCGGATTCGGAGACGCGCTCGGCAACGACGTGCGCCGGCTGGCCGCGATCGTGCCCACGGTGCGCGAGCTCATCGCGTGGTGCCGCGGGCGCGGGATCCGCGTCCTCCACACGCGCGAAGGACATCGGCCGGATCTGGCCGATTGCCCGCCCGCCAAGCGGCGACGCGGCGCGCCCCGGCTCCGGATCGGTGACGTGGGCCCCATGGGGCGGATCCTGGTCGACGGCGAGCCGGGCAACAACATCGTGCCCGAGCTCCGGCCTCAAGGGAGCGAGCCGGTCATCGTGAAGCCGGGCAAGGGGGCCTTCTGGGCGACCCCGCTGGAGACGATTCTTCGTGAGGCGGGTGTCACGCACCTGTTGCTGGCCGGCGTGACGACGGAGGTGTGCGTGCAGACGACGATGCGGGAGGCCAACGACCGCGGCTACGACTGCCTCCTGATCGAGGACGCCACCGAGAGCTATTTCCCGGAGTTCAAGCAGGCCACGCTCGAGATGATCCGCGCCCAGGGCGGAATCGTCGGCTGGACCGCACCGTTCGCGGCGCTCTGTCGGGCGCGCTAGGGTCCCCGCGCGCTCGACGACGTCAGCGGGTCGTCGTCACCCCGACCTTCCGACAGAGCGTGGTCACCGGGCAGACGGAGCAGCGGGGAGAGATCGGCGCGCAGACGTTCTGGCCGAAGGAGACGAGAAGGTCGTTGTAGCCGATCCAGTAGCGGCGCGGCAGCTTCGCCCGCAGCGCCATCTCGGTCTCCTCGGGGTTCCGTGTCTTCACGTAGCCCAGCCGGTTCGAGATGCGGTGCACGTGCGTGTCCACGCAGATGCCGGGCTTGTTGTGGCCCATGGTCACGACCAGGTTGGCGGTCTTTCGCCCGACGCCGTTCAGCGTGAGCAGCTCGTCGATGGTCTCGGGCACCCGCCCGCCGAAGCGCTCGAGCAGGTCGCGACAGATCCCGAGGATGACGGTCGCCTTCGTGCGGTAGAAGCCGACGGGGTAGATGAGGCGCGCGATCCGCCGGGCCGGCACCTTCAGCATGGTCTCGGGCGTGGCCGCCTGCGCGAACAGCCGGTCGGCGGCGGGACCGGTGGTCGTGTCCTGGGTGCGGAGCGACAGGATGCAGGCGATCAGGACGCGGAACGGGTCGCGATCGCGGTCGGCGACGATCGCGAGGGCGGTCGGGTTCCAGCGCGGCCTGCTCCGCCGGAGCCGGCGGATCACGGCGCCGATCGCTAGCTCTTGTCTTTGATGGACGCGAGCAGCTCTTTGGCGCGTGGGATGTCCTTCACGGTGCAGTCGGCGACGAACGTCGGCGCGGTCTCGCTGATCACCCGGTGGAGCTCGCGCCGCGCGTCGGCGTACCGTCCGCTCATGATGTAGAGGCGGGCGAGATCGACGCGGGCCGCGGTGAAGTGCCCATCGACCTCGAGCGCCTTCTTGAAGTGCTCCTCGGCCTTGGCGCGGTCGCCCCCCACGAAGCCCGGCAGCTCCAGGAAGACGTTGCCGGCGAGGATGTGGGCGCGGAGCGACCTTGGATTCAGGTCGAGCAAGGTCGCAATCTCCTCCTTGACCGTCGGCACCAGGAACAGCGAGCGCAGGATGCCCTTCGTCTGGCCCCAGCGAGCGGTGTTGATCGCGAACCAGAGGTGGGCGTCGTGACTCTTCGGGGCCAGCTCGACCGCTCGCTTGCCGATCTCACGCCCCCGATCGTAGGCCGCCAGCTTCTCGTCGGACGTGGCCGCCCGAACGTCGCCCACCAGGAAGTTCATGTACGAGAGCGCGATCAGCGTGTCGACCTGCCGGTCCTTCTCGAGCGCTTGCTCGAGGAGCGTGCGCGCACGATCGATCGTGGTCGCGTCCTCGTGATAGCGAGCGACGAGCGCGCGCGCCGCCTCGGCGGGCGTCTCGGCTCGGAGCGACGACGGGGCGATCAGGACGAGCGCAACGGCGAGCAGCTGGCGGGCACGCATCCTCGCGCACTCTAGCGCCCGCCGCCCGCGCCCGTCAATCTTGACTCCCTCCGGAGTCGTCTTGACTCCCTCTGGACCATCCCCGATGCTGTCGGCGAGCGATGAATCTCCTGAGAGCGCTCGCGGTCATCTGTGTCGCCGGCTGGCTCGGGATCATGGCGTTCTTCTCGTTCGCGGTGGCGCCGGTCGTCTTCCGGGCGATCGATCGCGCGGTCGCCGGCCAGGCCGTGGCGGCCGTGCTCCCGCGCTACTACGAGTGGGGGCTGGCCCTCACGGCCATCGCCTTCGTCGCCTCGCTGATCCAGCTGACCACGAGCAAGGAGGGACGCCTGCGCCCGCTGATCGGCGCCGCGCTCGGCGTCGCCATGCTCGTGACGCTCCTGTGGGCGTCGGTGGTGCTGCTGCCGCGCGCCGACGCCGCCCGCCGCGCGCGCGACGACAGCGCGTTCGCCGACGCGCACCGCGCCTCGGTCCGGCTCAACCTCGTGACGCTGGTCGCCGGCGCCGCGTTTGTCGCGGTCGACGGCATCAGCCGGTGGCGGGGACGTGGCCAATGAGCTCGAGGATCGAGCGTACGCGATCGGCGACCGCCGACGGCGGTTCCTGAGCGATCGCCTCGCACGCCGCGAGCAGCAGCCAGGAAAGCGTCGCCGCGTCAACGTCGATCCTGGGCCGCGGGCCTTTCGGAGTCCGTTCGACGACGTCCTGGAGCCCCAGACGCACCTGCTCCCGCGCCCAGGCGAGCGCGAGCGTGGCGGTCTTGTCGCTCCGGCTCCGAACCCACGCCTGAAAGACCTCGCCCGGCAAGGAGGCCGGGGGCCCGAACGCGGCGGCGAGCTTCTGAACGGCAGCATCGAGCGCGTGGGGCCCGCGGGCATCCCGCGCGAGCCCGGCGACTTCCTGCGCGAGCGTAAGCAGCCTCAGCTCCGCCGCCGTCGGCCGCGGCAACCGAACCGGCGCGGCAACCACCCTCCGCGAACCGGCGCTCTTCGTCGATCGGCCGATCTTCTGCCGCTCGATCTTCTTGGAGTGGCCAGCCTTCCGCGAGCCATCGGCCTTCTGCGCGCGACGGGCCTTCGGCGGGCGACGACGCTTCTGCGACCGATCAGGTGCGCGCGACGGTCGAGACACGCGCGCGGGCCCGGCTCGTCGCCCTCGCGCTTTGCCTCGCCCCATCGCGCCTAAACCATAACAAACACCCCCGCCACATCTGAACTTCCACGCTGAAGAGCGGGTTCAGCCCGGGTCAGAGCGTTCGATCCATCGAGTCGCCCGCGTCGCGTCACCGGGGGCGGTGGGGGGGGCGAGGGGGGGGGAGGGGCTGTCCCCCGACCCGTGTAGTCGGCGTTGATCCGACCGACCCGTGTTTGCTCAGGACGTCGACGGCGACTGGCTAGCGTGGTCGGGGGACAGCCCCCCGCACCCCGCCCACCGCCCCCGCCTACTCGTACCGAAGAGCCTCGATCGGATCGAGCCGAGACGCCTTGCGGGCGGGATAGAACCCGAAGAAGATGCCGATGCCAGCGGCGAATCCGAAGGCAATCACGATCGACTCGGGCGCGACGAGGGTGCGCCACTCGGCAAAGTAGCTGATCGCGCGCGAGCCGCTCAGGCCGAGCGCGATGCCGATGATCCCGCCGATGAGCGAGAGCGTCACCGCCTCGATCAGGAACTGGAGGAGGATGTGACGCCGCCGGGCGCCGACCGCCATGCGCAGGCCGATCTCGCGCGTCCGCTCCGTCACCGACACCAGCATGATGTTCATGATGCCGATCCCGCCGACCAGGAGCGACACCGACGCGATCGCCGCGAGGAGATAGGTCATGACCTTCGACGACTCTTCCTGGGTTTGTAGAACCTCGGAGAGGTTGCGGAGCCAGAAATCGTCGTCCTGGAACGGCTGCAGGCGATGGCGCTGGCGCAGGAGCGCCCGGATCTGATTCTCCGCCTCGGCCATGTCCTCGTCGGCGCGGACCTTGATCGAGATCGATCCGACGGCCCGCGGATTGGCCTGGCTGGCGCCGAGGACCTTCTTCTTCGCCGTCGAGATCGGGATCATGATCACGTCGTCCTGGTCCTGGCCCCACGAGTTCTGCCCCTTGCGCGCCAGCATGCCGACGACGGTGAACGGCACCTTCTTGATCCGGATGATCTGGCCGAGGGGCTCCGATTCTCCGAACAGGTTGAGCGCCGTGGTCTGGCCCACCAGCGCGATCTTGGTGGCGCCCTCGACGTCCTCGGGGTTGATCGCCCGCCCATCCGTCACCGGCCATTCACGCGCCTCGAAGTAGTCCGGCGTGACGCCCTGGATGACGGTGGCCCAGTTGAGGTTGCCGTATACGACCTGCGCGGTGCCCCGGACGGCCGGCGCCGCCACCTGGACGAGCGGGACCTCGCGCGCGATGGCGGCCGAGTCTTCCTCGCTGATCGTGAGCTGGCTCCCGGTGCCGAGACGGATCCCGCTGGAGGTGACGCTCCCCGAGAGGACGATGATCAGGTTCGACCCGAGGCTCTGGATCTGCTCCGCGACGCGCGCCTGGGCGCCGGCACCCACGCCGACCATCGCGATGACCGCCGCGACGCCGATGATGATGCCGAGCATCGTCAGGGCGCTCCGGAGCTTGTTCACCCGGAGGGCGCGGGCCGCGATGCGGACGCTCTGCCACAGGCTCACGCCGCTTCGTCCTCCTCGACCGGCAGCTCGGCGAGCGTGGCGGCGGCGTCACGCGGCTTCGCGGTGCGGTCGTCGTTTTTGAGGCGGCCGTCGCGGAACGTCAGGCTGCGGCTCGCGTAGGCGGCGATGTCGAGCTCGTGGGTAACGAGCACGATCGTGAGCCCGTCGCGGTTGAGCCGCTGCAGGAGCGCCAGCACCTCCACGCTCGTCCGCGTGTCGAGGTTGCCGGTGGGCTCGTCGGCCAGGATAACGGCCGGATCGTTGACGAGCGCCCGCGCGATGGCCACGCGCTGCTGCTGGCCGCCCGAGAGCTGGCTCGGGTGGTGCGACGCGCGATCGGCGAGCCCCACGGACTCCAGCCGCGTGCGGGCGCGGCTCCGGCGCTCGCGGGCGGTGAGGCCCGCGTAGAGCAGGGGGAGCTCGACGTTCTCGAGCGCGCTCGTGCGCGGCAGCAGGTTGAACTGCTGGAACACGAACCCGATCTTGGCGTTCCGGATCCGGGCGAGCGCGTCCGGCGAGAGGCCCGCGACGCGCTCGCCGTCGAGCACGTAGCTGCCGCCGGTCGGGGTGTCGAGGCAGCCGAGCAGGTTCATGAACGTAGACTTGCCGGAACCCGACGGGCCCATGACCGCTACGAACTCGCCGCGCTCGAAGGTGACGGAGACTCCCCGGAGCGCGTGGACCGTGTGAGGCCCGAGGTGATAGTCCTTCGTCAACCCCTCGGTGTCGATGATCGGCGACGCCACGCTCAGAGCCTGAGGCGCGGCGCGCCCGGCTGCGCCCCGCCGCGTCCGGCGCCACCGACGAGCCCGACGATCACTTCCTGGCTCTCCTTGACCTCGCCGCGAAGCACCTCGGTCGAGTTCCCGTCGCTGAGCCCAAGCGTCAGCGTGACGGCGGCGGGCTTACCATCGGGGCCCAGCACAAACACGCGCCCCTGGATGCCGCTGCGCCCCTCGGCCTGGGCGCCAGCCATCTCGTCGTAGCGCGCCTTCTGCTCGTCGGTGAGGATCTCGCGGATCCTGACCCGCGACGCCTCGCGGATCTTCTGCGCCTTGGCGCGCCGGTCAGCCTCGGGGAGCCCCTGGAGCGCCCGGAACTGCTCGCGGCCGTCCTGCAGGATCGGCTCGAGCTTCCGCTGCTGGTCCTCGCTGAGCTTGAGCTCCTTCACGAGCCGGTCCCGGATCTGCTCCACCGTGGGCGGTCCGCCGCTCGACGTCCCGCCGCCCGCCGGCGCCCCGGGCGCCGCCGCCTCGGCGCCGGCCGGCCGGAACCGGAGCGCGGAGTTCGGGACCTTCAGGACGCTCGGCTTCTCGGCGGTCACGAGCTTCACGTTCGCCGTCATCCCCGGCACGAGCTTTCCGGCCGGATTCTTCACGGCCACCACGACGGTGTAGGTGACGACGTTCTGGACCACCTGCGCCGCCTTCCGGATCTGCGTGACGGTGCCGGTGAACGTCTCGCCGGGAAACGCGTCGACCGTGAACGTGGCGCGATCGTCGAGGTTGATGCGGCCGATGTCCGCCTCGTCCACGCTTGTCTCGACCTGCATCTGCGTGAGGTCTTGCGCGATCGTGAAGAGCACCGGCGCCTGCAGGCTTGCCGCGACCGTCTGGCCGACGTCCACCTGACGGGAGACGACGACGCCGTCGACGGGGGCGCGGATCGTCGTGTGGTCGAGGTCGACCTGCGCCTGCCTGAGCGCCGCGTCCTTCTGCTTGACCTGGGCGCGCGCCGACTCCAGGGACGCGTCGACGACGCGAAGCTGGGCGATCGCCGACTGGATCGCGGAGGAGAGCGCCTGCTCCCGCGCGCGGGTCGAATCGAGCTGGGCCACTGCGGCGTCGTAGGTGGCCTGCGCGGTATCCAGGTCGCTCTTGGCGATCAGCTGGCGGTCGAAGAGCTCGGTCTTGCGGTCGTAGTCGCGCTTGGCGTCCATCGACTGCACGCGCGCCTTCGCGGTGAACGCCTTGGCCTCCTCGAGGGCCGCCCGCGCGTTCTCGACGTCGGCCCGGGCGCGCTCGACCTGCGCCTGCTGGTTCAACACGGTCGCCCGGGAGGAGTCCAGGTCTGCCTGGGCCTGTTGAACCTTCGCCTCGAAGATGTCGGGGTCGATCAGGGCGATGACCTGGTTGTTCTTCACGGTCGAGTTGAAGTCGACGTGGAGCGCCTTGATCTGTCCGGATACCTGGCTGCCGACCTGGACGATCACGACGGCGTTCAGTGTGCCAGTCGCCGAGACGGCGGCGGTGAGGGGGCCGCGCTCGACACGAGCCAGGCGGTACTTGGGGGCGCTGCCGCCGCTCTGGGTGTAGAGGTACGCCCACACCCCGCCCCCCACCAGAGCCGCGACGAGGACGACCGATATGATTCGTCTCATCGATGTCTTAGACGGGGGCGGCCCATCGCGTGTTTCGCCTCAGCGGCGACCGACGGCGCGATCGAGTCGGGCCAGCGAGATCCGATAGTCGGCCAGCGCCTGGCTCTCGGTGTTCTGAGCCTGGGTGAGCGCCAGCTGGGCGTCCGTCAGCTCCAGGATAGTCCCGACGCCGGCGTCGAACCGGCCCTGCGCCAGACGGAAGTTTTCCTGGGCGGAGGCCACCAGGGCCTGCGCGGCCTGGATCCGCTCCTGCGCCTCCTCGACCGCGATCTCCGCTTGTTCCACGTTCTGGAGGATGTCCAGCTCGCTCGATTTCACACGAGCGCGGGCACCCTCGAGGTTCGCCTTGGCCTCCTGGTATTTCGCGATCCGCCCGCCGCCGTCGAAGAGCGACCAGGAGAGGGTCAGGCCGAGCGTCCACGTCTCGTTGAGCTGCGGCTGTGAGCCACCGTACGTGCCGCTGCCGGAGATATCCGGAAAGAAGTTCCGGAAGGTCTGTCGCTCCGTCGCCTCGGCGGCGGCGGCGCGGAGCTTCGCCTGACGATACTCGGGCCGCTGGCGAAGCGCGTCGCCCCGAAGCTGCAGGCGGTCCATCGTGACGGCTTCATAGATGAGGTTGTCCACGATCTTGGTGGGGCTATCCACTCCGATCGCCATCGCGATGTTGAGCGCGACGATCGCGCTGCGGTAAGCGTTCCGCGCCCTGATGAGGTCGACCCTGGCGTTGGCCACGTCGACCTCGGCCCGGGCGACGTCGGACTTCGGCCGGGTGCCGACGTCGAAGAAGCCCTTGGCCGATCTCAGATTCAGCTCCGCGCGCTCGACCGCTTGCGCCTGTACCCGGATGAGGCGCTGGCTGAAGAGCGTGTTCGTGTACGCTTCCTTGACCGCCAGCGCGATCAACTGGCGCTGCAGCTCCACGTCCTCGACCGCCACCTCGGCGAGCTTCCGCGACGCGTCGGTCGCGGCGAGGTTCTTGCCGAAGTCGAAGAGGAGCTGGGAGAGCTGGACCTGAGCGAGGAAGGTGTCGCTGAACTGCCGGCTCTGGCTCGTCTCGACGTTGACGCCCCGCGAATTGGTGGAGACGCTGGTGCTCTCGCTTCGCGAGGCGCTGACCAGTCCGCTCAGCTGGGGTAGCAGGGGCGCCAGCGACTGGTTCACCCGGAAGCGCGCCGCGGCGTAGTCGGCGAGCGTCGCCTGGATTCGCGGCTGGCCCTCGAGCGCGATCGCGATGCATTCGTCGAGGGTCAAGACCCTGTCCGCGGCCGGCTGTGACGGCGGGGGTGGGGTCGTCTGCTGAGCGCCGGTGGCGCCAGCAAGACCAATAATAAGGACCGCTGTGAGAGCAAGAACTGCACGAAAGTTCGCCATGGCGAGCAGAGAATATCATGCGCTGAAGGAGGCCCTCGCAGAGCTTGGGCGACGCCCGGTGGATAGACGGTGGATGGCCGGTGGACACATTTTTCTTGACGGCCGCTACATTCAGTGTGCTAGATTCGCTGGCACCACAAGATATTGTGATTCTGAAGGACCGGCATCGTCAAAGGCGATGCCGGCGAGGAGGCACACCATGTTGTCTGAAACCCGCCCAGCGAAAGTCGGCAAGTGGACCGAGCCAGCCCTGCGGGTGCTCCGGGAGCGCTACCTCATGCGGGAGGGCGGCGAGGTCGTCGAGACCCCGGAGGAGATGTGCTGGCGGGTCGCGCTGTCAATCGCGGCGGGCGAGGCCCGGTACGGACGGAGCGAAGCCGCCGTCAGGGAGGTCGCGGCGGCGTTCTACGACATCATGATCGAGGGGTACTACCTCCCGAACTCGCCGACCCTCATGAACGCGGGTAAGGGCAACGGCCTGCAGTACTCGGCGTGCTACGTGCTCCCGGTGGGTGACTCGATGGAGGAGATCTTCGACTCCGTCAAGGCGGCTGCCATCATCCACAAGTCGGGCGGTGGGACCGGCTTCGCCTTCTCGCGGCTGCGGCCCAAGGACGACATCGTGGCCTCGACGGGTGGGCGCGCCTCCGGACCCGTCTCCTTCCTCAAGGTTTTCAACAGCGCGACCGAAGCAGTCAAGCAGGGCGGCACCCGGCGGGGCGCGAACATGGGGATCCTGAAGGTCGACCATCCTGACGTCCTCGAGTTCATCGACTGCAAGCTGGAAGGGGGCATCACCAACTTCAACATCTCGGTGGCCGCCACCGATCGGTTCATGGACGCGCTGGCCGCGGGCGGCGAGTACGACCTGATCAATCCCCACACCGGCATGGCCACCGGGCGGCTCTCGGCGAAGGAGGTCTTCGACCGGATCGTTCGCGCCGCGTGGCGGACGGGCGACCCCGGCATGGTTTTCATCGACCGGATCAACGCGAGCCCGGCCAACCCGACGCCGGAGCTCGGCGTGGTCGAAGCGACCAACCCGTGCGGGGAGCAGCCCCTGCTCCCGAACGAGGCCTGCAACCTCGGCTCGCTCAACGTCTCGAAGTTTGCCCGGCGCAACGACGAGGGCGAGTGGACGATCGACTGGGACGAGATGGAGCGGGTGGTGCGGCTGGCGGTGCGCTTCCTCGACGACGTCATCGAGATGAACCCGTACCCGCTGCCGGAGATCGACGCGACCGTGAAGGCCAACCGGCGCATCGGCCTCGGCATCATGGGATGGGCCGACCTGCTCTTCACGACCGGCATCCCGTACGACAGCCAGGAGGCCATCGAGCTCGCCGACCGGCTGATGGCGTTCGTGAAGGAGAAGTCGCACGACCAGTCGGCGAAGCTCGCCGAGGAGCGCGGGCCCTTCCCCAACTGGGGCCACTCGATCTATAAGAACGAGCGGCCGATGCGCAACTCGACCGTGACGACGATCGCACCCACCGGCACGATCTCGATGATCGCCGGATGCTCCTCCGGCGTCGAGCCGATCTTCGCGCTCGCGTTCGAGCACCGGGTGAAGCAGACTGACGGCGAGCGCGTGCTGACGTTCGTGAACGAGACCTTCGAGCGCATCGCGAAGGCGCAGGGGTTCTACTCGGACGCGCTCATGCAGGCGATCGTCAAGCGGGGCTCGCTCCACGGCATCCGTGGCCTTCCCGAGCACGCGGCCCAGGTGTTCAAGACGTCGCACGAGATCGCCTTCGAGTGGCACGTGCGCCATCAGGCGGCGTTCCAGCGCCACACCGACAACGGCGTGTCGAAGACGATCAACCTGCCGAACAGCGCCTCCGAAGAGGACGTCGCGCGCGCCTATCGGCTGGCGTGGGACCTCGGCTGCATCGGCATCACGGTGTTTCGCGACGGGTGCAAGGGCGAGCAGGTGCTCAATGTCGGTGTGTCGACGAAGAAAGACAAGAACGCGGCCGCGATACCCGGGGGGCAGGCTGTCATCAGGCCCCGGCCGCGCAGCCTGAAAGGGGCTACGTACCGCAGCGAGACTCCGATCGGGACCGCGTTCATCACGGTCAACGAGACTCCGGACGGCGACCCCTTCGAGGTCTTCGTCCAGGTCGGTAAGGGCGGCTCGGACACGATGGCCGTCGCCGAAGCTCTGGGGAGGCTGATTTCGCTCACGTTGAGGCTACCTTCACCCTTGACGGCTCAGCGGCGGCTCGAGGAAGTCATCAGCCAGCTCTCGCGGATCGGCGGCGGCCAGCCCACCGGCTTCGGGCCCGCCAAGATCCTCTCGCTCCCGGACGCGTTGGCCCGGACGTTGGCCGAGCACATCGGGGAGGTCAAGGCCGCGGGCGACACGGTCGCCGCCAGCGAGGCGAAGAAGCAGATCGGCGACCTGTGCAAAGAGTGTGGCCAGGCGACTTTCATCTACGAGGAAGGTTGCAAGAAGTGCCTGTCGTGCGGCTTCAACGAGTGCTGAGCTAGAATGCCGGCGTGTTCTCCGGGGGGACGTATCAAGAGGTAGAGCGCTGGCTCCGGAACTTCCTTACGGCCCATGCGAAGCGGGTCGATCCGCGCCTCGAGGTCGTCTTCGACGACGAGGATGAGCGTGAGGGAAGTTCGTATGGCGTGAGGCTCAGATACGGGCGCCGTCTTGGGCCGACGCTCGAGCTCAGTTTTCGTGAGGTCGCCGACAACCGTGGGACCCTCGCCTGGTGCACCACCCTCGCGGAGCACACGAAGCGCCTGGCCCGCGAGCTCGTCGCCGACGGGGCGGTCGCCGACGCCAAACGCCGCTAGTCGCCAGCGCTGGATCCGCGCCGGGGATCTGAACGGCTTCCTCGGCCTGGCGCTCGACAACGTCACGCAGCTTGTCATCCTCTCCTCGCTCCTGATCGGCGTCTTCAAGTTCCCGGCCGACCTCGTGCTGCTCCGGATGGTTCCCGGGACCGCGCTCGGCGTGCTCGCAGGCGACCTCGTCTACACGTGGCTCGCGATCAGGCTCATGCGACGCACCGGACGGGCGGATGTCACCGCGATGCCCTTCGGCATCGACACGCCGACGCTGTTCGCGATGGTCTTCGGCGTCCTCGGGCCGGTCATGCTCGCGACCGGCGATCCGGTGCGCGCGTGGAAGGTCGGCATGGCGGCGACGGTCGGCATCGGCCTCGTCAAGCTCCCCCTCGCCTTCGCAGGCGACTGGGCGCGGCGGATCGTGCCGCGCGCCGCGCTCCTCGGGTCGATCGCCGGCGTATCGATTCTGCTGATCGCGTTTCTCCCGATGCTCAAGATCATGCGCGATCCCCTGGTCGGGCTGGTCGCGCTGATCCTTTTGCTCCTGGCCCTCTTCGGCGGCATCCGAATGCCGCTCGGCCTGCCCGCCGCGTTCGCCTCGGTGCTGGCGGGTACGCTGATCTTCTGGGGGCGGGCGTGGCTTGGCTTCGGTCCGGCCGGCGTCATCGCGCCCGGGCCACTGCGTCTGGCGCTGCCCTGGCCCACCTTGGGCTGGCTCGATGCGCTGCCGGAAACGCTGCCGTATCTCTCGATCGCGCTCCCGTTTGCGCTCGTGACGATCATCGGCGGGATCGACAACACCGAGAGCGCCGCGGCGGCCGGGGACGAATACCGCGCCCGCGACATTCTCCTGACCGAAGCCGCCGCCACCGTCCTCGCCGGCTGCTGCGGCGGAGTCGTTCAGAACACGCCGTACATCGGCCACCCGGCCTACAAGGCGATGGGCGCGCGCGCGGGCTACACCCTGGCGACCGGCCTTGTGATCGGAGTCGGCGCGGCGACTGGCGCCCTCTCGCTCCTGATCGCGGTGCTTCCGGAAGCGGCGATCGCGCCGATCCTCGTCTTCATCGGTCTCGAGATCACGGCCCAGGGATTTCTGGCGACGCCTCGGCGTCACGGCGCCGCGGTGGCGCTGACGTTCGTGCCCGTGGCGGCGGCGGTGGTGCTGATCGAGTCCGGCGGTCTCCTCTCGGCGCTCGGCACGTCGCCGGTCGCGCTCAAGGGCGATGCGGCGCTCGGCTATCAGGCGCTGTTGATCCTTGGCCACGGCTTCATCCTGACGGCCGTGCTCTGGGGCTGGGCGCTCGCGGCGATCATCGACCGCCGATTGGCCCTGGCCGCGGGCCTCTTCGCTGTCGCCGGCGCGGCCTCGCTCGTCGGGATGATCCACTCGCCCCTCGCGACGGGTGGGCTCTTCTGGCCGTGGGCCATGCCCTCGGCGGTGCCCGCTCATCTCGCGCTCGCCTACGGCGCGCTGGGCGCGGTCTGCGGGCTCGCAACCCGACGCGCCGATCGAATATGCGCTTGACCTCGTTCGTCTCAGGTGTGTTAAATGGCCGCTGTTTGTGAACATTTCGGAAGGAATCTGAGAAGAGGAGGCGCCATGAGCGCGTTCGGGAAGTTGCTGAGCATCGTCTTCGTCGCGACCACGCTAGTCGCCTGGACCGCGGTATCAGTGGTCTCCGCGCAGGCCCCGGGCCCGTGGGTCGCGCCGGCCGGCGAGAAGGCGACGAAGAACCCGGTGAAGGGCATCGGTAACGCGAAGAAAACGGTCGAGACGAACTGCGTGTCGTGCCACGGCGCCTCCGGGAAGGGCGATGGGCCGGCCGCCGCCGCGTTGCCACCGCCGAAGCCCGCGAACTGGACGGGCGACGCCGTCCAGAAACAGACCGATGGCGAGATCTTCTGGAAGATCACCAATGGACGAGGGGCGATGCCTCCGTGGAAGCATCTTCCTGACAACGAACGCTGGGAGATCGTGAACTACATCCGGACGCTCAAGGGGAAATAGACCCACGACGTTCCACCCCACGACGCCCCGCCGGGGTTCCGGCGGGGCGTTTTCGCTTCCGACGATGCGCATCGCCGCGATCGACATCGGCAGCAACACGGTCCGCCTCCTCGTCGCTGACGTCGCCGACGCTGGAACGTGGCGAGTCGTCGACGAGGATCAGACAATCACCCGGCTCGGCGAGGGGCTCGCGCACTCCGGCGTGCTCGGCGAGGCGCCGATGGCCCGCACCCTCGCGGTGGTGAAGGGGTACGTCGTGCGCGCGGTCAGCCTCGGCGCCGTCGACGTTCGGGTCGGCGCCACCAGCGCCGTGCGCGAGTCGTCCAACGGTCGCGGCTTCGCCGAGGCGGTCGGGCGCGCGACCGGCCGGCGTGTGGAGGTCGTGACCGGCGAAGACGAAGCCCGCCTCACGGTTCGCGGCGTCCGGTACGGGCTCGGGCCGCTGCCGGGATCTGTGCTCACCTTCGACATCGGCGGCGGCAGCACGGAGTACGTGCTATCCGAGGACGACTCTATCCGGAGCATGGTCAGCCTGCGCCTGGGCGTCATTCCGCTCGCCGAGCGATTTCCGTTTCCGGCGGCGATCGACTGGGAGCGCTATCGCGCGCTGGAAGACGAGGTGCGCGCGCGGCTCGCCCACGAGCTGCCCGCGGCGCTCCGCGCCGTCTCCGTCGCCCACCTCGTGGGCACGGCCGGCACCGTGACCACGCTCGCGGCGCTCGACCTCGGGCTCACGCGCTACGATCCCGCACGGGTGCAGGGACACGCGCTGAGCCGCGAGACCGTTCGTCGACTTCTGGTGCGACTGGGCGGGCTCGCGGTCGCGGATCGCGGGAGGCTCCCGTGCCTGGACCCGGGACGCGCCGACCTGATCATCCCCGGCATCGCGATCGTGATGGCCACGTTCGAGGCGATTGGAGTCGACACGCTGCGGGTGAGCGAATTCGGGCTGCGGGAAGGCCTGCTCGTGGACGCGATCGAACGCCGCCGGGGATCGCCGCGATTTGACACCCCGCGAGGCGATGACTAGACTACGTTGATAAGATGGACGAAATTGCGGTACTGGTGCTGAATTACACCTTCGAGCCGCTGCATTTCACCAACGCCCGCCGCGCGATCACGCTGCTCCTGGCCGGCAAGGCGGAGGCCGTCGAGGCCTCGCCGCGCGTGGTGCGGTCACCCTCGGTGAGCTTCGCGCTCCCCGCGGTGATCCGGCTCGCGATCTACATCCGCAAGCCGTTCCTCGACCGGGTGGCGTTCAACAAGAAGAACATCCTGCGGCGCGACGGCTACACCTGCCAGTATTGCAACCGGCGCGGCGAGCGCCTCACCGTCGATCACGTGGTGCCCCGCTCGCGCGGGGGCGAAACGACCTGGGTGAACGTGGTCGCGGCGTGCCTGCGCTGCAATCTCAAGAAGGGCAACCGGCTGGCCGAAGAAGTCGGGATGCGGCTGATCCGCGAGCCGGTGCACCCGAAGTTCGTCTTCTCGACGCACATGCTGCGCCATCCGCACGCGCACTCGCTCCTGGACTCTTGGCGGAAGTATCTCCTGGCGGTTCCGACGCCGTCCTGACTGACGTAGCCCGCCGTGTTCCGGCTGTCGTCTGAATACTCGCCGCGCGGGGACCAGCCGCAGGCCATCGCCGCCCTGACCGACTTCGTCCGAGCCGGCCGCCCCCACATGGTGCTGCGGGGGGTGACCGGCTCGGGCAAGACGTACTCGATCGCCAACGTCGTCGCGAACGTCGACCGGCCGACGCTCGTCATCTCGCCGAACAAGACGCTGGCCGCGCAGCTCTTCAGCGAGTTCCGGGCGTTCTTCCCCACGAACGCGGTCGAGTACTTCGTCTCCTACTACGACTACTACCAGCCCGAGGCGTACATCCCGCAGTCGGACACCTACATCGAGAAGGACGCGCTGATCAACGACGAGATCGACCGGATGCGGCACTCGGCGACCAAGTCGCTCCTGGAGCGTCGGGACGTCCTGGTGGTCGCGTCCGTCTCCTGCATCTACGGCATCGGCGAGCCGGACACGTACCAGGGCCTGCACCTCGAGCTGGGCGAGGGCGACCGGATCGACCGCGACGAGATCATCCGGCGGCTGATCGCGGTCCAGTACGAGCGGAACGACTACGACTTCCACCGCGGGACCTTCCGGGTGCGGGGGGACGTCGTCGAGGTCTTCCCGGCCAACGAGGAGTCGATCGCGCTCCGGATCGAGCTCTTCGGCGACGTGATCGACGTGATCTCCCGGATCGACCCGCTGCGGGGCGCGGTGCTCGAGCGCCTCGACCGGGTCCACATCTACCCGGCGAGCCACTACGTCACCGAGGCGTCCCAGCTCGCGCGGGCGTTCGAGACCATCCAGGAGGAGCTGCGCGAGCGCCTGGCGTTCCTGCGCCAGCGCAACCGCCTGCTGGAGGCGCAGCGGCTCGAGCAGCGGACCCTCTTCGACATGGAGATGCTGCGCGAGCTCGGCTATTGCCACGGGATCGAGAACTACTCGCGCCACCTGACCGGCCGGAGGCCCGGCGAGGCGCCGCCGACGCTGATCGAATACCTGCCGAAGGACGCGCTGGTCATCATCGACGAGAGCCACGTGGCGGTGCCGCAGATCCGCGGTATGTACTACGGCGACCGGTCGCGCAAGGAAGCCCTTGTCGAATACGGCTTCCGGATGCCCTCGGCGTTCGACAACCGGCCGCTCATCTTCGACGAGTTCACGCGGCTGACCGGCCAGACGATCTACGTCTCGGCGACACCGAGTTTCTACGAGCTGAACCTCGCGGGCGACGCGGTGGGCGAGCAGGTGATCCGGCCGACCGGCCTCATGGACCCGCGCATCACCGTGCGGCCGGCCAAGGACCAGGTCGACGACTTGCTCGGCGAGCTCCGGGCGCGGGCCGAGCGCGACGAGCGCGTCCTCGTGACCACGCTGACCAAGCGCATGGCCGAGGACCTGACCGAGTACTACCAGCAGCTCGGGCTGCGAGTGCGCTACCTGCACTCCGACATCGACACGCTCGACCGGGTCGCGATCATCCGCGACCTGCGGCTCGGAAAGTTCGACGGTCTCATCGGGATCAACCTGCTGCGCGAGGGGCTCGACATCCCGGAGGTGTCGCTGGTGGCGATCCTCGACGCCGACAAGGAGGGCTACCTTCGCTCGGGGACGTCGCTGATCCAGACGGCCGGGCGGGCGGCGCGCCACGTCAACGGCGAAGTCATCATGTACGCGGACCACGTCACCGAATCGATGGCGGCCACGCTCCAGGAGACCGACCGTCGGCGCAAGCTGCAGGGCGCCTACAACGAGGCGCACGGCATCACGCCGGAGTCCATCAAGTCCTCCATCCGTGAGCTCCTCCAGACGATCTACGAGCGCGACTACTACACGGTGCCGGTGGAGGAGCCGGCGGTGGAGACGTTCGAGTCGCCGGCGGCGCTCCAGGCGCGGATCGTCGAGCTCGAGGCCCGGATGAAGGAAGCGGCCAAGCGCCTCGACTTCGAGCAGGCGGCCGAGCTCCGCGACCGGCTCAAGGCCTTGCGCAAGCGGCAACTCGGGTGAATCTCGAAACCAAGCTCGCCCGGGTCCCCGATCGGCCCGGCGTGTACATCTACCGGGACGGCAAGCAGCAAGTCCTGTACGTCGGCAAGGCGGCGTCGCTGCGAAGCCGCGTGCGCTCCTACTTCCAGGAGTCGCGACCGCGCGACCCCAAGACCGACGCGCTCGTGCGTCAGATCCGCGACCTCGAGTACATCGTCACCGACAACGAGCTCGAGGCCCTCATGCTCGAGGCCAATCTCGTCCGGAAGCACCGGCCCCGGTACAACATCATCCTCAGGGACGACAAGCACTATCCGTTCCTGAAGCTGACCACCAACGAAGAGTTTCCGCGGCTGGTGGTCGCACGCCGGGTCCAGCAGGACGGCGCGCAGTACTACGGACCGTTCTACCCGGCCACCGCGATGCGCGAGACGCTCCGGCTCACCCGCCAGCTCTTCCCGCTACGCACGTGCTCGATCACGATCGACGGGTCGCTGGAGCGGCCCTGCATCCAGTATGCGATCCATCGTTGCAACGCTCCGTGCACGGGCTGGGAGACCCGTGAGGGATACGCGAAGACCGTACGCGACGTCATGCACTTCCTGGAGGGCCGCGACGAAGACCTGGCGCTCCGGCTCACCAAGGAGATGGAGGTAGCCGCCGGGGAGCTCAAGTTCGAGCGCGCCTCCGTCCTCCGCGACCAGATCCAGTCGCTGAACAAGGTCCGCGAGCGCCAGAAGATCATCTCGACGGACGACGTGGACCAGGACGTCGTGGGTGTGGTGCGGCAGGGCGACGACGCGTGCGTGGAGCTGTTCTTCGTGCGCAAGGGCCGTCTCGTTGGACAGGAGCCGTTCTTCTTCGACCGCGTCGCCGGCTGGAGCGACGGCGAGATCCTGTCGGCGTTCGTCCGCCAGTTCTATGGCAAGGCCGTTACGCCCGCCGCGGAAGTCCTCCTCTCCGAGGAGCTGCCGGAGGCCGAGCTCACCGGCGAGTGGCTCTCGAAGCTCGCCGGCCGCCGGGTGCAGATGCAGGCACCGCAGCGGGGGGCCAAGCGACAGTTCGTCGCGATGGCCGAGGCCAACGCCGCGATCGCCCTCCAGAATCGGCTCCTGTCTCGCGACAACCGCCAGCAGCTGGTGCTCGAGGAGCTCCAGCGCGCGCTCGGGCTGCCGGGTCTGCCGAACCGCATCGAGGGTTACGACATCTCGAACATCCAGGGGACGGAGCAGGTCGGCTCGATGGTGGTCTGGGAAAACGGCGGCATGAAGAAGGACGACTACAAGCGTTTTCGGATCCGCAGCGTCGCCGGCGCCAACGACTTCGCCTCGCTGAGCGAGGTGCTGACGCGACGATTCGCCAAGGCGCTCGAGCAGGGAAGCGTGCTGCCCGATCTCGTATTGATCGACGGGGGTCGCGGCCAGCTGAACGTGGGGCTCAAGGTGCTGCAGGATCTCGGGCTCGATTACATTCCGGCGGTCGGGCTCGCGAAGCAGGCGGAGGAAGTCTATCAGGCCGACAGCCTGCATCCGCTGGTGCTCGATCCCACGTCGCCCGCGCTCCACACGCTCCAGCGGATCCGCGACGAGGCACACCGGTTCGCGATCACCTATCACAAGAAGCTGCGCACGCGGCGCACGATCCAGTCGGTGCTCGACACGATTCCGGGCGTCGGGCCCACGATTCGGACGAGCCTCCTCAAGACGCTCGGCTCCGCGCGCCGCGTCCGGGACTCGTCCGTCGCCCAGCTGGCCGCGGTCCCGAAGGTCACGCCGAAGCTCGCGCAGCGGATCTTCGACCATTTCCACCCCCCGGCGCCGGAGCCGCCAGCCATGGCCACGGAACCACAAACGACGACCGGGGGTTACAATGACGCAGGCCAACCGGGCCCTAGGGGGGGTGACAGCTCTTGAGAAAGATCATGACCGTCACGGCAGTCGCAGTGGCGTTGGTCTTCGGTGCGGGCAGCGCGTTCGCCAGCTCGTGCCCGAAGGTGATCAAGGAGACGCGGGAAGAGGCCGCCAAGATGAAGGCGGACGACCCCAAGGTCAAGGCGGTGGTCGCCAAGCTCGACGAGGCGCAGAAGCTCCACGATGGTGGCAAGCATGCGGATTCGCTGAAGCTCGCTAACGAGGCGGCGGCAGACCTGAAGAAGTAGCAACGACGACTGGGGCGCGGCGCGGCCCTCGAACGGCTGCGTCGCGCCGTCGCGGTTCGGACCGGTTCCCCACCGGCCCTCGCGGCAGTTCTTGCCCCTGCGAGCTAGGTATGTAAAATTTAGCTGAGTATGTCGACCGATCGTTACCCGTTCCGCGAGATCGAGGCGAAATGGCAGTCCATCTGGGAGGAAACCAAACAGTTCCGTGTCCGCGAGGACCCGAGCCGACCAAAGTTCTACTGCCTCGAGATGTTCCCGTACCCGTCGGGCCGGATCCACATGGGCCACGTGCGCGTCTACGCGATCGGCGACCTCCTGGCACGATTCAAGTGGATGCGTGGATTCAACGTGCTGCACCCGATGGGCTGGGACGCTTTCGGTCTCCCGGCCGAGAACGCCGCAATCGAGCACGGCGTCCATCCCGTCATCTGGACCTACGAGAACATCGATTACATGCGCTCGCAGCTCAAGAAGATGGGGATCTCCTACGACTGGGAGCGCGAGGTCACGACGTGCGACCCGGCCTATTACAAATGGGAGCAGCTCATCTTCATTCGGATGTTGGAGCGAGGCCTTGCCTACCGTCGGCGTTCGACCGTCAACTGGTGCCCGTCGTGTCAAACGGTGCTCGCCAACGAGCAAGTGGAGGATGGCCGCTGCTGGCGGTGCGACTCCGAGGTGACGCCGCGCGAGATCGACGGCTGGTTCTTCAAGATCACCGCGTACGCCGAGGAGCTGCTCGCGTGGTGTGACCGGCTGCCCGGCTGGCCCGAGCGCGTGCTGACCATGCAGCGTAACTGGATCGGCAAGAGCGAGGGCGTCGAATTCGATCTTCCAGTCGAAGGGCGTGAGGACCTCTCGATCCGCGTCTTCACCACGCGGCCAGACACCGCCTTCGGCATGACGTACGCGGTGCTGGCCCCCGAGCACCCGCTCGTCGACCGCATCGTCACCGGCGCGGCCGAGCGTGACGCCGTCGCGCGGTTCCGCGCCGAGGTCGGCCGGCAGTCGGAGATCGAGCGGACGGCCGCGGATCGGCCCAAGCGAGGGCTTCGCCTGACGGCGAAGATCGTGAACCCGTTCAACTCGGTCGCGATCCCGCTGTTTCTCGCCGACTATGTCCTGATGGGCTACGGCACCGGCGCGATCATGGCGGTCCCCGGCGAAGACGAGCGCGACTGGGAGTTCGCCGAGCAGTACGGGCTGCCGATCATTGAAACCGTCCGGCGCCCGGACGGCTGGACCGGCAAGGCCTACACCGGCGACGGCGTGAAGATCAACTCCGGCTTCCTCGACGGCCTGACCGTCGCCGAGGCGAAGCGGCGAGCGACCGACTGGCTGGTCACCCGCGGGCTCGGGACCGCGAAGGTCAACTATCGCCTCCGCGACTGGGGCATCAGCCGCCAGCGCTACTGGGGTGCGCCGATCCCGGTGCTCTACTGCGACAAGTGCGGGATGGTGCCGGAGGCCGAGCAGAACCTCCCGGTCGCGCTGCCGCGGGACGTCCAGCTCTCCGGGAAGGGCGGCTCGCCCCTTGCCAGCCTCGCGAGCTTCGTCAACGCGACCTGTCCACGCTGCGGCGGGCCCGCGCGGCGCGAGACGGACACGATGGACACCTTCGTGGAGTCGTCGTGGTACTTCCTGCGCTACTGCTCGCCCGGCTACGGCAGCGGCATGTTCGAGCGGAGCGCCGCCGAGTACTGGATGCCGGTCGACCAGTACATCGGCGGGATCGAGCACGCCGTGCTCCATCTGCTCTACGCGCGGTTCTACACGAAGGTGCTGCGCGATCTCGGGCTCACCAAGATCGACGAGCCGTTCATGGCCTTGCTGAGTCAGGGGATGGTCATCAAGGACGGCGCGAAGATGTCGAAGTCGAAGGGCAACGTGGTCTCCGACGACTTCGTGCGGGAGAAGTTCGGCGCCGACACCGGCCGCCTCTTCGAGCTCTTCGCGGCGCCGCCGGAGAAGGATCTCGAGTGGAACGACCAGGGTATCGAAGGGGCGTCCCGGTTCCTCAACCGGATCTGGCGTTTCGTCAGCGCGCACCTGGAGGAGCTCTCGACGGCGCCGCGCACGTGCCCGACGCCGGTCACCGACGCCGGGCGCGCGTTTCGGCGCGTGATCCACGAGACCATCCGGCGCGTGACCGACGATATCGAGCGCGAGTTCCACTTCAACACCGCCATCGCCGCGATCATGGAGCTCGTCAACGCGCTCCAGGCGTTCGAGGCTGCGTCAGCGAACGGCCAGGGGGCCGCGCCGGACCGCGCCGCGCTCCTGCGCGAGGCGATCGAGACCACGCTGCTTCTGCTGGGGCCGTTCTGCCCGCACGTGACCGAGGAGATCTGGTCGCGGTTCGGCCACCGCGAGAGCCTCTTCCGGCAGCGCTGGCCGACGGTCGACGCGGCGGCGCTCCAGAAGACCGAAGTCACCGTCGTCGTGCAGGTCGACGGTAAGGTACGCGGGCGCCTGCTCGTGGACGTCGACGCCGCAGATGAGCGCGTCCAGCAGCTCGCCCTGGGCGACGACCGGGTGCGGCCCTGGGTCGCCCAGCGCCGCGTCGAGAAGGTCGTCGTCGTCCCGAACCGGCTCGTCAACATCGTGACCCGCGCGTGACGGGTGTCGGCCGCGCGCGAGCGCTCGGCCTCGTCCTGCTCGCGCTCGGGTCGGCTGGCTGCGGCTACTCCCTGCGCGGCAACCTTCCCGATCACATCCGGACGGTGGCAGTACCGGTGTTCGCGAACCGGACCGCGGAGCCGGCCGTCGAAAGCCTCCTGACGAGCGCCGTCGTGGAGGCGTTCTCCACCAACGGTCGGCTGCGCGTCGTCAGCCCGGAGGCCGCGGACTCCATCCTCGAGGGCGAAGTGGTCGGCTACTCCCTCCAGTCGATCGCGTTCGATGCCCACGCCAACGCGCGCGTGTATCGGCTCGTCGTGACCCTGAACCTCCGGTTCCGCGACGTCCAGCGGAACACGGTGCTCTTCGAGCAGCAGGGGCTGCGTGAGAAGGCGGACTTTCAGGTCCTGGGCGCCGTCTCCCAGACGATCTCGCGGGAGGAATCGGCCGTTCGGGCCGCCGCGATCGACATCGGGCGCGCCATCGTCAGCCTCGCCGTCGACCGCTTTTGACGGCCTACGAGACGTTCCTCCGGCAGGCCGAGCGCGGCGAAGCGCCGCCACTCAATCTTCTGCACGGCGCCGACGGCCAGCTTCTCGACGACGCGCTCACCACGGCGACCCGCGGTCTCTTTCCTGATCTCGCGCTGGCGGCGTGGGGCCGTGAGGTGTTCGACGGGCGCGAGCGCGGGGTCGACGAGATCGTCCGATCGGCCCTGACGCTGCCGTTCGGCGGCGGCCGACGACTCGTCGCGGTCCGGCGCGCCCAGGCGCTCGCGGCGAGAGGCGCGGACGCGCTCGCCGCCTATGCCGCGAGCCCGAATCCGGCGAGCTGCCTGCTGCTCCTCGCCGACGAGCCGTTGCGCGCCTCGCGCGACCGCCGGACGGACCACTGGCTGCTCGGCGCGCTGCCCGCCGGCGCGATCGTCGAGCTCCCGGCGCGTGCGCCGCGCGAGCTCGCGGGCTGGCTGCGCCAGCGCGCGGCGGCCGAAGGGCTGACCGTCACCGACGAGGCCGCACGGCTCCTCGTCGAGCTCACCGGCGAGGACTCTGCGGCGCTCCTCGGCGAGGCGCGCAAAGCGGCGCTGGCGGGTGGGCCCGACAACCGCGCGGTCAGCGTGAAGGACGTCAGCGCGGTCGTAGGCGAGCATCGTCTCGACGCGATCTTCGACCTGACGCGCGCGGTCGAGCGCCGGGACCGTGCGGCGGCGCTGAAAACGCTGGATCGGCTCCTCGCGACCGAGGACTGGAACCTCCTGCTCTCCGTCCTGACGCGTGACGTGAGGACGGCATGGACCGCGGTCGCGTGGCGCCGCCGCGGCCGCGGCCTCGACGAGATCTCCCGCGCCCTTCGCAGGCCGCCCGCCGTGATCGAGGCGATCACCGGCGCCACCGGCGGCTCGGAAGCGCTGTTCGCGTGGAAGCTCCGCCGGTGTTGGGACGCCGAGCGGCGGCTCAAGAGCAGCGGCGAGCCGTGGGCGGAGATGGCGGCCCTGGTCGCCGACCTGTGCGTGGAGAGGTGACCGCTCGGGCGATCTTCCTCGCCGTCATTCTCGCGGCGGCGAGCATCGCCGGCATCGCGGCCGGCGCCGAGCGCTGCGCCGACTGTGTGACCGCCGGCGCGGCGTCGACCGCGCTGAGCGTCCCGCCGGGGACGCCGCTCGCCGGCTACGGGAGCCCGAAGCGACGCCTGCTGTTCCCGGACATCCTCGGCCAGCATCCCCACGCGTTCTGGTTCGCTCCCTCCTCGGGCACGCAGGATCCGCTCGTGGCGCGCGCGCTCGTCCTCGAGAGCGGGACCACGCGCCTGGCCTGGGTCACCCTCGAACTCATCGCGGTCGATCGCGAGTTCACCCGGGCCGTTCGGGAGCGCCTGACCAGCGCGGGCGTCCCGCCGGCGACGCTCATCGTCTCGGCGTCCCACACGCACTCCGGGCCCGGCGCCTTTCTGGACTCGGCGCTCATGAGCGTGGTCGCGGTCGATCGCCTGGACTGGGTGGTGCGCGCGGCGCTCGTCGAAGGGGCCGCCGCGGCGATCCGGCAGGCGGACGGCGCGCGCGTCCCGGCGCTGGTGGCGGCGATCAGCGTCGCAGCCCCCGCCGTGACCCTGAGCCGCCTCGCCCGCCCGCTCGACTCCGAGATCGTCGTGCTCAAGGTCACGAGCGCGAGTGGCGGGCCGCTCGCATTGGTGTGGAACTTCTCGATCCACGGGACCATGCTGCCCGCCTCCAATCTGCGCCTGTCGGGCGATGTGATGGGGGTGGCCTCCGCGCGGCTCGAGCAGAAGCTCGGCGTGCCGGCCCTGTTCGTCAACGGCGCCGTCGGCGACGTGAGTCCTGCGCGCCACGGCGAGGCGGCCCTGCGCGACACCGCGGACCAGCTGGCCGCCGCGGTCGAGGCCGGGTGGGCGCGAGCCAAGCCCGCGCCGGTCTCGACGCTGCGGGTGGCGCAACGCCAGGTCGGGTTGCCGGCCGGGGCCCTCTCGCTGCGGGGCTGCGTCGGCCGATGGCTCCCGGCGTTCGTCCGGGTCCCGCTCTGGTCCGCGCTGCCCGACGACACCGAGCTCATCGGGGTCGCGCTCGGGGACACCGGCTGGGTCACCATACCCGGCGAGCTGCAGACGGCGTTCGGACAGGCGATCAAGCGAGAAGGACGCGAGCTCTTCGCGTCGACGTTCGTCGCCGGCCTCTCGAACGACTACCTGGGCTACTTCGTGACGCCGATCGACGCCCAGCGCTCGGGGTACGTCGCGTGCGCGACGCTGTACGGACCGGACGCGGGCGCGTGCCTGACCGACGCCGCCGTCGACCTGCTCTATCGGCTACGGGGACGCTCGCGCTCGGTGACCCGCACGCCGTCCTCCTGCGACTACCGGACGGGCGCGCGGTGAGGGAAAGTCGGAACTACTTCGCGGTGACGAGCCGGCGCGCAAGCGCCGACTTCTTGCGAGCCGCCGTGTTGCGGTGAATCACGCCCTTGGTGACGGCCTTATCCAGGGCGCGGATGGCCTCCAACACGATGCTGGAGCGCGAGGCGCCATCGGCGGCGCGCGCGTCCTTGATCGCGCCGCGCATCTTCGAGCGTATGGCCCGATTACGCAAACGCCGTCGCTCGTTTTGCCGCACCCGTTTCATCGCCGACTTCGTGTTCGCCACGTGAACGCTCCTTGGACTCGTTTGAGTCGAATCGGACTACGCGTTGCATCATGCCGCAGGGGCCGGGGAAATTCAAGGTGAGCGGCAGCGAAGGGCAGGTCGTCCAGGCGCTGGGCTCGATCGGCGGGGCGACGCTGCTGAGCCGCCTGCTCGGGTTCGTGCGGGACATGGTCGTCGCCCGCGCGTTCGGCGCCGGACCCGTGACCGACGCCTTCTTCGTCGCGTTCCGGATCCCCAACATCCTGCGGCGCCTGCTCGCGGAGGGCGCCCTGTCGACCGCGATGATCCCGGTCTTCACCGAGTACACCGCGACGGGCTCCCCCTCCGAGCTCCGCCGCATGCTCCGCGCCGTGCTGGGGCTGGCGCTCATTGCGCTGACGGTGACCACCGTGCTGGGCATCGTCGCCGCCCCGTGGATCTTGCGCGCGATCGCGCCGGGCTTCATGGCCGACCGGGGGAAGGCGGCGCTCGCGATCATGTTGACCCAGGTGATGTTCCCGTACCTGCCGCTGGTCGGGCTCGCGGCCATGGCCACGGGCGTGCTGAACTCGCAGGGCCGGTTCTTCGCCGGTGCCATCGGTCCCGCCGTGCTCAACGTGGGAATGATCGCCGCCGTCGTGCTGCTCGTCCGGCACCTCGAGCCGCCGATCCTCTCGCTCGCGCTCGGCGTGCTCCTGGGCGGAGTCGGCCAGCTGCTTGTGCAGGTCCCCGGCCTGCGCGCCTGCAGCCTGCTGGTGCGGCCATCGACCGAGCTCGGCCATCCGGCGATCGGACGGATCACGCGCCTCCTGCTGCCTTCCGTCTTCGGATTGGCGGCCGTTCAGGTGATGGTGTTCGTGAACACGCTGCTGGCGTCGTTCCTGTCCGAGGGCTCGATCTCGTATCTCTATTACGCCGACCGGGTCATGGAGTTTCCCCTCGGCGTCTTCGGCATCGCGCTCGCCTCGGCCTCGCTGCCGGTGATGGCGCGCCAGGCGGCGACCGAGGACCGGGCCGCGCTCGCCGGCACGCTGAACTTCGCGCTGAGGCTTAGCGTGTACGTGTCGGTGCCGGCGACGATCGGGCTGGTGGTGTTGCGGACGCCGATCGTCCGCGTGCTCTTCGAGCGAGGGCGGTTCGGACCCGCCGAGACGGCGGCGACCGCGGAGGCGCTCGCGTGGTACGCCGTCGGGCTCGCGGGGTTCGCGGGATCGCGCATCGCCGCACAGGCGTTCTACGCGCTGGGCGAAGCGACCACCGCCGTGCGCTGGGGCATCGTGGCGGTCGTCGCCAACGTGGTGGCGGCCGTGGCGCTGATGGGGCCGCTGGCCCACGCCGGCCTCGCCGGCGCCTCGTCGGCCGGGGCCTACGTCAATCTCCTGGCGCTCCTCCTGGTCGCCCGTCGCCGCCTGGGGCGCCTCGGCCTGCGCGCGCTGGCGAGCACGACGCTGCGCGCCGCGCTCGCGTCGCTGCCGTTGCTCGGCGTCTGCTGGCTGGCGCTCGTGCTGTGGCCGCCGCGCGCGGCGCTCGCGCTCGACGGGGCGTGGCTGGCCGCGACGATCGCGGTCGGCGGTGCGCTCTTCTGGCTCGGCAGCGTGCTGCTGGGCATGCCGGAGCGCACGGTGCTCGCGCGATTGATCCGACGGCGCGGTCGCGACGTCACCGAGCGCGCCTGAGCGGTCCGCGGCTTCTCGATTCATCTGCGTCGTGATAGAATCCGACGTGGTCACTCTATGACCGATGTGGTGGTTGAGTATCTCGGGGCCCTCCAGGCGGAGCGGGGGGCGTCCCGGAATACTCTCGCCGCCTACCGTCGCGATCTCACCGACTTCACGCAGTTCCTGAACGACCAGCGGCGCGCGCTCCACCGGACCAGCCCGGACGATCTCGTCGGATACCTCCAGCGTCTGCGCACGCGCGGCCTTCGCTCCTCCAGCGTGGCGCGACGTGTCTCGGCGCTCAGGGGATTGTTCCGGCACCTGGTCAACGAGGGCGAGCTTCGGCGCGATCCCACCGAGCATCTGGAAGTCCCGCGCCGGCCGCGGGCGCTCCCGCGCACGCTCTCGCCGCAGGACGCGGCGGCGCTCGTCGAGGCGCCCGATCCGGCTTCGCCGCGCGGCGTGCGGGATCGCACGGTGCTCGAGCTCCTCTACGCGACCGGCATGCGGGCCTCCGAGTGCCTCGGCCTCACCGGCGACGACGTCAACCTCACCGCGGGCTACGTCGTCTGCACCGGCAAGGGTCGCAAGCAGCGCCTGGTGCCCCTCGGCGCCGAAGCGGCGCAGTGGATCACGCGCTATCTCCGCGAGGCGCGGCCGCTCTACACGCGCAAGCGCGACAGCGGCCGGCTGTTCGTGAACCCGCGCGGGGGACCGCTCTCGCGGCAGTCGCTCTGGGCGATCGTGCGCCGGGCGGCGGCGACGGCCGGCCTTCGTCGCAACGTCTCACCGCACGTGCTCCGCCATTCGTTCGCGAGCCATCTCCTCGAGGGTGGCGCCGATCTCCGCTCGGTCCAGGCGATGCTCGGTCACGCCGACATCGCGACGACCCAGATCTACACGCACCTGCCGTCGGCCACGCTGCTGCGCATGTACCGACGATTCCACCCACGCGCGTGAGCATGGCGAAGCGTGCGCACGTTTATCCCCAGGTGAGCCTCGTGGCGGCCGATCTCGCGGACGTCGCGACCGCGACGCTGCCGCGGGGTGCCTGCGTTCGCGAGGCGCTGGCGCTCGCGCGGCGGCGGAATGCCGGCGTGCTCACGGCCGGCGCCGCGCGGGTCCTTCGCGACGATCTCGTCCGCGCCGACGCGCTCGGCCTCGGCACGCTCCGAGCGACGACGCTCGCCCGGCCGCTGCCGTCCGTCGACGAGGGCGTCGGCGAGACGGCGGTGCGGCGGCTCCTGGCCGGCGGCGCACCGCTGGTCGTGGTGCGGAGCGCGAAGGGACCGGGCCGCGCGGTGAGCGGCCGTCTCGCCGGTGTGGCGCTGCCCGACGCGTCGGCGGCCGCCCACGTCGGCCGGGGACTGTCGGCCGACGCGCGCGAGCTGCTCGTGACGATCGGCCGCATCGCGGAGGAGCACGACAGCCGCGCGTTCCTGGTGGGCGGGCTCGTGCGCGACCTGTGGCGCGGGGCGCCGATCGCGCGGCGCGATCTCGACGTCGTGGTCGAGGGCGACGGGCCCACGGTGGCGCGGCGGCTGGCGGGCACTCTCGGTGGCACACTCCTGGAGCATCGCCGATTCCTGACCGCCTCGGTCGACACGCCCGCGTTCGGGCGGATCGACGTGGCGACGGCTCGAGCGGAGCGCTACGAGTCGCCGGGGGCGCTCCCGCGCGTGATGCCGGCCGGGGTCGGCCAGGATCTGCTCAGGCGTGACTTCACGGTCAACGCCATGGCGATCGAGCTCTCGTCGGGTCAGTTCGGGCTGATCGATCCGCTCGGCGCCCGAGCCGATCTGGCGCGGCGCCGGCTGCGGGGCCTCCATCCGCTCACGTTCGTCGAGGACCCGACCCGGATCTTCCGCGCCGCCCGGTATGCGGCGCGCCTCGGTCTCACGTTCGAGGGCGCCACGCTGCGGGCACAGGCGCTCGCGCTGCGTCTGGTCCCGTACGAGGCGCTGTCGGGCCAGCGGATCGCCGCCGAGCTCCAGCGCATCCTGGTGGAGCCCCACGTCGGTGCCGTTCTCACCCGGCTCGGCAGCGTCGGGGCCTACCGTCTCTTCGACGCCCGCCTCCGGTTCACCGCCACGAGTCGCCGCCGGCTGGCCGCGCTTCCTCCGACGCTGGCGTGGGCGCAGGCGCGGGCGCTCGACCTCGACCCCCTCGAGCTCGCCGCGCTCGCGATCGTCGCCGACCAGAGCGACGGCGTCGCCGCCGCCGCGCTCGCCCACCTCGGGCTCACCGGCGGCCCGCTCGTCACGCTGGAGCGCGCGCGGTCGACGGCGGAGTCGCTCGCCTCCCGACTCGTCGCCGCCCGAGCGCCCAGCGAGCGCGCGCGCCTGCTCCGCGCCCGCGCCCCCGTCGAGCTCGGCTGGCTCTGGCTGCGGGGGACACGCGCCGTGCGCGAGTTGCTCGACTGGTTCGTCGGGCTCCCGCCGCGCCCCGGGGCGCTCAGCGGCGACGACGTCGTCGCGCTCGGCGTTCCGCGCGGCCCGGCCGTGGCACGCGTGCTCGCCGAGATGCGGGACGCGCGGCTCGACGGCACGCTCGCGAGCCGAGCGATGGAGGAGGAACATGTCAGACAATGGTTAGCGAAAGGAGGATGAGTTGGCCCCGAAATACATCTTCGTGACGGGCGGCGTCGTCTCGTCCCTGGGCAAGGGGCTGGCCGCGGCCTCGATGGGAGCGCTCCTGGAGGCGCGCGGGTTCCGGGTGACGCTGCAGAAGATGGATCCGTATATCAACGTCGACGCGGGCACGATGAGCCCGTACCAGCACGGCGAGGTCTTCGTCACCGACGACGGCGGCGAGACCGATCTCGATCTCGGTCACTACGAGCGGTTCACGTCGGGCCGCGTGACGCGCGACCACAACGTCACCACCGGCAAAGTCTACTACTCCGTCATCCAGAAAGAGCGCCGGGGCGACTATCTGGGCCGCACCGTCCAGGTCATCCCGCACATCACCGACGAGATCAAGACGTCGATCCTGAAGGTCGGACGCGACACCGACATCGTCATCGTCGAGGTGGGCGGCACGGTGGGCGACATCGAGGGGCTACCCTTCCTGGAGGCGATCCGCCAGCTCAAGAAAGACGTCGGGCGCGACAACGTGATCTACGTGCACCTGACCCTCGTGCCGTTCATGCGCGCGGCCTCCGAGCTGAAGACGAAGGCCACCCAGCACTCGGTCAAGGAGCTGCGCGCGATCGGCATCCAGCCCGACATCCTGCTCTGCCGGACGGACCGCTACCTGCCGCCGGGGATCAAGTCGAAGATCGCCCTCTTCTGCGACGTCGAGGAAGAAGCCGTCATCACCGCCAAGGACGTCGATACGATCTACGAGGTCCCCCTGGTGTTCCACCGGGAGGGCCTCGACGACATCATCGTGAAGCTCCTCAACCTCGAGTCCCGGCCGATCGACCTGTCGCGCTGGGAGTCCGTCGTAACCCGGGTCAAGTCCCCGCGCGTCGAGACGCGGATCGCGGTAGTCGGCAAGTACATCGAGCTGAAGGACTCCTACAAGAGCCTGGTCGAGGCGCTCGCCCACGGCGGCATCGCGAACGACGCGCGCGTGGACGTCCAGTGGATCGACGCCGAGCACATCGAGCGAGACGGCGCCGTCGCCCAGTTCAGCGGCATCCACGGCATCCTGGTGCCGGGCGGCTTCGGCGATCGCGGGATCCTCGGCAAGATCGAAGCGGTGCGCCACGCGCGCGAGCGGCGCGTGCCGTACTTCGGGATCTGCCTGGGCATGCAGTGTGCGGTGATCGAGTACGCCCGGAACGTCTGCGGGCTCGCCGGCGCGAACTCGTCGGAGTTCGACCCGGCGGCGCCGCACCGGGTCATCGACCTCTTGCCGGAGCAGCGAACCATCGCCGACAAGGGCGGCACGATGCGGCTCGGTCTCTATCCGATCGTCCTCGGCGAGGGGAGTCTCGCCTCGCGCCTGTACGGCCAGGGCATTATTCAGGAGCGCCACCGTCACCGTTACGAGGTCAACAACGACTACCTCCCGCGGCTCGAGAAGAACGGCCTGCGGGTCTCCGGCATCTGGGCCGAGAAGCAGCTCGTCGAGATCATCGAGATCCCCGAGCACCCGTACTTCGTCGCAGGGCAGTTCCATCCGGAGTTCCGCTCGCGGCCCTGGGACCCGCACCCGCTCTTCGCGGGGTTCGTGCGGGCGGCGCTGGAGCACGGCGCATGACGGCCATGCGTCCGGTCACGGTCGGGCCCATCACCATCGGCGGGGGCGGTCCCCTCGTGCTCATCGGCGGTCCCTGCGCCATCGAGGACGAGCGCCACGCCCTCATGACCGCCGAGCGCCTGGCGACGATCGCGGCCGCGCGCCGGGTGCCGTTCATCTACAAATCGTCCTACGACAAGGCCAACCGCTCTTCGGTCAACAGCTATCGGGGGCCGGGGCTCGTCGAGGGCCTGCGCATCCTCCGGAAGGTGCGCGAGACCCTGAGAGTCCCGGTGCTTTCGGACGTGCATCAAGTGAGCGAGGTCGATCCGGCGGCCGAGGTCCTCGACGTCATTCAGATCCCGGCGTTCTTGTGCCGGCAGACCGACCTGATCCTGGCCGCGGCGGCCACCGGTAAGCCGGTGAACGTCAAGAAGGGGCAGTTCGTGGCCCCGCGCGACATGAAGAACGTCGTCGACAAGATCCTGTCGAAGGGCAACGAGGCGATCCTCTTGACCGAGCGCGGCACGAGCTTCGGGTACAACAATCTCGTCGTCGACATGCGCGGCCTCGCCATCATGCGCGAGTTCGGCTACCCGATCGTCTTCGACGCCACGCACTCGGTCCAGCTGCCGGGCGGCGCCGGCGACCGGTCGGGCGGCGAGCGCCAGTACGTGCCGGCGCTCGCGCGCGCCGCCGTGGCCTTCGGCGTGGACGCACTGTTCATGGAGATGCACGAGGATCCCGACCGCACGCTGGCCGACGGCCGCCCGCTGTCGGACGGTCCAAACATGCTGCGCATCGACGACCTGTCGCCGCTCCTGCGACAACTCGGCGCCATCCGGGCGGCCGGTGACTCGTGAGCCCCGAGCGCGGGCCCGACCTCCGGAAGTTGGCCGAGCGCGTGTTCCGGCTCGAGGCCAAGGCGATCCTCGATCTCATCCCCAAGCTCGACGACCGCTTCGAGCGCGCGGTCGAGCTCTTACGGCACTGCGCCGGACGCGTGATCGTCACGGGGATGGGCAAGTCGGGGCTGATCGGGCGCAAGATCGCGGCCACGCTCGCGTCGACCGGGACGCCCGCGTACTTCCTCCATCCGGCCGAGGGCGTGCACGGTGACCTCGGCATGGTCGCACGCGGCGACGTGGTGCTGGCGCTGTCGAACTCGGGCGAGACCGACGAGGTCCTGGCGATTCTGCCGCCGCTCAAGCGGCTTGGCGTGCCGATCGTGCTCATGACGGGCAATCCGGCCTCGGCCCTGGCTCGGCAGTGCGAGGTCGTGCTGGACGTGAGCGTCGCCGAGGAGGCGTGTCCGATGAATCTGGCGCCGACCTCGAGCACGACCGCGGCGCTCGCCGCCGGTGACGCGCTCGCGCTCGCGCTGCTCGAGCTTCGCGGACTCCGCCCCGAGGACTACGCGGCACTGCATCCGCGGGGCACGCTGGGCTGGCGGGCGCTGATTCGAGTCGGTGATCTGATGCTCACGGGCGACGCGATGCCGATCGTCCCCGAGCGCACGCCCCTTCGGGAGGTCATCGCCGAGATGACCCGCAAGCGGAAGGGCATGACCACCGTCGTCGACGCGGCGGGCCAGCTCGTCGGGGTGATCACTGACGGCGACCTACGGCGGCTTCACCTGAAGGGTGGGTCCATCGACGAGCTGACGGCCGGCCAGGTGGCGACCCGGGGGCCCAAGACCATCCGTGCCGACGATCTGGCCGCCGAGGCACTAGAGGTGATGGAAACGTGGCAAATCACCAGCCTGGTGATCCTCGACGGGGTCTGCCGGCCCGCCGGAGTCATCCACATGCATGACATTCTCAGAGCAAAGATCGTCTAGTTTCGCTGTGTTTCCGGTAACTAGCCCGCGTCCTGCAAGTTAGCGTGGTATCGAAATTGCATTCCTCTGCGCGTTCCCTATAGAATCGACTGAGCATGAAAGCGAAGCGCATGGCCGGGGCGATTCTGGGAGTCGTCGCCCTCTTCGTATTCCTGGTCGCCGGCACGCTCATCGCCAAGAGCCGGACCGCCCCTGTGGAGTCGGTGGGTCCGGCCGCATCGAGCGCCGACCTCCGGGTCAAGGACGCCCAGATCGAAGAAGAGTCGGGTGGCGTGCGGTGGCAGCTCAAGGCCGAGCAGGCCCTGATCTTCGACGCCGAGGGACGAACCTCCCTCAGGAACATCTCGGTCAACGTGTTCGAGCGCGATCGGTCGTGGACCATCGTCGGCGAGGAGGGTGACCTGTACGAGGTGACCAAGAACGTGGAGATCCGGAACAACGTCGTGCTGACCTCGAGCGACGGGCTCCGGCTCGAAACGAGCGTGCTCCGCTGGCAGGGTGCCGAGCGGCGGCTCTGGACCGACGCGCCGGTTCGGCTGTCGCGCGGCGGAGCGATCGCGGACGGGACGGCCCTCGACGTGAGGATGGGCGACGAGTCCACGACGCTGGCGGGCCGGGTCCACACGATCTTCACGGAGACGAATCGGTGAGGGTCGTCACCGCCGTCCTCGTCCTCGCGGCGAGTATCTTGCCGTCCACGCTCGCGCTGGGCCAGACGCCGTCGGCCGCGACTGCGCCGGCCGCGAACGCGCCGACCAGTGGATCGCGCAAGACGGACGCGCAGCCGCTCACGGTCGACGCCGACAAGATGGAGCGCTTCGGCAAGCAGGGCCTCGTGATCTTCAGTGGAAACGTGGTCGCCCGCCAGAACAACTCGGTCCAGTACGCCGACCGCGTCGAGGTGTACCTCGACGAGAAGGGCGACCGCGTCCAGCGGACCGTCTCGACCGGAAACGTCCGGGTCGTCACCCGCGACTGCCGCACCGCGACGGCCCAGCGCGCGGAGTACTTCGATCTCGAGCAGCGGGTGACACTGATCGGCAACGCGCGGGCGTGGCAGGATGACAACGTCGTGTCCGGCGACACGATTACGATCTTTCTCTCCCAGGACCGGTCGCTCGTCGAGGGCGGCAAGCAGGAGCGGGTCAAGGCAGTGTTCTTCCCCCGCGACGACGAAAAACGGGAGACCTCGCAACCGGCGCGTCGGCCGACCGAGCCCTGCAAGAACTGACGATGGAGGGCCTCGTCGCGCAGGGCCTGGTGAAGTGGTTCAAGAGCCGTAAGGTGGTCGACTCGGTCTCGCTCGACATCCAGCGCGGCGAGGTCGTGGGTCTGCTGGGCCCCAACGGCGCGGGCAAGACCACGTCGTTCTACATGATGGTGGGCCTGCTGGCGTCCGACGGCGGCCGCATCTTCCTAGAGGGCCAGGAGATCACGTCGCTGCCGATGTACCAGCGCTGCCGCATGGGCGTCGGCTACCTGCCGCAGGAGTCCTCCGTGTTCCGGAAGTTGACGGTCGAGGAGAATCTGTTGGCGATCCTCGAGACGCTCGACCTGTCGGGCGCCGAGCGCCGCGCGCGGGTCCAGGAGCTCCTGGCCGAGCTCGACCTCACCCCGCTCTCGCACTACCCGGCCTACACGCTCTCCGGCGGCGAGCGCCGGCGGCTCGAGATCACCCGCGCGCTGGTGACCTCGCCCCAGTACCTGCTGCTCGACGAGCCGTTTACGGGAATAGATCCCATCGCGATCGGCGACATCCAAGAGATCGTGGCCCGCCTCCGTGAGCGTGGCATCGGGATCCTCATCACGGATCACAACGTGAGGGAGACTCTCGCCATCACCGACCGTGCCTACATCCTCTACGACGGCAAGATCCTCGTGGCCGGCACCGCCAACGAGATCGCCACCAGTCCAGTCGCCCGCGAGAACTACCTGGGCGACCGGTTCGCGCTCTAGGCGGCGGCGGGGAACCCACCATGGCCATGGAGGCGCGCCTCTCGCTACGGCAGAGCCAGCGGGTCGTGATGACCCCGCTGTTGCAGCAGGCGATTCAGCTGTTGCAGCTCTCCACGCTCGAGCTCCAGGAGGTCGTCGACAAGGAGCTGCTCGAGAATCCCCTGCTGGAGGAAGTCACCCCGGACACGCCGGAGACGCCCGCCGACGCGCCCGTCACCGCGGACACGCCGCCGACGCCGACGGTCGAGCAGATCACCACCGACGCCCCGCCGACCACCGAGCGCCAGACGGACGAGCTGCCGTTCGACTTCAACGCGATCATGTCCGCCGCCGGCGACGACGACTACGAGGAGCGCTCGCTGGTCTCGCAGGAGGACCGCGACGACCCTCCGTTCGAGAACATCGTCCGCAATCAGGCTTCGCTGACCGACCACCTCGAGGAGCAGCTGCGGTTCGCGTCCGAGGAAGCCGCCGTGCGTCGGATCGGCACGCAGATCATCGGCAACCTCGACGAGGATGGGTACCTCCGCGCCGACCTGGAGGAGATCGCTCAGCGGTGTGGCGCCACCGCCGAGCAGGTGGCCGCGGTCCTGGCGATCGTGCAGGGCTTCGACCCGCCCGGCGTGGCGGCCCGGAACATCCAGGAATGCCTCCTGCTCCAGCTCAAGCGCGATCCGCTACCGGACCCGGTGTCGGTCGAGATCGTCGAGGCGCACTTCGAGGACCTGAGCCGCCGCCGCTACGCCGACATCGCGCGAGCCCTGAAGCTCTCCCTCGATCGCATCATGGAGTCGGTCGAGGAGATCATGGCGCTCGAGCCGAAGCCCGGCCGGCGCTTCGGCGGCAACGACTCGCGCTACATCGTCCCGGACGTTTTCGTGTACAAGCTCGGCGACGAGTACACCATTGTCCTCAACGAGGACGGAATCCCGCGGCTGCGGGTCAACTCGCTCTACCGCTCGCTCCTCCGGGGCTCGGGCAACGACGCCCGCCAGTACGTCGAGCAGAAGCTGCGGTCGGCGCTGTGGCTGATCAAGAGCGTGGACCAGCGGCAGCGCACGCTGCGCAAGGTGACGCAGTCGATCGTCAAGTTCCAGCGCGCGTTTCTCGACCGCGGGCTCGCCCACCTGCGGCCGCTGTCGCTGCGCGATGTCGGCGAGGACATCGGGATGCACGAGTCGACGATCAGCCGGGTCACGACCAACAAGTACGTCGAGACCCCGCAGGGGCTGTTCGAGCTCAAGTTCTTCTTCCACAGCGGCATCGCGTCGGGCGACGGCGAGATGGTGTCGTCGGTCTCGGTCAAGAAGATGATCCAGGACATCCTGGCGGCCGAGGATGCGGCGAAGCCGCAGTCCGACCAGGAGGTCGCGCAGGCGCTGCAGAAGCGCGGGCTCACGATCGCACGGCGCACGGTGGCCAAGTACCGCGAGGAGCTCGGCATCCTGCCCTCGCACCAGCGTCGGCTGGCGCCACGCAAACGGTGAGCCCCGAGGCCGCCCGCGCGGCGGGAGCCTAGTTGATGGCGGTGCCGCTGTCGTTCGTGGTCATCACCGGCCTCAGCGGAGCCGGCAAGAGCTACGCGATCAAGTGCTTCGAGGACATGGGGTTCTTCTGCGTCGACAACCTGCCCACGACGCTCATCCCGACCTTCGCCGACCTGATCATGCGATCCGAGCAGCCCATCCAGCGGGTGGCGCTCGGCGTCGACGTGCGCGAGGGCGCCTATCTCTCGCGCCTCCTGGACACCATCCGCGAGCTCCGGCTCCGGGGCCATGCGGTGGAGGTGCTGTTCCTGGAGGCGAGCGAAGAGGCGCTGGTGCGCCGCTACCACGAGACGCGCCGGCGCCATCCGCTGGCCGGCGAGGGCAGCGTCCTGGACGGGATCCGGGCCGAACGCAAGGCGCTGTCGGATCTGCGCGAGGTCGCCGACCGGATCTTCGACACCTCCGCGCTGACCGTCCACCAGCTCAAGGACCGGCTGGTCGAGCTGTACGTCGCCCCCAAGCTCCGGCCCGGCCTCGCCACCTCGCTGGTGTCGTTCGGCTTCAAGCACGGCATGCCGTTCGACGCCGACCTCGTGTTCGACGTCCGCTTCCTGCCCAACCCGCATTTCGAGCCCACGCTCCGCCCGCTCGACGGTCGCCACGAGCGCGTGCGCGCCTTCGTGCTCGACCACGACGTGAGCCGGGAGATGCTCCGCCACCTGGAGGATTTCCTGAAGTTCGTCCTGCCGTGCTACGAGCGCGAGGGGAAGGCCTACCTCACCGTCGCGATCGGCTGCACCGGCGGCCGACACCGCTCGGTGACGCTCGTGGAGGAGCTCAGGCGGTTCCTCGCCGGCCTCGGGTACGCGCCGACCGTCGTGCACCGCGATCTCGAGCGCGAGTAGTCGGGGCGCGCGGATGACGGACCGGTTGGCGTTCTGCTTCGGCATTCACAACCACCAGCCGGTCGGCAACTTCGATCACGTCCTCGTCGAAGCGACGGAGCGCGCGTACCGTCCGTTCCTCGAGCGGCTCGACGCGCGCCCGGAGATTCGTCTGAGCGTGCACTGCACCGGGAGCCTGCTCGAGTGGCTGCGTGAGCGGTCGCCGCGGACCTTCGATCTGCTCGGAAGCCTCGCCGCGCGCGGCCAGATCGAGCTGCTGACCGGCGGCTTCTACGAGCCGATCCTCGCCGTCCTGCCGGATCACGACAAGATCGGGCAGATCGAGCGGCTCACGTCGTTCCTCAAGGCGCACTTCGGGGTGCGGCCCCGCGGGATGTGGCTCGCCGAGCGCGTGTGGGAGCCCTACCTGCCCAAACCCCTGAGCGAGGCCGGGGTCGAGTACGTCCTGGTCGACGACCGCCACTTCGCGCTCGCCGGCCTCGACGCCGACGGTCTCGGCGGGTACTACCTGACGGACGAGCAGGGCTTCACGCTGCGCGTCTTCCCGATCAGCCAGCGGCTCCGCTATCTGATCCCGTTCGCCGAGGTGAACGAGACGCTCGAGTACCTGGCCGGACGCCGCGGCAGCGTGGCGGCGCTCACGATGGTCGACGACGGCGAGAAGTTCGGCGTCTGGCCCGGTACCCACGCCCACGTGTACGCGGGCGGGTGGCTCGACCGCTTCTTCGACCGGCTCCTGTCCACCAGCTGGCTCGAGCTGGCGACGCTCGCCGACGTCGTCGAGCGGCGGCCGGCGAGCGGTCGCGTCTACCTGCCGACGGCATCGTATCGGGAGATGGGCGAATGGGCGCTGCCCGTCGAGGCCGGCCGCGCGCTGGAAGCCGCCAAGCACGAGATCAGCCGGCTCGCCGACGGCGAGCGCGTGGCCTCCCTGTTGCGCGGTGGCTTCTGGCGAAGCTTTCTCGTCAAATACCCGGAGGTCGGCGACACGTACTGGAAGATGCTGCGGCTCTCGCGTGCGATCCACGGGGCGCTCGCGCGGCGCCCCGAAGACGCGCGCCTGGTCGCCGCCCGCGAGGCACTCTGGCGCGGCCAGGCGAACGACGCGTACTGGCACGGCGTGTTCGGCGGCTGCTATCTGCCCCACCTGCGGCGGGCGGTGAAGACGGCCCTGCTGGAGGCGGAGCGGTCCCTGGTCGAGGCGGGCGCGGCGCCCGCCGTCGGCTGGACGCGCGATGACGGCAGCGGCGAGGGCCGTGGGGAGGTGTCGGTGCGCACGAGCGCGCTGGCAGTGACCCTCGATCCCGAGGCGGGCGGGATGCTGACCGAGCTCGGATACTTCGAGACGGGACTCGACCTCGGCGACGTCCTCACGCGCCGGCCCGAGGCGTATCACGACCGGGTACGGGCGCAGGCCGCGGCGGCGGGCGCCTCCGCGCGGACGATCCACGAGGCAGCGACGGCCAAGGAGCCCGGGCTCGACGCGGCGCTGGCGTATGACGGGCTCCGCCGCGGGTCGCTGATCGAGGGATTCTTCGACGACGGCGACGCGCCGATCGATCCGGTCGCGCCGTGGGCGGCGGCGCGTGCGGTCGTGGGCGCCGAGCGTGTCGACTGCGTGGTGGAGGAGGCCGCCAACGGTGTCGTCGTCGTCTTGTCGCGCCACCCAACGCCCGCGGCGCCGTTCGGCCTCGAGAAACGGGTGACGCTTCGCGACGAGACCGTCGAAGTCCACTACCGGATGCGAGCCGCGCCGCGGCAGTCGCTCGCCGGACGCTTCGCGGTGCAGTGGAACCTGGCCCTCACCGCCGGGAACGCGCCGGATCGCTACCTCGATCTCGCGGCGCGTCCGACGCTTGGAAGCTCGGGGCGCGAGCCCGGCCGGTCGGGCGTGGCCCTGGTCGACGAGTGGGCGGGCGTCGAGGCGCGGCTGCGCTGGAGCCCCGCCGCCGAATTCGCGTGGGGTCCGGTGGAGACGGTGTCGGTCTCCGAGAGCGGATTCGAGCGCATCTATCAGGGCACCGCGCTCCTGCTCGTCTGGCGCCTCGACGGAGCGCTGGGCGACGAATGCTCGCTCGTCACGACGGTGACGCTGGCCCGCCGATGAACCTCGACGACCCACGTCTCGTCGAGCGAGCCGACCCGCATCGCGCGCGCGAGGTGTTGAGCGGGTTCCCGGCGCAGTGCCGGTCCGCGCTGACCCTCGTCGCGTCGCCGCGCCTGTCGGGCCCCCGGCCCGGGCTCGTGGTGCTCGCCGGGATGGGGGGATCGGCCGCCGGCGCGGATCTGCTCGCAGCGTGCGGGGCCGAGCGCCTCGACGTGCCCGTCGTTGTCCATCGCGGGTATGGGGTGCCGCCGATCGTCGGCCCGCACGCGTTGGTCGTCGCGTCGTCGTACTCCGGGGACACCGAGGAAGCGATCTCCGCCTTCGAGACGGCCGTCGAGCGGCGCGTGCCGGTGGTCGCGCTCACCGCGGGCGGCCGCCTGGGCGAGCTCGCGCGCACGCGCGGCCTGCCGTGGGTGAAGCTGCCCGACGGATTGATGCCGCGGATGGCGCTCGGCTATCTGTTCCTCGCCTCCTGGCGAGTCCTGAGCGACGCTGGGCTCGCCGTCGCGAGCGGCGCCGAGGTCGGCGAGGCCGTCGACGTCGTGACGGCGCTGGCCGACGAGCTGGAGCCGACGTGCCCCGCGGCGCACAACGAAGCCAAGCGCCTGGCCCTCGCGGTGGGCGCGCGCATGCCGGCGATCTACGGCGGGCCCGCCACCGCCGGGGTCGCCTATCGTTGGAAGACCGACATCGAGGAGAACGCCAAGCGGCTGGCGGTCGCCGGCGCGATCCCGGAGATGAATCACAACGAAGTCGAGGCGTGGCGGGCGCCCGCCGCCAAGCGGATGCACGCGGTCCTGCTGCGGGATCGCGACGAGCCGCCCGCGATCGCTCGACGCTTCACGCTGCTCCGCGAGTTGATCGTGGAGGCGGGCAGCGACGCGAGCGAGTGCTGGGCGCGGGGCGCCGGCCGCGCCGCGAAGCTCCTCGGGCTGGCGTACCTCGGGGCGTGGACGAGCTACTACCTCGCGGTCGGGAGCGGGCTCGACCCCTGGCCGGTGGAGTTGCTCGACGAGCTGAAGCGACGACTGCGCACCGCTTAGCGCCGACGCCGATTTCCGTGTTAGAGTTGCTCCGCGTGCATCGCCGAGCGCGATGCGCGGGAGGATGCTGATGGCGCGTGACGAGTATTTGTTCACGTCGGAGTCGGTGACCGAGGGTCACCCCGACAAGATCGCCGACCAGATCTCCGACGCGGTGCTGGACGCGATCATCAGACAGGACCCCACCGGCCGCGTCGCGTGCGAGTCGCTGCTGACCACCGGGCTGGTGGTGGTGGCGGGCGAGATCACCACCTCCTGCTACGTCGACATCCCACGAACCGCGCGCGAGACGATCCGTGAGGTCGGGTACACGCGGGCGAAGTTCGGCTTCGACTACGAGACGTGCGGCGTGATCGCGGCGATCGACGAGCAGTCATCGGACATCGCGATGGGCGTGGACAAGCTCGGCGCCGGTGACCAGGGGCTCATGTTCGGCTACGCCTGCACCGAGACGGCCGAGCTCATGCCGATGCCGATCATGCTGGCCCACAAGCTGGTCATGCGGCTGGCCGAGCAACGCAAGTCGGGCGCACTCGACTACCTCCGGCCCGACGGCAAGTCGCAGGTCACGGTGCGCTACGTGGACGGCGTCCCGCGGGCCGTCGAGACCGTGGTGGTCTCCACCCAGCACAGCCCTGACGCCGGCGCCTCGCGGATACGCGAAGACATCATCGAGCGGGTGATCGTCCCGACGATCCCGCCCGAGCTGCTGGACCTGAAGCGCTGCGTGTTCCACGTGAACCCGACCGGGCGCTTCGTCACCGGCGGCCCCATGGGCGACACCGGTCTCACCGGGCGCAAGATCATCGTCGACACGTACGGTGGCTCGTGCCCGCACGGCGGCGGCGCGTTCTCGGGCAAGGACCCGACGAAGGTCGACCGCTCGGCCTGCTACATGGCGCGCCACGTCGCCAAGAACGTCGTGGCCGCCGGCCTGGCTCAGCGCGCGCAGGTGCAGGTCGCCTACGCCATCGGCATCGCGGAGCCGGTCTCGATCATGGTCGAGACGTACGGCACCGGCAAGGTGTCGAACCACGTCCTCGAGCAGCTGGTCCGGCGGCACTTCGACTTCACGCCGGCCGGGATCATCAAGTATCTCGACCTGCGCCGGCCCATCTACAAGAAGACCGCGGCGTACGGCCACTTCGGACGCTCGGAGCCCGAGTTCACGTGGGAGCGCACGAACCGCGTCAAGGATCTGCGCGACGACGCGGGCGTGTAGCCCGGCACACCCGTAGTGCGCGCCGCAGGACGTCGCGGGGCTGGGGCCCCGCCGTACGAGGCGCGGCTATAGATGACGCCGCGCCGGCCCGCGCGGGTCGGCGCCGCTCCGCTCTGAAGAACGAGAAAGGACGAGGCTTCATGGTCGAGCACGACGTCAAGAACCTCTCGCTCGCCGCCGAGGGACGGCTCCGCATCGAATGGGCCGAGCAATCGATGCCCGTGCTGCGTCAGGTGCGCGAACGGTTCACCCAGCAGCAGCCGCTCAAGGGCATCCGCCTCGGCGCGTGCCTGCACGTGACCACCGAGACCGCGGTCCTGATGCTCACGCTCAAGGCGGGCGGCGCCCAGCTGGCGCTGTGCGCGTCCAATCCCTTGTCGACGCAGGACGACACGGCCGCCGCGCTCGTCAACGAGTACGAGATCCCCGTCTTCGCCCACAAGGGCGAGGACAACGCGCGCTACTACCGGCACATCGAAGCGGTGCTCGCCACGCGTCCGCAGCTGACGATGGACGACGGTGCCGACCTCATCTCCCAGCTCCATGGCGCGCGCAAGGACCTGGCCGCGGACGTGATCGGCGGCACCGAGGAGACGACGACGGGCGTGATCCGGCTGCGCTCGATGGAGCGGCAGGGAGTGCTGGCGTTCCCGGTGATCGCGGTCAACGACGCGGACACCAAGCACCTGTTCGACAACCGCTACGGCACCGGTCAGTCCACCATCGACGGCATCCTGCGTGCGACCAACGTCCTGCTCGCCGGCCGCACGCTGGTCGTCGCCGGTTACGGGATGTGCGGCCGCGGCGTCGCGGCGCGCGCCAAGGGCCTCGGCGCCCACGTCATCGTGACCGAGGTCGAGCCCATGCGCGCGCTCGAGGCGGTGATGGACGGATTCCAGGTGATGCCGATGGCGAATGCCGCCGCCGTCGGCGACGTGTTCGTCACGGTGACCGGCAACACGTCGGTCATGGCGAGCGACCACTTCGGCCGGCTGAAAGACGGCGCCATCCTGTGCAACTCCGGCCACTTCAACGTCGAGATCGACCTCGAGACCCTGGGCGCGATGTCGCGGAGCCGCCGGGCCGTGCGCCCGTTCGTCGAGGAGTTCACGCTCGAGGGCGGGCGGCGGGTCTACGTGCTCGGCGAGGGGCGGCTGATCAACCTCGCCGCGGCCGAGGGGCACCCGGCGTCGGTGATGGACATGAGCTTCGCCAACCAGGCGCTCGCCGCCGAGTACGTGGTCAAGCACGGCCGGACGCTGGCCCGGAAGGTGTTCGTGGTGCCGCGCGAGATCGATCTCGAGATCGCGCGGCTCAAGCTCGCGTCGATGGGCGTCGCGATCGACGAGCTCACCAGCGCCCAGCGCGACTACCTGGCGTCCTGGACGCACGGAACCTGACCGCGCTCCTCCGTCGCCGCCGATGAACCGGCCCCAGCCGATCCTCGTACTGCTCCTGGTCCTGCTCGGCCTGAGCCTCCTCGCTCAAATCGTGCCGCTGTACACGGATTGGCTCTGGTTCGGCGAGGTCGGGTACACGGACGTCTTCGTGAAGACCCTCTCGCTCCGCGGCTCGCTCTTCGCGGCGCTGGCGATCGTCGTCCTCATCTTCCTCTACGCCAACCTGACGTTCGCGGCCCGCACGGCGGCGCCGGACGTGATCTGGGAGCTCGAGGACCAGCTGGGGCTACCCGGCCGGGTGGTCATCGAGCCGCTGATCCGCCGCTTCCTGCCGATCGTGCTGGCGCTCATCTCGTTGGCGTCCGGGATGCGCGCCACCGTCCACTGGGAGACGGTTCTCGGCTACTTCAACGCAACGCCGTTCGGGTCGGCCGATCCGCTCTTCGGCCATGACCTCGCGTTCTTCGTCTTCGTGCTGCCGTTCTGGCGTCTGCTCCACGGCTGGGCCAGCACGCTCGTGATCGCCACGATCGTCCTGACCCTCGCCGTGTACGTGCTCCAGCGCAGCCTCGTGCTGACGACCCGCGGCCCACGGCTGGCCGCCGGCGCCCGCACGCACCTGCTGGTGCTCGGCGCGCTGGCACTGGGACTCAAGGCGATCGGCTTCTGGCTCGATCGATTCGACCTGGTCTTCTCGCCGCGCGGCATCGTGTTCGGCGCGGCGTACTCGGACATCTACGCGTCGCTGCCCGTGCTCGGCGCCCTCGCGGTGTTCGCGGCGCTGTGCGGGGTCGCGTGCCTCGCCCAAATCGCGCGGGCCGGCTTGCGCCTGGTCGCGGGCGGCCTGATCGCGCTGACCCTGGTGTGGGTGCTGGGTCTCGGGATCTACCCGGCGCTTCTCCAGCGCTTCCGGGTGACGCCGAACGAGCTCGCGGCCGAGCGGCCGTTCATCGGCCACAACATCCGTATGACCCGCCAGGCCTACGGGCTCGACCGAATCGTCGAGCGCGAGTTCCCCGCCGACGAGGCGCTGGACGCCCGCGCGCTCGAGCGCAACGGCGCGACCATCAAGAACATCCGGCTGTGGGACTACCGACCGCTGCTCCGCACCTTCGGGCAACTCCAGGAGATCCGCACCTACTACAAGTTCGTCGACGTCGATAACGATCGGTACGTCGTGAACGGCGAGTACCGCCAGCTCATGCTGTCGCCTCGCGAGCTGTCCTATCAGCACCTGCAGAGCCCGGGCTTCATCAACGAGCACCTGACTTACACCCACGGGTATGGCGCGGTGGTGGGGCCGGTCAACCGGGTCACCGCCGAGGGGCTGCCCGAGCTCCTCGTGAAGGACATCCCTCCCCAGTCGAGCGGTGGGTTCCCGAAGATCACGCGCCCGCAGATCTACTACGGCGAACAGTCCAACGACTTCGTCCTGGTGAAGACGCGGTCGCAGGAGCTCGACTATCCCTCCGGAGACCAGAACGTCTACACGACCTACAGCGGAAGCGGCGGTGTCCCGATCTCCTCGTTCGCCCGGAAGGTCGCGTTCGCGGTGCGGTTCGGCGAGATCAAGATCCTGCTGTCCAACGATCTCACCGACGACAGCCGCATCATGATGCACCGGGCGGTCGCCCGCCGCGTCCGGCAGATCGCGCCGTTCTTCCGCTACGACCGGGATCCGTACCTGGTCATCGACGACGACGGGCGCCTGATCTGGCTGCTGGACGGCTATACGACGACGGACCGGTATCCGTACTCCGACCCGGTGCCCGGCATCGGCAACTACATCCGGAACTCGGTGAAGGTGGCGATCGACGCCTACCACGGCACCGTGACGTTCTATCTGGCCGACGCGACCGACCCGATCGTGCGCGCCTACGCCGGCGCCTTCCCGAAGCTGCTCAAGCCGATCGACCAGATGCCGGAGGGGCTCCGGCGGCACATCCGCTACCCGGAGGACCTCTTCGCGATCCAGGCGCGCAAGTACGCGACCTACCACATGCTCGATCCCCAGGTGTTCTACAACAAGGAGGACCTGTGGGCCGTGCCGCGGCGGTCGATCGAGGGCCGCGACCGCGACATGGAGCCCTACTACACGATCATGCGGCTGCCCGCGGAGCAGAGGGAGGAGTTCATCCTGCTCACGCTCTTCAATCCGGCGCGGCGGGACAACATGATCGCGTGGATGGCCGGACGGTCCGACCCCCCGAACTACGGCCGGCTGATCGTCTTCAACTTCCCCAAGCAGAAGCTCGTCTACGGGCCGCGCCAGATCGACGCGCGAATCGATCAGGATCCGATCATCTCCCAGCAGCTCTCGTTGTGGAACCAGCGCGGCTCGACCGTCATCCGCGGCTCCCTGCTGGCGATCCCGGTGGACCAGTCGCTCATCTACGTCCAGCCGCTCTACCTGGCCGCCTCCGAGCAGGGGGCGCTGCCGGAGCTCCGGCGCGTGATCGTCGCGTACGGCAACCAGATCGCGATGGAGCAGACGCTCGAGCAATCCCTCTCGCGCATCTTCGGCGGGCGGCCGGCCACCGCGGTCGGCGCCACGTCGGCGCCGGCCGGCGCTCTGGCCGAGAGCGTCGCCGGCACCCGACCGCAGCTCGCCCAGCGAGCCTGGGAGATCTGGACGCGGTCTCAGGACGCGTTGCGACGGGGCGACTGGACGGGCTACGGCGCCGAGCAGAAGCGGCTCGAGGAGACCCTGCGCGCTCTTTCGCAGTCCAAGTAACGCCCCTGCATGGTGAACGTGCTCGTGACGACGGCCTTCGACGAGGCCCGGCTGGATCGACTTCGACGAGTCTCGCCCAAGCTCACCGTGACGCGCGCCGACGCGGACACCGCCGACTACTCGGGCGCGGAGATTCTCTATGCGGTCGCGCTGCCCGACGATCCGGCGCGAGCGCCCGGCCTCAAGTGGGTGCAGGTGCACATGGCCGGGGTGAACGGGCTCTACGACCATCCGATCTACGCCAACGGTGATATCGCCCTCACCACCGCGAGCGGCGTGCACGCGGCGACGGTCGCCGAGTACGCGATCACGGCCCTGCTGGCGCTGGCCCATCGCGTGCCGCGGATGGTCGAGTGGCAGGGCAGGGGCACGTGGCCGCCCGACGAGCAGCGCTGGCCGCTGTTCGTCCCGACCGCGGTGCGGGGCGCCACCCTCGGGGTGATCGGCTACGGCAGCATCGGACGCGAGCTCGCCCGCATCGCCAGGACCGCGTTCGCGATGCGCGTGCTGGCCTGCAAGCGAGACCCGTCGCGCCGGGTCGATCCAGGCTACTGCCCGGCCGGCACCGGCGATCCCGAGGGCGCCCTGCCCGACGTGTGGTTCTCGCCCGCGCAGCTGGGCGAACTGATGGCACGGTCGGACGCCGTCGTGATGTGCGCGCCGCTCACGCGCGAGACGCAGCAGATGATCGGCGCCCGCGAGCTCGGCGCGATGAAGTCGACGGCCTACTTCATCAACGTCGGACGCGGCGCCAGCGTCGACGAGCGAGCGCTCGCCGCGGCGCTGGCCGAGAAGCGCATCGCCGGCGCGGCGGTCGACGTCTTCGCGCAGGAGCCGCCAGCGCGGGGGCATCCGCTCTACGGCGTCGACAACGTGATCCTCTCGCCGCACGTGTCCGGGTTCGTGGCGAGCTACGACGACGACTGCTGCACGCTGTTCGCCGAGAATCTGCGGCGCTATCTGGCCGGCGCGCCGCTGCTGAACCTGGTCGACCGCGCGAAGGGTTACTGAGTAGCCCGCCGTGCGAGGTCGAGGAGCGCGGTAAGAGCCGGGCGGGGAACGGGGATCGGGGCGCCGCCGTCCCAGAGATGCCGCAACAGGCGGAGCCGCTCCGCGCCGAGCTTCTCGATCGCTTCCACCGCCGAGGCCGCCTCGGCGAAGCACCCGGGAAGCTCCGGATGCTCGGCGCGCCGCACCCACTCCCCACCCCGCTCCACCGACTCGACCACCAGCAGGTAGGGCACGGCTTCGTAATAGGCGAGATCCAGCGCCGCGCCGGGATCGGGCTCGAACGCGCTCATTGGGCGAACGGCACGTAGGCGATCGGCACGCCGGAGTCCGACTGCCGCGCCTTGTCCGTCGCCGTGATCCAGCTGTCGCCCTCGGGCAGCAGCACCGACGCCGGGCGCACGCGGCACATCGCCGCGTCGTCGACGTTGGCCGGCACCACGCCCTGCTCGCGGAGCGCGCGGGCCGCGTCGATCAGCCGCCGCCGGACGTAGATCACCATCGCGTCGGTGGTCCCGAGGTGCTCGTTCGTCCGGTCGTAGATCGGGCCCATCGTCTCGGTCATCGCCCGATCTTGCAAATTCACCAGGAACGGGATCCCGATCATCAGCTCGTTCTTCGCGAGCTGGCGGTCGAGGAGGTAGTCGTTGTGGATGTTGGCCTTCGTGTAGAAGCGCGTGTACGGGTCGCTGGTCGCCTCGACGTATCCGCCCCAGGCGTTGAACGGGTTGCGCGTCTGCGCCCGCTCCTGGTCCGTCACCGGCCGGTCCAGCCGCCCGCGCATCATGATCTGGAGATTGTAGTTGTCGTCCAGCGGCACCCACGCGCGCGCCGAGACGAGGTTGGGATCGCTGGCGGCGATCATCGAGAAGAAGGGCAGGATGAACTGCGTGATCCGGTGCCAGTAGAGGCCGTCGACGTCCCACCGCCGCCGCGCCGAGTAGCAGGCGCCGTAGTCCGTCGGGAGTACCTCGAGCCGCGCCCGCTTGTCCTGGTGGAAGGTGCCGCGCTGCTTGCTGTCGGGGCGGAGCTTGGCGTGGACGTAGTCGATGTGAGAGGAGTCGATGTCGCCCTCGAGCGCCTGCACCCAGTTGCACTCCTCGAGCATCATGAGCGGCGGGTAGACGTGCTCGGGCGGCAGCGTGTTGATCTCGAACGCCGGGAGCGCCGGCGCGGTCTCGCGCGGCCCCATGTACGTCCACAGGACGCCGTTGACGTCGCGGCAGGGGTAGGCGCGGGCGCGCACCTTGTCCTTGAAGGTGGATCCCTCGGGCTCGTTCGGCATGTCGACGCACCGGCCGGTCACGTCGAACTTCCAGCCGTGGTACACGCAGCGGAGCCCGCACTCCTCGTTCCGGCCGAAGAACAGTGAGGCGCCGCGATGGGGGCAGTTGGCGGCGAACAGCCCCACCTGGCCCTGGGTGTCGCGGAAGGTGACGAGGTCCTCGCCGAGCAGTCGGACCTTCTTCGGCGGGCAGTCGGGCTCCGGCAACTCCGTCGACGGCAGGAACGGTAGCCAGTAGTGGCGCAGCAGGTCGCCCATCGGCGTGCCGCGTCCGACCCGGCACAGGAGCTCGTTGTCTTCTCGCGAAAGCATGCCCGGCCTCCCTCAGTGCTTCCCGTTCTCGACGGTCGCGCGCTCGATCGCCAGCAGCTTCTCGAGCTGGATCACGTTCAGCATGTCCTTCTCGACGGGACTCCAGTCGGGCTTCGTCTTCACGTTGGCGCCGAAGCCGTCGGCGAGCTCCCCGTAGACCTTCTTCCACGCCTCGTAGGCCGCCAGCAGCGGCGTCGAGGGATCCGCGACGATCTTGTAACCGAGGCCGCCCAGGTCGGCCAGCGTCAGCCCCAGGCCGGCCAGCCCGCCGCGGCCGGCGAGGTACATCAGCGGCCCGCCGAGTCGCTCGGCGATCGCGCGCAGCTGCTCCGGCTTGTGGGCCATCGAGAGCAGCAGCAGGTCGGCGCCGGCCTTCTTGTACGCGTCCCCGCGACGGAGCGCGTCGTCCAGGTTGCTCGCGCGGATCGCGTTGGTGCGGGCGACGATGAGGAAATCCGGGTTGCGCCGCGCCGCCACCGCTTCTTTCACCTTGGCCGCCATCAGCTCCATCGGGATCATGTGCTCGATCCCGACGTGATGGTGGGCGCGCTTGGGCACGAGCTGGTCCTCGATCTCGATCGCCGCGAAGCCCGCCGCCTCGCTCATGCCGATCGTCCGGTGCATGTGCATCGGATCGCCGTAGCCACAGGCGCCGTCGAGAATGAGCGGGAGCGACGAGACGGCGCCGATGTCGACGGCCATCTGGCACATCTCGGTCACGTTGAGGTTCGCCTCGAGCGCGACTTTCTGGTAGCCGGTCGAGCCGCCGCCGACGTAGCCGGCCGGAAAGCCCGCGGCCTCGGCCATGCGCGCCATCAGCGGATTCAGGACCAGCGGCGCGGTCACCGGCATCGGCCTCTGGATCAACGCGCGAAGCGACATGGTCGGGTCCTCTCCTCGTTCACCGCCGCGCCCGCACGCCGGGCCCACCCCCAGGCCGTGCTGCAGCGCGCATCGCCGTTGCCGGGATTCTACACCGAGCCGGCGCCCCCTCCCTCAGACGCTGCCGCGCAGGCGCGGATCGAGCGCGTCCCGGAGACCGTCGCCCACGAGGTTGAAGGCGAGCACGGCGACCATGATCGCCAGCCCGGGCACCGTCGCGACGTGGGGTGCCACCAGCAGCACGTCCCGGCCAGTGGAGACCATCAGCCCCCACGACGCGGTCGGCGGCTGGACGCCCAGCCCCAGGAAGGACAGCGCCGCCTCCAACAGTATTGCGTTGGCCATGAAGAGCGTGCCGTAGACGATCAGCCCCGGGACGATGTTGGGCAGGATGTGGCGGCGCAGCAGCGCGGGCGAGGGCGCGCCGAGCGCACGCGCCGCCCCCACGTACTCGGCCTCGCGTAGCGCCAGCACCGAGCCGCGGACGATTCGGGTGACCGCCGGCACGCCCCAGATGCCGACCGCGATCGTGGTGTTCAAGGTGCCGGTGCCAAGGGCGGCGACGATCGCAAGTGCCAGCAAGAGGTAGGGAAAGGCGAGGAGGATCTCGAGCGCGCGCATCATCACGGCGTCGAGCCACCCGCCGGCGAAGCCGGCGATGACGCCGAGGAGCAGCCCACCAACGAGCGCGATCGCCGACGATAGCACACCGACCAACAGGGCCACGCGGGCGCCGTAGATCACGCGGGAGAGGATGTCGCGGCCGAACTCGTCGGCACCGAGCAGGTACTTGGCGCCGGGTCGCGCGCGCTTCTCGATGAGGCTCTGGCGTGCCGGATCGTAGGGGGCGAGCCACGGCGCCAGCACCGCGCTGAGGGCGAGCAAAACGACCAGCGCCAGACCCACGAGCGCCAGGCGGTTCCTCCTGAAGCGCGCCCAGGCGTTCATTAGATTTGCCGTCGGGGCGCCTGCGCAGGGCTCCGGCGCCCGACGGTCGGGCAAAGATCTGTCATGGTCATGCCTTGCCCTCGGGGCGCCTGCGCAGGGCTCCGGCGCCCGAGGTTCGGGCAGATACCCGTCGTGGCCGGGGTCATCCCTGGCGGCCGATCCGCGGGTCGAGCAGACCGTACGAGAGGTCGACGATCAGGTTGATCAGGACGAAGGCCAGCGCGAAGATCAGCACCGCGCCCTGCAGCAGGATGTAGTCGCGCGCGAAGATCGCCTTCACCATCAGCCGGCCGAGCCCGGGCCACGCGAACACCGTTTCGGTCAGGACGGCGCCGCCCATGAGCTGGCCCGATTGAAGGCCTAGCAGCGTGAGGATCGGGATGAAGGCGTTGCGCAGGGCGTGCCGCGCCAGCACCAAGAACTCGCCCACGCCTTTGGCGCGCGCGGTGCGCACGTAGTCTTCCCGCAGCACGTCGAGGACGGCCGAGCGCGTCATGCGCGCGATCATCGCCACCGACGGCAGCGCCAGCGTCACCGCCGGCAGCACGAGATGGGAGAGGGAGCCGGCGCCGCCCACCGGGAGCCAGTTGAGCCACAGCGAGAACACGACGATCAGGACCAGGCCCGTCCAGAAGATCGGCATCGACAACCCGAAGAGCGAGCCCAGCCGCGCCAGACCGTCGAACAGCGAGTTGGGCCGGACCGCAGAGGCGACGCCGGCCGCGATCCCGACGAGGGTGGCGATGACCAGCGCGGCCACCGTCAGCTCGAGCGTCGCCGGCCACGCGTCAGCCAGCTCGGCGGCCACCGGGCGGTTCTGTTGGATCGAGCGCCCCAGGTCGCCGCGGGCGACCCGCCCCACGTAGTCGAGGTACCGGACGAGGAACGGCTTGTCGAGCCCGAGATGCTCGCGCAGCTTGGCGACAGCGTCCTTGGTGGCGTGTTCGCCGAGCATCAGCGTCACCGCGTCGCCCGGCAGCAGGTCGATGGTGAGCATGACCACGAACACCACGCCGAGCAGGACCGGCACGGCGAGCAGGAGGCGGCGGACGACGAACGTCAGCAATTAGTAGAGGAGCGACCCGGGTTCCCCGGGGCGCTCCGAACGCTGGGGGGTATGGGGGGCCATGTCGGGGCCCCCCATGTTACTTGTCGAGCCAGGTCTTCCAGAGGGCCAGGTTGTATTCGACCGGATGGATGTTGAAGCCCTTCACGCCGGCGCGCGCCGCGATGATCTCCTTGGTCGTGTAGACCGGGATCCACACCATCTCCTTGGCGAGGATGTCCTGCACCTCGCCGTAGAGCCTCTCGCGCTCGGTCTGGTTGAGGCTCCGGCGCGCCTGCTCGACCAGCGCGTCGATCCTGGGGTTCGCGTAGCGCGAGGTGTTCCAGCCGGTCGGCGGCGTATTCTTGGAGTGGAAGAGCGCGTACAGCGAGTAGTCGGCGTCGGCGTTGGAGGTCACCCAGCCCAGCGTGAACAGGTGATGGTTGAACGTGGCGCCGCGGAGCTGCTGGAACACCGCGGCCCACTCGAGGATCTGCACCTTCGCCTCGACGCCGACCTCTTTGAACATCGCCTGGATGGCCTCGGTGATCTCGCCGTCCTTGGGATAGCGACCCCGCGCGGCCAGCCACGACAGCGAGAGCCGCTGCCCCCCCTTGCTCATGATCCCGTCGGGTCCGGGCGTCCAGCCGGCCTGGCCCAGCAAGGCCTTGGCCCGCCCGCGATCGAACGGGTACAGGCGCTCGAGCTGCATGTCCTTGTAGCCGAACACGCCGGGCGCCAGCACGCCGCGCGCCGGCCCGGCCGAGCCTTCCATGATGTTGTCGAGGATCGCCTTGCGGTCGACCGCGTGAAGCAGGGCCTGCCGCACGCGCACGTCGTCGAGCGGCGGCTGGCCGGCGTGCAGGCCTACGAAGACGACCCGGATTCCGGTCGTCTCGTGCACGGTGAACTTCGGATCCTTGCGTAGCGCCGGCAGTTGAGCCGGCGAGGGGAACAGCACCATGTCAGCGTCGCCGGTCTGCAGCGCGATCATCCGGGCGCCCTCCTCGGGCACGACCTTGAAGATCACGCGATCGACCAGCGCCTTGTCGCCCCAGTAATCGGGGTTCCGCTCGATGATCACGTGGGTGTTGGTCTTCCACTCCACGAACTTGAACGGCCCGGTGCCGACCGGGGCCCGGCTGAAGTCCGCTCCCATCTTTTGCACGGCGGCCGGCGACACGATCCCCATGCAGTACATGGCCAGCGTGCGGAGAATCGGGCCGTAGGGCTCCTTGGTGACGATGTCCACGGTGAGGTCGTCGACCACCTCGGCGCCATCCATCGAGCCCACCAGGCTGGCCCAGCGCGCGGGCGGGGTGCCCTTGAGCGCCCGGTCGTACGTGAACTTCACCGCGGCGGCGTTGAACGGGGTTCCATCGTGGAACTTCACGTTGGGGCGCAGCTTGAAGCGCACCTTGGTCGGCGACATCACCTCGTACGAGGTCGCCAGCGCCGGCTTGACCTGCACCTTCTCGTCGAGGGTCAGGAGTCCCTCGAGCATGTTGAAGTAGACCCAGGCGCCGGGCGCCGTGGTTTCGAGGTTCGGGTCGAGCGAGACCGGGTCGGTGGGACGGACGATCGTCAGGGTCCCGCCCCGCTTCTGGGCGCCGGCCGACGGGACGAGGATGGCGGCCAGCCCGAGCACCAGCAAGCCGATCAACAGTCGCGAGCCGCGAGAGCGCATGCTAGCTCCTTTCGAGAAGCTCGTCGGCCGCGGAGGCCGCCGAGTCGAGCGCGTGAAGGGCTCGGTTGCGCTCGCGCACGAGCGCGGCGCGCGCGAACTTGAAAGCGTCGGAGTCGGAATCGAGCTTCGCCAGCTCTCTCGCGCGCTGGAGGCCGGCAAGCGGCGGCATCGGGAGCGCCAGATCGTGCGTGAAGCGATCGCCGCTCGTGTAGGCGAGGGGCACCAGGATGCGAGAGAGGCGCATCAGTCCCCGGTTGATCGCTTCGAGCTTCGTCGCCGGCGTCGCCGGATCGACGTGTACCAGCATCGCCGCCACCCGCTCCAGTCGCTCGGCCAGCCCGCGGGCACCCTCCAGGACCGGGGAGAGATCGAAGCGCCCGCCGGCCGCGGCCTGAAGGGTCTCGAGCTCGGCGATCAGGCTCTGCGCGGCGCGTCCGTGGTCGAGCGGTAGCAGCGGCGCGTTGAGCCAGCGCAGCGCCGTCGCCAGATACACTTTCGTGTCCAGGACCAGGACGTCGGGGTCGATCTTGTCGATAGTGTCGTCCTTGGTGTGCCACCACCACGGGAACCCCGCGCTGCCCACGAGCCGCTCCATCGCGCGCGACAGCTCGGTGTCCTGCTTGGGCAGCCCCGAGAGCGACATGAACGCCGACGGCACGCCCGCCCCCCAGAACGACTGGTCGCCGGCGCGCGAGAAGCGTCGGCCGCGGCTCTTCTGGCCGGTCACGTCGCCGACGACGGCCTCGGCCAGCCGCTGGGCGTCTTCGGTCGCGTGCAGCACCGAGTAGTCGGTGGCGCCGCGGGCGCCCGTCGAATCGACGTTGAGGTGCAGCACGCAGCGCTGGTGAAGCTCACGCCACGCGTGATCCGCGTACCACGCGGAGCCGGCGTAGCGACCGTGCGAGTGGCCCGACCAGAAGGCGAAGCGGATCCCCCGGCGGAGCGCTTCGCGCCGGCCGGAGAGCAGACGCGCCACCTCCAGCATGGTCGCGTTCGCGGTGCCGTTGTCCATGGCGCCGTAGTGCCAGGAATCGACGTGACCCGAGAACAGGACGAAGCGGTTCTCGCGGCGCCCGGCGAGCTCGGCCACCAGGTGGGGAATCGGCATCCAGCCCGTGCGGACGCGGGTCTTCATCCGCAGGCGCAGGGGCCCACGCGCGAGCAGCGCGCGCAGACGCTCGCCGTCGGCGCCGAGGATCGACAGGCACGGCATCGCCGGGATGCGCCACGCCGACTCCGGAGACGGCGTCCCCCAGATCGTCGTCACGATCATATTGTGGAGGTGGTCCATCAGGACGAAGATCTGCCCGACGGTGCCCGCCTGCTGCGCCGCCCACGCCCGGCCCGGCGACGCCAGCCCGCGCACCAGCGCGATCCTCCCGGCCGCGCGTCGCATGTCTTCGAGCCGCCCGTCGCCGACGTCGACCACCTCGGCGTCGAGCGCGTCGACCGATGTGGAGAACGAGTGCGTGAGCCCCTCGATCTCGCCGCCGTCAGGGAGGACGAGCCGGCCCTCCTGCGGCAGGCTGATGTACGCCTCAATCTCGCGCCGCTCCACCTCCACGCCGTAGGACTTCAGCGCCCGCTCGATGTAGTCGAACGCCTGCGCCTCGCCCGGGCTCCCCGACTCGCGCTCGAGGGCGCCGATCGCGCGCACGTGCTGCATGAGCGTGGCGGATGACACCTCCTTGCTCAGCGCGGGCTCCAGCGGATCACGGTACTCCCAGGACGCCGTCATGAGCGACCTCCGTACGCGACAACGAGCTCGTCGACGTTGGCCCAGCTCATCGCCCGCCGACCGGACTCGAGGTCCTCGATCATCGCGATCAGTCGCTCGGTGAGCGGCAGACGGATGCCGAGCGCCTCGCCCTTGGCGGCCGTCGCGCCCAGCAGCGCGCCGACTTCGGTCTTGCGCTTGCGAACCGCCAGATCGCGCCAGATGCCGGTCTTGGTCTTGGTGGCCGCGCGGTAGTGCGTCGCGATGCTCTTCATCGCTCTCGCGAGTGCGGCGGCGTCACCCCGGGCGGCCTCGCGATAGTCGTCGGGCGCGTACTCATCGAACGGCTCCAGCCGGATGCCGGCCGCCTCGGCCACGTTCATGTTCTCGACCACCAGCGCCGCCAGCATCCGCTGCACGTCAGGCGAACGCTCGACCACGTCGTAGACGTGGGCGTCGACGACGGCTGTCGCCACCAGCAGGGCGCCGTACACGTGCTTGGCCCACGTGTAGCCGAGCACATTGGGGCTGACCTGGGTCGGCGCCACGACCTCGAGGAGCTTGGCGAGCTGCTGGACTCGATCGCTCAGGCGACCGTCGAGCTCGCCGAGAACGAGCGCGCCTTCGCCGCCGTGGAGGATCCGTCCTGGCGCCGTCCAGTCAGCGGCCCAGTTGACCAGGCAGCCGATGGTACGCTCGGCGCCCACCGCCCGCGCGATCAGCTCTTCGTTCAGACCGTTCTGGAGCGACACGATGGCGCCGGCGCGGGCGAGGCGGGGCGCCAGAACTTCGAGCGCCGCCGGCGTGTCCTGGGACTTTACGGCGAGCAGCACCAGCTCGAGGCCCGACCCGAGGGCGCCGGGTATGATCGCGCGCACCGGGATCGTGACCGAGCCTTCGCGCCGATCGATGGTGAGACCGTCGGCATTCATCGCGGCGACGTGATCCTCTGCCCGGTCCACGAGCAGCACGTCCTGACCCGACTTGGCGAGCGCCGCCCCCGTCACGCCGCCGATGGCGCCCGCACCATACACCGTGATCGTCATGGACACTCCCGCGAACGGCCGGCGAAGATGTCGAATCATGCGGCGATCCGCGCGGCGTGTCAATGTACTGGGGGGCCACGAAATGGCCCCCCAGACCCCCCAACGCGGGCGCGCGCGCACAACCGGGCCCAGACCCCCCAACGCGGGCGCGCGCGCACAACCGGGCCCCGCCCCCCCAACGCGGGCGCGCGCGCACAACCGGGCCCCGCCCCCCCAACGCGGGCGCCCCCCAACGCGGACGCGCGCGCACAACCGGGCCCCGCCCCCCCAACGCGGACGCGCGCGCACAACCGGGCCCCGCCCCCCCAACGCGAGCGCGCGCGCAGACACTCGAGCTCATTCGAGCGCACTTCGATGACCACCTTCGGCAGGTAACCCAGACCATTGACGTGCTCGCTGACACGCCGCCGCCTTCCGCGAGCGATCGCGACAGGACGCACGCTAAAGAAGGGAGAGGTTGAGAGTTATGAACCGACCCGATCTGACGACAGAGAGAAGACCGAACGACAGCGCGCAAGCCGAACCCAAACGGGACAAGCCCGGGGTAAGCCTTCCGCCGCCGTTAGTCTACTTGACGGCGATTCTGCTCGGAGCGGGAATCGACCGGCTCGTCCCTCTACGCGTTCTTCCCGCTGACCTTACCGGATGGCTAGGCGCAGCACTTGTCCTGTTTGCCGTCATCATCGGCGCGTTGAGCGTGCGAGAGTTCCGAAAGGCTCGGACAGCGATTCGCCCCGATCTGCTCGGAGCGGGAATCGACCGGCTCGTCCCTCTACGCGTTCTTCCCGCTGACCTTACCGGATGGCTAGGCGCAGCACTTGTCCTGTTTGCCGTCATCATCGGCGCGTTGAGCGTGCGAGAGTTCCGAAAGGCTCGGACAGCGATTCGCCCCGATCGACCGGCCACGGCACTCGTCAAGGCCGTGTGCGTCGATGGTTATGACGAGACACGCGGACTGAGGTGAGCCTGCGACCGAGCCCCTCTACGCGCGACTCGAACATGCTCTCGCGTCCTGAGTTATTTTCGGATTGGGACTGAATTAGGTCCGGGCGCGCAACAGGAGGGAGGCGCCGATGCCGATGAAGATGACGTTGGCGGTCCACGCCGCGATCAGGGGCGGCAGGAGGTCGGCCCGAGCGAACGCGAGCGCGACGTAGTGAACCACGAGGTAGCCGGCCATGATGGCGATGGCGAGGCCGATGCCGAACAGCCGGCCGCCGCGCGGCGACTGGAGGGCGAACGGGATCGCGACGAGCACCATGACCAGGTTGACGAGCGGGAAGGAGAGCTTGGAGTAGAGCTCGACGAGGTACTTCCGAACCTGGAACCCGGCGGCCTCGAGCTGCCCGATGTAGTCCCGGAGCTCGCGATAGCTCATCGTGCTGGCGGGCTTCTGGATGCGGATGAAGTCCTCCATCTCCTCCTTCAGGTCCACCGCAGTCCAGAAGAAGGGCACGGTCTGGACGGCGCCGCGCGCGCCGATCTCCCGATACGCTCCCTCGCTGAGCTCCCAGCCGGCCGGGGTCCAGTGCGCGCGTCGCGCGTCCAGCCGACCGGTGAGTCGGAACTCGCGGTCGACCTCGAGGATCGTCACCCCGTACATGTCGTTGGTCCCCGGATTGAGCAGCTCCACGCGATAGAAGCGCGAGTCTCCGCTACGCACCCACATGCGCTGGCGCGACTGGAGGTGACGCGGCGCCTGGCCCCGGATCTTGACGCGGTCAACTTCGTCGCCCCGCTCGTTGAGCACGGGCAACGCCAGCTCCTGGAAGAGCCCGGCCACGACGGCGACGGCGAGCCCCAGACCGAGGATCGGCGCGCTGACCCGGTAGAGGCTCACGCCCGCCGCCTTCAGCGCGGTGAGCTCGTGATAGCGGGTCAGGGTGAGGAACAGGAAGATCGTCGCGACGAGCATCACCACCGGCAGCCCCTCGTGAAGCGCGGCGGGTAGCCGGTAGGCGAAGTGCTCGAAGATGTAGAACAACGGCGGCTTCATCCGGAGGTAGCGATCCAGCGTCTGCAGCAGGTCGATCACGACAAAGAGGGTCGACGCCACCGCGAGACCGATCCCCATGAACGTCACGTACTCGCGCACGAGGTAACGGTCGACGATGTGCGTCGAATCGCGCGCGACTCCCGCGGTGTGCGCGCTGGCGCTCCAGACCCGCCGGCCGGGCACGAGGCGCCAGAGCCCGCCGAGCGCACGCCACACAAGCGGCATCGCGGGGCACTTCCATTCCCGCGCCGTCGCCACCAGGAGCACCAGGCCGGCGGTCGCGAACAGGACGTTCGGGGCCCAGATCGCGATCGCCGCCGGAATCCGGGCGCGCAGCGCCGCTCCTTCCAGCGACGTCATGACCAGGTAGTACGTCACCAGGATCACCAGGCTCCCCACCAGGGCGACGCTACGGCCGCCGCGATGGGAGCGGACGGCGAGCGGAAACGCCACGAGACCGAAGACGAGCGCCGCCATGGGGAGCGCGTAGCGCTTGTGGCGCTCGATCTGGAACGGCGCGCGACTGTGCGGATCGCTCTGGTACTCGGCGATCTTCTGGCCGAGCTCGCCCAGCGTGAGGTCTTTCTCGGGCTTCTCGACGCGCGGCGCGCTCTTGAGCGGCGAATCCACGGCAAGGCTCATGTCGTAGATGTTGAACACCGTGTACCGGTAGCGGGACGCGCTGGCGGCGCCGCCGGTCGGCGACGGGGTCTTTGTCGTTCCCGTCTGGTCCGGATCGACCGGCATGATGTCGGCTTCGTTGACGGCGCCGTTCAGCAGGCGGAGCGTAATGCGACGATTGACCTCGTCGGTGAGCAGCCGTCCTTCCCGGGCGGTGATGATCCGGGAGAGCTTGGGATCGCGCTCGTCGGAGACGAGCAGGCCCTTCAGCGCCACCTGGGAGGGCGACACTTCCTCGACGTAGATCGTCATGTCGCCGAAGGTCGCGTTGAACACACGCTCCTGCAGGCCGCTGACCGCGCGTGACTGTAGGATCCGGAACAGCTGGCGCTGGAAGTCTCGGTTCGCCGCCGGATTGAGCGCGAGTGTGAGCCCGGCGGTCGCCAGCGTGACGAGGAGCGACGCGAACAGTATCGGACGGAACAGCCGGAGCACGCTCACGCCGGCGGCCTTGAAGGCGACGATCTCCAGGTCGCTCGCGAGGCGGCCGCCGGCGATGAGCACCGCGACCAGCAGCGCCATCGGGAGCGTATGGGCCAGGAACGACGGGAGCATGTACACGAGGAGCTGGAGGACGAGATGGAAGGGGACGCCCTTGGTGATGACGAGGTCCGTCAGGTGATAGATCCGATCGATGACGAGGAAGAACGTGAAGAGCGCACAACCGAAAGCGAATGGCGAGATCAGCTCGCGCAGGAAGTACCGATCGAGCACGAGGAACCGCACGCGTCTGTTGTACCATAGGCGCGTGAGCCGGCCATCGGGTCGCACGACGCGGAGACTGCTCGTCGGCCTCGCGATCCTCGCCGGCGCGGCGCTGACGGCCGATCGGCCGGGCGTCGCCGGTGGCCCGCCGGACCGCCTCGATCAGTTCCGCCGCCTCGCGCTGTCGCGCCCGTCGTTGTGGCAGGCGGACGCCGACGCGCCCGCCGACGCCTATCGAGAGATGTACGCGCTGCTCGACGAGGAAATCGTCGAGAGCCTCGGCACCGGCGGCCTCTTCGCGTCGCCGGCCTTCCTGCAGGACCGCCTCGACGCGTTCAGCGAGGCGTGGGGCGCGGCGGCGGTTGGGGTCGTGCGCGTGGGCCGGTTCGTGGTGGGCGCTTTCCAGATGAGCGACGCGCCGGGGATCAACTCGGTGCGCGTCTACGGGCGGCTCGGCGGCGAGGCTGCGCTGCTGACGACGTTCTCGCGCGAAGGCCGACCCACCGTCTTTCCGTGGGCGCCGGCGCCGAACGGCGTGCCGCAGTTCGTCGCCGCCTGGGAGGGGCCGGCGTCGGGGCGGGGCACCCGCGCGCTACGCTTCGACCTCGTCCGACAGCAGGGCGACGGCGTCCGCGTCGTGTGGTCGTCGACCGACGTCTTCCCGGGCGGGTTGATGGCGCGCGCGTACTCCGTGCGCGGCGAGGAGATCCGCGTCCGCTACGAGCTCCACTATCCGGGCTGGACACCGGGCTGCGAGGGACAGACCGAAGCCGAGGACGTGTTCCTGCCGTCGCGTGAGAGCGGCGCGATCGTCCGCAAGGCCGCTCGGCAGCTCAACGCGTGGCATCGCGAGCTGCGGACGACGGTCGCGCAAGTTTTCGCCGCGCTCGCCGCGGACGATCAGAGCGCGCTGGCGCGGCTGGTGGCGGACGCCGAGCTGCGCCGGCGCCTGCCGCCCGCGCTGCGGCCGGAGCCGGCCTGCGACGCCGTCGACAGCGCCACCAATCCGCACGCGGTGTCGATCGCGGCGACCGCTGATCAGACGCCCTGGGCGCTGACGTTCGAGCGAGCCGGGGCGCGCTGGCGTCTCACCGGGGCCCGACCGGTGCTGGAATGAGCACGCTTCCGACGAGCCCGCCGACGGGCGAGATCCCCGACCGGTACGACCCCTCGGCGGTCGAGGAGCGCTGGTACCCGCTCTGGGAGTCGCGCGGCTACTTCCGCGCCGATCCGGTCGCCAAGGGCAAGCCGTTCTCGATCGTGATTCCGCCGCCGAACGTGACCGGGTCGCTCCACTGGGGCCACGCGCTCAACAACACGCTGCAGGACGTGCTCGTGCGCATGAAGCGGATGGACGGCTTCAATACGCTGTGGGTGCCCGGAACCGATCACGCCGCGATCGCGGTCCACGTGATCCTCGAGCGACAGCTCGCCGCCGAGGGGAAAACGAAGGAAGACCTGGGTCGCGAGCGGTATCTCGAGCGCGCGTGGAAATGGAAAGAGGAATCCGGCGGCACGATCGTGCGCCAGCTCAAGCGCCTCGGCGCGTCGTGCGACTGGACGCGCGAGCGGTTCACGATGGATCCCGGGCTCTCACGGGCGGTGCGGGAAGTGTTCGTCCGACTCTGGGACGAGGGGCTGATCTACCGCGACGACTACATCGTGAACTGGTGCCCGAGCTGCCAGACGGTCCTCTCCGACATCGAGGTCGAGCGCGAGGAGCGCGACGCGGAGTTCGTCTACATCAAATACGGTCCGGTCACTCTGGGCACGGTGCGGCCGGAGACGAAGCTCGGTGACACCGGGCTCGCCGTGCACCCGAAGGACAAGCGCTACAAGCACCTCGTCGGTCAGACCCTCGAGGTGCCGTCGGTCGACGGCACCATCTCGGTGCGGGTCGTGGCCGACGAGGCGGTCGATCCCGACTTCGGCACGGGCGTGATCAAGGTGACACCGGGGCACGATCCGGTGGACTTCGAGATCGGCCGCCGCCACAACCTGCCGATCCGGACCGTCATCGGCTTCGACGGAAAGATGACCGCCGAGGCCGGACGCTACGCGGGGCTCGATCGCTTCGAGTGCCGCAAGCGGATCGTCGAGGACCTGAAGGCGCTCGGCCTGATCGAGCGCATCGAGCCCTACCGGCACGCGGTCGGCGTGTGCTACCGCTCCAA
>QHSL01000108.1 GCA_003220435.1 Candidatus Rokuibacteriota bacterium | reverse complement strand
ATGGCGAGCATCCACTGGGGCGCCGCGCAGTGGCCCATCGACGAGAACAACGAGCAGAACCGCTTCTACAATCGACGCAAGCGCGAGTGCTACACAAAGTACGCGGCGCATGCCGACCACCACATCGAGGCGGCGTGGATTCCGCTGCCGGGCGGTAAATCCCTGCCCGCGTGGTTCCATCTTCCACCGGGCTATCGCGGCGGGCGCGTGCCGGTCGTGATATCGCTCCCCGGCATGGACAGCTTCAAGGAGATGGGCGTCGCCCTGTACGGCGACCGCTGGCTGTCGCGCGGCATGGCGGTGCTGGCGCTCGACGGTCCCGGACAATACGAGAGTCCCGTGCTCGAGATCTTCTTCACCATGGGAGCGTGGGTCGCGACCGGCGGCGCGGCGGTCGACTGGCTCGCCGCGCGCGCCGAGATCGACGGGGACCGCATCGGGCTCGCCGGCAACAGCTTCGGCTCGTTCTTCGGCACCATCGCCGCCGCTCACGAGCCGCGCGTGCGCGCGGTCGCGGTGTCGGCGGTGTGTCACGAGCCGGGCTTTCACACGATCTTCGAGGAGGCCTCGCCGACGTTCAAGATGCGCTTCATGTACATGTCCGGCATCACGGACGAGGCGCGCTTCGACGAGCTACGTCGGAGCATGACCTGGGAGGGACACGCCGAGCGCATCCGCGCGCCGTACCTCTGCCTGGCCGGCGAGTTCGATGAGCTCTCGCCGCTCGAGCACACCGAGCGGCTCGTGAAGACGCTCGGTGGACCGAAGCGCCTGGTGGTCTACCAGGATTCACGTCACTCGGTCGGCAACGTGCCGGCCGCCAACCTCGGCCCCTTCCCACCGATCCTGGCCGCCGACTGGATGGCGGCGACGCTCGCCGGCAAGTCGTTCCCGAGCGAGAGGTGGTACGTGGAGGCGAGCGGCCGAATCGTCAAGACTCCGATCTAGGCAAGGAGACCGGACGATGCTTCCGTTCCAGCTGCGCAAGCTCGGCCACGTCGTGCTCAACGTCACCGATCTCGAGGCGTCCGTGCGCTTCTACACCGGCGTGCTCGGTCTCGAGGTCAGCGACCGTTACCCGGACACGATGGTGCCCGGCGGCATGGTCTTCCTCCGCTGCAACGCCGACCACCATGGCGTGGCGCTGGTCGGCGGCGCCGCGAAGAGCGAGCGGAGCAGCCTGAATCACTTCGCCTTCGAGGTGGCGACACCCGACGAGGTGTTCCGCGCGCGCGCGTGGCTGCGCACGCACGACGTGCCGATCGTCTTCGAGGGGCGCCGGCGCGCCGGCTGCCAGATCGCCGTGGAGTTCCGGGATCCCGACGGCAACAACCTCGAGGTCTACTGGGGCATCGACCAGGTCGGCACGAACGGCTACGTGCGCCCCGCCAGCGAGTGGCGCCAGGCGCGCACCCTCGAGGACGCGGTCGCCAACGTCGTCCCGGGTCAGCGGCTGCCGCTCCTGCCCTCGTGAGGGCCGCCGAGCCGGCCTGAGCGGTGGCCTCGCTCTCCACGACCTGCTGCGTCGCCGGCGGAGGGCCGGCGGGCGTGATGCTCGGCCTGCTCCTCGCGCGCGCGGGTGTCCCCGTCGTCGTGCTGGAGAAGCACGCCGACTTCCTGCGCGACTTCCGCGGCGACACCATTCACCCGTCGACGCTCGAGATCATGCACGAGCTCGGGCTCCTGGACGACTTCCTGAAGCTGCCACACCAGAAGGTGTACGAGCTCGTCGTGCAGATCGGTGACGTCACCCTTCCGGTGGCCGACTTCACCCACCTGCCGACGCGATGTGGGTTCGTCGCGTTCCTGCCGCAGTGGGATTTCCTGAACTTCTTGGCCGAGCGAGCGACCCGCTATCCGACCTTCGCGCTCCGGATGCGCGCCGAGGTCATCGGGCTCATCGAGCAGTCCGGCCGGGTGGTCGGTGTCGAGGTCGAGACACCCGAGGGTCGTCTCGAGGTGCGCGCGACGCTCGTCGTCGCCGCCGACGGACGGCACTCGGTCGTCCGACAGAAGGCCGGGCTTCCGGTCCAGGAGCTCGGCGCCCCGATGGACGTGCTGTGGTTTCGACTCTCGCGCCGACCCGAGGACCCGGTCGGGGGTCTCGGCCGGTTCACCGCGGGCCGGCTGTTCATCAAGCTCAACCGCGGCGACTACTGGCAGTGCGGCTTCGTCATCGCGAAGGGGACGATGGACGAGATCCGGCGCGCGGGGCTGGAGGCGTTTCGAGCGGAAGTCGCCGGGCTCGCCGCCGTCCCTCCCGAGCGCGCGCGCGACATCCGGAGCTGGGATGACGTGAAGCTGCTGACGGTCCTCGTCGACCGTCTGCCCACGTGGTTCCGTCCGGGGCTCCTCTGCATCGGCGACGCCGCGCACGCGATGTCCCCGGTCGGCGGCGTCGGGATCAACCTCGCGATCCAGGACGCGGTGGCCGCCGCGAACATCCTCGCGGCGCCCCTCCGTGACGCGAGCCTGTCCGTCGACCACCTGCGGCACGTCCAGCGACGGCGCGCGCCCGCGACACGCATCGTCCAGCGCCTGCAGATCCTGGTGCAAGACCGGATCGTCACGCCGGTCCTGAGGAGCCGGGCGCAGACCCTGGCGATCCCGCGGGCGCTTCGCCTGCTGTTGCGCGTTCCGTGGCTGCGCCGGATCCCGGGCCGGTTGGTGGGCCTGGGCGTCCGACCCGAGCACGTGAGAATCTGAGCCGCCGGGAGCCTGCGCACTGCCCAGTCTGAGCCTGCTCGGCCAGTCGCTCCTCGCGGGGCTCTTCACCGGTGGTCTCTACGCGTTGCTCGGCCTCGGGCTGAGCCTGACGTGGGGCCTCCTCCGCGTGATCAACCTCGCGAACTTCGCCCTCGCGTTCCTGGGCGCCTACCTCACCTACCAGATCGCCACCGTGTCGGGTGTCGATCCGATGCTGACCCTGCTGGTGATCGTCCCCGGATTCTTCGCGGCCGGCGTCGCGCTGCAGATGGGCTTCTTGAAATTCAAGCTCAACGAGCTGACGTCGCTGATCGTGACCTTCGGCCTCACCGTGATCCTCGAGAGCGTGATCCAGTGGATCTGGACCGCCGACTTCCGCCGCCTCGAGTCGCCGTACGCGCGGACGTCCCTCAAGGTGGGCCCGCTCTTCGTGGGTGTGAGCGGGCTCCTCGCCCTGGCCGCCGCGGCCGTGCTGACGCTCGCGACCTGGGCGTGGCTTCGTTGGAGCTATCTCGGCAAGGCGGCCCGGGCGAGCGCGCAGGACGGCCCGATGGCCGGCGCCTTCGGCATCGACCGCCGCCGCCTCGCGCTGCTGCTGGCCGGGCTCAGCTCGGCGTACGCCGGCGTCGCCGGGCTCTTCATCGCACTCAACCACACGTTGGCGCCCTCGCAGATCTACTCGTGGATCGGCGTGGTGTTCGCGGCGGTGATCATCGGCCGGCTCGGCAACGCCCTCGGCCTGCTGGGAGCCGCCCTCTTCATCGCCGCGAGCGAGGCGTTGACGATGGCCGTCACCGCGCCGGGCTGGGCGCCGCTCGTGTCGTTCACGCTCTTGATCGTCATCTTGATGCTGCGGCCCGAGCTGTGAGCGCGTCCCGGCTCCGCGCGGCCGTGCCGCTCCTCGCCGCCGGCGTGGCCCTGGCGTTCGTCCCGGCGCTGCGGCTGCCGGCCTTCTACGAGACGTTCCTCTATCTCGTGTTCTTCTGGGTGGCCCTGGCGACCAGCTGGAACATCCTCAGCGGATACGCCGGCTACTTCAGCTTCGGCCACGCCGCATTCTTCGGCGCCGGCGTGTACACCACGGCGACGCTCGCGACGGCGCTCGATGTCCCGTTCCTCTGGACGCTGCCGGCGGCCGGACTGGTGGCGGCGCTCCTCGGCACCGCCATCGCCGCGGTCGTCTTCCGCGTCCGCGGCGTACGCGGCGAGCTCTTCGGGCTCCTCACGCTCGCGGTCACGTTCGTGCTGTCCACGATCGCCCTCAATACCAGGATCGACGGCGGTCCCGGGGTGTTCCTCGCCGCGGTCGCGATCCCGAAGCTGTTCGGCGCTCCGGCGACCACGCTCTACCATCTGGCGCTCGCGGTCGCGCTGCTCTCGACGGCCGCCGCCCTGGCGATCTACCGCTCGCGATGGGGCATGGGGCTCTTCGCGATTCGCGACGACGAGGACGTGGCCGAAGTGCTCGGCGTGCCGACCTATCGCTACAAGCTGGTGGCCTTCGCGCTGAGCTGCTTCATCGCCGGCCTGATCGGCGGCATCCATGCGATGTTCGTCTCGTACGTCACCGTCGCGGAGACGTTCTCCGTCGGTCTCGCCGTCGACGCGATCATGATGGCCGCACTCGGCGGCACGCGCTTCTGGTACGGCCCGGCGCTGGGCGCCGTCATCGTCACCGCGCTCACGCAGTCGCTCACCGGCGGCGACAGCGCGATCCTGAACCGCGCGCTGATCGGCGGCATCCTGATCGCGGTGATCGTCTTCCTCCCGAACGGCGTGGCCGGCGGGCTGAGCCGCCGACGGCGACCCGCGGTCCCCGCCCCGGCCGTCGCCGTCGCGGTCGTCGAGGCGGCCACCACTCCGCCGTCGCGGCCGGCCGAGGCGACGCTGCTGGCCTGCGCGGACGTGCGGAAGGCCTTCCGAGGTCTCCAGGCGCTCGCCGGGGTGACGCTCGAGGTACGAGCGGGCGAGATCCTCGGGCTCATCGGGCCGAACGGCTCGGGCAAGTCGACGCTGATCAACGTGGTCAGCGGCTACTACCGGGCCGACACCGGGCGCATCGCGCTCGGCGGCCGCGACATCGGGAACGTCACCGCGCACCGGATCGCCGGCCTCGGCCTCTCGCGCACCTATCAGATCCCGCGCTCGTTCGGCGGGCTCAACGCCCTCGACAACGTCGCCCTCGCCGCGATGTTCGGCGGCGCCGGCCACCGCCGGGAGCCCGCCCGGCACATCGCGCGGTCCTGGCTCGCCTTCACCGGCCTCGAGGCCAAGGCGGACGCGCTTCCCAACGAGCTGAATCTACTGGAGCGCAAGTTCCTCGACCTCGCCCGCGCGCTCGCCTCCGAGCCGCGGCTGGTGCTGCTGGATGAAGTGCTCTCGGGGCTGACGCCGGCCCAGATGACCGACGCGCTTCAGCTCGTGCGCAAGATTCGGGACCGCGGAACGACGGTCGTCTTCGTCGAGCACATCATGCGCGCGGTCCTCGACCTGGCCGACCGCGTCGTGGTCTTGAGCTACGGGCAGGTCATCGCGCAAGGGCTGCCGCGGCAGGTCGTGCGAGACCCGGAGGTGGTCCGAGCCTATCTCGGCAAAGCCTATGCTTGAGATCACCCACCTCGACGTCGCTCACGGCGAGGCCGTCGCGGTCCGCGACGTGTCGCTGCGCGTTCGGCCGCGCGAGCTCGTGACCGTGGTCGGGCCGAACGGCGCCGGCAAGACCACCCTCATCAACGCGATCGCGGGCCTCCTGCCCGTCGGGAGGGGGAGGATCCGCCTCGGCGACCGCGATCTCGCCGCGCTTCCCGCGCACGAGCTGTGCCGCTACGGCCTGGCGCTGGTTCCCGAAGGGCGCCGGCTCTTCGGCGCGATGACCGTGGAAGAGAACCTCGAGATCGGCTGCTATGCCCGATCGGCGCGGAGCCGGCGAGCCGAGAGCCTCGCGCGCGTGTACGCGACGTTTCCGATCCTGCGCGAGCGACGGCGACAGCTCGCCGGGTCGCTCTCGGGTGGGCAGCAACAGATGGTGGCGATCGGGCGGGCCCTCATGGCCCGGCCGAGCCTGCTGCTGCTCGACGAGCCGTCCCTCGGCCTCGCCCCGGCGATCGTCGACCAGGTCTTCGAGGTGATCGCCGGGATCCACGCCGACGGGGTCGCCGTGCTGCTGGTCGAGCAGAACGTCGTGCAGGCGTTCGCCATCGCGGCGCGCGCGTATGTCCTCGAGCAGGGGCGCATCGTCGCCGAGGGGGCTCCGGCCGAGCTCGCGCAGGACGCCAGGATCCGAGAGGCGTATCTGGGTCGGCAGTGAGCGCCCCCGCCTTGCCCTCGGGGCGAGCGTGGTCTAGCATGGCGGGCGTCGAGCGCGCAGGCATCCGCTTCGGCGACGGCGAGAAAGAGAGGAAGACGACGATGGCACTGATCAAGGTCACGGATCTGGCGTACGGGCGGCTTCGCGCGCCGGACCTCGACGCGGCGGAGGCGTTCCTGACCCACTTCGGCATGGTCCGATCGGCGCGGACGCCGACCGCGCTCTACATGCGCGGCACCGATCCCGCCCACCACCTGCACGTCACCGAGAAGGGCGACCCCGGCTTCGTGGGGCTCGCGTACTACGCGGCCAGCTTGGACGACTTGAAGAAAGTCGCGAAAACCCCCGGCGCCTCGGGGATCGAGTCGATCGACGAGCCGGGTGGCGGCAAGCGGGTCCGGCTGAAGGAGCCGAACGGCTACCAGGTCGAGGTCGTCTATGGGATCAAGAAGGTGAAGCCGATCAAAGTGCCGCGGCAGCCCCTGAACCTGGGATCGGAAGGGCTCAAGCGGGCGGGCAAGGTCATGCGCATCCATCGCGGCCCGGCTCGAGTGAAGCGCATCGGCCACGGGGTGATGGCTTCACCGAGGGTCGTGGAGACCGCGCGGTGGTTCCGCGACACGCTCGGGTTCATCTGCTCGGACGACGTCTACGCCGGCAGCCGGGACAACATCATCGGATCGTTCAACCGGTGCGACCGGGGAAGCACCTTCGTCGACCACCACGTGTTCTTCTGCGTCAAGAACGAGCGCGCCGGCCTGAATCACCTGTCGTTCGAAGTCGCCGACATCGACGACGTGTTCACCGGCCACGAGTACCTGGCGAAGCTCGGCAAGTACGAGCACATGTGGGGGATCGGACGGCATCTGCTCGGCAGCCAGATCTACGACTACTGGTCGGACCCGTGGGGCCGCGTACACGAGCACTGGTCGGACACCGACCGGCTGAACGTGAAGAACGGCTCCAACTTGATCTCGGCCGAGGACGGGTTGATCTCGCAGTGGGGCGAGCGGCCGCCGGAGCGATTCATCAACCGGGTCATCGCGTAGCGCAGGCGGCTGAAAAAGGCCCATCTGCCTCGTTGGCGCCCTCGGCGGCACGCTCACCGTACTCGAAGTACGGCTCGCGTGCCGCCCTCGGGCGCCGCCTCGCATCTGGGCCTTTTTGAGCCGCCTGCGGTGGTTAGGGTTCTTCCGATCGTGAGGACTTCATGACTGTCAACCCGAAGCTGCTCAATTCTCTCCAGTGGCGACTGGTCGGGCCCTACCGCGGCGGCCGGGTCGTCGCCGTCGCCGGCCATCCCACCGACGCCATGACGTTCTACTTCGGAGCGTGCGCCGGCGGCGTGTGGAAGACGACGGACGGCGGGACGTACTGGGAGAACGTGTCGGATGGATTTCTCGAGACCTCGGCCATCGGCGCGCTCGCGGTCGCCGCGTCGGACCCCAACGTGATCTACGCCGGCACCGGCGAGGCATGCATCCGGGGCAACGTCTCCCACGGCGACGGCGTGTACCGGTCGACCGACGGCGGGCTCACCTGGACGAACGTGGGCCTGCACGACACGCGCCACATCGGACGCATCCGCGTCCACCCGCGCGACCCCGCGCTCGTGTACGTCGCGGCGCTCGGTCACGCGTGGGGGCCGAACCGCGAGCGCGGCGTGTTCCGGTCGCACGACGGCGGCGCCCGTTGGGACCACGTCCTGCTCAAGAGCGCGCGCGCCGGCGCCGTCGACCTCTCGATGGACACGCAGAACCCGCGCGTCCTGTACGCGGCGGTGTGGGAGGCGCAGCGCACGCCGTGGGGCATGACGAGCGGCGGGCCCGAGTCGTCCTTGTGGAAGACGACGGACGGCGGCGACACCTGGACCGACATCTCGCGAAATCCGGGGCTGCCGCGCGGCGTGCTCGGGCGGATCGGCGTCGCCGTGTCTCCGGCCGACGGCCGGCGGGTCTACGCGGTGGTCGAGGCCGAGGACGGCGCCTTGTTCCGCTCCGACGACGGCGGTACCACGTGGCAGCGCGGCAGCGAGGAGGCGGGACTGCGCGGCCGTCCGTGGTACTACATGCACGTCTTCGCCGATCCGGTGGACGTCGACACCGTCTGGGTCGCGGACTATTCGTTGTGGAAATCGACCGACGGCGGCAAGACGTTCGGCGAGGTCGCCACGCCCCACGGCGACAACCATGATCTCTGGATCGATCCGGGGAACAACCGCCGGATGATCGAGGGCAACGACGGCGGCGCCTGCGTCTCGTTCAATGGCGCGCAGTCGTGGTCGACGATCTACAACCAGCCGACCGCGCAGTTCTATCACGTGTGCGCCGACGATCAGCGGCCCTATCGCATCTACGGCTCGCAGCAGGACAACTGGGCCATCAGCCTTCCGAGCCAGTCGCATCGCGGCGCGATCGCCGCGATCGACTGGGTCCAGCCGGGCGGCGGCGAGAGCGGCTACATCGCGGTGAAGCCGGGCAATCCGGCCATCGTCGTCGGCGGCTCCATCGGCACCGGCCCGGGCAATGGCCGACTGATCCACTACGACCACCACACCGGGCAGGAGCGCGTGATCAGCGTGTGGCCCGAGGCCTACGGCATGGGGACCGCGCCCGCGGAGCACCGCTACCGCTTCCAGTGGACGTTCCCCGTCTTCTACTCGCGGTGGGACCCGCGCGAGCTGTGGATCGCCGGGAACCGCGTCTTCCGCTCGCTCGACGAAGGGCAGAGCTGGGAGATCGTGAGCCCGGACCTGACGCGCAACGACGGCGCGAAGCTCGGTCTGTCCGGTGGCCCCGTCACCCGCGACAACACGGGCGCCGAGGTCTACTGCACGATCTTCGCGCTCGTCGAGTCGCCCCACGAGCGCGACGTGTTGTGGGCCGGCACCGACGACGGCCTCGTCCACCTCTCGCGCGACCGCGGCCGCACGTGGCAGTCGGTGACGCCGCCGGACCTTCCCGAGTGGGCGTTGATCAGTATCCTCGAGCCGTCCCCGCACGACGCGGCGACCTGCTACATGGCGGCCACCTGCTACAAGCTCGACGACACGCGCCCGTATCTGCTCAAGACGAGCGACTACGGACGCACGTGGAAGCTCATCACCAGCGGCCTGCCGGAGGGCGAGTTCACCCGGGTGATCCGCGAAGACCCGAACCGCCGTGGGCTGCTCTACTGCGGGACCGAGACGAAGCTCTGGGTGTCGTTCGACGACGGCGGGTCGTGGCAGCGGCTGCAGGGGAACCTGCCGGTCGCGCCCATCCACGACCTGATCGTGAAGGACACCGACCTGGTGGTCGCGACCCACGGCCGCTCGTTCTGGATCCTCGACGACCTTTCGCCGTTCCACCAGATGGCCGACGCGATCGCCGGCGCCGACGCGCACCTGTTCGCGCCGCGGCCGACGATCCGCTGGCGGGCGTACCGCGGTCACGGCAACAAGCCCGGCCCGGCCCGCGAGGTCGCCTACCGCATGGTCGGCTCGATGGGCTACGCGTACCGGCAGGTCGAGACGCCGACCGGAGAGAAGAAGGAACGTTTGCTCGACGCCGGTGAGAACCCGCCGAACGGTGTCGTCGTCCACTACTGGTTGAAGGACGCGCCGGACGAGCTCACCCTCGCGTTCCTCGACACCGAGGGCCGCACGATCAGATCGTTCTCGAGCCGCTCCCCTGCGGACGGGGCCGCGGCGTCTCCCGCCGGCCGCGACGAAGAGCCGCGGCCGACGCGGACTGCGGGCTCGAACCGCTTCGTGTGGAACCTGCGCGGCCCGGACGCCACGAAGCTTCCGGACAACAAGGGTCGGGGCGGCACCACCGACGCGCTGACGGCGCCCCGTGTGCCGCCGGGTCGCTATCAGGTCCGGCTCACGGCCGGCGGCCGCACGCTGACGCAGCCGTTCACGATCGTGAGCGACCCGCGCATCCAGGCGACGGAGCACGACCTGCGCGAGCAGTACGACTGGGCGAGAAGATCGCACGCCCTGCTCACGCGCGTCCACGACGCGGTCCTGATGCTGCGCGACCTCCGGACTCAGGCCGAGGCGTGGGGGGCGCGGCTCGAGGCGGCGCCGATCAAGGACGCGGCGGGGGCGCTCGTCCGGACGCTCAGCGCGATCGAGGGGGAGCTGATCCAGGTGCGCTCCGAGGATCCACGGATGTTCCCGGCGAAGCTCAACTCGCGGCTCGCGACGGTCGTGACGCTCCTCGAGTACTCGGACGGCGCGCCCGCGCAGGCGCTTCGCGATCTCCACGAGAATCTGGCGCTCAGGACCGAGATGGAGCTCGCCAAGCTCGACCGCTGCGTCGCCGATGATGTCCCGGCGTTCAACGCCCTCTGCCGCGACGCGGGCGTCGCCGCCATCGCCCCCACGACCTCGCCGCGCGCCTCGAGCTGAATGCCTCGGTCGTAGCGGAGCGCTCGCTCGTGGACACGCTCTACCTTTCCGAGCTCCGCGCCTTTCTCCGCTACGTCGACCTCCCCGGTCGGCGGCCGGTCGTCTATCTCACCGGGCTCGGCCTGGCCGTGAGCGGGACCTATCACCGGTGCGTCGTCGATCCCACGCTCGGCGAGCACCGGGCGCTCCTCGCGGATTTCCTTGGCGCGGGGTTCAGTGACGCGCCGGAGGCGTTTTCATACTCGCTCGAGGACCACGCGAAAACCGTCGCGACCCTGCTCGATCGCCTCGCGCTCGCGCAATCGACGGTCATCGCGTACAGCTTCGGCGGCGTCGTCGCCGTCACGCTCGCGGCGACCCGGCCGGACCTGTCGCCGCGCTGGTGCTCGCGGAGCCAAACCTGGATCCGGGCGGTGGGTTCCTCAGCCGGCGCATCGCCGCGCAGACAGAGGCCGATTTCCGGAACCACGGATTCTCGCGGCTCGTCGCCGACTCGTCCGCGAGCGCGCGAGACGGGAGCCGCTCCTGGGCCGTCACGAGCGGCATGCTGCAGGTGGCGTCGGCCCACGGCCTGCACGGGAGCGCCGCGGGGCTGGCCACGGGCACGCGGCCGACGATGCGGGAGCGCCTGCTCTCCCTACCCATCCCGCGCGCCCTCATCCGCCGCAAAACCAGCGGGCCGAATCCGCGGGAGGCCGAGCTCGTGGCCGCCGGCGTGAGGCTCCATTTCGTGCCGCGGGCGGGACACGGCATGATGTGGGAGAATCCGGAAGGATTTCGTGACCGCCCTCAACGCGGCGCTTACCTATCGGGGGCAAACAGGGGTACAGTAGGGCGGGCGCGAGGCCCCGGGGAGGGACACTATGATCCAGGCGAAGAGGCTCGGCCACGTCGTGCTCAACGTCCGGGACGCGGAGAAATCGAGAGACTTCTACACGCAGACGCTCGGCTTGAAGGTCGCCCACGAGAACCTGGAGCGGGGCGCCGTGTTCCTCAGCTTCGGCAAGGAGCACCACGACCTGGCGCTGTTCCAGCAGGCGACCGGCGAGCCGCCGGCCAAGACGCAGCCCGGGCTCCACCACGTGGCGTGGCGGCTGGACAATTTCGAGGAGCTGAAGGCCGCGTACCGGGAGCTGAAGCGGATGGGGATCCCGCTCGACGGCACGGCCGAGCACAACGTCACGCGCAGCGTCTATTTCTTCGATCCCGACGGCAACCGCGTCGAGCTCTACTGCGACATGACCGAGAACGGCTTCGAGACCATGCGCGACGTCGGCCCCAAGCGCGATCCGCTGGATCTCGAGTAGGCTCGCGACGCCGGTCAGCGCCGAGGCGCGTTGGCCGGCGTCGTTCTCGCGCCGAAGATCAGATGGCGCCCGACCTGGATCACCGCGTCGATCACGCCCCACGTCCCCAGAAACGCTAGCGTCTCGAGCGTGAAGCTGTGGAACTTGTAGAACAGACAGCTCCGCGATCACGAACGACAGGACCACGGCGGGCACCTGCTCCAGCAGCAAGCGGCCCCACGGCATCGAGCGAATCAGCGTGTACATGGATCGTCTCCTCTCCGGATGCGGGTCACGGCCGGAATGATAGCAGCTTCAGGCGCCTCACCAGCAGCTCGTGCGAGAGGTCGCCCAGGAGCCGATCGAGATCGACACGACCGAATCGGTCGGGAGGGAAGTATCTCGACCGGCTCGCCAGCTTCGCCGGCTGGGCGCTCGGCGACGACGCGGGCGAGGGTCATGGGTCACCTCCGGCGGTGATACTATATCGATCGCGCGACGCCCCGCTGCGCCTCGAGAGGAGAATTCCTATGGCTCGGCTCACCACCTCGCCCAAGATCCAGAACGCCTACACCGACGCGCTGCCCGCGTCGCAGGGACTGTACGAGCGGGCGCGAAAGATCTTCCCCGACGCGGTGACGCACGACAACCGCCGCATGCAGCCCTTCCCGCTCTACGTCGAGCGCGCCGAGGGGGCGTACAAGTGGGACGTCGACGGCCACCGCTACGTGGACTACTGGATGGGCCACGGCGCGCTGCTCCTCGGCCACAATCCGCCTCCGGTCCGCGACGCCGTGCGCGAGCAGGCGCTCCGGGGAACGCACTACGGCGCCTGCCACGAGAAAGAAGTCGAGTGGGGTGAGTGGGTCTGCCGGCTCGTGCCGAGCGCCGAGCGCGTGCGCTTCACCGCGTCGGGCACCGAGGCGACTCACATGGCGGTCCGGCTCGCTCGGGCCGCGACCGGCAAGCGGCACGTGGTCAAGTTCGCGGGCCACTTCCACGGCTGGCACGAGGGTCTCGAGATCGGCGTGCGCCCGCCGTACGAGGCCGAGCCCGAGGCTGGCCAGCTTCCGGAGGTGGTGGAGCTCGTCACGGTGCTCCCGCCCAACGACATCCGCGCCGTGCGCGAGCGTCTCGCACGCGGTGACGTCGCCGCGGTGATCATCGAGCCGACCGGCAGCCATTTCGGCTCCATACCCGCTCCCCCGGCCTTCGTGGTGGCGCTTCGTGAAGAGACGCGGCGGGCCGGCGCGCTGCTGATCTTCGACGAGGTGGTCACCGGCTTCCGGGTCGCCCCCGGCGGCGCCCAGGAGCTGCTCGGCATCCGGCCCGACCTGACGACGATGGCGAAGATCCTGTGCGGTGGGTTACCCGGCGGCGCCTGCGCCGGCCGCGAGGACGTGATGAGCTATCTGGCGACCAAGAGCGACCCGGCGGAAAATCGCCGGGCCAAGATCGCTCACGCCGGGACGTTCAACGCCAACCCGCTCTCGGCCGCGGCGGGCGTCGCCATGCTCTCGTCGGTCGCCGATGGCCAGGCCATCCGCTTCGCGAACCAGCAGGCGGCCAAGCTGCGCCACGGCCTGAACGAGATCCTGGCGCGCGAGAAAGTCAGCTGGAAGATCTACGGCGAGCACAGCGACTGGAAGATCTTCTTCGGCGCCGACGCGCCGCCCCGCGACGGATCGGACCAGTCGGTCGCTCACGTGGACTGGCGGCGCCTCGATGCGAAGAACGCCGAGCAGAGCCGCGCGCTGCGCCAGGCCTTGATCCTGAATGGCGTCGACTTCAACGGTGCCCGCGCCCTCGTCGGCACCTGCCACACCGACGAGATCCTCGCCGAGACCCTCGCCGCGTTCGCCGCCGCGATCCGCGCCATGAAGGAAGAAGGGTTCGTATGATCCCGCCCATCTACGCGAAGCTCGGCGTCCGACCCGTCATCCACGGCTCGGGAACGACCACGCGCTACGGGGGCTCGTTGCTGCGCCCCGAGGCGTTCGAGGCGATGCGCGAGGCCTCGCGCGCCTTCGTGAACATCGACGAGCTCAACGCGGCCGCCGGCGCGGCCATCGCGCGCATGCTGGGCGCCGAGGCGGCGTTCGTCACCGCGGGCGCGAGCTCGGGTTTGATCTTGCAGGCCGCCGCCTGTATCGCGGGCGACGATCCGGCGAAGATCACGCGCCTGCCCGACACCGGCGGCCTGCGAAACGAGATCGTCATCCAGCGCGCGCATCGGTTCGCCTACGACCAGGCGTACCGCGTCGCCGGTGGCGTTCTCGTCGAGATCGGCCTGGCGCGTCGCACCCAGCCCTTCGAGCTCGAGCAGGCGATCGGCGACCGCACGGCGGCGGTCGCGTATCTGATCTCGCCCTTCACGAGCCCACCCGGCGTCCTGACCCTGCCGCAAGTGATCGAGATCGCCCACCGCCGCGGGGTGCCGGTGATCGTCGACGCCGCCTCGATGCTGCCGCCCCGCGAGAACCTCACCAAGTTTCTCGGGATGGGCGCCGACCTCGTGAGCTTCAGCGGCGGCAAGGGCATCCGCGGGCCGCAGTCCACCGGCATCCTGGTCGGGCGCCGCGACCTGATCCGCGCCGCGAGCCTCAACGCCAGCCCGAACCAGGCGCTGGGCCGCGCCGCCAAGACCTCGAAGGAAGAGATCGCCGGCCTCGTCGTCGCGCTCGAGCAGTTCATGGCCGAGGACGAGAGCGCCGAGATGAAGCGCTACGTCGACGTGTGCTCGACCATCGTCGAGCAGCTCGCGGACATTCCCGGTCTCCGCGCGGTCGTCGAGCACGACGGGGTGAACCGGGTCATCCCCCACGCGGTCGTCTACTTCACGCCGGAGTGGAACGGCCCGTCGGGCCACGCCGTGCAGGTGGCGCTCGCCCAGGGGGATCCCCACATCTACGTGCAGCAGGGCGCGCACCAGGGCGGCTACTTCGACGAGATCGCCGTCGACCCGATCAACCTGCAGCCCGGCGACGAGTCGATCGTGGCGGCGCGCTTGCGGGAGGAGCTGACGCGGCGGTAGAGCCCCGCGGCGCCACCTCAGGTGCGCAGAAACTTGAAAAAGATCGTGGTCGCACAGGGAGCCCCATCGGGCAGCAGCGCGTAATTCGGAATCTGCCCGCACCGCTGCCAGCCGTGCCGCGCATACAGGCGCTCGGCGTCATCGCTGGCCGTATCGAGCACCAGCAGCGTCTTGCCGGCCCCGAGCGCACGACGTTCGGCGGCAACGAGCAGCGCCGCCCCCACACCCCGCCGACGTGCGCGTCGATGCACCAGCATCTTCGCGAGGTCCCCGCGATGGGGCTGATTCTCGGGCTGAGCCCAGATGACCTGAGCGGTGCCGACGATCGTTCCCGCGGGGTCTTCGGCGGCGAGCACCACCCGCTCACCACGCGCCACGCTCGCGGACGTGCTACGCCAGAATGCTTCCGCTTTGGCGCGGGACATCGGGAGCATGAAGCTGACGGACGCGCCACTTTCCACGCAGTCGATCAGCACATCGCTCAACCCTTGGATCTCGCGCTCACCGAGGGTCGGCAGATCTCGAATGTGAATGGCCTGCGACACTCTCATCTCCCCGCCGCACGCGAACGCCCGGTGGCGATGATCACGATATATCGCGCCGGCCGGCGCGTGCGGTTGCGAAACGCCGTCGGCTGGTCGAGCTGCATGGCGAGGCAGTCGTCTTCCGAGAGGCGATACGTCACGCGACCGAGGGTCACCTCGATCGTCCCCTCGTGCACCCAGATCTGCTGATGAATGCTCACGTCGCGCGCGCCAGTTTCGTACGCCACTCTCGCGCCGGCCGGCAACACGATCTCGACGATCTGAATGGGCGAGGGAAAGTTTCCAGGAGAAATATTGCGCCGTACGTAGCCGGACTCCGGATCGCGCCACGACGTCCGATCGTCCCGCCGGGACACCGGGTTGGCGGCGGCGCTCGCTTCGGCGAAGAGGGTGGCCAGCGGCACGCCGAGGCCCGTGGCGATTCTCTCCAGCACGACCGCCGTGGGGCTGCTTTCTCCGCGCTCGACCAACGAGATCATCGAGCGGCTGACATCGCATTTCGCGGCGAGCACGTCGAGGGTCATCCCGAGATCCGATCGCAGCGTCCGTACGCGGCTGGCGATGCGAGCGTTGATGTGGGGACTGACGGGGAGCGCCGCCCTATCCTGCATAGTGGACACATTGTCCAGTAAACTAGACGGACTGTCAAACGTGGCGGACCGGGGCCGGCGCGGGCGGACCCAAGAGCCCACCTTTTCTGCAAAGCGCACATTGTTCGGTGATCGAGGCACGGATTGTGCTCGCCAGGAGATCGACGTCCCGTAAAATCGCTGCGATGCCGTCGAGCGTTCCGCGCCCGGCCGAAACCGACCTGTATCCCGCGGTGAAAGCCTTCCTGGAGGGCCAGGGCTACGCGGTCAAGTCCGAGGTCCGCGGCTGCGACGTGGTAGCGCTGCGCGGCGACGGGCCTCCCGTCATCGTCGAGCTCAAGCTCACGTTCAGCCTCACGCTCTTGCTGCAGGGGATCGCTCGCCTGTCCTTGACCGATCGCGTCTATCTCGCGGTCAGCCGTCCGCGGGGCCGTCGCGCGCGCGGCGTGTCCGTCTATCGCCGCGATGTCCGAGACCTCTGCCGACGCGTCGGGCTGGGCTTGATGACCGTGGCGCCCGGACACACGGCCGCCGCGGTCGAGGTGGTCGCCGATCCCACGCCGTACCGGCCGCGCCGGCGCGCGAAAGAGCTGACGCGCCTGCTCGGCGAGCACGCGCGGCGTGCCGGCGATCCCAACCGCGGCGGTGTCACGCGGACGCCAATTGTCACGGCCTACCGTCAGGAGGCGCTGCGCTGTGCGATGCTCATCCAGCGCGGCGGTCGAGCCGACATCAAGATGCTGCGTGAGACGGGCGTCGTGCCCAACGTCTCGAAGATTCTCCAGCGGGACGTCTACGGTTGGTTCCGCCGGCTCCAGCGCGCGACGTACGCGCTCACCGATCGCGCCGAGCACGACATCGATCGCTTCGCGGCCGCCGGCACGCTGCCCGAGCTGGGCGCCGGCCTGCCGTAGCCGCCGGGGGAGGCAGGCTCATGTGGAAGCCGAGAAAGACCGTCGGGCAGATGGTGGACGAGGCGAAGACACGGATCGAGAACCTCTCGATCGAGCAGGTCGAGGCCGAGATGGCGCGCGGCGACGTCCAGGTGGTGGACATCCGTGACGTCCGCGAGCGGCGAAAGCTCGGCTTCGTTCCCGGATCGACGCACGTGCCGCGCGGCATGCTCGAGTTCTGGCTCGATCCGACGTCGCACTACTACACGGGTAAGGTCGATCCCACCAAGCGCATAATCGTCTACTGCGCGGGGGGCCAGCGCTCGGCGCTCGCCGCGGACGTCCTCCGCGAGATGGGATTCCCCAACGTCGCCCACCTCGAGGTCGGCTTCAACGGCTGGGTCGCCGCCGGGCGCCGGGTCGACCGTGAGCCGGAGGGCCGTTCCTAGCTCGACGAAGCGCCTGCGTGTATTAAAACATCGACTCTTGACAGTCTTTGCCCGACGAGATCGCTCCGAGTCGACGGCATGTAGCGAATGGCTTCTCGGCGTTCCCAGAACGCTCGGAGAGGCACGGAGCTTCGTTCCGTCACGACAACGTGGATTGCGACGTCGATCGCCGCACGTGGCGCCGTCCAGGTGGCTCCAAAATCGCGATGTAGAGTCGCCTCAGCAGGAGGCGACTCTACATAAACGCGGGCCCCACCGTCGTGCTCGAGCGCCTCGGCGACGAGATCGCCGAGCTCTCGGCGCACCTCGAAGCCGCCACCGCGCGTCTGCTGGATCTCATCCGCGAGTTCGACGCCCGCGGCGGCTGGGGCAACGGCTTCCGCTCCTGCGCCCAGTGGTTGAGCTGGCGTGTCGGCCTCGATCCGGGCGCCGCGCGCGAGAAGGTCCGCGCACCCGGCCTCGCTCAAGGCCGCGGGCGCGACCGCCGACGGTGTCTTTATCAACTACGGCCTCGGCGCCGATAACGTGAAGGAGTCCGAAGGGACAGTGGCGCAGGCGGCGAGCGCCGCCGGGCGAAAGCCGACCGAGGTCGAGATCTGGCAGATCGCCGGAATGGACTGCGACGAGGACGGCAGCGCGGCTCGCCGCAAGATCGGCGCGATCCTCGCGTTCGTGGCGGCGTATGTCGTCGGCCGCGGCGATCCGGCGCGCCGCGGCGTGCCGCCCGAGCACCGCGAAGCGCTCCGCGAGCTGCGCCGCCGGTACAGCACGCGCCCGGGTGAGGCCGACGCTGCGCTGGTCACCGAGCTCGGTCTCTTCGACTACCTCTCGCGCCGGCTCGCGGTGTGCGGCACGCCCGAGCAGTGTCTCGAGCAAGTGCGGGCGGCGCAGGCGGCCGGCGTTCGGCGGCTGATGCTCTCGGTCAGCCTCGCCACCGATCCGGTCCGGGCGGTGCGCCTTTTCGGCGAGAAGGTCCTCCCCGCCCTGCGCTCGCCGCTGGCGTAGAATCGGGGCGAAAGGAGCTGCCCATGAAAGCCGCGGTATTCCACGGACCCCAGAAGCCCCTCACCATCGAGAACGTCGACATCGCCAAGCCGATCGGGCGCGAGGTTCTGGTGCGGACGGTCGCCAGCGGTGTGTGCCACAGCGACCTTCACTTCGTGGACGGGTACTATCCGTTCCCGGCGCCGGCCATCCTCGGCCACGAGGCCGCCGGTCTCGTCCAGGAAGTCGGCCCGCACGTCACCGAGTTCAAGGCGGGCGATCACGTCATCGCGTGCCTGTCGGTCTTCTGCGGTCACTGCGCGTACTGCCTGACCGGGCGGACCCATCTCTGCCAGTCGCGCCCGACGCGGACGCCGCAGGAGCCGCCGAAGCTCAGCTGGAAGGGCGCGCCCGTGAACCAGTTCGCGAACCTGTCGGCGTACGCCGAGCAGATGCTCGTCCACGAGAACGCGCTCGTGAAAGTCCGGGACGACATGCCGCTCGACCGCGGCGCGCTGATCGGCTGCGGCGTCACGACCGGCGTGGGCGCGGTGCTCAACACGGCGCGCGTCGAGGCGGGCGCGACGGTCGCGGTGTTCGGCGCCGGCGGCGTCGGCCTCGCGGCGATCCAGGGCGCGCGCATCGCGGGCGCCGGCATGATCATCGCCGTCGACGTGTTCGAGAGCAAGCTGGCCAAGGCCCGTGAGCTCGGCGCCACCCACGCGATCGACGCCACCAAGGGCGATCCGGTCAAGGCGATCCGCGAGCTGACCAACGGCGGCGTCGAGTACTCGTTCGAGGCCATCGGCCTCAAGAAGGCCGCCGAGCAGGCGTTCGAGTGCATTCGCCCGGGCGGCACCGCGACCGTGATCGGGATGATCCCGGTCGGTCAGAAGATCGAGCTCGAGGGCAGCGTGTTCCTCCGGGAGAAGAAGATCCAGGGCTGTAGCATGGGCTCGAACCGCTTCAAGGTCGACATGCCCCGCTACGTCGATTTCTACCAGCGGGGCCTGCTGCGACTGGACGAAATGATCACGCGGCGCGGCCGGCTCGAGGACGTGAACGAGGCGTTCCGCGCGATGAAGGCGGGCGAGGTCGCGCGCACCGTCCTGATGTTCGATTGATGAAGATGGGGGGCCTCGAAGGGCCCCCCAAGCCCCCCAATCTCGACTAGCCGTCGAGCGCATCCACGGGGTCGGGTGGGATCCACTCGATCCCGGCGTGCGCGCCCTTGACGGCCGCCACCTCGACCTCGATCAGCAACTCGGACCGGGCGAGCCCGGCGACGCGGCAGCCCAGCGACGCCGGGCAGCTCTTCGCGAACCACGCCGGCCCCTGGCCGTGGGGCCGATTCACCTGCGCGCTGTCGACGGTGAAGATGCGCCGGCGGACGACGTCCTCCAGGCTGGCGCCGGCCTGCTCGAGCGCCCAGCGAATCGTCTCGTGCGAGAGATCCGACTGGGCCGCCCAGTCACCCAGCCCTTCCGGCTGGCCGGCCGCATTCATCGACGTGCAGCCGCTGACCCAGACGCTGTCGCCGACCGCGACGGCGCGTGCGTAGCCGCGCGGCTTTTCGCGCTGCTGCTGCGTGTAGATGTCGCGGCGGGTCCGGCCGGCGCCCGCGACGCGGAGTCGTCATGCCGTCAGGCGCTCGCCCGCGCCGTCACGACCAGCGCGCGGATCGGCGAGGTGAACGGCGCGTCGCCGCCGGCCCGGGCGAGCGCGGCGGCGACGGCGTCGATGATCGGCTCGAGCCGGGCGCCGCGGCCCTGGAGGTCGAGGCTGACGGGATTGCCCTCGACGAGCCCCGTCGCGAACGACTTCGCCGATGGGCTGCGGGCCTCGAGCGTCACCCAGTCGAGCTCGACGCGATCGAACCCGTTGCCGGCGAGCAGCGGCCGCAAGACGTCGGGGTCGCAGAAGCCGAACGGCACCTGGTAGAAGGTGGGTGGGTTGGCCGGGAAGAATCCGCCGATCGTCTCGTACGCGATGCGGCCGAACGCGTTGTCCTTCATGCGGCCCCAGACGTTGAAGACGAAGAGTCCCCCCTGCAACAAGACGCGACGGGCCTCCCGGAAGGCCGCGGGCTTGTCGGGAACGAACATCAGCCCGAATTGACAGGTCACCGCGCCGAACGAGGCCGACGGAAACGGCAGCGCAGCCGCGTCGGCCGGCCGCCAGTCGATCGGCCCCGGGCCGCCGGCTTCGACCGTGCGTAGTCGATCATGGGTGAGTTCAAGTCGGTGGCGACCAATGGGACATCGGGAGAGAGCCGCACGCGCAACCGTTGTGTCAAGATTCCGGTGCCGCACGCGATCTCGAGGACGGGTCCGAGGGGCCGCCGGGGCACCCGCCCAGCCAGGTTCGCCGCGACGGCTCGAAGATGACCGGCCCCAGGTGGCGGTCGTCGTGCTCGGGAATGGTGCTGACGAACCGCGCGTTCGTCTCGGCCATGGTCGCGTGGTCAGTGTACACGGAACGTGACCCGGCGTTGCGGCACCCGGAAACCTGCTCTAAGCTCCGGCCAGTCACTCGTGCGGCTCGAAGGAGGAGACCATGCCGACCAACACGACACTCGACGGGATGTTCAACGAGGCGGTCGAGTCGAAAGCGATACCCGGGATCGTGGCGGTGGCCGCGACCGACAGCGGCCCGCTGTACGAGGGCGCCTTCGGCAAGCGCGAGCTCGGCAAGGATGCGTCGATGACGATCGACACGGTGGTGTGGATCGCGTCGATGACCAAGGCCATCACGGGCACCGCGGCGATGCAGCTCGTAGAGCGCGGCACGCTGAGCCTCGAAAAGCCGGCGGGCGACGTGGTCGGGGAGCTCGCCGCGGCCAAGGTGCTGGAGGGATTCGACGCGGCGGGCAAGCCGCGGCTGCGGGCTCCGCGTCGGCCGATCACGCTGAAGCAGCTGCTGACTCACACGGCCGGCTTCGGCTACGAGATCTGGCGACCCGAGATCGCTCAGTACCAGGCGGCGACCGGCACGCCGGGGATCACGACCTGCACGAACGCGGCGCTCACGACGCCGCTGCTGTTCGATCCGGGTGACCGATGGGAGTACGGGATCAACATCGACTGGGTCGGCAAGATGGTCGAGGCCGTGAGTGGCCTGAAGCTCGATCGCTACTTCCAGGACAACATCTTCGGCCCCCTCGGCATGAAGGACATCTCGTTCAAGCTTTCAGGGGCCCAGCGGGCGCGGCTGGCGAGCGTGCACCAGCGTGACGAGAAGGGTGCGCTCGCGCCGATCGAGTTCGGGCTGCCGGAAGATCCCGAGTTCCTGATGGGCGGCGGCGGGCTCTACTCCACCGCTCGCGACTACCTGACGTTCACGCAGATGATCGTGCAGGGCGGCAGCTACAAGGGCACGCAGGTCCTGCGCCGGGAGACCGTCGATGTCATGGCCCGGAACCACATCGCGCCGCTCGACATTCCGGCCATGAAGTCGGCGATTCCGCCCCTCTCCAACGACGTCGAGTTGTTCCCGGGCATGCGCAAGGGTTGGGGCCTGAGCTTCCTGATCAACACGCAGCAGGCGCCCACCGGTCGCTCGGCCGGCAGCCTCGCCTGGGCCGGTCTCGCGAACACCTACTTCTGGATCGATCGCACCAAGCGCGTCTCGGGAGTTTTCCTGTCGCAGGTTCTCCCGTTCTACGACCACACGGCGATCGACCTGCTCACGAAGTTCGAGACGGAGGTGTACCGGGCGCTGTAGCGCGGCCGGGCTTCAGCGACGAGCGCGAAGCGCCCGCCACACGCGCTCGGGCGTCAGAGGAAGGTCACGCAGCCGCACGCCGGTGAGGCGAGCCAGCGCGTTGGCCACCGCCGGGCTCACCGGGATCAGGCTTCCCTCGCCCGCGCCCTTGGCGCCGAAGGGCCCGCTGCCGTCGGCGTTCTCCACGAAGTGGCACTCGAGCGCCTCCGGCGCGTCGTCGACGCGCGGCACGCGGTAGAGGAGCAGCGTGCCGTTGAGCAGGTGGCCGTCCGCGTACAGCATCTCCTCGAGCAGCGTGTGGCCGAGCCCCTGCACCACGCCGCCCTCGTCCTGGCCTTCCAGCAGCAGCGGGTTCACCGCGCGGCCGACGTCGGCCACCGAGACGTAGCGCTCGACCCGCACCGCGCCGGTCTCCTCGTCCACGCTCACCTCCGCGGCGCCGACGGCCATCTCCCAGAACGGCGTGCTGCCGCCGAGCGGCGCG
>QHSL01000107.1 GCA_003220435.1 Candidatus Rokuibacteriota bacterium | reverse complement strand
GATGACCGGCAGCGCCCCGGCGTCGAACGGAATCTGCTCGGCCGCCAGGATGCGCTCGAGCGAATCGCGGAGCGCGTCGGGCGCGATCGGGCGGAAGTCGAAGCGCTGCACCCGCGACAGCACGGTCGGCGGGATGTCGCGCGGGTCGGTCGTGGCGAGCACGAACACGATGTGCGGCGGCGGCTCCTCGAGCGTCTTCAGCAGCGCGTTGAACGCCGCTTCCGTGAGCTGGTGAACCTCGTCGATGATGTACACCTTGAAGCGGCCGCGAGCCGGCATGTACTTCACGTTCTCGCGGAGCGTCCGGATCTCCTCGATGCCCCGGTTCGACGCCCCGTCGATCTCGATCACGTCCACGAGGGTCCCGGCCTGGCCTTCGATGCACACCGCGCACTTGCCGCAGGGCTCCGGCCCGGTCCGCTGGGCGCAGAGCAGCGCGCGCGCAAGCAGGCGCGCCGTGGTCGTCTTGCCGATGCCGCGCGGCCCGGCGAACAGATAGGCGTGCGCGATGCGGCCCGACGCCAGCGCGTTGCGCAGCGTCCGCGTGATCGCGTCTTGACCGACGACCGCCTCGAACGTCTGCGGCCGCCACTTGCGAGCCAAGACCTGATAGCTCACGCGATTCCACCGCTCACGGACTGATTCGCCGTGCGGAGCCGATTCGATCGCTCACGATTGACTCGACGAGCGGAGCCCACTCGATGCTCACGGACTGACTCGACGTGCGGAGCCACAAGTACCTATCCCTCGCCACCCTCGGTCGAAGCCGATCTCCCCGCTCCAATACAATGACCGTGCACCCTCCTTCGAACGGCCCGTACTGCGATCTCTCCCCAGAGCCTGCTCCGGTCAGGTACTCCCACGGCACACGAGAGGGTCGCCTTACCGTTGCTCCCTTCCGGGCCTGGCGGGGTTCGACGATTCTCGTTGCGTGGGGCCCAACCTTCAACGCCGCCCCGTGAAGCTCATTCAACACGCTCCGCCCTCGAGAGGGAATTCAACCCCGCTGAAGCGGATTGCGGGTTACAGGGCACCGCTAACTCCCCGTCTAGCACGGCCAAGCTGCACATCTGGCGGAGGGGCCGGGATTCGAACCCGGGGCACAGGGGTTACCCGTGCACGGCATTTCCAGTGCCGCACCTTCGGCCGCTCGGTCACCCCTCCACGTTTGCTGGACATCGGCGATTCGCTTCAACTCGAGAAAATGGCGGAGGGGAGAGGATTTGAACCCCCGAGGGACCTTCTGGGCCCCTATCCGATTTCGAGTCGGACGCCTTCGACCGGGCTCGGCCACCCCTCCGCACAGTTTGCTCAGTGACTCTACCACGTTACATGCATCGTCTCGGCGCTGCGTGCTGGCGGCGGAGCCACATCGCGATCATCGTCCTCGTCCTTCGTACCTCGATTGGATCGCTGCCTTGAGCCGCTCGAGATCTGCGTCCTGGAGCTGCGCGCCGCCTAGCTTTTCGCGGTCACCTTCGTAGAACCGGTAGAGACCGACGGCGTCGAGGATCTTCCCGAATGGGAACCCGTCGCGAAGGACCCGGATGAACGTTCCTTCGCCAGTGGTGCTGTCCACCTTGAACGTAATGGCCATGAGATCCTCCCTTTGCCGATCATCGGTCTCCCTCCGCCCGGTAGACGAGCGAGATGCGGAACGCGAAGCGATTCAGACAGTGCCGTGGAGCAACACTGGGCCCGCCCCCTTCGACGCCGCCGCACATCTTGACGTTCTCCAGCTCTTCACGGCGCGTCGCGACCATTTCGCGCAGCGTGTGATGAAGGTCAACCCCGCCACCTTGACAGAGGGGATTGTGGCAGTCGAGCCGCGTGACGCTTCCGAGCGTTTGCCATCCAGGATTCTGCGCCACGCCCTTGCCTTCCTCCAGTACTTTGACCGTCAGTTCTTCGACTGTCGGATTTAGCTCTTTGAACGGTCGTCGCCAGCTCATCGCGGTAAGCCGCAGGTCGGCTGCGTCACTTCCCCAGCCCCTCGAGGTCCGGTTCAGCCATGATGGTGCGTCTCATCTTCGGGGCCTCCTCACTCCATGGTATCGTCCATTTCTCCCGGAGGGATGACACCATGCGTATCGTCGTTCATGGGCAGCAAGCGTTCGGTAAGAGCGTGCTCGAGGCCCTGCTGGAGCGCGGGGAAAACGTGGTCGGCGTCTACTGCGCGCCCGATCCGGCGCAAGGGGGGCGGGTCGATCCCCTGAAAGAGGCCGCGCTTGCCAGGGGCCTCCCCGTTCATCAGCCCAGGTCGTTTCGCAACAAGCCGGAGGTGTGGGAGGAATTCGCGCGCCTCAAGGCCGATTTGTGCGTGATGGCCTACGTCACACTCATCGTGCCCGAGGAGGTGCTGAATTCGCCCACGCGCGGCACGATCCAGTACCACCCCTCGCTGCTCCCCCGGCATCGCGGGCCCAGCTCGATCAACTGGCCGATCATCATGGGCGAGACGCGGACGGGGCTCACCATCTTCTGGCCCGATCAGGGTCTGGATACGGGCCCGATCCTGCTGCAGAAGGAAGTCGACATCAAGGACACGGACACGCTGGGCAGCCTCTACTTCGATCGGCTCTACCCGGTGGGGGTCGCGGCGCTGCTCGAGGGCGTCGATCTGGTCCGCGCCGGCAAGGCACCGAAGATCGTGCAAGACGAATCCAAGGCGACGTACGAAGGCTGGTGCAAGAAGGAGCACGTCCAGATCGATTGGCAGAAGCCCATTCAGGACATCTGGAACCTCATTCGCGGCGCGGATCCACAGCCGGGTGCCTGGACCCTGCACGAGGGAACCGCGGTCCTGCTCCATGACGCCAAGAAGATCGTGGGCGGCACGATCGGGCGACCCGGCGAAGTGCTGGCCGTGGACGACGCGGGATTGACGATCGCCGCGACCGGCGGTCAGATCTTGGTGACGCGCGTGCGGCCCGAAGGCGGTCAGAAAGTCAGCGCGGCGGCGTTCGCCAAGAGCTCCGGGCTTCGGCCGGGCATGCGACTCGGCGCTTCGTGAGCTAGCCGCGGCCCGGGCGTTACGACGACCACTGCGCGAACCAGCGGATCAGCGGCTGGAGACCGCGCGGCGCCAACACTCCGGTCAAGGCGAGGCCGACGAGCGCGCCCCCGAGATGTCCCTCGTGGCTGATGCCGCCTCGGCGCTTCTGCGCGATCAGGAACAGCGCGATGAGGGTGTAGCCCAGCATGAAGAACGGGCCCGGGATCGGCACCGGGACGAGGAACGCCACGATCGACGTCGTGGGATCGAGCACGATCGCCGCCATCATGATCGCGAAGACGCTGCCGCTGGCTCCGAGGCAGCGATACGTGGGGTCCTCCTTGTGAAGGGCGAACACCACCAGATCGGCGCCGAGACCGGCGACCGCGTAGATCAGCAGGAACTTGGCCGGGCCGAGCACGGTGAGAACCGTCCCGCTGAACGAATAGAGCGCGATCATGTTGAACGCCAGGTGCGCGAAGCCTCCGTGCGCGAAGTGCGCGAGCAGCATGCCCAGGCCGTTCTCCCCGCGGGCCACCTGGTGCGGGACGAACAGGTACGACTCGGCGCCTGGCGCGGCGCCGTCGCGCAGCGCGCGAAAGCCGAACAGGCTGACGACGACGTTGACCAGGATGACCGCGACCAGGACCGTCATCGCGCGCCGCGCACCGTGGCCAGATAGGCGCGCAGGTGGGCCTGCGCGGGATCTTCCGGGTCGGTCTCCGCGATCAGCTCCTCGGTCCGGCTCTCGAGCCGCGAGAGGAACTCGGTCTTGACGTCGGGGGCCGCGGTGGCGACGAGGACCTGGCCGCCGTCCGCCTGGATCGACTCCAGCGCCGTGATCTTCCGGACGAGGTTCGGCAGGAACGCGGGGCAGACCAGGATCTCGAGGCTGAGGCCGACCGATCGCCCGGTGGTGAGCCGAAGGACGCGGCGGCGCCACCAGAGATAGGCGATCGCGGCGATCACCGTCGGGTACAGGGCGGCCGCCGTGTAGAGGATCGCCGCGGTGGTGCCAAGCGACAGGGTGAGCGCGGGGCCCACCGCGAACAGCACCAGGAACGCCCACGTGCCGAGCAGGCGCGCGCCGCGCAGCGAGCGCCGCAGCCGCTCAATCGACTCGAGGACCTTCTTCAGGCGGGCGCCGTCAGTCCAGGCGCTCCCCCAGGGAGCCACGAAGACGCCGCGATAGGGCAGCAGCAGCGGGGCGAAGGACAGCACGCGCCCCGCGATCGTGTACGGTGTGGCGCTGAACGCGGCCGCCAGCCGGCCCCGGCCGGCCTCGACCAGGAGGAGCTGCCGCGGGGAAAGCAGCTTCGCCGCGTCGGACACGTACAGCAGCGCCGCCACGATCCAGATCGTGTAGTCGGCGCCGTGTGTCGGGTCGAGCACCGTGAATCAGGATCGGCGGAGCTTGCGGAAGAAGGCCGTGATCACGCCGAAGAGCGCCACCACGCCGATGCCGATGAACTTGATGAGCGCTTTGCCGAAGCCCGTCTTGGTGGCGACGGCCGCGGCGCCCCCGAGCACGAGCGCGGCCAGGCCGTACTCGGCGACACGGTCTCCGGCCTTGAACTCAGCGTAGCGCTCGCCGGGGATGAAGCCGTACCCGCCCAGCGCGCTCTTGAAGGCGATGATGTCCTTGTCGAGGTCTTGCGGATCCGAGACGAGCGTCGCGTGCATCACTCCGCGGCGGCCGAGGATGCGAATGGTGTAGTTGACGACGAGATTGCCGACGTCGGACTGGCGGAGCTGCACGCCCCATTCGAGCCGCTTGGTCTCGCTGTCGTAATGCGGCGGGACGTGCCAGCCCATCGTGTAGATCGCCGGCATGCTGAGACGCTTGCGCTCGTCGTTGGCCCGGGCGTCGCTGTCCTGCAGTGACTTGAGCAGGGCGTCCGGGTTGAGCTTTTCGTCGTCCTTCACGTACCCGCTGCTCTCGAAGTAGAACACCGCGAACCAGGAGAAGTCCTGCGACGACAGCGTGTAGTGGTTGTCGCGCGGGGGGTTCAGGTTCAGCTCGAGGAACTTACGCGTGTTGGGCCCATCGAGGAACGACAGCCCCTTCGGAACCTTGATGGTCCCGAGGCCGCCGATGTTCGCATCGGCCGGACCGTGCACCCAGGCGAGCGCCTGGATCTGCTTGATGACGTCCTTCGGGTCGCGCGGCTGCTGCGAGGCGGCGGGGAACGCCATGACGAGCACCGCGAGCAACACGACCGGCAGGGTCAGGGCTGCACGGGCCGCTCGGGCTCCAATCCGCTGATGGGTCATTGACGACTCCGGGAGGGCAAGCCGATAGACAAACTATCGTTCCATCCAGTCTAGCCGAGGGCTGGGGGAACCACTAGCTTGCTGGGGCGGGTACACGAGCGGCCCTATATAAGGTAGCATCGCGGACTATGACGGCTACCGACGGCCCCCGCGGGCTCGCGCGCGGACTCACCAACTACGGCGACCCCGACTTCTCGCTGTACCTGCGCCGCTCGTTCGCGACGTCGATGGGCTATTCGCGCGAGATGCTGGCGCGGCCGGTGATCGGCATCGCGCAATCGGCGAGCGGCTTCAACAACTGCCACCGCCACTTTCCCGAGCTGATCGACGCGGTCAAGCGCGGCGTGCTCGCCGCGGGCGGCCTGCCGATCGACTTTCCGACGATCTCGCTGGGCGAGGTGTTCCTGAACCCGACCAGCATGATGTTCCGCAACCTCATGGCCATCGACGTCGAGGAGATGATTCGCGCTCAGCCGATGGACGCGGTCGTGCTGGTGGGCGGCTGCGACAAGACGGTGCCGGCTCAGCTCATGGGCGCGGCGTCGGCCGACGTCCCCGCGGTCCAGCTCCTGGCGGGCCCGATGATGCCGATGGCGTACCGCGGCGAGCGCCTCGGCGCCTGCACGGACTGCCGGCGCTTCTGGGCCAAGTACCGCGCCGGCGGGGTCACGACGGAGGAGATCTGCCAGATCGAGCAGAACCTCGCGACGACGGCGGGGACCTGCGCGGTGATGGGCACGGCCAGCACGATGGCCGCGCTCGCCGAGGCGCTCGGAATCGCGCTGCCGGGCACGGCGGCGATTCCCGCCGTTCACGCCGACCGCCTGCGCGCGGCGGAGGCGAGCGGACGGCAGGCGGTCGTGCTGGGCGCCACGCGGCTGCGGCCGAGCCAGATCATCACGGCGCGCTCGGTCGAGAACGCGCTGCGCGTGCTGCTGGCGATCGGCGGCTCGACGAACGCCATCATCCATCTCACCGCGGTGGCCGGCCGTGTCGGTGTCGAGGTTTCGCTCCGTCGACTCAACGCGCTCAGCGACGAGACGCCGGTGCTGGTGGACCTCAAGCCGACCGGCCAGCACTACATGTCGGATCTGAACGCCGCCGGCGGTGTGGGCGCCGTGCTGCGCGAGCTGGCGCCGCTGCTCCACCTCGACTGCGTCACCGTGACGGGGCAGACGCTCGGCGAGCGGCTCGCCGCGGACGACACCTGGGTCGACCGTGACGTGGTGCGCCCGCTCGGCGATCCGTACCTGAAGGTCGGCGGGCTCGCGGCGTTGTTCGGCACCCTGGCGCCCAGCGGCGCGATCATCAAGCGCTCGGCCGCCGACCCGGCGCTCTTCGAGCGCGAGGGCCGCGCGGTGGTCTTCAGCTCGCTCGACGATCTCTCGGCGCGCATCGACACGCCGGAGCTCGACGTGCGGCCGGACGATTTCCTGGTGCTCCAGAACGCGGGCCCGAAGAGCGGCTACGCGATGCCGGAGGCCGGCTACCTGCCGATCCCCGCGAAGCTGGCGCGCGCCGGCGTCAAGGACATGGTGCGGATCTCCGACGCCCGCATGAGCGGAACGGCGTACGGCACGATCGTGCTGCACGTCTCGCCGGAGGCGGCCGTCGGCGGGCCGCTGGCGCTGGTGCGCACCGGTGACCGGATCCGCCTGAGCGTCACCGACCGGCGCCTCGACCTGCTGGTCGACGACGCGGAGCTCACGCGGCGGCGGACGGGTCTCCCGCGGCCGGCGCCGCCGCCGGCACGAGGCTACGCGAAGCTCTACATGGACCACGTGCTCCAGGCCGAGCACGGCTGCGACTTCGACTTCCTGCGCAAGGCGTAAGCGAGCGTCAACCGCGCGACTGCGCGGCGCGCACGCGGCGCCACAGACGCTCGCGCGTCAGCGGCATCTCGGTGATCGTCACCCCCAGCGGTCGCAGCGCGTCGGCCACCGCGTTGGCGATGGCGGCCGGCGCCGGCAGGGTGCCGCCTTCGCCCGCGCCCTTGACGCCCAGCGGATTGAGCGGTGACGGCGTCACCACGTGGTGCACCTCCAGGCGCGGCACGTCGATCGCGCGCGGCAGCGCGTAGTCCATCAGCGTGCCCGACACGAGCTGGCCCGCGCCGTCGTACACGATCTCCTCGATCAGCGCGTTGCCGATCCCGTGGGCGATGCCGCCGTGGATCTGGCCCTCGACCACCATCGGGTTGATCATCGTGCCGCAGTCGTCGACCGCGACGTACTTCAGCAGACGCACCGCGCCGGTCTCCGGATCGACCTCGACGATCGAGGCGTGCGCGCCGTTCGAGTACGTCGATTGCTTGACGTGGACGTAGCCGGAGGCCTCGAGCCCCGGGTCCATCCCCCCGGGCAGTGCGTAGCCGGGCCGGGGGGCGGCCGCGATCGCCGCGACGTCCCCGAGCGAGAGCCCGCGTCCCGGGGATCCGCGAACCGAGATGCGCCCGTCTTCGAGCACGAGGTCCGCGGGCGCCGCCTCGAGGTGGTCCGCCGCGACGGCGAGCGCTTTCTTCCTCACCTCGTCGGCGGCGTGGGCGGCGGAAGCGCCTCCCAGCACGGCGACCCGGCTCGCGAACGTCCCGACGCCGTAGGGCAGACCCGCCGTGTCGCCCGGCACCACGATCACCTGATCGAGCGGCACCGAGAGCCCGTCGGCCACGATCTGGGCCAGGGTCGTCTCGTGGGCCTGGCCCTGGCTCGACGTGCCCGAGAACACGAACACGCGCCCGACCGGATCGACCCGGACCCGGATGCCCTCGTAGGGGCCGAGCCCCGTGTCCTCGACGAACAGCGCGATCCCCATGCCGATCGCGCGGCCCGCGGCCCGTGCGCGCGCGCGCTCGGCCTCGAAGCCCTCGGCGCCCACCGCCGCGGCGACGCGCCGCAGGCACTCGGGATAGTTGCCGCTGTCGTAGCGCCGGGGGCCGTTGTCGCGGGAGACCAGGCCGACGTCGTACGGGAACTCGTCCGGCTGGATCAGGTTGCGCGCGCGGATCGCGATCCGGTCGAGCCCGAGCCGCTCGGCCGCCAGATCGAGCATGCGCTCCATCACGAACACGGCCTGGGGCCGCCCGGCGCCGCGCACCGGCGTGACCGGCACGCGATTGGTGTAGACGGCGGTCAGCGTCGCCTCGTAGTTCGCCACGCGATAGGGCCCCGGCACGGTGACCGAGGTGAGGATCGGCACGATCACGCCCCACGAGACGAAGGCGCCGCAGTCGTGCACGAACACGTCGCGCAGGGCCGCGATCCGGCCGTCGCGCGCGAGCCCCAGCTCGACCTCGTGCCACTGATCGCGCTCCTGGGTGACCGCCAGGAGGTGCTCCCGGCGCGTCTCGAGAAACCGCACGGGGCGGCCGAGGGCGCGGGCGAGAAATGGCACGAGGATGTCCTCGGAGTACACGATGGCCTTGGGCCCGAAGCCGCCGCCGATGTCCTGCGTGACCACGCGCACCGCGTGCTCAGGGAGTCGAAGATAGCGCGCGAGCAGCCTTCGTAAGATCTGGGGCGCCTGCGTCGTCGACCACACCGTGACCTGGCCGAGGTCGCCGTCCCAGCGCGCGGTGATGCCGCGCGTCTCCATCGCCATCCCGGCGCCCCGGTGCAGATGGAAGCGCTCGCGCAGCACCAGGTGAGCGCTCGCGAGCGCGCCGGCCGGATCGCCCACGCGCTGGGTGTAGCGCGAGGCCACGTTGCCGCCGGGGTGGACGCGCGGCCCGTCGGGCCGCAGCGCGTCGTCGGCCGAGGCCACGGCGGCCAGCGGCTCGTACTCGACGACGAGCGCGTCGAGCGCGTCCGCCGCCGCGGCGGCGCTCTCGGCGACGACGAGGGCCACCGGCTGCCCGGCGTACGAGACGATCTCCTGGGGCAGGATCTCCGGGCAGGCCGGCGAGATCAGGCTCGAGTGCGGGACGAGCAACGGCAGTCGCCCGAGCGCCGAGACGTCGGCCGGCACGAGCACACCGATGACCCCGGGCCGGCGGCGAACCGCCTCGGCGTCGATGCGGACGATACGCGCGTGCGCGTGGGGACTGCGATGCACCGCGACGTGGAGCAGCCCCGGCAGTGTGACGTCGGCGACGTAACGGCCGCGGCCCGTGACCAGGCGCACGTCCTCGCGGCGGCGCACGCTGGCGCCGAACAGGCGTTCGCCCATCGCCGCGCCTCAGCCGGCCGCGCGCGCGACGTAGACCGAGTTCGCCGGATCCACCCGCTCGAACAGCGCGACGTCGGTGAAACCGGCCTCGCGGAGCATCCGCGAGGCGAGCTGGTGGCCCCACGCGGTGCCGAGTCCCGGGCCGCCGCCGGCGAGCGACACGCTCATGCAGTGCATGGTGCTCATGGTGTAGACGTAGGCCGCCATCGGGACGCCGACGTTGTCGGCCAGCTCGCTCGAGGCGCACACGTCGACCATCAGAAAGGTGCCGCCCGGCGCCAGGACGGCGCGGATGCGACGGAGCACGCCGGCCGGATCGGCCTGGTCGTGGATCGCGTCGAACGCGGTGACGAGGTCGTACGGCGTCGGCGACTCGAGCCGCGCGGCGTCCTGCACGACGAACGACGCGTTGGCCAGTCCCCGCGTCGCGGCGCGCGCCTCGGCGATGGCCTGCTCCGAGAAGTCGTGCCCGACGAACGTGCTCTTCGGGAAGCGCCGCGCCATCAGCGCGATGCAATAGCCCGTGCCGCAACCGACGTCGGCGACACGGATGCCGGCCTCCAGCCGCGCGATCAGGCCTTCCGCCTTGGCGAGATACGCGTTGAACAGCTGTTCGTCGTAGCGGGGGCGGCTCCGCCGGTCCATGAGGCCGGTGAAGTCGGGCTGATAGGCGCTATACGGCACGCCCCGGCCCGAGCCGAACGCGTCGACGACATCCGGGATGACCCGGTGCAGAAGGGGAAACATCTCCGCCATGCCCGTGAGGTTCCGGCTCGACGGACCGGTGAGCATGGTGGCGTGCTCCGGGGGTAGCCGATAGGTCCTCTCAGCGGCGGCGTATTCGACGATGCCGCCGCACACCATGGCCCCGAGCCACTCGCGGACGTAGCGCTCGTTGAGGCCGGTCTTCGCGGCGATCTCGTCGCTCGTCACCGCGCTCATCTTCGCCATCGTCTCGAAGAGGCCCACACGCCGGCCCACCTCGATCATGATGGCGACCGAGGCGCCCTCGAGGTGGCGGACCATGAGCTGGGTGAACGCTTTTGCCTTCGCCCGGTCGAACTCGCTCATACCGCCAGGTAACCGCCGTCGACGACCAGCTCGGTCCCGGTGATGTACGACGCCTCGTCCGAGGCCAGGAACAGCACGGCGTTGGCGACCTCCTCAACCCGGCCCTCGCGCTTCAGCGGGACGAACCGGAGTGACTTCTCGCGCCACGCCGGGTCGGCCGAGAGCTTCGACGTCCGCATCGGGGGCATGATGCCCGGGTGCACGGAGTTGACGCGAATGCCGTGCTGGGCGAACTGGACGGCGCCCGACTTCGTCATGATCCGCACCGCGCCCTTGGACGCGTTGTAGCCCATGTGGAGCCGGTCCTGTCCGACGAAGCCGGAGATCGACGAGATGTTGACGATGGCGCCACCGCCCGCCTCGCGCATCGCCGGGACCGCGTGCTTCATCCCGAGGAAGACGCCCTTGGCGTTCACGTTCATCAGCCTGTCCCAGGCCGACGTGCTCGTCGGGTCGGGATCGAACGTGCCGCTGATCCCGGCGTTGTTCACGAGGATGTCGAGCTTGCCGAACGTCGTCACGGCCGTCTTCACCGCGACCTGCCAATCGTCCTCGCTCGTGACGTCGAGCTTGACGAACCGCGCCTGACCGCCGCTCGCCGCGATCTTCTCGGCCACCTGGCGGCCGTCGAGCTCGAGCACGTCGGCCACGACGACGCGGGCGCCTTCCCGGGCGAAGATCATCGCCTCGCTCTGGCCCATGCCGCTCGCCCCGCCCGTGATGAGCGCAACCTTGCCCGCGAGTCTCATACGCGCCTCCTCTTCCGTTTAGAGCCGCGCCGTCTGCGCCTTGGTGCCGCCGAGTATCGCAGATTCGACCGCATGACGCGCGCTCGAGCGACCGCCGGCGCCGGCTACTCGTCGTCGAGCGCCTCGAGGAGGTGCTCGATGCGCTCGGCGAGCGACGGATGCGTGGAGATGAAGTCAGGCAGCGTCGCGATTCCTCGGTGCTCCTCGCGCTCGGCCAGCCGGACGAGCACGTCGTAGAAGGGCCCGATGGAGATCTCGTTCGCCCGCAGGAAGGCGATCGCGAAGTCGTCGGCCTCCCGCTCGAATCCCCTGGAATACTTCAGCACGCCGAGGACCAGGGGCACGCTCGCGGCGGTGCCGGAAAAATCGCCCCAGAGCAATCCCGCCAGCATGCCTACGCCGACCGATTGAAGCACCTGGCGCGTCGAATGCCGGTACGCCACGTGGCCCAGCTCATGGCCGAGCACGCCCAGGACCGCGGCATCGTCCCCCGCGAACCGCACGAGGCCATCGAGCACGATCACGACGCCGCCGGGCAGGGCGAACGCGTTGATGGATTCTTCGGAGGTGGCGCGGAACTCGAGTCGGTACGGCACGCCCGGCGCGGCCTTCGTCGCCGCGTCGGCGAATCGCCCCGCGAGGCGCTCGCGCCGCTCGGCGTCGAAGCGGCTCGGCCCGAGGTAGTGCCGATCGAG
>QHSL01000014.1 GCA_003220435.1 Candidatus Rokuibacteriota bacterium | reverse complement strand
GCACCAGACCCTGAATCTGGCGCGTCTGCCAATTCCGCCACTTCGGCCCGAAGAGCGCAGTCATAATACCTTCCAGCTATGCCAAGTCAAGCCAAGGAGGCCTCCGGCGACCGCTCGATCGCGGTCAATCGGCGCGCCCGACACCTCTATGAGGTCATCGAGACCGTGGAGGCCGGGCTCGTCCTGCGGGGCACCGAGGTCAAGTCGCTCAGGGCGGGCCAGGTGAACTTCAAGGACAGCTACGCGACGGTGCGAAGCGGGGAGGGCTGGCTCCTCGGCTGTCACATCAGCCCGTACAGCCACGGCACCGACGCCAATCACAACCCGGAGCGGGACCGGAAGCTCCTCCTGCATCGCCGCGAGCTCTCGCGACTTTCTGGAAAGATCGCCGAGCGCGGGCTCACGCTGGTGCCGCTGCGCCTCTACTTCAAGGATGGCCGGGCGAAGGTCGAGCTCGGCCTGGCGCGCGGGCGGAAGCTCCACGACAAGCGCTCGGCCCTGCGCGAGCGGGAGGAGCAGCGCGACATGGACAAGGCCGCCCGCGCGGCTCGACGCGGTGCGTGGTAATGCGTGATATACTTCAAAAAAATCGAGTGCTTCAAGGGGGCGACAGGTTTCGACGGGGATCAGTGAGGTCCAGGCTGCGTCTCGAGGTTTCTCTCCCCTCGTTAAATAGAGAGAACGGTATAGCTGCCGACACACAGCTAGCTCTGGCGGCCTAACACCCGTCAGCGTCCGCCGGCTCGAGCCATCAGGGACCGGGAACGGACGTCATATTCTGGTGGCTGGCTCCGAACCTGGCCTCAGGGGAGGGGCGAGACATTTGAGGCTGGCCGCGCGGTGATCCTGCCGATCGGAGTGCCGCGTAGCGAGGAGCAGTAGCGTAGGTCGGCTATCGACGTAGACGCCTGCGGCTGAGGGTTTCCGGACGTGGGTTCGATTCCCACCGCCTCCACCATACTCGACAGCGGCGCTCTTTCTTGACCGCGAACGACCAGGCTGCCGTGTTGTTCGACTTCGGGGGAACGCTGGACGCCGACGGGCTCCCTTGGAAGGAACGCGTCTTCCGCTTGTTCGCCGACGAGGGAATCGTGGTGGCGCGCGACCGGTTCGATCCCTGCTTCTACGCGGCTGACGGCGCGCTGGTCGGCGCGCTCGCGACGACGTGTTCGTTCCAGGAGACCGTGACCCGCCTCGTCGAGGGCGTCGCGGCCGCGCTCGCGCCTGCCGATCGCAGAGTCGCGGGCCGGGTGGCGCGCCGCTTTCTCGACGACGCGCTCGCGACACTCGCCGCCAACACGCCGCTCCTCGCCGAGCTGGCGGGGCGCTATCGGCTTGGAATCGTCTCCAACTTCTACGGAAACCTGACACGGGTGTGCGAGGATGCCGGTATTCGTTCCTACTTCAGTGTTCTCGTCGATTCCACCCAGCTCGGGTGCGAGAAGCCGGATCCGCGGATCTTCCACCACGCGTTGCAGGCGCTCGGGGTCCCCGCCTCGTCGGCGACCTTCGTCGGCGACTCGCTGCCGCGCGACATGGCGGGAGCGCGCGGGGTCGGGATGCGCCACATCTGGCTCGCCCCTGCGGCGTCACTGGCGGAGCGCCCGTGCTGCCGTGACGACCGCCGCATCGACTCGCTGCGCGAGCTCAAGGGGATCTTTCTGTGATCCCGCGGGCGGGCGGCATCATCGCGGCGGGCGAAGGGAGCCGCCTGCGCCGCGCCGGGTTCGCGATGCCGAAGCCGATGGTGCCGATCGCCGGCGTTCCGCTGATCGAGTCGGTGATCCGCAACTTCTGCGCCGCGCGCGTCACGCCCCTCGCGATCATCTTGAACGAGGGCGAGCGTGACTGCGTGGACTGGATCCGGTCGCGCTTTCCCGACGTCGACATCGACGTCATCGTCAAGACGACGCAGTCGTCGCTCGAGAGCTTCAGCGAGGTGACGGCGCGCCGTCCCGGCGGGCCGATGCTCGTCTCGACGGTCGACGCGTGGTGCGTCGAGGCCGACTTCGTGCGCTTCGTCCAGGCCGCGTCGACACACCTCGACGACGCGACGGTCCTCGCGGTGACACCGCTGGTCGCCGACGAGAGCCCGCTGCGCGTCACCGTGGGCGCTGGCGGACGGGTGACGGCCCTCGGCGGCGACGCGAGCGACCTCGTCACCGCCGGGATGTATCTGGTACCCGAGCGCGTGCGCACGCTGCGACCGGCGGTCGGGCTGGGACGGCTCCGCGAGTTCCTCGCGTGGCTCGTGCGTTCGGGCGAGCCGGTGTACGCCGAGGTCATCGAGCGCGTGGTCGACGTGGATCGGGCCGACGACGTCGCGCTTGCCGAGGCGCTGGCGTTGGCAGGACGAGTATCATGAAGTGCATTCAGGAGGATTCGCGTGGATAACTCGCGCTGCTGGGGCATCTTTCGAGAGGCCACTCATTCGCCGGGCCGCGAGTCCGACGACACTGAGATCCTGAGACTGACTGGTAAGCACCTCGAGGCCAAGGGGTACCAGGTCACGCTCAAGACCGCGGACGAGGTGAGCGAGAACGACGACCGGCCGCGCTTCGTGTTCCTGATGTGCGAGCGCCTCGAGGTGCTCGCGCGGCTGCGAAACCTCGAGCTGAGCGGCGTGCCGCAGGTCAACAGCCCGCGTGCCGTCGAGAACACCTACCGCGAGCGGATGATCGCCACCCTGGCCGAGGCGAACGTGCCGTTCATCCACAGCCGCCTCGTCTCGACCGACGAGCGGATCGATGCGGGAGTGCTCCCGGTTTGGGTGAAGCGCGCAGACGTGCACAACACGCAGGAAGGCGACGTCACATTCGCGGCCACCGCGGCGGCCGTCAGCGATGCGCTCCGCGGCCTCGCCGAGCGCGGAATCCCGCGCGCTGTCCTCCAGCCGCACGTCGAGGGCGACCTGATCAAGTTCTACGGGGTCGGCGCCGGCGGCGGTCCGCATCGGGAGCCGCCGTGGTTCCGCTGGTTCTATCACAAGGACCAGCGCGTGGCCGGCCACCCGCTGGATCCGCGACGGCTCGCGCGTCTCGTGCGCCGGGCGGCGTCGGCGCTATGGCTCGAGGTCTACGGTGGCGACGCGATCGCGACGCCATCGGGCGACCTGGTGCTGCTTGACGTCAACGCGTGGCCGAGCTTCGCGCTCTACCGCGACGAAGCATCGGCCAACATCGCCGCGTACCTGGCGCTGCGATTCGCGGGAGGGCGGGGGTGAGCGAGCGGCGCGAGGTCGGGCCGCGCTCCAAGGAGATCGTCGCCCGGGAGCGCCGTTATCTATCCCCCGGCTCGCAGGGCTTCTCGCTCTACGCCGGGCTCGCGATGGCCCGCGGCGTCGACTGCATCCTGATCGACGAGGACGGCAACGAGTACATCGACTTCATCGCCGGCATCGCCGTCGGCAGCATCGGCCACTGCCATCCCCACTACGTCGAGGCGCTGCAGCGCCAGGTCGAGCGACTCACGTTCGGCAGCTTCACGACCGAGACGCGCGCGAAGTTCCTGGACCTGCTGGCCTCCGTCACGCCGGAAGGGCTGAACCGCATCCAGCTCTTCTCCGGCGGCGCCGAGGCGGTCGAGGCCGCGCTGCGCCTGGCGCAGGCCGCCACCGGCAAGTCCGAGGTGGTTGGCTTCTGGGGAGGTTTCCACGGCAAGACCGCGGGCGTGATGCCGCTGCTCGGTAGCGACTTCAAGCACCACCTCGGGCCGTTCACGCCGGGTCGGTACCTGTCGCCCTACGCCGACTGCTATCGGTGCCCGCTCAAGCTCCGGTATCCGGACTGCGGCATCGCGTGCGCGGAGTTCCTGCGGGACGTGATCCGTTACCAGACCGGCGGCGAGATCGGCGCGATCATCGTCGAGCCCATGCAGGGCACGGCCGGCAACATCGTCCCGCCCGAGGGATTCTTGCGGGCGGTCCAGAGCATTGCCCGCGACCACGGCGCGCTGGTGCTCTGCGACGAGATGATCACCGGCTTCGGGCGCACCGGCGCCATGTGGGGCGCGGATCACGACGGCGTCGTGCCCGACATCATGACGGTCGGCAAGGGCGTGGGCGGCGGGTTCCCCCTGGCCGGCGTGATCTCGACCGAGAAGATCACGGCGTCCAAGCCCTGGTCTAACCCGAGCTACAGCTCGTCGAGCTACGGCGGTAACCCGCTGGCGTCCGCCGCCGGCCTCGCCGCGCTCGAGATCATCCTGAAGGAGGATCTCGTCAAGAACGCCGAGCGCGTGGGCAAGGTGATGCTCGCGCGCCTGGAGGCGATGAAGGAGAAGTACCGGTGCGTGGGCGAGGTGCGGGGCAAAGGTCTCATGCTCGGCATCGAGCTCGTGCGCGATCGGACGACCAAGGAGCCGCTCGCTAAGACGGTCTCGCAGGCGCTCTACCAGGAGTGTCTGCGCCGCGGGCTCGCCGCCATGACCTACTCGCCCTCGGTTCGCATCAACCCGCCGCTCACGATCCGCGAAGACACGGCGCTGGCCGGGCTCGCGATCCTCGACGAGGCGCTTGGCGTGATCGTTCGGGAGCACGGCCTCGGGTAGGATGCTCCGCGGCGCCATCGTCGGCCTCGGCAACGTCGCCGTCCACGGCCACTTGCCGGGCTGGCTCCGGCGGCGCGACGTTCAGATCGTCGCGGCGACCGACTCGCGGCCGGAGCAGCGGGCGCTGCTGACGGCTGTGGCGCCCGGCGCTCGGTGGTGCGCCAGCACGGGCGAGCTCCTGGCCGCGGCGCCGCTGGACTTCGTCGACATCTGCACGCCGCCGTCGAGCCACGCACCGCTGATCCGGAGCGCGCTGGAGCGAGGCCTGCACGTGCTCTGCGAGAAGCCGCTGGTCGGCTCGCTCGACGATCTGATGCCGGTCGCGCAGCTCGCGGCCAAGACCGGGTGCGTCCTTCACACGGTCCACAATTGGCACTATGCGCCGATCGTGCGGCGCACCGCGGAGCTGATCCGCGAGGGGAAGATCGGCGCCGTCACGCGCGTGGTCTGGCACACGTTTCGGACCCGCCCGGCCGCCACCGGTGACGAGAGCAACGGCAACTGGCGCGTGGATCCGGCGGTCGCGGGCGGCGGAGTCCTCACCGATCACGGCTGGCACGTGTTCTACGTCGTGCCCCGCTGGGTCGGCCAGTCGCCCCGATCGGTGAGCGCCAGGCTCGAGCGGCGTCGGCACGTCGGCTGGGAAGTCGAAGACACCGCGACCGTTCGCGTCACCTTTGCCTCGGCGACCGCCGAGGTCGTGCTCACGTGGGCGTCGGACGAGCGGAAGAACTGGGCCGAGGTCACCGGGTCAAGGGGCGTCCTCGAGCTGCAGGACGACACGCTCGTGCTCCGACACAACGGGCACGGGAGCGACGAGCGCTGGGCGTGCCCGCCGGCCATGTCCGCCGGCTCGCATCACCCGGACTGGTTCGATGCCGTCGCCGATCAGTTCCTCGCCGAGGCCGCTGGCCGCGCGCCGCGGGGCGACAACCTCGCCGAGGCGTCGCTGTGCGTCGTGCTCGAGCACGGGGCGCGCGCGTCGAGCCGCGAGGGCGGGCGCGAGGTGGCGGTGTGCGTAACCCTGACCTGACGACGGCGGTCGCGATCACCGAGCGGTCGGTGGAGAGCCTGCTCGTGGTCGTCCCGCCGCCGTCCGGCGCCCGCGTCGCGCCGGCCACGATGGTGGCGGGGCTGCCGCTGCTGCGCCGCATCGTCCTCGCCGGTGTCCGTGCCGGATTCACGCGAGTGCTGGTGCGAAACGCCCACGTGGGCACCGATCCGCTTCTGGATGGAACGGCGGCGGTCGCCCTGACCGCCGGCGCCGGCCCGGGTCCGGCCGCACGGAGCCGGATCGTCGTCCTCCAGGGGAACGTCGTGCCCCAGGTCCGCTGGCTCCGCTCGCTCCGCGAGCGGCGGCTCGAGGCGGAGCGCCTTCACTGCGACTCGGCGATGGCGGCGGTGATCGACACCGAGAATGCGGCCGCGGTGCTCGCCGCGGCGGCGCGCTGCGAGACCGGCGAGGAGCTGCTGGCGGCGTTGCGCGCGAGGTTCGGCGGCGCCGAGCTCGAGGGCGACGCGGCGGGCCGCGTCCGGCTGAGCTCGCCGGCCGATACGGGGCCGGCCGAGACGTGGCTGCTGCAGAGCCTGATCAAGCGGCGTGAAGGGTTCATGTCGCGCCACTTCGAGCGGAAGATCTCGCTCGCGATCACACGCCGGCTGGCCCCCACGCGGGTCACGCCCAACGCGATGACCCTCGTCAGCCTCGCGCTCGGCCTCATCGGCGCGCCGTTCTTCCTGTCGTCGGAGCCCCAGTACCAGCTCGCCGGCGCGCTCCTGTTCCTGACGCACTCGATCCTCGACGGCTGCGACGGCGAGCTGGCGCGACTCAAGTTCATGGAGTCGCCGCGCGGCGCGATCCTCGACTTCTGGGGCGACAACGCGGTGCACGTCGCGGTGTTCGCGTGCATGGCGGTGGGGCTGGGCCTCGCCACCGGCGCCGCGTGGCCGCTGCTGGCCGGCGCGCTCACGGTCGTCGCCACGGTGGGCTCGGCCGCTATCGCGTCGCGACAGACCATGCGAGACACCGCGCTGACCGACGACGCGACCTGGCCGGCGCGCCTCGCCGAGGCGTTCTCGCACCGCGACTTCATCTACCTCGTGGTCGTGCTCTCGGCGTTCGGCAAGGCGTACTGGTTCCTGATGCTGGCGTCAGTCGGAACGCCGATCTTCTTTCTCCTGCTGCTGTGGGTGAGCGCGCGGCCGCGCGCTTGACGTTCTCGTGGCTGGGTTCGTCGACGTTCTTCTGCGAGGGCTCGCCCTGTGCGGCCAGGCGGTCGCGGTGGGCGGCGTGCTCTTCGCGGCGCTCCTGCTCCGCCCGGAAGTGGCGGCTCGCCCGGCGCTCGCGCCGCGGCTCGTCCGGTGCCTCGCGCTGACCGCAATCGGCGCCGGTGTGGCGGCCGCCGCCCAGGTGCTCGCGCTCGGCGTTCAGCTCGGCGTTCTCGCCGACGCGACGTCGGGCTGGCCCCTCGGGGAGCTCATACACACGAGCTACTTCCGCGCCGGGCTCGCGCGGACTGGCGCGTGCCTCGGGCTGATCGCCGGCTGCGCGGCGCTGCTGTCGAAGCGCGCCGGCGCCGGCCGCTGGTGGATCGCGCTGATCGGCTTCACGGCGGTGCTCGGCGTGGGCAGCGCCTGGACGAGCCACGCGGCGGGGCGTCTCGGGCCACGGGGGCTCCTGTTGACGCTCGATGGGCTGCACCAGTTCGCGGCCGGCGTGTGGATCGGCGGGCTGTTCCACCTCGTCGTCATCGCGCTGTCGCGTGTCGAGGACGCGCCGCTGACGCTGCTCAAGCGGTTCTCGACGATGTCGATCCTCGCCGTCGCGACGCTCGTCGTCGCCGGCCTCGGGCTCACGCTGTCCTACGTGGATGGCCCGCGAGCCCTGGTCGGCACCTCCTACGGGTCCATGATCCTGACGAAGGTGGTGGCGCTCGCCGGCCTCCTTGGCCTTGGCGCAGCGAACTTCTTCGTCGTGCGCCGGCTTCCGGACGTGCCGCCGGCCGGCCTCACGCGGTTGCGGCGATTCGCCGAGGTCGAGTTCGGGCTGGGCGCCACCGTGCTCTTCGTCGCGGCGTCGTTGACCTCGCTGCCGCCGGCGGTGGACGTCGTAGCCGACCGAGCGACGGTTGCCGAAGTCGCCGTGCGGTTCACGCCGCAGTGGCCCACGCTGTCGTCTCCCCCGATCGAGGAGCTGCCGATCGACGATCGTAACGCGCCGCGCACGGACGCCGACCGCGCGTGGTCGGAGTTCAACCATCACGTGGCCGGGCTCTTCGTCCTCGCGATGGGGCTCTTGGCCGTCCTGCACGTGATCGGCCGGATCGGGTGGGCGCGTCACTGGCCCCTGGTGTTCCTGGGTCTGGCCGCCTTCCTGCTCGTCCGCAACGATCCCGGCGCCTGGCCGCTCGGGCCGCTCGGCTTCTGGGAGAGCATGAAGTACCCGGAGGTTCTCCAGCACCGCGTCTTCGTGCTGCTGGTCATCGCGTTCGGCGTCTTCGAGTGGGCGATTCGGACCGATCGGCTCCGCCGCTCCGGGCTCATGCTGATCTTCCCCTTGCTGTGCGTCGGCGGCGGCGGGCTCCTCCTCACCCATTCCCACGCCGGGCTCAACCTGAAGGACGAGTTCCTGATCGAGGTGACTCACGTCCCCCTGGGCCTGCTGGCGATCGTCACCGGCTGGGGCCGGTGGCTCGAGCTACGCCTGCCGCCGCCCGCCGGCCGGCTGCCGGGGCGGATCTGGGCGTGGGCGTTCACGCTGGTGGGCGTCGTGCTGCTGCTCTACCGGGAAAGCTGAGCTGAAGCTCCTCCGCATCGCGCTCCTCGTTCTTGGTGTCGCGCTGTTCGCGGCGCTCGTCGCGCAAAACGACCCGGCGGCGGTGCTCGCCTCCGTCGCCGAGCTCTCCTGGCGGCTCGCCGTGATCCTCTGCGTTCCCGTCATCTTCGTGCAGTTCTTCGACACGCTCGGCTGGCGCTTCGCGTTCCTGCGCGAGAGCGTGGCCTTCTCCGCCCTGGTCTCGTCGCGGCTCGCCGGCGAGGCGTTCAACCTGATCACGCCGACCGCGGCGCTGGGCGGCGAAGCGGTCAAGGCCTGGCTGCTGCGCGAGCGCGCGCCGATCGAAGCGACCCTCAGCTCGGTGATCGTCGCCAAGACCACGATCACGATCGGCCAGGGGCTCTTCCTGCTCGTGGGCATCGCGGTGGCGTGGAGCACGATCCTGAACGGATCGGCCCTCCTCCACGGCATGCTCTGGCTGCTGGCGGTCGAGACGATCGCGCTGGCGCTGTTCGTCCTGGTGCAGACGCGCGGCATGCTCGGATGGACCGGGCGGCTGCTCGAGCGGCTCGGCGTCTCCCCCGGGCACGGGCGCGCGACCCTCGGACGCGTCGACGACGCGCTCGGTCAGTTCTACCGAACGGCGCCGCGGCGGCTCGCCCTCTCGATCGCCTTCCACTTCGTCGCCTGGCTGCTCGGGTCGGTCGAGACGTGGCTCATTTTGAAGTTCCTCGGCGTCGAGGTCTCGCTGGCGACCGCCACCGTGATCGAGGCGTTCGGAACCGCGATACGTGTCGCGACCTTTCTGATCCCGGCGAGCCTCGGCGCCCTGGAGGGCGGGTTCGTTGCCATCTTCCTGGCGCTGGGCCTCTCGGCCCCCACGGCAATCTCCTTCAGCCTCGTGCGCCGGATCCGTGAGGTGGCCTGGATCGCGATCGGCCTCGTCGCGTTCGCGCTGACGCGGTCCCCCGAGCGCCGGGCCACTTAATAGGGCCGGCGCGAGCGTCCGTTGTTAGAATTGGCCTCGCCGATGACCGCCAGAGGTCTCGCTGTCTTCGTGGTGGTACCGCTGCTCGTGTGGGCCGCGTGGGTGCACGCCGGGATGCCGACGGTCACTCACGATGGTCGTCTCTACGTCGAGCTCACGCGGGTGGCCGCGTCGCTCCAGAAAACGAAGCTCGACGCGTCCGCCGCGAGCACTCGAGCCCACCTCCGCACCGGCGACCGCGTCGTCACGCTCACGCGGAACTGGGCCCAGGTGCTCGTCGACGGCAAGCCCATCGTGCTCGACGCGCCGGTGCGAGTGAAGCGAGGCGTGTGGCTCGTGCCGGAGTCCTTCGTGGATCGCGTCGTGCCGACGCTCACGCGCGTGGCCAGCGTGGCGCCCACCGAGATCACGCTGGAAGAGGTGCGGGTGCGCTCGTATCCGTCATTCACCCGCATCGTCGTCGAGACGTCCGCGCCCATCGCCCACCGCATCGAGACGAGCGGGCCTCGGGAAGCGCGCATCCGGCTGAGCGGCCTCGCCGGCGGCACACACGCCGAGGAGCCCCAGGACGGGCTGATCGCCGAGGTCCGCCTGGAGCGCGCCGGCGCCGACGGGCTGCTGCGGGTGGTTTACGAGGGCGCGGCGGGAACGATCCGCGCCATCACCCTCGTCGATCCGCCCCGCCTGGTGCTCGACGTCGCCCGACCGGTCGAGCCGGCTCCTCGTCCCGGGCGCGAGCGGCTCACGCCGGTGCGGACCATCGTGCTCGACGCCGGCCACGGCGGGCACGACTCCGGCGCCGTGGGCCCGACGGGACTGATGGAGAAGGACCTCGTGCTGGACGTCACGCGGCGCGTGGGCAAGCTGGTCGAGGAACGGCTCGGGATCAAGGTGCGCTTCACGCGCGACACCGACCACTTCGTGACGCTGCGCGACCGCACGAGCTTGGCCAACAAGGAGCGCGCCGACCTGTTCGTGTCGATCCACGCCAACGCTCACCGCGAGACGGCCACCGACGGGGTCGAAACGTACTTCCTCTCCTCGGAGGCCACCGACAGCGCGGCACGCCAGGTGGCGGCGCTCGAGAACGGCGTGGTCCAGCTCGAGACGCCGCCCGGCCGCGGCAACGGCAAGACCGACGTCGTGAAGTTGATCCTGTGGGACCTCGCCCAGTCGGAATTCCAGATGGAGTCCTCGCGGCTGGCTGAGGTCGTCCACGACGCGATGACCCAATCGCTGCGGATCTCCAACCGCGGCGTGAAGCAGGCGGGGTTCTACGTCCTGGGCGGCGCGGCGATGCCCGCCATCCTGATCGAGATCGGCTTCGTCACCAACCCGCGCGAAGAGAAGCGTTTGAAAGAGACGCGCTACCGGGACGAGATCGCGCGGGCGATCCTCACCGGCCTCACCGAGTACAAGCGGAACTGGGACGAGCGGACACGCGCGGCCGTCGAGCCGGCGCCGGTGACGCGGCCGCCGGCGGGCCGTCAGCAGTGACGCAGACGGCTTAACGCGATGCCACGGCCCGACGGCCGCGCCCCCGACCAGCTCCGGCCGATCACGGTCACGCGTGACTACCTCCTGCACCCCGAGGGCTCGGTGCTGGTGGAGTTCGGCGCGACGAAGGTCATCTGCACCGCGTCGGTGGAGGACAAGGTCCCCCCGTTCCTGAAGGGGCAGGGGCAGGGCTGGGTGACGGCCGAGTACGCGATGCTTCCCCGCGCGACGAACACCCGATCGCCGCGGGAGAACCGCGGCCCCAGCGGGCGCTCGCAGGAGATCCAGCGGCTCGTCGGGCGGGCGCTCCGCGCCGTCATCGACCGGAGCAAGCTCGGCGAGCGCACGGTGTGGGTCGACTGCGACGTGATTCAGGCCGACGGCGGCACCCGCACCGCGGCGATCACCGGCGGGTTCATCGCGGTCGCCGACGCGATCTCGCGCATCCCCGCGCTCCAGCCGACCGCCGCGATCCGCGACTGCGTCGCCGCCGTCAGCGTCGGCGTCGTCCAGGGCCAGGCGGTGCTCGACCTGAACTACGTCGAGGACTCGAGCGCCGAGGTGGACATGAACATCGTCATGACCGGCGCGGGCGAGTTCGTGGAGGTGCAGGGAACGGCGGAGCAAGTGCCCTTCGGCCGCGCCCGGCTCGACGCGCTCCTCGCGATCGCCGAGGCGGGCATCCGTCGGCTGGTCGGGCTCCAGCGCCGGGCGCTCGACGCGCGGGCCGAGCGCGCCTTCGGCCTCTAGTCTAATCCTCGTCCTCGGCACGCTCAATCCCGCCAAGGGCCGCGAGCTGGTCACGCTCCTGGGCGACGTGCCCTTCCAGGTCCGGCTCCTCTCCGAATTCTCCGGCGCCTGGCTTCCGGAGGAGACCGGGCGGACCTACGCCGAGAACGCGCTCGGGAAGGCGCGCGCGGCCGCCGGTTTCACCGGCGAGCTGTCGCTGGGCGACGACTCCGGGCTCGAGGTGGACGCGCTGTCCGGTGAGCCCGGGCTCTACACGGCGCGTTTTGGCGGCCCCGGGCTCGACGACCGCGGGCGCTGGGCACTGCTGCTGGAGAAGCTCCGTGCCGTCGAGCCGTCGCGGCGGACGGCACGCTTCCGGTGCGTCATTGCGCTGGTCGGTCCCGGCCGACCGGAACAGGTCGTGGAGGGCGTCGCCGAGGGCGTGATCGTGGCGGCGCCGCGCGGCCGCGGCGGCTTCGGTTACGACCCCGTGTTCTTCTACCCGCCGCTCGGTCGAACGTTCGCCGAGCTCTCCGACCAGGAAAGAGCCGCAGTCAGCCACCGCGGCCGGGCGCTCGCGTCCCTCCGGCGACTTCTCGGGGGATGAGATATAGTCGGATCGAGGCCGAGTCGATGCGCGCACGCCGTCGGGGTGTGGCGCAGCCTGGTAGCGCACCTGCTTTGGGAGCAGGGGGCCGGAGGTTCAAATCCTCTCACCCCGACCATCTACCGCACTCGCCCGATCTCAGGAGGTCGCGCATGAGAAGGGTCGCCGTCCTGGTGCTGTCCGCGGCTCTGGTTCTCGCCGGCGCGCCGACCTGGGCGTTCAACTGCCCGGTGGCGATCAAGCAGGCGGAGGATCTGATCAAGAAGGCGGAAGCGGGCAAGGTGAGTCCCGAGACCAAGCCGCTGATCGACGAGGCGAAGAAGCTCGTGGCCGAGGCCAAGGCCCACCACGAGAACGCGAAGACGAAGCGGGACCACGGCGACTCGATCCGCAAGGCCAAGACCGCCGCCGCCTTCGCCGAAGAGGCGATCTCGCTCCAGAATCCCTAGCGCGCCGGCGGTGCAACGTCGACGGCAGCGATTTGCCGGCCACGCGGTCCTCATCACCGGAGCTTCGTCGGGAATCGGAGCGGCGCTCGCCCGCGAGTTCGCCGCCGAGGGCGCGGACGTGACGCTCCTGGCCCGCCGGCGGGACCGGCTCGAGGCCGTCGCCGCCGACATCCAGAAAGCCGGCCGCCGGGCCGCGGTCATCGCCTGTGACGTGAGCCGGGACGGCGATCTGGAGCGGGCGGCCGGCGAAGCCCGAGCGGCCTTCGGCAAGATCGACGTGGTCGTCGCCAACGCCGGCTTCGGAGTCGTCGGCCCGCTCGAAGCCCTCTCGATCGAAGACTACCGCCGTCAGCTCGAGACCAACCTGTTCGGCGTGCTGAGAACCGTGTACGCGACCCTCGCGGATCTCCGGCAGACGCGGGGCCGGCTCGTCCTGGTGGGCAGCGTCAGCGGCCACCTCGGCGTGCCGGGCTCGACGGCCTACACGATGAGCAAGTTCGCGCTGCGCGGTCTGGCCCAGTCGCTCGGCCACGAGCTGGCGCCGTACGGCGTCGCGGTCACGCTCATCAGCCCGGGCTTCGTCGAGTCCGAGCTGGCTCAGGTCGACAACCGGGGCATCTATCGGCCGGAGGCACGTCGGCGGCCGATTCCCCGGCTGATCGTCATGCCGGCGGAGCGGGCGGCGAGAAAGATCGTGACCGCGGTCGCGCGCCGGCGCCGCGAGACCGTGATCACCGGTTTCGGAAAGGTGGCCGTCTTCCTCCAGCGGCACGTTCCGTGGCTCGTCGCCGCAGGAATTTCGCGATTCGCTATTAAAGGACGACGCGAACCGCGTTAAGATGGGCCGGAAGAGGATGCCCCAGGGGGTGCGAATGCTCCATTTCACGATTGACGGGTTCCGGGGATTCCGTTCGCGCTTCGACGACGCGCGCCTGATCCAGGAGATCCTGGAGGACGCGCCCGCTCAGCTCGGGCTCCGGCGGACGATGCCGGCGTTCGTGCTTCCGTACTACAACGGCGTCGTGGCCGAGGACTGCGGGATCAGTGCCTTCGTGTTTCTCGCCGGCGGACATTTCACGCTCCACACCTTCTCCTTCCGCGAGACGTATTTTGCCGATCTGGTGGCGCCGGACGACTTCAACCCGGCCAAGCTCCGGGCGCTCCTCGAGGCCGTCTTCCCGTGCGCGGTCACGAGCGTGCACACCGTCGACCGGCAGGACCTGAAGGACTCCGAGCCAGACGTCGAGAACGACTTCGGCCCGCACCTGTTCCTGAACGTCGATGCCTATCAGGGCCCGCAGAGCCTGGACGCGCTCTTCAACCTGTTCGACCGGCTCCCCGCCCTGATCGGCATGACGCCGATCATGCGCCCCTACGTCATCCAGGATCGCGTCGCCGGGCGGTCCGTCCTGAGCGCGATGACGATGATCGCCGAGAGTCACGTGAGCCTTCACGTGTTCCCCCACGAGGAACGCGCGTACTTCGACCTGTTCTCGTGCCGCTTCTTCGACCGGAACTTCGTCATGCCCCGGCTTCTGGCTCAGTTCCCCGGCGGCAGCGTTCAGGAAGCGCTGATCGCGCGGGGAAGCCGGTACCGGTACCTCCGGACCGAGCGGGCCGACGAGCACGCCAAGTCACGCACCTGGCTTCCTCAGCGATAGGAGCGACCATGGCCGGCGATCTCCGCTACGACGACCCGAGGCTTGTCCGCGAACCCATGACGGTAGCCGGCGGCCCGCCGAGCAGCGTGCTGGCGCTGCTTGGCCGGATGAGCAAGTCGGCCTTCCAGGGCCGGAAGCTCGGAGAGGCCTTCGACGCCTGGAAGAAGATGATCGAGGGTGACAGCGTCATCTGTCTCGGCTACGCGGCGTCGATGTCGAGCGCGGGCATGTGGCCGCTCGTCACGTGGCTGGTGGAGCGCGGCTACGTGGACGTGCTGGCATCCACCTCGGCCAACATCACCGAGGACCTGCTCGACATGATGGAAGAGACGCGCGTCTATCGCGTCGATCCCGAGCACGTCGACGACCGGGCGCTGGCCGAGAGGGGCTACTACCGCTTCTACGACCACATCGTCTCCTCGAAGAAGTACGACCAGATGGAGACGCTCGTCACCGGCCGGTTCTTCGACGAGCTGGCGGAGACGTGGCGCAAGCCCACGATCCCGACCTCGCGCCTGCTCTACGAGCTCGGGCTCTGGCTCGACGCCAAGGGCTTCCCGAAGTCGATCCTGGCGACCGCAGCGCGCTGCCAGGTCCCGGTCTTCTGTTGCGGGCTGCCGGACGGGCCGATCGGCGAGGGGTACAGCACCTGCAGCAAGGCCGAGCTGGCGCCGGTCGTCGACTTCTTCAAGGACTACCGGATCGCGACCGACATCATGGACAACGCCATGACGTCCAAGCGTGGGACCTCGGTGGTCTTCCTGGGCGGCGGCGTGCCGAAGGATTTCCTACAGATCACGGCCACCAGCGTCCGGACCCGCTATGGCAACGTCGACGCCACGCCGCACAAGGCCTCGATCCAGATCACGACCGACAACACCGTCTTCGGCGGCCTCGGCGGCGCGACGCTCGCCACCGAGTGCATCTCCTGGGGCAAGGAGGCGCACGGCAGCGACAACGTCATGTGCTTCGCCGACGTGACGATCGCGCTGCCGATCATCTGCCAGGGGCTCACCGAGGCCTTCGGGCCGGGGCACCGGCGCGAGCGGGCGAAGCCGTTGAAGCTGGCCGAGGTCTTCTAGCGCCCGCTCATGCGACGACGGGGCGTGCTCGTCGCGGTGGCGATCTGTCTCCTGAGCCCGGGAGCCTACGGGCAGAGCTCCACTCCCTCAACCGAGTCGTTCCGCATCGAGTGGGTGCGACGCCCGGGCTGGATGCGCCCGGGCGTGGATGGCTACCTCTACAACGATTCGCGCTGGCGCGTGACGAACGTCCGCGTGCGCGCTCAGGTCGTCGACGACTCCGGCAGTGTCCTGCGCGAGGCCACGGTCTCCGTGTTCGGCAACGCCGTCCCTGGCGTGCGGACCTTCTTCGTCCTGCCGCCCCTCAAAGAGGCCGAGAGCTATCAGCTCAAAGTCATGAGCTTCGACCTGATCTCTCAGGAGGCGCTGCCGGCCCAGCAGCAAGGACCGTAGCTTCTTGCCGCTATGTTGTATGGGTTGCTCCTTGCCCTCGCCGCGCTGGCGGGGTGCGCTGGGCCTTCCCCCGGCGCCATGGCTCCGCCGGCGGCCACCGACCGCGTGGTGGCGCTTCCGTCGGGCGCCACACTCAAGGTCGCGGCCGACTGGACCGTAACCGCGTCGCCGGATGGTCTGATCCTCGAGTGGCTCTTCACCTTCCATCGCTCTTCGCCGCAGGGCCAGCTCGACGTGCTGGCGAGCATGAAGCCCACGACCGGGTTCGGCGCGCTCTTCCAGTACAGCAATCCACTGGCCTCCGCCGCCGGCTACATCGGCGCGCGCACGATCCAGCCCGACGGCGAGATCGGCGTGGCCTACGACGAGGTCATGCGCGACAAGGTCTTCCGCCCGCTGAGGATGAGCCGAACGACCTTTTCATTCGACGAAGCGTTGCGCGCCGACCACGCCTCGCCGCACTCGCGGGACATGTCGCTGCGCAACGTGCCCATCGACATGGTCCTGAACCACTCGATCATCCCCGTCCGTCCCGCCGGCGGCGCATGGTCGAGCGTGCGAGACTACGCACGCTATGTGCGCCTCGAGCTCGCGCGGGGACGGCTGCCGGATGGGTCGGCGTTCGTCACCGAGAAAAATCTGGTCGCGCGGCGCGTGCCCCAGGTAAGGACGGGCGAGAACTCCTGGTACGGCATGGGCCTCTGGATCGAGGACATCAAGGGTATTCGCGTCATCAGCCACGGCGGCTCGATGTTCGGCTACAAGAGCGACTTCTTCTTCGTGCCGGACATCGGGGTCGGCGGCGTCTTCCTCACGAACGCGGATTCCGGTTGGGGCGTGGTGAGGGCGATCATGCTCCGCACGTTGGAGGTGATCTACGACGGCAAGCCCGAGGCCGAGGTGGGCCTGCTGTCAAGCGTGCGTGAGTCTCACGCGTACCTCTGCGGCGAGCAGCGGGACTGGAAGGTGCCTCCGGAGCCCGCCGAGGTCAAGCGGCTCGCGAGAGCGTACCGCAACCCGGCCCTCGGCGAGATCGTCGTCCGCGGGGGCCCGGACGAGGTCGTCTTCCAGTTCGGCGGTTGGCAGAGCCGCATGGCCAGCAAGTTGAACCCTGACGGCACCACGTCCTTCATCTCGATCGACCCGGGCGTCCGCGGCTTCGAGTTCAACGCGCCGGCGGCCGTCGGCGTCTATACGCGGCTGAGGCTCCTCGACGCGCAGCACTCGTATGAATACGAGTCGGAGTGAAGGTCGCCGAGGCCTGTCGGAGCCATTTACAGGTCGGGATTTCCGGCTTTGAAGGTGTCGTGTAACCCCAAGAATTTAAACGGGACCCCGGAATGGCAATACTCTTGCCCGGTACCCGCTCGGGAAGGCCTGTGAAACTACGGGATTTCGTCCTGTTGACAGCACTGGTCGGGACCACGGCGATGGCGGCTCCGCCCGCCCTGGCCGATAGTCTGCTGGGAACCCCCGGCAACAACTGGCAGTCGTGGACATCCGCCACGTTGACCGACCAGAACGGGATCCCGTACTGGAACAACGGGTCGGGCGACGGCGCACAGATGAGCGTCGGCTTTTGCTTGACCGCCGCGGGGCGGTGCCCTCAGCTCGGCGCCGGCGCTCCCGGGGCGATCCCATTCTGGGGTGCGCTGGGTGGAGCGGCGGATCCGAGCTTCTTTTTTCACGCCTCTGGGAACAGCAACGCCGTGTTGCACCTGGTCATCGCCGGCAACGCGGAGACCAACGTGTTTGGCTGGTTCGAGACCGATGCGACCGGCGCCGTGATCGGCGCGACTCATCCGCTCTTCAGCGGGGTGACCGGCCAATCCAGCGCGGAGTTCTCGCCGACCTTGTACTACGGCTACTACCTGACGAGCGCCGTCCACGGCGCCACGTGGTATACGCTCTCTTCGGGAAACCCGAGCGACGAGACGAGCGACCAGCATTTTGCCGCGTTCGAGGGTCCCGACTCCTACACGTTCTGGATCGGGGCCGAAGACCGTCCATTCTCGATTGCCGACCAGGACTTCAACGACTTCATCATCGAAGTGACCACGCAGGGAGGCTCCGTCCCCGAAGCCGACACTTGGGTGCTCGTGACCGCGGGGCTCGTCGTGCTCGGCGCGTGTGCTCTGGGTCGACGCCGAAACCCACCCGCTCGCGAGCGCTGAGGGCGCAGGAAACCGCGGGAGCGTCAGCTCGAGGCAGAGGCCGCGGAGGACAGGCCGACCGGGATCGCGCGCAGCGGATCGTGGTTGATGCGGAGAGGCGCGAAGTGGGCGTCCTGCGACGACGCCGTCGCCGGCCGGAGCGAGGCGAACGCGATCAGCGCGACGCCGACCGCGATGGGCAGCCGGGGCAGCTTCACGAGCTTGGCCGCGAGGTAGCTCGCAAGCACCGCGATCAGGGCGAACTCGATCGCGTTGACCAGGCTGCTCCAGTGCTGCTGCACGGCCGCGAGGTTGACCCGAGCGCCGTAGCCGATCAGCACGAACACGGTCGCCCAGAGCGTCGCTCCGATGGCGTCGAGGAACAGGAACCGGCCGAACGGGACGCGCCGCGCACCGGCGAGTGGCGCCACGACGACCCGCGCGCCGATGACGAATCGACCGAAGATGATGATCGGAGCTCGCAGCGTCCAGCGCTGGGCGAAGCGAAATCTAGTGACCACGCGCTTGCCGCCGAACCGCCCCAGCCAGTAGTTGATCGAATCGCCGACGAGCACGGCCAGCGCGGCCACCGCGATGCCGATGCCGAGATCGAAATGCGCCTGGACCGCGACTCCGCCGAAGGTCAGGAGCAAGAGCTCGCCGGGGATCGGGAGGAACAAGCAATCGAGGGCGATGATGCTGAAGAGGACTGGGTATCCGTGCGCTACGACCAGGCTTGCGATGGCTTCTAGGCTCACGGACTCCCTTAAGAGCAAGGCGGATACCAAGCCCCAGATGGCCCTCAAGTAGCTTAATTTATGTGCGGACTCTCTAAATGCTGAGACGCCTTTCGTTCGGAGTGCTTGAATACATACCGATCCGTGGTCAATATCTGACCAAATGACGGACGACCTCTCTTCGAGCAATCTGGTTTCAATACTTTCCGAAAATCTTCCCCGCGTTTTTCGATGGGCTGGGGCGATCGCCCGGCTGTTGCGCAGCCATGACATCTCTCTGGCGGGAAAGAGATCGGGATTCGCGGACAGCGACGCGCTCACGCTGGCGGATCTCTCGGTCCAGGAGCTTCTGGTGGCCGCCCTGCGTGATATGGGACCGGCCGTCCGCCTGTGCCGGATCGAAGCCGAGGAAGTCGCGGGCGACCTCGGCCGATTCGCCGGACAGAGCCAGTGGGTGTTGGCCATCGACCCGATCGACGGCACGCGGCAGTATCGCGATCGCACCGGCAATGGCTACTCGGTGATGCTGCACGCGCGAACGCCCGAGACGGTTCATTACTCCCTGGTTTACTTGCCCCAAGAAGGTCCGGATGGAACCTGGCTGGAGGCTCGCGAAGACCGCATCCTGCTCGGGCCGGACGACCCCGACCGCTCGGCCCGAGACGTGCTGAACGCGTTGCCGTCGGTCACCGCCGATCGACATCGGCGGAGCCGCCGGATTCTCGTCAGCGGGTTCCTGGGGCAGGACGAGGAACGCGCCCGTGCGGTCGGTCACGCAGGGCTCGAGGGCGTCCGCGGCGCTGAGACAGGCGGAAGCCTCTTCCCGCTCATGGCGGGCGGTGAGCTGGGCGGCGCTCTCTTTCACACTCCTAACGTCTACGACTTCCCGGTGAGCTTGCACCTCGCGCGGCTGCTCGGGGGGGACGCGGTCTGGGTGCACGACGGCCGGCGCGTCGACTTTCGCGGGTTGTGGCTCGATGAACGCACCAACATGATCAGGCTGCCCGGCATCATCGCGTGCGCGCACGACCGAGCCGTGCTCGCGACGCTGGTCGACGTGGCACGTGACTGGAGCCCTGACCGATACGGTCGGGCCGATTGACCGCGGGAAGCTCCGCGGCTAGTCTCGACGCGCGCTGGTCGCGGCGCACGGTACAGTCTGGCGCCAATCGCGGTGCGCCCTTGGTACGGGCGTGATCGCGCGTGATAAGGAGACGAGGTGATGAACCGACGCACACGCCAGGTCGTGGCGGGGGCACTCGCGCTGACGCTGGCCACCGTCGCACACGCCATCGTCGCCCCGCGCGCGCGTGCTGATGCGCCCGCGGGTCAGATGACGTGGGCGGTTCACTTCACGCTGGCGCCGACGCTCTTCGAGCCGGCCGAGACGCCGGGACTCATCACGCCCTTCATGATCCTCTACGCGCTCCACGATGCCCTCGTGAAGCCGCTGCCCGGGAAGAGCATGGCGCCCAGTCTGGCCGAGTCGTGGAGCGCATCGCCGGACGGGCTCGTCTACGACTTCGTCCTGCGAAAGGGCGTGCGATTCCACAACGGTGATCCCGTGACGGCCGAGGACGTCAAGTTCTCGTTCGAGCGCTATCGCGGCATCTCGGCGAAGATGCTCAAGGACAAGGTGGCCGCCATCGAGACGCCGGATCCCGGGCGCGTCCGCTTCCGGCTCAAACAACCGTGGCCCGACTTCATGACCTTCTACGGCACGCCGGCCACGGGCGCCGGCTGGATCGTCCCCAAGAAGTACATCGAGAAGGTGGGCGAGGAGGGCTTCAAGAAACACCCGGTCGGCGCGGGCCCCTACCGCTACGTGTCGTTCAATCCCGGCGTGGAGCTCGTGCTCGAGGCCGTCGAAAGCTACTGGCGCAAGACGCCGAGCGTGAAGCAGTTGGTCTTCAAGGTGGTCCCGGACGTCACCACACGGATGGCCATGCTCAAGCGCGGCGAGACGGACATCATGTATGCGGTCACCGGCGAGCTCGGCGAGGAGGTGCAGCGCACGCCGGGGCTCACGCTCCGACCAACCCCCTTCGTGAGCACGCACTGGCTGGTCTTTGCCGACCAGTGGGACAAGAGCTCGCCCTGGCACGACCGCCGCGTTCGCCTGGCCGCCACGCACGCCGTCGATCGTCAGGCGGTGAGCCAGGCGCAGACGCTCGGCCACTCGAAGATCACCGGCAGCATCATCCCCACGAGCTTCGACTTCTACTGGCAGCCGCCCGCCATCGCTTACGACGCGGCTCGCGCCAAGCAGCTGCTCGCGGAGGCCGGCTTCCCGAAGGGCTTCGACGCCGGCGATTTCTGGATCGACGCCGCCACCAGCAGCTATGCCGAGCCCGTGCAGAACTATCTCCAGGCGGCGGGGATCCGGACGCGCCTGCGTCCGCTCGAGCGCGCGGCGTTCCTGAAGGCCTATCAGGAGAAGAAGCTGAAGAACATCATCTACGGCCTGAGCGGCGTCTTCGGCAACGCGGCCACGCGCATCGAGGCGTTCACCATCTCGACCGCCATCTACGCCTACGGCGGCTACCCCGACATCGACGGCCTCTTTCGGGAGCAAGCGACCGAGCTCGATCACAAGAAGCGCGAGGCGATCCTGCACCGCATCCAGCAGCTGATGCACGAGAAGGTCATGTACCTGCCGATCTGGCAGCTGGTCCTGCTCCAGGGTCACGGCCCCCGCGTCGCGGAGTCGGGCCTGGGGCTGATCGCCGACTACCCGTGGTCGGCGCCGTACGAGGATGTAAAGCTGAAGGCCAGGTAGGCGCTTCTCGCCGGAGGGGGCGAAGACCATGACGGACAACGCGCATTGGGTCGGGACCTGGACGGCGGCGCCCGCGCCCGCCGAGGGCGCCGCCTTCAGCAACCATACGCTGCGGATGATGCCTCGGGTCAGCATCGGTGGCAGCACGCTGCGCGTGCGCATTTCGAACGCGTGTGGCGCTCGCCCGTTGGCGATCGGCGCGGCCCGCGTCGGCGTCCGCAGCACGGGGCCGGCGCTCGTGCCGGGCTCGAACCGCCGACTGACCTTCGGCGGCGAGCCCCGCGCCACGATTGCCGCCGGGTCGCTGGTGGTCAGCGATCCAGTCGAGCTGGCGTTCGCGCCGTTGTCGGACCTTGCGGTCAGCGTGCACCTGCCGGCCGATCTGCCGGTGAGCTTCGGGATCACCGGACGCTACGCGCGGCAGACCAACTACATCTCGCCGCCAGGAGATTTCGCGGCCGAAGAGGTCATGCCGGTCGGGCGCCTCACCGACGACTGGTACTTCGTCTGCGGCATCGACGTCGTCGCGCCGTCGGCGACGGGCGCCATCGTCGCGGTCGGCGACTCGCTGACCGACGCCAACATTTCGACCCATGACGGCCATCACAGCTGGCCCTCGCAGCTCGCGCGCCGGCTCGTGGCACGGCGGGGCGGGCGGCTGATGTCGGTGATGAACCAGGGGCTCGGCGGAAACCGCATCCTGCACGACATCCGCGGCGACAGCGGTCTGCGCCGTTTCGATCGGGATGTGCTGGCGCAGCCCGGCGTCACGCATACCGTCATCATGCTGGGCACCAACGATCTGCGAAACCGAAACGGCAAGCCCGAAGAAGAGGTGACCGCCGCGCAGATGATCGCCGGGCTGAAGCAGCTCGCCGTGCGCGGGCAGGCCCGCGGGATCAAGGTGGTCGGCGGCACGCTGACCCCATTCGAGAACGAGACCTTCCTGCCCGGTGCCTGGAACCCGAAGCGCGAGGCGGTGCGCCAGGAAGTCAACGAGTGGCTGCGCAAGACCGACGACTTCGACGCGGTCGTCGATTTCGACCGGGCGTTACGCGATCCCGACCATCCGACCCGGATGCTGCCGATCTACGACTGCGGCGACCACCTCCACCCAAGCGACCTGGGCTACCGCACGATGGGCGATGCGATCGATCTGTCGCTGTTCGACTAGCGCAACGGTGCCCGCGCGCGACTACTCCCCGAACAGCTTCTGCCACCACGGGCGGCTGTCGGGTGTGCGCTCGCTGTCGCCGACGGGACCGACCTTGCGGCGAATGTCCTCGATGGCCCAGCCGGTGAGCGAGGCGAGGTTGCCGGCCTCCTGCTCGACGCGGGCCCGAAGCGACTGACGGTAGCGTTCGGCCGCCTCGCACTTCGCCTCTCCCTTCCACGGATGCCGCAGGACATAGCGTCCCTGGAAGTTGGCGCGGTCGGCGGTCTCCTGGAAGACGAGATCCTCGGGGAAGCTCGCCGCGTCGTAGCGGAGGTGGAGACGAGTCAAGAAGACGTTCACGGGACCCCCCGGCGCGCGGCGAAGCCGGTCACCGGATTCGCCGGACGCGCTCTCCGGTAGCCAGAAGACCCCGAGCTTGCGCAGCTCCTCGGGAGTGAGTGGGTCGGCGGCGCAGGGATCGCACCAGGCCATGTCCCAGGCGTACTCCAGGAACACCGCGCGCATGGCCTCGCGCTTGACCTGCCGAGCGAACATCGCCCGGTAGAACTGCGGGAACTCTTCCTTCACGTAGACCGGAAGCTCGATGCCGGTGGGCAGCCGCACGGTGCGATAGTTCGTCGTCTCCACGCGGCCTGTGCGCGTCAGCGCGTAGACGAACAGTTCCTGATGCCCGTCGGCATTCAGAGTGCCGAGACGAATCGGCAGCATGAACTTCGGTGATTCGAATGCCATCTGGAGGGGACGCAGATATGTGAAGCCGAGCCTGGCCTGCTGTTCCAGATTCACGCGGGCCACGAAGAACTTCATCCCTTGCTTGAGATAGCTGCCCAGAACCGACGACGCCCCCGCGGGCAGGCGATAGCCGCTATCCCGGAGCCAGGTCTCGAGCCCCGCGCTCTCCTGCGCGGACAGGATGAGGATGTCGTACTCGCCCACGGTGTACCGGGCTTCGATAGTGACGCCGAGGCCGTGGGCTCGCTCGGACATCTTGTCCTGCGACGTCGTCATGGGCGCGGCGGACCCTCGCAGCTCGAACCGGAGGTGGGGCGTGCACGGGTTGTCGTCGAAATACTCGACCAGCCGGGGCGCGGAGTAGGCATCGAGGTGCTCGACGAGCGCGCGATCGCCAACCCGGATCTGTCCCTTCTGGAGAACGGTCGGCACCGGCACCACGACGGCAAATTCCTTGGGGTCTCCCTTGAAGTCGTTGGCCATGGTGATAACGGTCTTGTTCTCGTGGCGGACCAGCACCACCTGCGAGGCCTGGTTGAACAGCTTGGTATCGGCCTTGGCGACATAGAAGCCGCAGAAGGCCAGGACGGTGGGTGCCGCGATCGCGACGACGAGCATGGCGGTCACGAAGATCGCCGTGAGCTTCATGCGAGGCTCCTTTTCCACCGGTAGCGCGTACCCGGCAACAGGCGGTCGATCAGCGGGACAACGAGCGAGCACATGGCGAGGGACCAGAGGAGGCCGTTCGTCCGGAACAACCAGAACTGAACCGTGTAGGCCCCCAGCGACACCAGCGCCGCGAACAGGATGCGCCCGGTCCGCGAATTCGGCGTGGTTCTGGGATCCGAGATCATGAAGAAGGAAAACAGCACGAGGGCGCCGTTCTCCAGCCGGTGCATCGGGATCGCGAGCGGCTCCCCGAGCCAGAGCGAGCGGCCGCCGAGCAGGGCCGCGTAGCACGCGAGGAAGGTCCAGGTGACGTCCGCGCGGGCCGCGCGATTCACGACGAGGCCACCGGCCGACGCCAGCAGAAAGGCGAAGACGATTCCGCTGCCCCATTGCCCGGGTGACACCCACACCTCCCCGGTGGTGAGCAGCATCGCGACCAGGGCGAAGTTAGTGGGATTGAAGACGTGCTTGTCCCGCACGCGCAGCGTGAACTTGCTGGCGATGGCGATCACGGCGGCGAGCATGGCCAGGCCCGTCGACCCGGTGCGGAGCAGGAGGCAGAGCGAGAGTCCGGAGATGAGCGCGCTTCGCGGATCGAACTGGGGCCGACCGGCCAGGCGCATGCACAGGAACTGCGTGGCGAGCACGCTCGCGACGATGGCCACCGCGGTCAGCGGCTGCACCTCGAGGTCCAGCCACCACATCCCATAAACGAGGAGCCCGGCCAGCGTGCCGATCTGATAGAGCCGCGGATCCCAACGGCGTCCCGAGCGGAGGGAAAGCGCTCCGGCGGTCGGCGCAGCAGTGACCTCGGAATCCACGGAGAGGAGGTGGCTCATGACCCGTTAGACAGGCCTCCGCCGTGGAAGTTCCGGAGACGCTCAAAGAGGCGCGGGAGGACCCTAGAACCTGAGATCGAGCGGCGGAAGGCCGAACTCGGAACGTCCGAACACGAAGGCGGCCTTCTCGAGATTGTTGCCGGCGTGCGCCCGGATCGCGTGGACGTCACGCCACGCCCGCTGGATGGGGTTGTCGAGGAAGACGCCGCGGCCTCCGCTGGCCTCGAACAGGCGATCGACGGCGCGAACGCACCGATCCGCGGCCTTCGCGGTATCCCACCGATAGCGCGCCCGCTGGGCGAGGGAGAGCTCCGCGCCGTCGCGGACCAGCTGCATCGCTTCGGTAAAGTTGCCGAGCAGGCGATCGCGGGCGGCGGTCACCTCGGCCGCGGCTTCCGCGAGCGAAAACTGCACGAACGGGTCCTCGGCGACCCGGCTCTGGTCACGCGGGGAGATGCGCGTCGTCGTCTGGTCGCGGAACGTCGTGAGCGCTCCCAGCGCGACGCCGATGGCCGGGGAGCTGATACACGCCGGAAAGACGAGCCCGAAGGGTAGGCGATAGAGCGGCGCGTCGTTGACCGCGGCGCCGGGATTCGTCAGATAGAACGCATCGCGGTACGAGTGGGTCCGGTACTCCGGCACGAAGGCATCGTCCACCACCACGTCCTTGCTTCCGGTGCCGCAGAGCCCGACCGCATACCACGTGTCATCGATCGCGTAGTCCGATCGCGGGACCAGAAAGGTCCGTACGTCAGGGGGTGCACCATCCTTGAGCGGGGGCACGGTGCCGCCGAGCGCCGCCCAGTGGCAGAAGTCGCAGCCGCTCGAGAAGGACCAGCGGCCCTGGAGGCGGAAGCCTCCGTCGACCCGCGTCACGGTGCCGGTGGGCGCCAGGGATGTGGAGACCTGAATGCTCGTGTCCTTGCCCCAGACGTCGTCTTGCGCCTGCGGCGCGAAAAGCGCGAGGTGCCAGTTGTGAACGCCGACGACGCCGAGGATCCAGGCGGTCGAGCCGCAGACGGTGCCGATCTCGATGACGGCCCGGTAGAGCGTCGCGGGATCGAGCTCGTAGCCGCCATAGCGCTTGGGCTGGAGGCAGCGAAAGAGTCCGGCCTCCTGGAAGTCCGCGAGGGTCTCGTCGGGCAGCCGCCGGAGCTGCTCGGCATGGAGGGCGCGCTCACGCAGCGACGGCAGGAGCGCGCGAACCCGCTCAAGGTACGTCTCCGGCGTCATCGTGGCTCAGATCATGTGGGGAGTGCCCCGGGGAGGTCAAGACCCTGCGAGTGTTCCTTGACCCCAATCGTTCGATGGAGCTACCCTCCCGGCGCCACCCCTGGTGGCTGAAGGAGGCTCCCATGGCTGACCGACTCGGACTCGCTGTCATTCCCGGAGCGGGCTGGAGTGCCCGCGATGTGCAGACAATCGCCCGCGAGGCAGAGGAGGCCGGGTTCGATGCGATCTTCACCACCGAGGTCAACAATGACGTGATGGCGACCGCCCAGCTCATGGGCGCGGCGACCCAGCGAATCACCATCGGGACGTGGATCGCGAACATCTATCTGCGCCACTCGTACGTCTGTGCGCAGGGGGCGGCCCTCATCGCCGACGCGACCGGCGGGCGCTTCGTGCTCGGCCTGGGCGTCAGCCATCCCCCTGTCAACAGCGCGCTCGGGATCGAAATGGCAGACCCCCCGGCCGCATTGCGACGGTATGTCAGCGGAGTGCGGAAGTGGCTGAAGGGCGAAGGGCCGACGACGCATCTTCCCCAGCGGCCTTCACCGAAGCCGGTGCCGCTCTATGTCGCCGCGGTGACCTCACGCACCGTCGAGCTCGCTGGCGAGCTCGCGGACGGGATCATGCCGTTTCTCTGGTCGGCCGCGCGGGTCAAGCAGAGCAAGGCGTGGATCGACCGTGGCCGGGCCAAGGCTTCCGGCCTCGGCAAGCTCGACGTCACCCTGGGTCTGCCGACGTTTCTGGGCGACGATGTGAAGGCGATGCGCGAGGCCGCGCGTCAGAACCTCGGACTGTACACGACGTTTCCCTTCTTCCAGAGACTCTTTCGGGCGAGCGGTTTTGCGGACGAGGCCGCCCAGATGGAGAAGGGCGCCGGAGGCGCGTCGTTGAGCGAGCGGATCCTCGACGCGGTGTGCCTCCTCGGTCCAATGGACCGTTGCCGAGCGCAGCTCGCCGCCTTTCGCGGCGCCGGCGTCGATCTCCCGATCCTGGTCGCTCCGATCGGAGTCGACGGGGCACGGACGGTCATCCGCGCGTTTCGCCGCTAGCGGCGCGGACCTACCGAGCCAGCCGAAGCTCGCCCACCAGACGCTGCGCGCGGGTCCGGTAGATCGGCGCGTCGAGATCGCGCAGCGCGGCGTCGGCGGCCTCGGCGTGTGCCAGTGCGGTGACGCGATCGCCGCGCACGGCTTCGAGCTCGGCGAGCTCGAGCCGCATCCGCCCGACCTCGAACTGGGCTCCAATCGACGTGAACGTACCGAGCGCCTCTTCGAAGTGCGCGGCCGCTTCGTCATGGCCACCGGTGTCCCTGGCGATCCGGCCCAGGATCCGCTGGCCGTAGCCGACCGCGAGCCGGTACCGTGCCCCGCTCGCGATCGCGATGCCGCGCTGCGCCAGCTCCAGCGCGGCCGTTGCATCGCCGGTCAGCCTGAGGGCCTCGCCGAGTGATGCCGTGAACATCCCGTGCCACTGCGGAAAGCCGAACTGCTCGAGCTCGCGCACGACGTGCTCGAGTATCGGAATTGCCGGTTCGGCGTCACCGCGCTCGACATGAGCGTACCCGACGAAGCCGGCCGCATAGACACCGCTCACGCGGTCGGTGGCGAGCTTGCGGCTGCGCTCGCAGTCGTCGACGGCCAGGTCCAGATCCCCGCGCATCGCCGCGACCCAGCCGCTGGTGAACGCGGCGTAGCATTGGAGCCGAGTGTCGCTGATGGCCTCTCCGACCGCCGAGGCGCGCGCGGTCGCCTCGAGCGCCTCCGAGAACCGCCCGATCAGGAGGTGATCGACGGCGAGATAGAAATACGCCATGCCGAGCCACCACTGTTGGGTGGTGCCCTCGAGCCGCGCGACGGCTTCTCGCCCGTGCCGGATACCGTCATGGGCCGAGCCGGACCAATGGCCCTCGAGAGCGAGGAGCCCATGAGCCTTGCCCAGCGTCGCGTCGTCGCCGCACCGGCTCGCCTCGTCGATCGCCCGCCTGGCGCTCTGCGCGGCGACCTCCTGGTTTCCCAGACGGCTGTACATGTGAGCCAGCCAGAAATAGTAAGGACCGGCGAGCACGGCATCGCCGAGCCGGTCCACCCGCTCGCGATGCTCCAGGAGATGGTTCACGCTCTCGGTGAAGCGCCCGAGAAAGTAGAGCGAGAATCCCTGGCGAAGCGCGACGTCGAGGAGCATCCGATCACGCGCCGGCCCATCTGACAGTCGGCCGATGTGAGCGAGCGCCGCGGTGAGGTGGGTCAGCGCGTCGGCGTTGGCGTAGATGCGTGCTGCCTTGTCCGCGACCCGGGTCAAATACGTGACGGCCTTGTCCGCGATCTCCGACCGATCGAAGTGGTAGGCCAGCGAACCGGAGATCTCTTCGAGGCGGTCGGCGTACAGCTCCTCGAGCGCGCGGCCCGCGGCCCCGTGCAGGGCTTGACGCCGATGGGTCAGCAGGCCGTCGTACGCGACATCTTGCGTGAGCGCGTGCTTGAACACGTAGACCGGCTCGTCGGCCCCCGCGCGCTCATGGACGAATTCGAGGCGCTTCAACTCCAGAAGGTGGGGATGCAGCGCCCCGGGGCCGTCCCAGACGCGATCGAGGAGCGTGAGTGGAAACTCTCGGCCGAGGACGGAGGCCGTCTGCACCAGGCGCTTCGTGTCTTCGGAGAGCCGGTCGATGCGTGCCATGATCACGCCTTGCACCGTGTGTGGGATCGCGTGACCAGGCTCACGATGCTCGCCGACCGCCAGCGCCAGCTCCTCGAGGAAGAAGGGATTGCCCTCGGCCCGGTTCAGGATCGTCTCGGACAGGGCGCTGGAGAGCTGGTCGTTCTGGAGCACGGACTGCATCACGCTCAAACAGTCCTGACGCATCAGGGGCCGGAGCGTGATCTGCGTGGCGTAGGAGCGGTCCATCCACGGCGGCCGGTATCCCGGTCGATAGGTCGTGACGAGCAAGATAGGTGCCGCGGTGAGGCTTTCGACCAGTGAGGCGAGATACTCCTCTGACGTCTTGTCGATCCAGTGCACGTCCTCGACGATGAAGATCAGCGGTCGGCGGCGACTCCCTCTGAGACTCATCTGACGCAGGGCCTCGAAGGTCCGTGCCTTGATGGCCTCGGGGCTCAGGGCCTCGATCGCGCCGCTCGCGTCCTTGACGCCGAGCAAGTGGAGCAGGTACATCTCCCATTCTGCCGGCGCCATCCCGACCTCGTTGAGGCCCGCGGCGATGCGGTCAGCGACGATGTCGGGCGCGTCGCCCTCGACGATCCCACAATTGTTGCGAAGGAACTCGACGATCGGGAGGTAGGGGATCGAGCCGCCGTACGAGACGCAGCGACCCTCGAGAACGGTCACCGGTCGGCTGCCGAGCCCACGTCGGAACTCGTGGAGCAGGCGCGATTTCCCCATGCCAGGCTCACCCACGACTCCGACGACCTGGCCGTGACCGTCCACGACCTGTGTGTAGAGATCCTGCAGCACGCCCGTCTCGCGTGCGCGTCCCACGAACTGGCCGAGCAACCTCGTGGTCCGCTCCTCGAGCGCCGAGCGGCGGGGCGCCAGCCCGAGGAGGCGGTGCGCCTCGACGGGCTCGCTCTTGCCCTTGACCGAGAGAGGCGCCATGCGCTCGGCGCGGACGGCGCCCTGCACCAATCGATGCGTCGACTCGCTGATCAACATCGTCCCGGGCTCGGCGGCCTGCTGCAAGCGGGCGGCGAGATTCGTCGTGTCCCCCACCGCGGTGTAATCCATGCGCAAGTTGTCGCCGATCCTGCCGATCACGACGAACCCGGTGTTGAGGCCCATCCGGACCGTGACGTCGCCGAGGACTTCGGCCGAGGGTGCCTGGTGCTCGTGGAGGCGCCGCTGGATGCCGAGGGCCGCGAGCACGGCACGCCGTGCGTCATCCTCGTGCGCAATGGGCGCGCCGAACAGCGCCATGAAGCCGTCGCCCAGAAACTGATTGACGGTGCCCTCGTAGTGGTGGACCTCGGCCAGCGCCAGCTCGAAGAACCGCTCGAGCACGGTGTGCATCGCCTCCGCACCTACGCGTTGCGCCAGGGCGGTCGAGTTGGCGATGTCGCAGAACAGCACCGTGACTTGCTTGCGCTCGCCCTCCATCGCGCCCTTGGAGGTGAGGATCTTTTCGGCGAGGTGGCGAGGTGTATAGCTCTGCGGCGAGGTGAACTTCGGCGATTCCTTCTCACTCGTCGTCGGCGCCACGAGCGGGCGGCCGCACTTCTTGCAGAACTTGTGGTCGAGACCGTTTTCGGTGCCGCACTCGGAGCAGGTGAGAGCGAGCCGCGCCCCGCACTCAGGACAGAACTGAGCGTCGGGAGGAGCCTCGCGGTGGCACCGATTGCAGCGCATGCTGAATGCTCGCTAAAATGTCCAGCCGCAAAGAGGTTATGCTGCCGCTTGACGAGGGTCAAGGAGGACTCGAGGCGACGTGCGCGGGACCCGTGCTACTGTTGCCGCGCGACGCCAGGCAGAGACCGAGGCGGCACGATGAAAGGGAGGAGGACGGCATGGCGAGGATCAAGCACATCGCACTGACCACCGGTAACCCCGACGAGGTCGCGGCGTTCTACAAGGCTGCTTTCGGATGGAAGGAGATCCGCCGCAGCCCGAGCGGCGCGGTGTTCTTGACCGATGGCGCGATCAATCTGGCCATCCTCAACTGGAAGACCGACCAGGACGCCGACGTGGGAGCCAATGGACCCAACTACAGCGGCATCCACCACTTCGGTGTCGAGGTGGACGACCTCGGCGACGCCTCTCGGCAACTGGAGGCGGCCCAGGGGAAGAGACTGACCCAGAAGGAAGGGATCGACGCCCCGCTGCCGTCCGGCCGTCACCGCAACTTCGAGATGAAGTGGGCGGGCCCCGACGAGGTGGTCTTCGACATCTCCCACACGGGCTGGGATGGCACGTCGTGATCTAACGGGGTGAGGACATGCTCAAGATCGACGGCGTCACCCATTGGTCGATCCCGGTCAATGATCTGGAGGAGAGCGAGCGCTTCTACCGCGATCTGCTCGGTCTTGAGTATCGCGGCCGGCTGGGCAACTCCAACATGGCGTGCTTCCACGTGGGCGGCCACGACATCCTGCTCTGCGAGCGCAGGGAGAAGCTCCACCGGACCCCCCAGCAGGACAACCGCCTGCATCACTCCTTCACGCTCTCGCCGGAGGAATGGGAGAAGGCGGTCCGGCTCTTCCACGAGCGAGGGGTGAAGATCGAAGAGCTCACCTACCGCGAGCACGGCTTCTTCACCGGCCGCGAGCTGTACTTCCTCGATCCTTCGGGCAACCTGCTCGAGGTCCGTGATCCGACCTGGAAGGCGGGGATGGCCACCCCGGCGCTCGCGGAGATCCTCGGAGGGTCACGATGAGAAATCAGCCCGGCCGACCGCCCACGAGGAGGGGCGGGCGGGCGAGATAGGATTCGACGAGCTTCCGCGCAGTCGCCCGCATGAGTTGCTGGTCATCCTCCGCCGTCGGTGCGGGAGGGACACGCACGACCGTGTCGTTGCAATACGTCGCGGTGATCGTGCCGGCGACCCGCGACGGGCCATCAGGAGCTTTCCCGGCTGTGACCGCGCGGATACCTTGCCGGAGCTGCTGCCGGAACATGATGACGCCACGATCCGTGGCTCCGAGATGCTCCAGACCGTGGATGGCGACTGCCCGCTGACTGACCTGAGCCTCGTAGTCGCCGGGTTGCCGCTGACTCGCCTCGTAGGCGTCGGAAGCGAGCTGGCCGGGTAACATGACATCGCGATTCGCCCACCACTCGGGTGTGACGCCCGCCGTCTCGCTCACGTGTCGGAATTCTATGAACAGGGTGTTGGTGTCGTCGACGGGTACGATCCAACGGCTCATCATCGGGCCGCTGAAGGGATGCTCGTGGTGGCCGTTCTCCCAGATCGGCGCCACTTGCTGGAGGTTGGGCAGGACGGCTTCGACCATTCGCGCCCAGATGTTGTCTCCCACTCGGCGACTCGCCATGTAGATCATGCCGACGGGCGTCTGGGTGAAATCCAGCTCCGGCACCTTGCCGAACTCGTCGGTGAACTGGGAGCCGCTGACGATCGTGTGGAGAAACGCCGTATGAACCGGGTCCATGGCATTCTCGAGAATCTGCAGCCAGTTGCACGGATAGTAATACTTGCGGCCGGGGATCAGTCGATAGCCGGGCCGATTGAAGCTATCGTAGACGGGAAAGGCGGGCTGCTCCTCCGGCGGTCCCATGTACGCGAACACGATCCCGTTGTGCTCGTGGATGGGATAGGCGCCGTGGCAGAGCCGGTCCTTCAGCGTGCTCGTCGCCGGCTCGCCCGGGGTCTCGAGAATGGCCCCGTCGACGTCGAAGAGCCAGCCGTGGTAGCAGCATCGGATTCCTCGCGGGGAGATCAGGCCGAACTCCAACGACGTGCCCCGATGCGGACAATGGAGCTCCAGAAGGCCGATCGCACCCCGGAAGTCGCGGAACACCACGAGATCCTCCCCGAGGATTCTGACCCGTATCGGAAGATCGCGTAGCTCGTCAGTGAAACAAACCGGCTGCCAGAAACGGCGCAAGTACTCTCCGCACGGCGTTCCGGGGCCGGTATGCGTGAGCTCGGTATCTTCTTGAGGAACCTCGCGGTGATAGTAGGCGCCGAAGTGCGTGGTCAGGAAGGGCGCTCGGGTTGCCATGTCAGCTCTCCTCGCTACATGGATTGGTGAACTGCTCCCGCGCGCTGATGAAGCTACAACAAAGACCGTCGCTGTGCCAGACCGCGACGATCATCTACTATCAGGGTCTCGAGGCGGGTCCGGCGCCCAGGCCGCGGGGCCTGGGATGGAGACCGGCCTCACAAAGGGAAGGACTGTATAGAGGGGGGTATATGACTGATCTCCCGAAACGAGAACTCGGACGGACTGGGCTTCAGGTCACGATGCTGGGGTATGGCGCGATGGAGCTGCGGGGTGCCCCGCGGGGCCGCGAGGTCACCGAGGCGCAAGCAGAAACCATTCTCCACGCCGTGCTCGACGCCGGCATCAACTACATCGACACGTCGATCGACTACGGACTCAGCGAGGAGCGTATCGGGCGCTACCTTGCGGCCCGGCGCTCCGAGTACTACCTGGCGAGCAAATGCGGCTGTGTGGTCGGCGCGACCCCTGCCCCACGGGGCCAGCGGAACCCCCACGTCTTCACGCGCGACAATATCATCGCGGGGGTCGAACAGAGCCTCGTCCGCATGAAGACGGACTACATCGACGTGCTCCAGTTCCATGCCTCGCCGTCCAAGCAGACGCTGGAGGAGCACGACGCCCTCGGCGCGGTGCTCTCACTCAAGCGGGCGGGCAAGGTGCGGTTCGTCGGCATGTCCGCCACGTTGCCGCACCTCGCGGATCACATCGCGATGGGCGTGTTCGATGTGTTTCAGATACCGTACTCGGCTGTGGAGCGCGAGCACGAGGCGATGATTGCCACCGCTGCCGGCTCGGGAGCGGGCATCGTCATCAGGGGCGGTGCTGCCAAGGGTGCCCCATCCGGGGGCGGACAGGCGGGGACGCAATGGGAGCGGTGGCAGAAGGCGCGACTCGATGACCTGCTCGAGGGCATGACCCCGATGGAGTTCATCCTTCGCTTCACCTTCACCCACCCGGGCATGGCCACGACCATCGTGGGAACGATCAACCCGGCGCATCTCCAAAACAATATCGCCGCCCTGCGGCAAGGGCCGCTCCAGCCGGCTCTGTATGCCGAGGCCAAGCGTCGCCTCGCTGCCGCGGGCTCCGCACCCTAGCCGCGCCCCGAGGACCGATGCAGACGGTCAACGTCCTCGTCATCCAGCCCATCGTCGATGAGGAGCTGGCGCAAATCGCGCGCCTCGACGCGCGGCTCCGTATCATCGACGCCCGCGGCTGGTTCGATGACGAGATCCGGCAAACCTGGCCCCAATGGACCGTGGAGCGCTACCTGGGAAAGCGCCCCTGTCCAACCAGCACGCGCGCGGAGCGCGACCGTCTCCTGGCTCAGGCAGAGGTGATCCTGGGCGGGTGGCCGTTCCCCCTCGATCTACGGGCGCGGGCGCCACGGCTACGGTGGTTTCATCAACGCCCGGCGGGGGCCAGCAATTTGCTGCGTGGGGACCTGTGGGGCAGCGATGTATGCGTCACCACATCGCGCGGTCATGGCAATACCCGGCCCATGGCCGAGTACGTCCTGGCCTGTTTTCTACACTTCGCTCGCGGCTTGCATCGGGCCCACCGCGACCGACAGCGGCAGCATTTCGAGCACGGCACCTATCGGCCGATCCAGGTCGAAGGCAAGACCGTCTGTGTCATCGGCGCCGGCGGCATTGGGCAGGCGGTCGGAAGCCTTTGCGCCGGGGCCGGAATGCGCGTCGTCGGTACGCGGCGGCACGTATCGGCCGGGGACTTGCTCTCAGGATTCAGCCGTCTCGAAAGTCCCGCGCATCTCCATACGCTGCTGGGGGAGAGTGACTTCGTGGCCGTCTGTTGTCAGTGGACACCGGAAACGACCGGGTTGATTGGTCGCGAGGCGTTTGCGGCCATGCGTTCGGGAACGGTGCTGGTCAACGTCGCCCGCGGGGAGATCATCGACGAAGAGGCGCTGATCGCCGCGCTGGCGGCGGGGAAGCTGCGTGGCGTCGGTCTGGACGTCTACCTCGGGGAGTTCGAGCACGCCCCCGATCGCCGTCTCTGGCAGGACGAGCGCGTGTTGATTACGCCGCATGTCTCCGGTGGTACCGATGTGGCGCAGCATCGGGTCGTCGAGGTGTTCGCCGACAATCTGCGCGCATATCTGGACGGGCGACCGCTCGCCAACGTGATTGACTGGGCTCGGGGTTACTAGATCGCTGGACATGAGGAGATACGCCATGAGAAAGCTGGTTTTGGAGACCACCGCGCCATTCCAGGGCCTGGCTGAGCTGGTCGCGTACGACGAGGGATTGTTCGAGAAGGAAGGGCTCCTCGTCGAGTGGGTGGACCGCGAAGCCGGCGTCGAGAAGAAGACCGAGCTCGACGTCACGAGTCCCAAGGGGGTGAACCCGTTCGCGAGCCATGGCCGCCTCTTCGAGCAGGGCAAGGCGGACATGTACAACGCTTGCGAATGGGGCAACTACTGCCGCGTCCAGGAAACAGGTATCAAGAGTCGCCAGCTCGGCCGACGCGCCATCATCGCCTATTCGGCGCTGGTCGTGCCGCCTGACTCCCCCGTCTACACCCCGCAGCAGCTCGCCAACCGGACCATCGGCGTGCCCTTCTACTTCGGCACGCACTACATCGCGCTCCACATGCTCGAAGGGTTCCTCCCGCGCGACATGATCAAGCTCTGCCAGGCCCCCAACGGCTCGCGCTTCCGGCTCGCTTCGATGTTGCGAGGCGAGGTCGAGGCGACGACCTTGACCGAACCCCACCTCACGCTCGCCGAGAAGAAGGGCTGCCGGCCGATCTGCTCCGCCTTCTTCCACGGCACCGAGGTCGCCTCCGAGCGGGTCGATGCCGAGACCTATGCCGCGTTCAGTCGCGCGGTGCGTGAGGCGGTGCGCCGCATCAACGCGAACAAGCGCGCCTATCTCCACTATTTCATCGACTATCACGGGAAGGATGATCCCGAGATCGCCGCCCTCACCATCGACGATCTCCGCGAGAGCCGCGTCGTGGTGTGCGATCCCGCGCCGATTCCCCTCGACGAGATGCGGCGTACCTTCGACTGGCTCAAGAGCTGGGGCATGCTGGACGCGACAGCCTCGCCCTTCGGGCTCGTCAACCTCGAGGTGCAGGCGCAGGCGCACGGCGTGGCCGTCCCTTCGAGCGAGGTCACGCGTTGAGATGCAGCCGCAGCGCTCCGGGCCGTTTCCCTATGTCCCGATCAATCGCCGACCCACGATCACCTGGCCGAACGGCGCGCGCCTCGCGCTCTGGGTCATCCCCAACGTCGAGACGTTTCCGCTGAACGAGCCGGTGCCCGGTGGTACCGGCCAGGCGCCCGACGTCATCAACTGGGCGCCGCGCGACTACGGCAATCGCGTCGGGATCTTCCGCATGATGGAGGTGATGGCGCGTCACGGCGTGCGCGGGACCGTCGCGCTCAACGCCGAGGCGTGCGACGACTATCCCCAGGTCGTCGAGGACGCCCGCGCGCTCGGCTGGGAGTTCATGGGGCACAACCAGAGCAACGCGCGCCTTCTCAATCGGATGGCTCCTGAAGAGGAGCGGCGGGTCGTGCTCGCCACGTTTGCAAGCATCGAGAAGGCGACGGGCCGGCGCCCGAGGGGCTGGCTGTCGTCCGGCCTGCAAGAGAGCTGGCACACGCTCGATTACCTCGTCGAGGCCGGCGCCACCTACGTCGCCGACTGGATCAACGACGATCAGCCCTATCTGATGAACATCGGAGGCCGGCGCCTGTGCTCGATCCCGTACTCCGGGGAGATCAACGACCTGCCGCAGATTCTACGCGCCGGCCGGTCGTCGGACGAATTCGAGCTCATGATCCGCCGCCAGTTCGACACGCTGTACCGCGAGGGCGCGCAGTCTGGACGCGTCATGGCCATCTGCCTCCATCCATTCATCATCGGCGTCCCCCACCGCATCGGCGCGCTCGACTCGGCGCTCGCCTACATCCTGCGCCACGAGGGTGTGTGGCGTGCGACCGGGACCGAGATCGTCGAGCACTACCTCGCCTCCGGAGCGACGTTTTGAGATCGAGCCAAGAGGGTGAGTCACGCGCGAGCGTTGATCAGTCGTAGACGCAGAAGAACCGCCGCTGGTTCGTGGGGAAGCCCAGGCCGAGTCGAGGCAGGACCCGCCGTGCGTAGGTCGATGGCGGTCCGGTGGGAACCAGCCCGAGTACGTCCTTGTACACGGCGATCGCCTTCTGCCGGGCCGTGGTGGCTCCGTCCTGATAGCGGGCCGGATCGGCGTACTGATCTTCGCGCGACGCCTGGCTCAGCGACCACCACGTCTCGTAGGACTGCGCGACCAGGAACTTGACCTCGGCCCGCGCAGGGCTCATAGGACGTCGAGCGAGGAAGGCCTCGCCCTGGCGGATCACCTCGCGAAACTGGTCACTGCCCTTTCGACAGCCGACACTGGTGTCCCAGCCGAGGTCGAGCAGCCGTACAAAGGCTCGCTCCCCCCATGGGCTCGCCGGGTACTCCTTCCAGATCCGCCAGAGGAGATCGTGCGCATAGAACCAGCTCGCGCCGAGCTGCGACCAGTGCCACGTGAGGCCGTCGATTCGCAGAGCCCGGCGCCGCGCGTCCCACTCGGGTGAGCGCTCGTCCTGGCTGCCGAGGTGGCTCGCGAGATGGTCGGCCGCGAGGAGGAGCGCCGGACGTTGGGCATTGTGGGCCTTCGCGGCCTTCAGTAGCTCCAGGACCAGCGCGTAGACCTTCGCCTGCACGGCCGAATCGGTAGGATTCTCCACGGCGCGGGCGAGCAGTGCGCGGTAGTCCGGAAACGCAGTATGGAGCTCCTTACCGAGCAGAACAGCGAGCTGCGTCGCCACCCACTCCGCCGACGGCGGCATGCGGCTGGTCTCGAGCTCGCGCCACTCTTCGGTGATGGCGGTGAGGAGCGCAATGTGACGCGCAAGGAGCCCGAGGTACGAAGGTCCCGAGGGCGGCGCGTCCATGTAGAGCACGATCTCCAGGGCGTTGGCGCGCCACCGCACGATGTCGCGCCACGACGCTGAGCCGAACTCGCGCACCGTCACTGGCTCAGGATGCTCGCCGCTGCCGTAAAGCGCCGAGATCCGCTCGGCGAGTGCTCGATGACGGCTGGCGAGCAATGCCTCGGGGCCGTCCGGCGGAGCGCTGACCGGTGTCGGGATCCGGGCGCGGAGCTGCTCGAACCGCGGCGCCGGGGGAGCGCCGGGGAAGATGTAAAAGAACCACTCTCGGACGACGTCGGCGTCGTCCCCACGGCAGCGGTAGGCCCATTCCTCGTCGGCCGTGCTCGAGCCGCCGTTGCTGCGGAAACGCTCACAGCTCGCGGCTGCGCCTCGCCGGGTCCACTCCTCGAAGGTGGCTCCCCACGGTGCTTCGCGTAGCGCTCGCCACACGTTCTCGACCGTTGCATCAGCCGCCGCCGTCGGGCCAGGCGTGAACATAAGCGTGAGCGCCAGCGCGACAAGCAGCGGGGCGAGACGCGAGATCAGAGCTTCCCCCTCGGCGAGGGCGCCGTCACCTGCACCGTGGTGTCGGACGCCCGGCAGTTGTGCTCTCGTTGCTCTCGGTCACAGTCGAGGTGTTGTCGGCGGCGAGAGAGCCGGCGAGTCATCGGGGCCTCCTGACGTCGCGCTCCGCGGTCGATGCCGTAGCCCGGTCAGCAAGCGACGTGCCGACCCCTGAGGCCCGAAAGACAGGCGCTTCAAATGGTGAAGGGGGGGAGACGGCCCCCGACCGTGACAAGCGTGACACGGATACGAGACAGGCCGTCAATCGTGGCCGCTGGCCGCTCGGCCGCGACGGCGCAGGTCACCGTCCCGTAGCTCGGATCCGGGCGTGGGGTCAGCGGACGCGCGCCAGAAAGTAGGCCAGATCGAGGAGCTGTTCGTCGCTGATCAGGTACAGGACGTCCGCCATCGAGGTATCGTAGGCGCGGCGCGTGTTGTCCTTGTATTGCCGCAGCGCCTTCACCAGGTAGTCCTCTCGCTGACCGGCCAGGCGGGGAACACTCTCTTCACCCGAATAATCTCTCTTGTGGCAGAAGTTGCAGCGGTGCTGCTCGATGAGCGCGCGGGCTCGTTCCAGGCGGGCGGGATCGGTGGGACCGCCGGCCGGTGGCGGCGGCGGCAGCTTGGCCACGGTATCCGCCAGACTTCGCAACTCGTTGTCGCTGAGCCCTCGGGTCGTCGCGTTCATGACTTCGACGACGCGCATTCGTTCCCGGAACATGAACAGCTGGATGAGGAGGTAGAAGGCCGGCTGCCCACCGAGCGAGGGCACCTCGGCGATCGCCGATTGCCCGTTCTCGCCGTGGCAGACCAGGCAGGCAGCGACCCGCGCGTCGAGCGGCTGCGCCATGGCCGGCCACGCCGACAACCCCACGAGTACTGCGGCGATCAAGCTATACGTGAACGCCGTTCAGGGCTTCGCGACCTTGTCGCCGCCGTACCTCACGCGGTAGACGGCGCCGGCGTAGTCGTCCGAGACCAGCATCGAGCCGTCCTTCAAGAACTGCACGTCGACCGGGCGGCCGATGTACTGGTTGTTCTGGATGAAGCCCGTGAGGAACGGCTCTTGCGATCGCACGCTGCCGTCCTTGTTCAGCTTCACGACGACCACGTCGCCGCCGATCTTCTTGGTCCGGTTCCAGGAGCCGTGCCGGGCGATGAAGATCGCGTTCGTGTATTGGCTCGGGAACATCTTGCCGGTGTAGAACCGCATGCCGAGGACGGCCGAGTGCGGGCCCATGAGCGCGACCGGCTTCTCGAACTCGTCGCACGAGCGCCCCCAGCCCATCTCGCGATCCGTGAAGGTACCGTTGTGGCAGTAGGGGAAGCCGAAATGCTGGCCGGGCTTGGTGACGCGGTTCAGCTCGTCCTCGGGCAGGTCTTCCGATAGCCAGTCGCGGCCGTGCTCGGTGAAGTAGAACTGCTTGGTCACCGGATGCCAGTCGAAACCCACGGAATTCCGGACGCCGCGCGCGTAGATTTCGGCGCCGCTGCCATCGAGGTTGAGCCGTCGGATCTGCGCGTTGGCGGCAGGCGGCTCGCAGATGTTGCACGGCGCACCGACGTTGATGTAGAGCTTCTCGTCTGGCCCGATGCCGATGTACCGCCAGCCGTGCGATTGATGGTTCGGCAGATCGTCGTAGACGACGACGGGCTTGGGCGGATCGCCGAGGTTGTCCTCGATCCTCTCCAGCTTGGAAATCTTGGTGCCTTCGGCGATGTACAGCGCGCCCTTGTGGAAGGCCAGACCGTTGGGCCGGTCCAGGCCCGACGCGATGATCTTGAGCTCGCGCTTCCCGTTCCGGTCGGCGATGGCGTAGACCTTGTCGAGCAGGCGGTTGCTGACGAACACGGTCCCCTTGTCGCCGAGTCGCAGCGTGCGAGCATTGGCGATGCCGCTGGCGAAGACCTCGATCTTGAAGCCCTTGGGCAGCTTGAGCTGCGGGATCGGCAGCTGGTCTTCCGTCATTGGAAGCGGCGGGGGCGCGATGCTGCGCAGCAGCGTATTGACTTCGGCATTGGGAATGTCGGGCCGTCCGGGCACGGTGGTCGGCTGAGGTTGCAGGGGGGGCATCGGTTGAGCGGCCGGCTGGCCACCCGCGGGCACCGCGAAGGCGGGCAGCACCACGAGAAGCGCCGTGAGAGTTGCGAGGAGCCTGATCATCGGGAATTCCTCCTGGTTCTACCGGTCCAGCCAGACCTTCTTGTAGAGGACTTTCCACTCGGCGTTGTAGACGTAGTCCTTCATCCACGGCTGGGCGACCTCATAGAACGGCGAGCCGGAGATCGTGTTCCAGTAGAGCTTGTCGGTCATGAACTCCTGAAATTCCCTGGCGACGGCCTTGCGCTTCGCCGGGTCCATCTCTCGAGCGTAGCGGGCGTAGTAGTCGTCGACTTTGGGGTCGGTGTGCCGCGTGGTGTTCCACGCCGCCGTGCTGCTCGATAAGAGGGTGTTCTGGTCCACGGTGAACAGCGACGCGAGATCCTCGACGTACATGTCGAACGGACCATCCTGCGTGGCCACGTTCATCCACGTCACCTTGTCGACCAGCCTGATGTTCACCGTCACCCCGATGCGCGAGACCTGTTCCTTGATGACGGTGGCGATGACGTTGAACACGGACTTCTCGGTGTTCGTCATCAACTCGAAGGTCAGGGGCTTCTGCGGCCCGTAGCCGGCCTCGGCCAGCAACGCTTTCGCCTTGACCGGGTCGTAGGGGCACAGGTGCGTGACATCGGCAGTGTCCGGGGTCCCCGGCGGGATGATCCCGACCCACGGGGTCGCGTGGCCCTTGAACGCGATCTTCACGATCTCCTTGCGGTCGATACCATAGCAGCCGATCGCCTTGCGAACCCTGATGTCGCTGAAGATCGGATGCGCCGCGCGGTCCTTGGCCATGGGCTTCGCGTCCTTCGGGACCGTGATCTTCATCATCGCCACCATGGGAGTCGTCTCTTTTCCGGTCATGACCTGGGCGCGGGGATTCTGCGCCTTGAGCGTTTCGACGTGCTCAGGCGAAAAGTCGACGATGAAGTCGATCTCGCCGGCCTTGAATGCCGCCATCTGCGTGATGGGGTCCTTGATCACGCGGATCACGACGCGATCCAGATAGGGGAATCCCTGGTCGTAGTACTTCTCGAAACGATCCATGACCAGGTGGCTGCCCTTCACCCACTCGACGAGCCGGAACGGCCCGCATCCCACGACCGCCTCCGGCTTTCCGCTCTTTCGATCCTCGAGCGTGTACTTCTGCGTGGCGGTCGGCGAGTAGAACACGAGCCCCATGCGGTACGCCGCCAGCATGTGCAGCGTGAACCCGTACGGTTCCTTGAGCCGGATCTGGACGGTGTACGGATCGAGGACCTCGACCGAGTGCAGGCGCTCGTAGTAGGTCCGCATGCTGGACTTGGTCGCCGGATCCATGATGCGATCGATGCTGAACTTGACCGCGGCGGCGTCGACCTTGGTGCCGTCATGGAACAGAACGTCCTTCCGGAGCTTGAACGTGTAGAGGAGCGCGTCGGGCGAGATCTGCCACGATTCGGCGGCGTCCGGGACGAACTTGCCGTCGGGCGTGATGCCGAGAAGGCCGCAGCCGATGTTCATCGCGACCCAGTTCAGCTCGTAGCCGGGCGCGGTGTAGAAATCGAGATTGGAGATCTCGTTGCCGTATGAGACCCGTAGCGTGCCGCCGCGCTTGGGCGCCTGCGCTTCAGCGATGGTCGCCGGCGCGACGATCACCCAGCCGAGTGCGACGAGTCCGACGAGACGGAGGAGGCGGTGTCGTGGGTGCATGGCGTCTTCCCTCCCAGCGCTGAACGGGATGGTCGGACCGGCGTTCCCCGAGGAAGATCGGCGCGTACTTTACCGGAAACCAAGGTTGTCAACAACCGCCAACCGTCGGGCCGGCCTTCGCCTCCGGAGTGGCCGCGCGCGCTTGACGGCCCACGTCGCGTGTGCGAGAACCTGGGGCCAGGCGACGGCCGCCGGGCGTGAACCTCGGGCAGGGCCGCCGGCACCCGCTCAAAGGGAGGGGTTGGCGATGTTGAAGCTCTCCGACATCAAGTCGTCGGAAGCGCAGCTGCAGGACTACTACGCGCAGCTCCGATCGCAACACATCACGCCCGCCTGGATCGGCGGCGGTATCACCCTCGAGCCCAAGAGCAAGGCCGTCCCCTGGGTGTGGCACTGGCGCGACTTGCGTCCCCAGGCGATGCGCGCGGCCCAGCTCGTCGGCACCGAGCAGGCCGAGCGACGCGTGCTCCGGCTGACGAACCCCGAGCTGCCGGGCCTGTCGGCAAGCAACACCATGGTCGCCAACATCCAGATTGTCATGCCCGGCGAGATCGCGCGCGCCCATCGCCATTCAGGTTCCGCGTTGCGCCTGATCATCGAGGGCAAGGGCGGCTACACGGTCGTCAACGGCGACCGCATTCCGATGGCCCCCGGCGATCTCGTGCTGACACCGAACTGGACCTGGCACGATCACGCCAACGATACCGACGGGCCGATGATCTGGCTCGACGGCCTGGACACGCCGCTTGTTCGGATGCTCGAGGCCGGATTCTACGAGGAGTACTACAAGGAGACCCAGACCATCGGCGAGGGCGCCGACCCGTCCTTCGCGAAATACGGCGACGGGGGCCTGAGGCCGGCGTGGGAGGCCGCGCCGTCCACGCGGTACTCGCCGCTGTGGCACTACCCGATGGCTCAGGCTCGCGCTGCGCTCGAGCGCATGGCGGCCGAACACTCCGGCAGCCCGTTCGACGGCATCATCCTCGAGTACACGAACCCCGTGACCGGCGGACCCGCCATGCCGACGATCGCGTGCTTCATCCAGATGCTGCGCCCGGGCGAGCGCACCCAGGCGCACCGGAGCGTCTGCTGCACGAACTATCACGTGATCGAGGGCGCCGGCTACTCGATTGTCGGCGAGGGACGGCTCGATTGGGAAGACAAGGATGTGTTCACGGTGCCGACCTGGACGTTCCGGGAGCATGTCAACAAGAGCGACCGGCCCGCTTTTCTGTTCAGCTTCACCGACGCGCCCGTGATGAAGGCGCTCGATCTCTACCGCGAGGAGACGAAAGCCCTGTGAAGGCGTGACGGACCATCTGGGGTGACCTGCTCGTCCGCGTGTAGCTGAACAGCGGAAAGTGCAGCATCGCGACGGGCACGGGGTGGGAGCGCCCCCCGTGGCACTCGAAGCGTATGCTCGGCAACCCTTTTTTAGGAGATTGACACCCCGCTCCCGCATTCTAGATAGGACGGCCGCTCTTGGGATCCTCGGATTTCGACAATACGGAGTTTGCCCATGTGGTTCGGCAACTCACTCTCCACCCGGAAGCAAATCGTCACCGCGGAGTATCTAGGTCAAAGCCTCGCGGACGAAATCTGGAAGGACGTCCATCAACCACGAGACCCGATCCCGAGCAGGTACAGTGTCTTGGAGTGGCTCATCACACGAACGTTTGTCGCGAGCCGGGTTCTCCAGGCAGAACTCGACAAGGACGTGGCCGATCGCGCGCTCGACGCAATGCACGCCCGAATTCGCCATCCCTCCCACTTCAAATCACGGCATGCATTGATTGCGTTCCGGGCAGTCGCCGACCTGCGGGACCAGGAGTATTTGAACGCGTTCAACATCTGGCGCACACAAAAGGACGAAGAGCCTCTGACGCGCGCACTGGCCAAACATGTTTTGTCTGAGAACGCTGATTCCCAGGAGGTCCTGGATCTCTTCATAAGATTTGTTGCGTGTCTGCGGACACTCAACGAGGTGCTCCGTCGCAACTTGCGCGTCAAATTCAACGTGAGATAGTTCCCAACCTGAGGGCATCTCGTTGACGGCGTGGACGCCATGAAGATTGTCATTCTGGGCGCAGGAGCCCTGGGGTCGATCATCGGCGGCCATCTGGCGCGGGCCGGCGAAGAGGTCACCATCATCGCGCGTGGGGACCGCGCGGCATACTTACAGCAGAACGGGATCACCCTCACCGGACTGGCGGACTTCACCGTGCCGGTCGCCGTGGCCACCACGCCGCAGACGGTGCGCGAGGCCGACGTCCTCGTAGTAGCCGTGAAGACCTATGACACTGAACCTGCGCTGGAAAGCGTTGGCCATCTCAAGGTGGGCAGCGCCCTGTCGATCCAGAACGGCGTGCTGAAGGATGAACAGTTGGCGCACACCTTCGGCCGGGACAAGACCCTGGGAGCGGCAGCCTTTCTGAGCGGTGGAGTGACGCCTGCCGGGCCGGTGCGCTTCACAGTCAATGAATATCTGGTCCTTGGCGAACTTCCCGCGGGCATCTCCGCACGTGCTCAGACCTTTGTGGACGCTCTGGTCAATGCCGGGATCCGTGCCGACGCGGTGCCGCAGATTCAGACCGTCGAGTGGTCCAAATACGCATTGTTCATGAGCTGGATGGCGCCCGCCGTGCTGACGCGTCTACCGTCGTACAAGTTTCAGACTCAACCCGACACGGCGCTGGTCATGGCGCAGCTCGTGCGGGAGACTGGCCTGTTAGCCGCGAAACTCGGCGTTCCACTGGAAGATCGGGAACCGCTGCCCATTAAAACTTTGTGCAGTTTGCCACTGTCTGAGGCGGTGACCACGATCCGTCAGTTTGGGACAGTGATGGAGGCCCGGGCTCCAGCTCACAAGGTGTCCACCCTTCAGGATCTAGAACAGGGCCGGCGTCTCGAAGTCGAGGAGACCCTGGGGTATGCCGTACGAAAGGGCGCGGAACTGGGGATCCCGCTTCCCACCTTGGAGACCTGTTATAGGCTCATCGCGGGCATCAACTGCCGCCACATAGAGGAGACGAGCCCAAAGCGGGACGCGACCCCATGACCTAGCCAAGCGCCAGAATGAGAGGCCGAGCTTTGCCGCCAGGTGAGAGAGGCTGGCCACCATCGAGGAACGGGCCCGGGGCGCTCACGAGCGGATCGCGTTACTTCACCGGGCGCCTGACCAGGGCCCAGCCCGACGACTGGAGTTCTCGCGTTATGTCGCGGTGGCGCCGCTCAACGTGGCGTCGCTCGGTCGGCGGCCGCTGCGGACTCCGGCGCCGTTCGCTTCCCCGTCGATCGAGGACCACGTCCCTGCTCTCATCGGCATATACATGCTTGAGATAGAAGTATTGTCTTGGCGCGGTACGCGACACGATGAAGACAAGGTCTGCCATGACCCGCCTCCGACAGATTCGAACCTCCAGCCCACTCAAGAATGGAGGCCCTGACAACGCCGCATGCTCGTGGCGCCGACTTGGGGCCTCGCCTTCTTGCACCGAATCTGAGCGGTCAGAAAACTCCGCGACCAGAGAGACGGACGGCGGATACGACGAACTCCGAGAGGACCGTGGGCACACCGTCGCGACGACGCGTGCGCTGCTGCTTCACCCATGACATCCTTATCACCATAGACCCGAGGAGTGGGGCCGAACAATAGGGTGATTCCCCGAATACTTGGCGGAAATTCACTGGCGGTAGCCCACGCTCCTCAACAAGGCGTTGCCATCCAAGCCCACCAAGAAGGGATGGTGTAAGTCATGCCGCAACCCCAGCTTGTCCAGGTCGCGCTCGATGCTCAGGGCCACACCACCATCGGCGTGGACCGCGACGGTGGAGTCTGGCGCGGACGGATCCAACGGGACCGGGGCGGTGAGGAGTTCATCGTCTGGAAGCGTATGCGGTCTGAGTTTCCGTCGGACCCGCCGGCGGCAGGTGAGGCGCGCTGATGGGCCATGTGTCATTCGCCCCTCCCCTGGGAGAGCTCGGCTGCCCATCAAAGCCCAGGCCCCTCGGCTTGACCCTTCCCGCCGGCCGGAGGCCTCGGCGCTCGGGGCTACCGGGCAGCCGTGATCTCGTCGATGAGGCCGTAGTCGAGCGCTTCGCGCGCGTCGAGATGGCGCCCACGCCGCATGTCCTCGGCGATCTCCTCGGCGGGCCGGCGCGTGCGCCGAGCAAGGCGCCCGTAGAGCTTCCACAGCAGCTCCTGCTGCTGGCGACTCTGCGCGGCGATCGCCTCCGGGGTGCCGCCGAACCGCGCCGTCGGCTGGGAGAGGTGGAACCGCGCGTGCGGTGCGGCGGCGCAGTGATCGGCCGCCGCGACCACGCCGATGGCTGGGCCGCCGATTTGACCCCGGCAAAGGATGCGCAGCGCGGAGCGCAGCGTGTCGGCCGTGTCGATCAGGACGAAGACTGCCCCGAGCACGCCGTCGGGGCTGTCCAGGTGGAGCTCGATGGGCCGGTCCGCGTGGGCGTCCAGCGCCAGGAGCGCGGCCGCTGCCTTCGTCGCCGCGTCGTCGTCGAGCCGACCGGTGACGAGCACGATGCGGCGCTCGAAGAGCTGCTCCTGCAGCCAGCCCCCGAGGCTCATGTCCCGAGGGTATAGCGCGCTCGTCCCGCGCGCCATTGCTGGGCTCACAGAGGTAGAATCACGACCGAGTGGCATACAAACGCCTGACGCGCCTGTAGCTCAGTAGGATAGAGCATCGGACTTCTAATGGTGTCCGAGCGATACCGCTGGGGATCAGTCCCGGTCACTCATTGTCACGAATGATCAGTAGTGACGCGCCAAACCGCACTTCAGATCGCGACGCCTTGATGACCCAGAGTGCCTAGGAGTGCGTGCTAGTAATCATCCGAACCGGAAGACTACTG
>QHSL01000013.1 GCA_003220435.1 Candidatus Rokuibacteriota bacterium | reverse complement strand
GACGGCCATCTCCCAGAACGGCGTGCTGCCGCCGAGCGGCGCGGCGGTGCGCCCGGGCGCGATCACGCCGCGGCCGATCAGCTCGCCGCCAGACATGCCGAACCGGAGCAGGAGCACCTCGGCGTACGGCAGGCGCCGCGCCGGCGCGACGACGGCGCCCTCATCCAGCGTCAGGTCGCGCGTCGCGACGCCGAGCGCCTCGGCGGTGATGCGCAGGAGCTGCTCGCGGACGTCTTCCGAGGCGACCTGGACCGCGCGGCCCGTCATCGTGGTCGAGCGGCTCGAGCTGGTGGTCTGATCGTACGGGGTCACCGCGGTGTCGGGCTGGACGACGGTCACGCGCGCCAGCGGGACGCAGAGCACCTCGGCGGCGATCTGCGCCAGGACCGTGCGGGTGCCCTGCCCCATCTCGACGGCGCTCGCGAGCACGCTGACGCTGCCGTCGGTGTGCAGGCGCACGATCGCCTCCGACACGCTCGGCGCCACCGAAGCCTTCAGCATCGCGGCCACGCCGCGCCCCCGGTCGGCCGCGCTCGCCCGAGTCCAGCCGATCGCCTCCGCGGCGCGCGACAGGCTCTCCTCGAGCTTGCCGTCGATCGGCGTGTCGCCCGGCGCGAACTCTTCGCCGTGGGCCAGGAAGTTCTGCCGCCGGAGCTCGACCGGATCGCGGCCGAGCCGGTCGGCGGCCGCGTCGACCAGCGACTCGAGCGCCCAGGCGAGCTGCGGCACGCCGAAGCCGCGAAAGGCGCCGCCGGGGGTCGTGTTCGTGTAGACGGCGCGCGCGGCAAGCCGGACGTGCGGGACGCGATAGGGGCCGGTCGCCGTGTACGTACCCTTCTGGACGACGCGCGGGCCGATGTCGGCGTAGGCGCCGACGTCGTAGTCGGCGTCGCACTCGACCACCACGAGCGCGCCGTCACGGCGGAAACCCACGCGCACGTGGACGCGGGCGGCGCAGCGGCGCACGGTCTGGAACGCTTCGGCCACCGAGGCGGCCAGCCGTACGGGCCGGCCCGCGGCGCGCGCGAGCGCCGCCGCCAGCGGCTCGAGCTTCGCGTAGGTCTTGCTGCCGAAGCCGCCGCCGAGGTGCGGCACGACGACCCGGATCCGCGCGAGCGGCACGCCGAACATCTTCGCCAGCTCGACGCGCACCGAGTACGGGTTCTGGCTCGATGCCCAGATCGTCAGCCCGTCGGTCTCGCTCCACACCGCCACCGCCGCATGCGGCTCGAGTGCCACGTGCTGCACGGGCGGAAAGCGATACGTGCCGTCGAGCACGAGATCGGCCGCCGCCAGCGCGCCGGCGCTGTCGCCCCGCGCGAACTGGAACTGGTGGCAGATGTTGGTTCCCGGCAGGGGCCGGAGCGTCGAGAGATCGGCGAAGATGCCGGCCTGCGGCTTGCCGGTGTGCACAAGCGGCGCGCCCGGCGCCAGCGCCTCCTCGAGCGTGATCACCGGCGGCAGCGGCTCGTAGTCGACGTCGATCAGGTCCAGCGCCGCATCCGCGGTCGCCTCGTCGACGGCGACGACCGCCGCGACCGGCTCGCCCTCGTAGCGGGCGACGTCGATCGCCAGTACCGGACGATCACGGTAGGCCGGGCCGTAGTACGGCTCGCACCACGTGAGATCGGCGCCGCAGAGCGCGGTCAGCACGCCGGGTAGCGCGCGGGCGCGCGTTACGTCGACCTTTCGCACGCGCGCGTGGGCATACGGCGAGCGCAGCACCTTGGCGTGGGCCATGCCGGGGATCACCAGATCGGTCACGTAGCGCGCGCGGCCGGTGACCTTTTCGAGCCCGTCGACGCGGGTCACCGGTCGGCCGACGACGCGGAGGGGGCGCGCGCTCACCGGCTCCCTCCCGCGGCGGTCATGATCGCCTCGACGATCTTCCGGTAGCCGGTGCAGCGGCAGAGGCTTCCGCGCAGGTAGTGCAGGACGTCCTCGCGGCTCGGCGCCGTATTGTCGCGGAGCAGTGCGCGCGCGGTCAGCAGCATGCCCGATGTGCAGAAGCCGCACTGGACGGCGCCCGCGTCGAGAAACGCGCGCTGGAGGGGATCGAGCGACTCCCCGTCGGCAAGCCCCTCGACCGTCAGTACCGCGCGGCCATCGGCTTCCACCGCCAAATACGTGCAGGCGCTCACGGCCTGGCCGTCGACCAGCACGGTGCAGGCGCCGCACACCTGGGTGTCGCACGAACGCTTGGCCCCCTTGAGGTCCAGGGTGTCGCGCAGCACGTCGAGCAGGAGCGCGTGAGACGCGACCTCGAGCTCGCGCGAGCTTCCGTTGACGACCACGCGAATGCGCTCGAGCGCCTGCCCGCCGGCCATCACGCGACCACCGCGTACGGGAAGGTCGCCGACGGCTCGGCGCCGCGGGCGCGGGCCGCCGCGACGCGGAGCGCGCGCCGCACGAACACCGCCACCATCTCGCGCTTGTACTCCGCGGAGCCGTGGAGGTCGTCGGCCGGATCGACGCTCGCCGCGGCGGCGTCGGCCGCGGCGCCGGAGACGTCGTCGAGCTCGGCGGCGGCGACTCCGTTCAAGCGCGCCTCGGCCACCTCCACCCGCGCCGGTCGCGGGCTGACGCAGCCGATCGCGACGCGCGCGTCAGCGACCCGGGCGCGGCCGCCGGCGCCGTCGAGAGAGACCGCCACGGCGATGCCGAGCGTCGGGCGCTCGTGCACGCCGAACTTCACGTAGGCGGCGCCGGTCCCGACCGGCCACGGCGCGAGCCGCACCGACGCCAGCAGCTCGTCGGGCCTCCGGGCGGTCTCCCACGGCCCGCGCACGAACTCGGCGAGCGACAGCTCGCGTCGCCCGCGCGGGGACACCAGCTCGACGGTGGCGTCGAGCGTCAGGAAGAGCGTGGCGAGGTCGCTGTGCGGGTCGGCGAACGCGAGGTTCCCGCCCACGGTCCCGACGTTCCTCACGCGCACGTTGGCCACGTGCCGCGCGACCGAAGCCACGAGCGGGCAGCGCGCGCGCACGAGCGGGGACCGCTCGAGGGTCCGGTGAGTGACCGTCGCGCCGATCGTGAGCCGCGGGCCGTCGGCGATGTCGCCGAATCCAGAGACGCGCTTCACGTCCACCAGGTGGGGCGGGCGGAGCAGCCCGAGCTTCATGAGCAGCAGCAGCTCGGTCCCGCCGGCATACGGCGCCGCGTCCTCGCCGAGCCGGGCCAGCAGCGCGCACGCCGCCTCGGCGGTCTCGGGCCGGTGAAGCGTGAAGGGGCGGAGCAAGGGTCAGCGCCCGAGCGCCGCCGCCGGCCGCACGATCTCCTCGGCGATCAGCTGGAGATACTCGATGCGCGCCGTGGCGCCGCTCGGCAGGCTGTAGATGGTGAGTCCGATCCCGTCGAGGCCCATGCGGTGCGCTCGCGTGATCGTCTCCAGACACTGGGACGGCGTGCCGTTGATCGTCCAGTCGTCCAGGTTCTTGTCGAAGCCGAGCTGGAGCTGCATCATGCCGGGCTCCTGCATCGCCCACGTCCGGTACATCGTGAACGTCCGCTCGAGGTAGCCGCGCGCCGCCGCGTGCGCCGCCTCTTTGCTCTCACCGACGATGAGGCTGCGCGAGGCGATCGCGGTGCCGGCGGCTCCCGGCCCGTTCGCGGCGCGTGTCTCTCGATAGACGGAGACCAGGCGCCCAATGTCGGCCCAGGCGACCTGGGGCCCGAAGAACACCGCGTCGACGAGGCGGGCCGCGCGCTGTGTCGCACGCACGCTCTGGGCACCCATCTCGAGCGGTGGGTGCGGCCGCTGGCACGGCCCGAAGCCCAGGCGCGCCCCCGCCATCCTTATATACGCGCCTTCGTAGGTGACCTCCTCGCCCGCCCAGAGCCGCTTCATGACCGCGAGCGACTCCTCGAGCTTGGGCACGCGGTCCTTGCGGCCGAGGCCCGCTGCTTCCAGCTCGCGCTCGCGGTAGCCGATCGCGACGCCGAGATCCAGACGCCCGTGCGTGATGTGGTCGAGCGTGACCACGTTCTCGGCGACGTCCACCGGGTTCAGGAGCGGCAGCAACAACATCGACGTTTTGAGCCGCATCTGGCCGGTCTCGGGCGCGAGCCTGGCGAGCATCGGAATCGGCTGCGGCCACACGGTCGGGTGCGAGACCCAGTGATGGCCGATCGAGACCCACGCGAAGCCCATCGTCGACGCCGCCCGGACGACCTCGACCGCTTCGTCGATGATGGCCGTGGGGGCGCGGTCCGTCGGGCTCCAGAACGGGGTGAGATGGAAGCCGATCCGCACGGGCGTATTCTACTCGGTGCCGCCCGACCGGAGACGGCTATGACGAGAGGAGGCAGCCCATGACGACGCTCGAAGAGCTCCTGCGCACCCGCGTGGCCCGCTTCGTGGACCGCCAGCCCGACTGGGACGCGTTCGCCGATGCGCGAGTCGACGGCTTCCGCCGGGCCCAGCACCGATACATCGGCGCCGGCGCCTCCGGCAAGAGCGACCCGCGCGCGATCGCCGCCGAGCACTTCACGCTCAGCGTGATGTTCGTGCCACCGGGTCAGGGGAACGCCGCGCACACGCACGAGGTCGAGGAGGTGTTCTTCATCCTCGACGGTAAGGTGAAGGTCTTCTTCGACGACGGCGCCGGGCGGCGCGAAGAGATGGTGCTCGGGCGGTGGGACTGCGTGTCCGCCCCCGCCGGCGTGCTGCACGGCTTCGAGAACGTGGGCCTCGAGCCCGCGTACCTGCAAGTCATGCTCGGGCGCGCCCGGCCGGATCTGATGTCCTATGCCGATCCCGACCTGCAGGCCCAGCGCGACGCACACCTGGGAGCGGCACGAGCGTAGAGGGGCGACGATGGCGGACGATCGTGAGCCCCTGGAGCACGTGCATCGCAACCGCGCCCGCTGGGACGTCGAGGCCACGAACTACGTCACGGGCGGCGAGCGATCCTGGGCGCGCGAGGAGCCGGCGTGGGGGGTGTGGCGCGTGGCCGAGTCGCAGCTGCACGTGCTCCCGGAGAACCTCGCCGGCAAGAGCGCGATCGAGCTCGGGTGCGGCACCGCGTACGTGTCGTCGTGGCTCGCCCGTCGCGGGGCGCGCGTCGTCGGCATCGACGTATCGATGGCCCAGCTGGCGACCGCGCGGCGGCTCCAGCGCCGGCACGGGTTCGAGTTCCCGCTGATCCACGGCGACGCCGAGGCGGTGCCTTGTCGCGACGGTGGCTTCGACCTGGCGATCTCGGAGTACGGCGCGTGCTTGTGGGCCAACCCCGATCGTTGGCTGCCCGAGGCGGCGCGGCTCCTGCGACGGGGCGGCGAGCTGATCTTTCTCGTGAACTCGTCGCTCCACACGCTCTGCGTCCCCGCGGAGGACGAGGTCCCCGCCACCGACCGGCTGCTCCGTCCGGCCTTCGGGATGTTCCGGGTCGAGTGGCCGAACGATCCGGGCGTCGAGTTCCACCTGTCGCACGGCGATTGGATCCGACGGCTCCGAGCCAGCGGATTCGAGATCGAGGACTTGATCGAGGTGCGGCCGCCCGAGACCGCCACGACCAGCTATGCGTACGTCTCGCTGGAGTGGTCACGGCAGTGGCCGGCGGAGGAAATCTGGCGGGCGAGGCGCCGGTAGCGGCGCGCCCCGAGGAGACGACGATGGACGATCTGCTGATCCGCGGCGGCCACGTGATCGACGGCACCGGCACGCCGGGCCGCGACGCCGACGTGAGCATCGACGCGGGGCGCATCGTCGCGATCGAGCCCCGCTCGTCACGCTCGGCCCACCGCGCGATCGACGCGCGCGGCCAGATCGTGGCGCCGGGACTGATCGACATCCACACGCACTCGGACTTCACGCTGCCGCTCAACCCGCGCGCGGAGTCGAAGATCCGTCAGGGGGTCACGCTCGAGGTCGTGGGCAATTGTGGTTTTTCGGCCGCGCCGGCGCTGCCGGAGCGGATGACGATGCACCGGGAGTATCTGGCGCCGAGCGCGCCGGGGCTCGAGCTGACCCAGACGACGTTCGCGGAGTACGTCGCGGCGTTCCCGGCGACCTCGGTCAACGTGATTTTCCAGGTCGGCCACAACACGCTCAGGCTCATGACGGCGGGAATGGAGAGCCGGCCCGTCACGCGCGAGGAGCTGGCCACGATGGAGCGCCTGCTCGAGGAGGCGCTGGCCGCCGGCGCGTGGGGGCTCTCGTCGGGGCTCTTCACCGCTCCCGGCTGCGACGCCGACTCGGCCGAGATCGTGGCGCTCGCGCGCGTGCTCCGGCGGCACGGCGCCGCGTACTCGTCACACGTGCGCGACGAGGCCAACCGCGGGGCCGAGGCGGTCCGCGAGGCCATCGCGGTTGCCGAGGCGACGGGCGTGCACGTACAGATCGCCCACCTGAAGCTCTCGGGCGTCGACAACTGGGGCGGCGCCGGTCGCTTGCTCCACGAGATCGAGGAGGCGCGGCGGCGCGGGTTGCCGGTGGACTGCGACGCGTACCCGTACGACACCGCCACCAATCCCCTGCGCAATCTCTTGCCTCGCTGGGTCGTCGAGGGCGGGATCCCGCCGATGCTCGCGCGCCTCGGCCGCGCCGAGGTCCGCGACCGCCTGCGCGCCGACATCGCGCGCGACGGCCTCAACAACTTCGGCCGCATTCCCTCCTGGGACGTGGTGCGCGTCGCAATCGCGCCGAATCTGCCCCAGGAGGCCGGCCGCACGCTCGGCGAGATCGCGCGGCGTCGCTCCGTCGACCCGCTCGATGGCGTCTGCGACTTCCTCGTCGCGGACCGCGGCGAGACGCGCATCCTGATCACCTCGATGAGCGAGAAGGACGTGTGGGAGATCACCGGCGCCCCGTGGGTCCTGGTCGGCTCGGACGCCAACGCGCTCGCCACCTCCGGCGCGACGAGCCGGGGCAAGCCTCATCCGCGCTCGTACGGGACGCACGCGCGCCTGCTCGGCACGTGCGTCCGCGATCTCGGCCTGCTGACCCTGACCGCGGCCGTTCACAAGACGACGGGCGCATCGGCCGCGGCGCTCGGGCTCGACGATCGCGGCGTGCTCCGCGCGGGAGCGTGGGCGGACGTGGCGGTCTTCGATCCCGCCCGGATCAGCGACCTCGCGACCTACGACGATCCCCACCAGTACGCCCTCGGCGTGTCCACGGTCGTCGTCAACGGCGAGGTGGTCGTCGACGGCGGTGACCACACCGGCGCGCTTCCCGGACGCAAGCTGCGACGACGGAACTAACGCCGTCGAGCGGTTGTTGACAGGGGGAGTCCCTTGTAAAGTAGGCACGGACTCCTGTAGAGTAGGCCGACTTTCGACACGAATCCTCGCATTTCCGTAAAGATATCGGGAGGGAAGACGCCATGAGCTCACGACGCCTTCAGCCTAGCCTCCTGCTCGGCGTGATCGCGCTCGCCATGACCGTCACCGTTTCACCGCTGTTCTCAGAAGCCCAGGCGCCCAAGCGCGGCGGCACGCTGCGCGTTTCCTACGGCAACGAGATCGCGGGGCTCGACTTCCACACCTCCCCGGGCTACGAAATGATGTGGGTCGGCATGAACGTGGGGTGCGGCCTCATCAACATCACCCCCGACAACAAGTTCGTGGGCGACGCCGCCGAGTCGTGGCAGGTCTCGTCCGATGGGCTGCTCTACACCTTCAAGCTCAAGAAGAACGTCCTCTTCCACGACGGCACGCCGGTCGACGCCGCCGCGGTCAAGTTCAGCATCGAACGCATCATGGATCCGGCCACCAAGTCGGGCATGCGGCCGTTCTACGAGTCCGTCCACAGCGTCGAGGTGCTCGATCCCCTCACCGTGCAGGTCCGGCTGAAGCACCCGTACGCGTTCATGCTCCACATGCTCGCCGGGTACCGCACGGGGCTCGTGCTCTACTCACCGACGGCGACCCAGAAGTACTCGCTGGAGGACCGGAAGCAGGGCAAGCCGGAGGCGGTGGTCGGCTGCGGGCCCTTCAAACTCATCGAGTGGGTGAAGGGTAGCCATCTCGTGATGGACCGTTTCGACAAGTACTTCGAGCCGGGGCGCCCCTACCTGGACCGCGTGATGATCCGCGTGATCAAGGACCCGGTCACCGAGATGGCGGCGTTCAAGGCCGGCGAGATCGACTTCATCGCCTCGTTCTCGCCCGACCACGTCGACACGATGAAGGCGCAGAACCCCAAGGCCCACATCATGACCGGCAAGGAAACCACCCCGATGGTGGCGCAGATGAAGGTGACCGTTCCGAAGGACGGCAAGCCCATGTCGGTGGAGCGCGCGCCGCACCCGATCTTCGGCGACCTCCGGGTGCGCAAGGCGGTGGGCTGCTACGGGATCGACCGTCAGGAGATCGTGAAGATCGCGTTCAAGGGCCACGCCACGCCGTTGGTCGGGATGGCGCCGCCCGGAACGCTGGAATCGGTTAACGTCAACCAGATGTGCCCCTACGACCAGACCAAGGCAAAGGCGCTCCTGGCCGAGGCCGGCTACGGTCCCGCGAAGCCGCTCACGCTGGAGCTGATGACCAACAACGAGAAGAGCGTGTTCAGCGTTATCGCCACCGTCGTGAAGGAGCAGCTCGCGCGCATCGGGGTGACCGCGAACATCCGTGTGGTGGACAAGGTCACCTGGATGAACACGACCCTGCAGGACGGGCCGTGGGACATGTACGTCGAGGATCTGTTGTCGCTGCTCACCATCGACAGCAACGGCTATCTGTCGACCGCCTACGTGTCGAAGAACTCGTCGGTGTGGAGTCACCCGCGCCACACCGACACCAAGGTCGACGACTACTACGCCCGCTACGCGCGCGAGATGGATCCCGCGAAGCGGAAGGCGATCGGCAAGGAGCTGCTGGAGTACATGGTCGACAAGATGTACTGGAATACGATCTCGGGCTCGCCTTTCTACATGGTCTCGCAGCCGTGGGTGAAGGGGTACGTCTACAACGCCGAATTCGAAGTCCACTGGGACAACGTCTGGCTGGACAAGTGACCGGAGAATAACGCTCATGCGCTCGATGCGTCTGCTCCTCGGCCTGCTCCTCGGAACCGGCGTGCTGCTGGGTGCGGCCGGCGCGGCGCCGACCGAGGCGCAGACGCCGAAGCGCGGCGGCACGCTCCGGGTCTCCTACGGCAACGAGATCGCCAACCTCGACTTCCACACCGCCCCCGGCTACGAAATGATGTGGGTCGCGATGAACGTGGGGTGCGGGCTCGTCAACATCACGCCCGACGGCAAGTTCGTGGGCGACGCCGCCGAGTCGTGGCAGGTCTCGCCCGACGGGCTGCTCTACACCTTCAAGCTCAAGAAGAACGTCCTGTTCCACGACGGCATGAAGGTCGACGCCGCCGCGGTCAAGTTCAGCATCGACCGCCTGATGGACCCGGCGACCGGCTCCGGCATGCGCACCTTCTACGAGTCGGTGAACTCGGTCGAGGCGGTCGATCCCCTCACGGTGCAGATCCGGCTCAAGCACCCGTACGCGTTCATGCTCCACATGCTGGCGGGCTACCGCACCGGGCTGATCATCTACTCGCCGACCGCCACGCAGAAATTCAGCCTCGACGACCGCAAGCAGGGCAAGCCCGGCGCGGTCGTCGGCTGCGGGCCGTTCAAGCTGATCGAGTGGGTGAAGGGCAGCCACCTCGTGATGGACCGGTTCGAGAAGTACTTCGAGCCCGGGTTGCCGTACCTCGATCGGGTCATCATCCGCGTGATCAAGGATCCCGTCACCGAGATGGCGGCGTTCAAGAACGGCGAGGTCGACTTCATCGCTTCTTTCTCGCCCGAGCACGTCGACACGATGAAGGCGCAGAGCCCGCGCGCTCAGATCATGACCGGCAAGGAAACCACCCCGATGCTCGCGGCGATGAAGGTGACCATTCCCAAGGACGGCAAGCCCATGTCCAAGGACCGGGCGCCGCACCCGATCTTCAGCGACATCCGAGTGCGCAAGGCCGTCGGCTGCTACGGTATCGATCGCAAGGAGATCGTGAAGATCGCGTTCAAGGGGCAGGCCACGCCGTGGGTCGGGATCATTCCGCCCGGCACCATGGACACCGTCGACGTCAACCACCTGTGTCCCTACGATCAAGCCAAGGCGAAGGCGCTGCTCGCCGAGGTCGGCTACGGCCCGCAGAAACCCCTGACCTTCGAGCTGATGACCAACACCGAGAAGACCGTGTTCAACGTGATCGCCACCGTCATCAAGGAGCAGATGGCGCGCATCGGCGTGACCGCGAACATCCGGCTGGTCGACAAGGTCACCTGGATGGCGGCGGCGAACCAGGATGGGCCGTGGGACATGTACGTCGAGGATCTGCTGTCCCTCCTGACGCTCGACAGCAACGCGTTCCTGTCGACCACCGGGGCCTCCTGGAACCACACGCGCCACCTCGACACCAAGGTCGACGACTACTACGCCCGCTACGCCCGCGAGATGGACCCGATCAAGCGCAAGGCGATCGCGAAGGAGTTCCAGGAGTTCAGCGCCGACAAGCTCTACTGGAACGCCATCTCCGGCTCGCCGTTCTACATGGTCGCCCAGCCGTGGGTGAAGGGCTACGTCTACAACGCGGAGTTCGAAGTGCACTGGGACAAGGTCTGGCTGGACAAGTAGTCGGATGCGGACCTACCTCCTCAAGCGGCTGCTCCAGATCATTCCCACCGTCCTCGGAATCACATTCGTGGTGTTCGTGATGATGCGGTCGATCCCCGGCGATCCGGTGGTGGCGCTGCTCGGCGACGCCTACACCGAAGAGAACGCGATCAAGGCCCGCCACGACTACGGGCTCGACAAGCCGATCCTGGTCCAGTACGTGATCTGGCTGGGCAAGCTCGTGCAGGGCGACTGGGGCACGTCGATCCTCAGCGGGCGCCCCGTCCTCAAGGACGTGATGGTGCGTCTGCCGGTGACGCTCGAGCTGATCTTCCTCTCGATGGCGGTGGCGCTCGCGATCGCCATCCCCGCCGCCATCATCGGCGCCTTGCGCCAGAACACGTGGGCCGACTACACGGCGACTTCGGTGGCGATGGTGGGCGTCTCGATTCCCGAGTTCTTCCTCGGCGTGCTCCTGCTGCTGGCCTTCTCGATCGGCCTGGGCGGAATGTTGCCGAGCTCCGGCTGGGTCTACCTGCCCGGCACGTGTCAGACCGTGGTCTGCGCCGCGAGCCTATGGGGTAACACCCAGCACGTGCTGATGCCCGCGCTGGCGCTCGGCGTGGGTCGGGCCGCGCTCCTCACGCGGCTGCTCCGGGCCAGCATGCTCGAGGTCATCCGCACCGAGTACGTCACGACCGCGCGCGCCAAGGGGTTGAGCGAGCGCCCAGTCATCCTGAAGCACGCGCTCAAGAACGCGCTGATCCCGACGGTGACCGTGATGGGCCTCCAGGTCGGCTTCCTCATCGGGGGCGCCATCGTCGTGGAAACCCTGTTCGCGATGCCCGGGCTCGGCACCTTCGGGATCGACGCGATCATCGCGCGCGACTACCAGCAGGTGCAGGGCTTCGCGCTCATCACCGCGTTCGCGTTCGTCGTCATCAACCTGATCGTCGATCTCACGTACACCTTCCTGGATCCGCGGATCCGGTACACCTGAGGGCATTCATGACCGACGATCGCGAGCCGCGCGCCCGGCATCCCCGGACCATCAGCGGAGGGAGCCTGCAGGAGGCGGATCTTCCGGCGGCACCCGACGTCGCCTGGCGGGCGGGCGATCGCTCAGAGGCGCCGCTCGCGCAGGGACTGCGCCGGCTCCGGAAGAGCACGACCGCGCTCATCGGCGCCGTCATCGTCGGCGTGCTGTTGGTGGTCGCGCTCTTCGCGGACGTGCTCGCGCCGCAGAGCCCGATCGCCAGCGACCAGACCCACACCTTCGAGCGTCCGAGCCGGGACTACCCGCTGGGAACGGACCAGCTCGGGCGCGACATGCTGAGCCGGGTCATCCACGGCAGCCGGATCTCGCTGGCCGTCGGGGTGTCCTCCGTGCTGCTCGCCCTCTTCGTCGGCGTTCCGTTCGGGATGATCGCCGGGTACTACGGCGGCCGCATCGACTCCGTCATCATGCGCGCGATGGACCTGATCCTCGCCTTCCCGATCTACCTGCTCGCGATCATCCTGATGGTCATCTTCGCGCCCACGGCGGGGCTCATCGGCACGATCAAGGTCACCGGCGCCATCGCCATCGTCCGCATCCCGATCTATGCGCGGCTGGTCCGGGGCAGCGTGCTCTCGATCAAGGAGAAGGAGTACATCGAGGCGTGCCGCGCCCTCGGCGTGCGCGACCCGTGGATCCTCATGCGCCACGTCCTGCCGAACTGCCTGGCGCCGATCATCGTGACGACCACGCTCGGCATCGCGACCTCGATCATCGTGGAAGCCACCCTATCGTTTCTCGGGCTCGGCACGCAGCCGCCGACGCCGAGCTGGGGCTGGGACCTGAAGGCCAACGTGGCGTTCATCCAGTCCAACCCCTGGATCTCGCTGTTCCCGGGCATCGCGATCTTCGTGACCGTGCTGGGGTTCAACCTCTTCGGCGACGGTCTCCGCGACGCGCTCGACCCGCGCCTGAAGTAGCTTCTTCGTGCTGCGCCGACGATCGGTCGCGCTCGCACTGCTTGCGCTCGTGCTGGTCGGAGGGCTCGACGTCCTTCACGCCCAAGTCGAGCAGCGTCCTCCGGAGCCGCGCCGTCACTTCCCGACCCCGCGACCACCACAAGGCTCCGAGCCACCGCCGGCAAACATCTGCACGACGCAATGGGGTTGGTGCCAGCTCCCGACGTGGTCCGCGCCTCTCGGCGTCGGCTGCGCCTGCCTGACCGCCGACAACCGCGAGGTCCCCGGCATCACCCGCTACTTCCCCTACCAGGGCCCCGCCAGCCCCTACCTCCAACCCCACACCTCTCCCCCGACCACCATCCCCTAACCCCACCGACCAACTCAGCGCCTGGGCTCCATCCGGGCGCGTGACGCCCGTCGCCGCTCGGCGGGAACGGATCTCATCGACCCCGCCCACCGCCCCGACCCACGCCGAGCCAGCGCGCCGCGTTGACACTAGTGAAGCGTTACGCGATAGTCGTGCGGCCTGTGCGCTCCATAGATCTCACGCCTCTCATGAAGCCGGCGAGTATCGCGGTCGTCGGCGCCTCGCAGCGGATGACGCGCGCGACGCGCGTCGTCGCCAATCTCCAGCGCTTCGGCTATGGGGGCCGGATCTTCCCGATCAATCCCAAGTACGGCGAGATCCTCGGCCTGCCCTGCTATCCGGATCTCGCGTCGACGCCGGAGCCGGCGCACTCCGTCGTGGTGGCGATCCCCGCCGAGCAGGTGCCCTCGGTCCTCACGGCCGCCGTCGCGAGTGGCGTGCGTGGCGCCGTCGTGCTGTCGAGCGGATTCGGCGAGGCCGGACCCGCCGGCCGGGCGCGACAAGCCGAGCTGGAGCAACTCGCCGAGCGTGGGCTGCTGATCTGCGGGCCGAACTGCTACGGCGTCTTCAACATCGCCCTGGGCGCGTCGCAGTTCAGCGCTGACGTGGCGGAGCCGCTGCGCCCGGGCGGCGTGGGGCTCGTCTCCCAGAGCGGCGGCTTCAGCCACGCGATCGGCGAGTACCTGATGCAGCAGCGCCGCGTGGGCCTGAACTACATCGTCTCGTGCGGCAACCAGGCCGGGCTCACCGTCGAGGACTACGTCGCGTACCTCGTCGAGGACGAGTCCACCACCGTCGTCGGCGCCTTCGTCGAGGGGTTCAAGCAGCCCGAGCGGTTCCGCCGGGCGGCCGCGCGCGCGCGGGAGCTGCGCAAGCCCATCGTGGTGCTGAAGGTCGGCCGGTCGGAGAACGCGCGGCAGGCGATGCTGGCCCACACCGGCTCCCTGGCCGGCACGCCCGAGATCATCGAGGCGGCGCTCAAGCAGTGCGGCGCCGTCCAGGTGTCGAGCCTCAACGAGATGATCGACACACTGGCGCTCCTGTCGGCGACGACGGGCTATCGCCGCGCCGGCTGGCGGGTCTCGATCACGAGCGGGCTCGGGGGCGAGTGCGGGCGCGCCGCCGACGCCGCTGATCGCGCCGGGATCGAGCTGCCGCCGCTGTCGGACGCGTCGGTCGAGCAACTCCGGGGCTTCATGCCGGACTTCGCGAATCCCCGCAATCCGCTCGACGGCACCGGCGCGATGTACGAGGACGCCCGGATCTTCCCTCAGCTCTTCGACGTGTTGCTCCGCGAGGAGGCGGTCGACGTGCTGGCGGTCAATCTCAGAGTCAACGTGCCGAAGCCCGGCGGCTCGGCCCCCTCGCGCGAGTTCAGCCGCGCGATGCGGGACAGGCTCCGGCAGCCCACCGACCGCCTCGTGGTCGCCTTCAGCTCGTTCGCCGGCGGTGACCTCGACCCCGAGGTTATCCAGACCCTCGCCGAGGCCGGCGTGCCCTTCCTGGAGTCCACCGAGAGCACGATGCAGGCCCTGCGCAACGCGCGCGAGCACCAGCGCTTCCTCGACCGGCCTGTCGCCGCGCGCCCCGCCACCGGCGCGCCGCGGGCGAGCGCGCGGCCGGTCGGGCGCGGCGTCCTCGCCAACGCGGAGGCGATGCGGATCCTCGGCGAGTTCGGCGTCCCGCTTGTCGAGACCATCCCGGTAAAAGACGCGGAGGGGGCGGTCCTGGCCGCGGATCGAATCGGCTACCCGGTCGTGATCAAGATCGACTCACCCGACGTCGCGCACAAGACCGACGCGGGCGGCGTCCGGGTCGGGTGCGGTGACGCGGGCGCGGTACGCGTGGCGGTGCGGGACGTGCTCGACGCGGTCCGACGACACGCGCCCGCGGCGCGGCTCGACGGCGTGCTCGTGCAGCGCATGATCGCCGGCGGCACCGAGATGATCCTCGGCGTCAAGACCGATCCGCTGTTCGGTCCCGCGATCGTCTGCGGCTTCGGCGGGATCTTCGTCGAGCAGCTCCGCGACGTGTCGCTGCGCGTGCCACCGGTGGGCCGCGACGACGCCGCGGCGATGATCGCCGAGCTGCGCGGCGCCGCGCTCCTCGCTGGCGTGCGCGGCCGGCCGGCGGCGGACGTCGGCGCGCTGGCCGACGCGATCGTCGGGCTCGCGGCGCTGGCCGAGGCGCACCAGTCGCTGCGGGCCCTCGACCTCAACCCCCTGCTCGTGCTCGACGCCGGTCGGGGCGTCGTGGCGGTGGACTGGCTGGTCGAGTTCGCGTGACCAAAACGGGAGGCGACGCGATGAACTACGAGACGATCCTCTACGACAAGACGGGGCCGGTGCTCACGCTCACCCTCAATCGGCCCGACACGCTCAACGCGATCAACCCCCAGATGACCGCCGAGCTCCACGGCGCCCTCGACCAGGCGGACGCCGACGCCGAGATCCGCGCGATCATCCTGACCGGCGCGGGTCGAGGGTTCTCGGCCGGTTTCGACATCGCGCGCCGCCCCGACGGCCGGTCGTCGCTCGACGCCACCGGCGTCGAGGTCGCCGATTACATCCACCGGTGGTGGGCGCGCGACCGCGACTCGTCGATGGAGCTGATGCACCTCTGGCACATCACGAAGCCGATCATCGCCGCCGTCCACGGCTGGGTGATGGGCGGCGGGTTCTGGTACGCGCTCGCGTCGGACATCACGATCGCCGCCGACAACAGCGTCTTCGCTCAACCCGAGGTCCGGCACACCTCGAACACGACCTTCTTGTTCGCGGCGCTCGCGGGCTGGAAGGCGGCGCACCGGTATGCGCTGACCGGCGACCACTTCGACGCGACCGAGGCGCTGCGCCTCGGCCTCGTCAACGAGGTCGTGCCGCTGGCAGACCTCCTGCCGCGCACGCGGGCGCTCGCGGAGCGGATCGCGCGCGTCCCGGAGCCGTCGGTGCGCCTCAACAAGGCGGTCACCTGCTACGGGCTGCTCGCGATGGGTTTGGGCGCCGGCATGCTGATGAACGTGCCGTTGTCGAGCATGGCCCACGCCTCGTACAACGCCCGGCGGGCCGAGCTGATCGCGGCGATGCAGACCGGGGGCCTGAAGGCCTTCCTGGAGGCGCGCGACGGCGCGTTCCGTCCCGAGCCCTTCGGACCCAAATCGGCCCCGCAGTCTTGATGTGAGGGGCGTGTCGATCGGCATCCACGTGCCGGCGGCCGCGGTCACTCCGCTGGGCTCCGGCGAGTCCTACGTCGAGTTCTTCCGGCAGGTCGAGGCGCTGGGGCTCGACGCGCTGTGGACCGAGGACCGCATCTTCCACGAGGCGAACCTGCTCGATCCCTTGATGCTCCTGATGTCGGCCGCCAGCTGCACGCGCCGCGTCCAGCTCGGCTCCGCGGTCCTCGTCCTCACGCTGCGCAACGTCGCGATCGTGGCGCGGCAGGTGTCCACGCTCCATCACCTCTCGGGCGGACGCCTGGCGCTCGGCATCTCGCTCGGCGGCCGCCCGGAGGAATACCGCGCGGTCGGCGTGCCGATGTCGCGTCGCGTGACGGTCTTCCGCGAGAGCGTGGCCGTTCTCCGTCGGCTGCTGGCTGGAGAGCCAGTGCACCACGACGGGGAATTCTTTCACCTCGAGGGCGCCACGGTGCGTCCGGCCGCGCCGGTACCGCTCTACCTCGGGGGTCAAGCCGAGGGAGCGTTGCGCCGGGCCGGCGAGCTCGCTGACGGCTGGATCATGTCGCCGTTCGGCACCCTGGCGGACTTCCCCCGCGCGTGGTCCATCGTGCGGGAGCGCGCGCGCGCCGCCGGCCGCGACACCGAGGGGCTGGTCGCCGGCCGGCTCGTCTACGTCGCCGTCGACGAGCAGCGCGACCGGGCGCGAGAGACGCTGCGCGCGTTCCTCCACGGCTACTACGGCGCGCGCTTCGACGTTGACCGCCATGCGATCTTCGGCCCGCCTTCGGAGGTCGCCGCGCGACTCCGCGAGCACGTGGAGGCGGGCATCAGCCGGCTCATGCTGGGCGTGCCGACCCTCGATCTCGCGCACCTGCGGCGCGTGGCCGAGGAGATCGCGCCCGTCGTGCGGGGCGCGGCCGCGCGATGAACGGCACCGAGCTCGCGCGCTGGGGTCGGTGGATCCACGGCGCCCGCTGGTCCGTGCTGGTCGCCTCCGCGCTCTCGCTGGTCGTCTCCGTCGGCGTGATCGTCGTCGGCGGCCGGCTCGACCCGCCCGACGTTCCGGCCGAGACGGAGTCGGGGCGCGCCCGGCGATTGATCGAGCGCGACTTACCCGGCCAACCGCCCACCTTCAGCCTGATCTTCAGCAGCGCGACCCTCGCGACTCGCGATCCGGCCTTCCGGTCCGAAGTCGAGCGGGCGCTGGCGCCGCTGCGGCACGACCCGCGCGTCGCGCGCGTCCGCACGGTCTACGACGCGCCCGGTGAGCGGGGATCGACGCTCGCCCCGCTCGTCTCCCGGGACGGCCGGCGCACCCTGGTCGTGGTGGAGCTCCACGGCAAGGCCTCGGGCTTCGCGTCGCTCGAGTTCTCGGGGCTCCCGCCCGATCTCTATCCGGCCCTGCGCGCAACCGTGCGCGCCCCCGCTCTCGAGGTCGTGTCCGTCGGCAATATCGCCCTCAATCACGACTTCACCGAGGTCGCCCGCCAGGACCTCGGGCGCGTGGAACTGATGATCCTGCCGGTGGTCGCGCTGCTGCTCCTGCTGGTCTTCGGCGGAGTCGTCGCCGCGGCGCTGCCGCTCGCGGTGGGCGGGCTCGCGATGGCGGGCGCGATGGCGGGCACGCTCCTGCTGGCGCGCCTCGTCTCGGTCTCGATCTACGCGCCGCACATCGTCAGCATGATCGGCCTCGGCGTCGCCATCGACTACTCGCTGTTCGTCGTGAGCCGCTTCCGCGAGGAGATCCGCGAGCACCCAGGGCCGGAGGCGCTCGGGCGCACCGTCGCCACCGCGGGGCGCGCGATCCTCTACTCCGGCCTGACCGTGGCCATCGGCCTGCTCGGGATGATCTTCCTGGGCCTCGGCAACCTCGGCTCCATCGGCTGGGCGGGCACGATCGTGGTCGCGCTGGCCGTCGTCTACGGTCTCACCACGCTGCCGGCGATCCTCGCCGTGCTAGGCCCGCGCGTGAACTCGCTCCGCGTGCCGTTCCTGCACGCGGAGCGAGCCGGCGCCGGCCCCGGCCCGTGGCACCGCTTCGCCGCGCTCGTGATGGCCCACCCCTGGCGCGTGCTCGTCCCGGTCGTCGGCGTGCTGCTCCTCCTCGGAGCGCCGTTTCTCCATCTCCGGGTCGGCTCCGGCGACGCGACCTCGCTGCCGGCGGAGGCCGAGTCGCGCCGCGGCGACGAGCTGCTGCGGCGAGAGTTCCCGGGCGGCGACGCCAACCAGATCGTCGTCGTGCTCGACGCGGGTCGTGGCTCACCGCTCGAGCCCGGGCGCGTCGCGCAGACGTTCGCGCTGAGCCGATGGCTAGCCGGGCGCCCCCACGTGACGGGCGTCGACAGCTTCGTCGACCTCGATCCATCGCTCGACCTGCCGATATACCAGCAGATCGCCGCGCTGCCGCGCGCGAACCGCCCGCCCGAGCTCGAGGCGGCGCTGCGCTTCACGGTCGGCGAGCACATCGCGATGCTGATCGCCCAGACCGACCTGCGCCCCGCCAGCGACGAGGCGCGGGCGCTCGTGCGAGAGATCCGGCAGGCGCACCCGCCGTATCGAGGCGCGGTGCTCGTCACCGGCCAGACTGCGTTCGACCTCGACTTCATCGGCCTGGTGGCGCGCCACGCGCCGCAGGCGATCGGGCTCGTCGTGGTGGTGACCGCGCTGGTGCTCTTCCTCCTCCTCGACTCCTTGCTGCTTCCATTGAAGGCCATCGTGATGAACCTGCTCTCGATCACCGCCTCCTACGGCGCGCTCGTGTGGATCTTCCAGGACGGCCACCTGGCCGGGTGGCTCGGCTTCACCCCGGGACCGATTCAGACCGCCACGCCGCTCATCATGTTCTGCCTCGTCTTCGGGCTCTCGATGGACTACGAGGTCTTGCTGCTGAGCCGGGTGCGGGAGGAGTACGCGCGCAGCGGCGACAATGCCCAGGCCGTGGCGACGGGCCTGGAGCGCACCGGCCGGCTCATCACCGGCGCCGCCGCGATCATGGCGGCGGTGTTCTTCGGCTTCGGATTGGCGCGCTCCGTCATCATCCAGGCCGTCGGCGTCGGGATCGGGGTCGCCGTGGTCGTCGACGCGACGATCGTCCGCGCGCTGCTGGTGCCGGCGGCGATGCGGCTGATGGGGCGCTGGAACTGGTGGCGGCCGACCTGGCTCGGCCGAAGCTGACGCTGGAAATTCCGGCGAAGCCGTCGGATACTGCACGTCGCGACGCGACCCTCGCGCCCACGAAAAGGAGAACCGCCATGGCCATCAAGGTCGGTGACCGGATTCCCGATGGAAATCTGACGGAGATGATCGACACCGAGCGCCCCGGGTGCACCATCGGTCCGAACAGCTTCAAGGTGAGCGAGATCGCCAAGGGCAAGAAGATCGCCCTCTTCGGGGTGCCCGGCGCGTTTACTCCCACCTGCTCGGCCCGGCACGTCCCGAGCTACGTGCAGAACTTCGACAAGCTCCGCGCCAGGGGCGTGGACGAAGTCTGGTGCGTCGCGGTCAACGACGCGTTCGTGATGGGCGCCTGGGGCAAGGACCAGAAGGCGGGGGGCAAGGTGCGGATGATGGCGGACGGCAGCGCGATCTTCACCAAGGCGCTCGGCCTCGACATGGACCTGACCGCGCGCGGCATGGGCGTGCGCTCGCAGCGCTACTCGATGCTGATCGACGACGGCGTGGTGAAGGCTCTCAACGTCGAGCAACCCGGCAAGTTCGAGGTCAGCGGCGCCGACACGATGCTGAAGGCGCTGTGAAGGGCACGGGTCGTGCGCCTTTTACGCACCCTTCAACCTCGTGAGCAATTCGTCGGTCGCCTGAACGTCGCCGAAGGTCACCAGGAACTTGCCCAGTGTGTGATTGTGCAGCGCATCCGTCTGGTCGGCGTTGCCGTCCGACACCATGATCGTGCGGTAGCCCCACATGGCGGCGTCACGTGCGGTCGACTCGCAACACGTGCTGGTCGCCACGCCGGTGACGAGCAGCGTGTCGATGCCGTGCTTGCGGAGCAGGTCATCCAGTTCCGAGGGATAGGGAATGAATGCCGAGTAGCGGTACTTGATCGCGATCTTGTCCTCGGGCAAGACCACGCAGGTGGGATAGATCGCAAATCCGTCGCCGGACCGCGCCAAGAGCGACTGACGCTTCGCCCACCTCGCGGCGCTCGTCGCTTCCTTGCGGTTCGCCCAGTCCAGTGGATCCGCGATGAGCGCTTCCGTCTGGATCCAGATCACCGTCCCGCCGGCCGTCCGCGTCGCCTCGGCCAAGCGATTGATGTTGGGCACGATCGTCCGCGCCTCGGGCGCACAGGCCGGCATGCCGTCGGCGACGAAATAGTTCTGCATGTCGACAACGACGAGCGCCGTCTTGCGTGCATCCAGCGTGTCATAGGCGTTGAGCCGGCCGTCGCGTGTCTGCTTCGCCTTGTTGATGAACCACGAGTCGATGTTCAGCTGGTGCATGATTATCTCCACGTATGACGCCAATGTTAGGGCCACCTCACCGTGTGCCTCGCGGCCTAACGCCGTTGGGCGGCCAATTCGAACGTGACGACCAGCCGGCTCGCTGTCAAATCGATTGCGTAGAGAGCGAGGCCGACGGCCTCCAATGATATTCCACGTCTGGCGCGCTTTCAGGAGGCGGGCTGAACCCGAACTTGACAGCTCTGAATCCGTGCTTTTCGTAGAGCTGGCGTGCGGCATGGTTTTCCTGGTGCGTGTGTAGCTCCAGGCCGTTCGGATGCAGGGTCTTGGCAAGGAGGATTAGACGCGTCCCCCAACCTTTGCGCCAGTCGGTCGGGTCGACATACATCCTATCGACGTATGAACCCGCCATCGCTAGAAAGGCGACAACATGCTCGTGGCGCGTGCCAACCCAGATGTTGCAGCGAGGCCGAATCACCTTTCTGAAGACCTCTGCGGCTCGTTCCAGCGTGAGCGCCTGCCAGGTCGGAAGAAACTGGTACGCTGCCCGACCTGACCGGTGCCACACCTCGATGACCGCCACCTCGTCCGCATCCTCGAACGGCCAGATGGCTGTCGTCGCGTCATTCACGGTCGACTCCCGTCTTGGCTCGAGCTCCGCGCGGGGGTGTCCGAATGACGCGAAGTATACGGAACTAGATAATCCGTGTACCGCAGCGCGCCCGGTCCGCATAGCGTGGACAAGCGATCCGATGCGGGATGGGGGCACCCCTCGGTTCGGGACGGCTACGGGGGAGTCTAGCCGAAAGCCACTGCGCGTACCAGCGCCCCGGCCAGGGCAGCGTTGTGGGAACTGCCTGCTCGCCGCGGCGCCCGACCCGCCCGAGATGGGTACGGTCAGCTCAACGACGGTCACGTGGGGCCCTTCGAGGCCCCCCACGTAGGCACGCCCGGCGTGCCAACTGGCAGCCCAGCAGGGTGACGATGGCGCCGCCGGCGACGACCGTCGTCGACGCAATCGAGTTGTTCGTGACCCTCAGCACCCACGGCGCGGCGATGAAGCCGAGGCCGAGCAGCGCGGTGACGATCCCGATCAGAAGGTCCGTGGCGCTACCCCGCCGCCGGGAGGCAGATGGTAAAGCGGGAGCCGCGCCCGAGCGCCGTTTCGAGCGTCAGCGTGCCGCCATGTGCGGTCACGATCGACCGGGCGATCGAGAGGCCCAGCCCCGCGCCGCCGCTCTCTCGATCGCGGGCGGCGTCGAGCCGCACGAACGGCTCGAACACGCGGTCGACGTCCGCCGGCGCGATGCCGGGCCCCGTGTCCCGGACGCTCAGCACTCCGCTGGCGTCCCGTGCGTCGACGTTGACCTCGACGAGCCCGCCGGCCGGCGTGTACTTCACCGCGTTCTCGACCAGATTGCGCACTGCCCGTTGAAGCGCCGCCGCATCGCCGATCACGGTGACCGGGTCGCCGACCTCCATCCGGACGGTGACGCCGCGCGGCTGCGCCAGCCGCGCGCCGATATCGAGGGCCTCGAGGGCCAGCTGCTCCAGATCGACCGGCGCCCGCGCCCCGAGCTCGGCGCCGGAGCGGCCGACGATCAAGAGATCCTCGGCCAGCTGGATGAGACGGTCGACCTCTTCGAGCCTCGCGATGAGCACTTCCCGGTACTCCTTGGGTGATCGCGCGGCGCGCAGCGCGACCTCGAGCCCGCCCTTGAGCGCCGTCAGTGGCGTGCGCAGCTCGTGCGCGGCGTCCGCCGAAAAGCGCCGCATCTCCGCGAAGGCGCCCTCGAGCCGTGCCAGCATCTCGTTCAGCGTCTCGGCCAGCCGGTCGAGCTCGTCGCCCGTTCCCCGAAGCTCCAGACGTCGGCCGAGGTGCTCGGCCGTGATTCGCCGGGCCGTGCGCGACATCTCGTCGACCGGCTTCAACGCCTTGCGGGCCACGAGCGCACCGCCCAGCGCTGCCAGCCCGAGCCCGAGCGGGATGAGGATCACCAGCGTCTCGGCGTATCGTGCGAGGGCGCGGCGGCTGTGGGAAAGCGACACGGCCACCTGGACGAGCGCGGAGGGTCGACCGTCGCGCACCACGGGAAGCGTCACGAGGCGGAGGTGCCGGCGGCCCACCTGCACCGTCTCGAGCGTCGGCCGCCCGCCTCTTGCACCTTCGCGCGCGAAAGCGGACAGCGGCAGCGTCTGATCCTTCAGGCCCCGAGAGAGGTACGCCGGGGTGCCGCCGGCGTCGACCACCTGCACGAACTGATCGCGAGACTCTGATTCGGCGAGCGCCTCGGAGGTGGCGTGTCCGGCGGCGACAGCCTCGCGGATGACCTCGGCGAGGCCGAGGAGCGCGCGGTCGACGTCCTGCGCCAGCGCCAGGCTCAGGAGCCAGTAGGAGAAGCCGCTGGTCACCAGGAGCGTGATCAGCAGCACGCTCGTGTACCAGAGCGTCAGCCGCGTGTGGATCGACGCGGGGGCCCGCCATCGCATCACTCGTCGTCTGCCCTCAGGGCGTATCCCGCCCCGCGCACCGTCTGGAGGAGCCTCCGCTCACCGGCGGTGTCGATCTTCCGCCGGAGGTAGCCGACGTACACGTCGATGATGTTGCTCTCCGGGTCGAAGTCGAGGCCCCAGACGTGCTCGGCCAGCACCGGCCGGGTGAGGACCCGGCCGCGGCTGCGCAGGAAGTACTCGAGGAGCGCGTACTCGCGGGCGGTGAGGGTGATCCGGCGACCGGCCCGGCTCACCTCGCGCGTGGCCGGGTCGAGGGTGAGATCGGCCATCCGCAGCACCGGCTCGCGCCGCTCGCCGCTCCGGCGCAGCAGCGCGCGGACGCGCGCGAGGAACTCGTCGAACGAGAATGGCTTCGTCAGATAGTCATCGGCGCCGAGGTCGAGGCCCCGCACCTTGTCGGCGACGCCGTCCCGAGCCGTGACGACCAGCACCGGCGTCGGGACGGCGCGGCTGCGCGCGGCCTTCAGCAGGGAGAAGCCGTCGAGCCGCGGCAGCATGAGGTCCAGCACCACCAGATCGCATGATGGGCCGTCGACGAGGAGGTCGAGCGCGGAGGCGCCGTCGTAAGCGACCTCGACCGCATAGCCCTCCTCCTCGAGCCCCTGGCGGATGAAGCTCGCAACCTTTCGTTCGTCCTCGACCACGAGGACCCGCATCAGGCGGAAGTCAGCTCCACCAGGCACATCCGGACCTTCCCCTCCTGCACCAGGATCGTCAGCAGTGACTGGGCCGCCGCCTCCGAGATCCGCAGTCGCCGCCCGACCTCCGCCGGCGTGGTGATCCCCGTTTGCCGCAGACAATTGAGGATCTCACCTTCGAGCTCGGTCGACCACTCAATCATCGTTTCCCCCTCGCGTATCAGCTGTGGTTCGAGATCTCACCGAGGGTTGTCGGACTGGCGCCAGAGGTAACGTCGGCGCCGACGGGCTCGATGCTGTTGAGCTCGTTCAGGTCTGCGGCGTGGGTGAAGTCGACCTTCACCCTCATGCCCTCGCGAATGTTGCGGAGCAGCCGCGAGTCCGTCGTGCGCAGCTCGGTGCCGTCGGCGAGCTGGAGCAGGTTCATCGCGCGGTCGAGGAAGCGCACCGTACCCACCACCTGGGCACCGTAGCTATCGCCGGGCCCGGCCGCCCCGGCCGGCCCCACCCACACGGCGACCGTGAGCGCCATTGTGCCGAGAACGAGTCGAGATCTACGCATACGTGTCTCCTTGCATCCTCCCGACGCCTCGTCGGAGCGGGATGCTGTAGGGAATGAGGAACAAGCGACGGGCCCACGCCTCGTCGCGAAGCATCGGCGGCTGGGCGAGCGCCAGCCGGAGGTCCGCGAGCGCCAGGAAGATCCAGAAGCGCCACGCGTCAAGCTTCCGCGGCGGGATCATGTAGATCAGCGTCGCGGTCAGCGCGCCGTCGGCCTCGAGGTCCGCGACGACCGGGTCCTCGCCGCGCGCGATCGGAGCCAGGACGCGCTCGGCGATCCACCGGTGGATCCGAAGGACGAGACGCCGGCGCCGGAGCGGCTCGACCGTCATCCAGCACGTCGTCATGTCGCGATACCAGCGCCCGAGGCCGCCCTCGCAGCAACAGCCCGGCGCGTAGGGCTCGTCCCACATGCCCGCGGCCTCAGGATCCCAGCGTGATGTAGAGGTCCCCGTCGTCGCGGTGGACGAGGAGGAGCGTCGGGGTGCCGGGCGGCCGCCGCCCTATTGCCCGCTCGAGCTCATCGACGCTGGCGACCGGCTGGCGGTCGATCTCTCCGATCACGTCGCCCGGCTGGAGGCCCGCGTTCGCCGCAGGGCTGTCCTCCTCGACGCCGCGCACCACCACACCGGCGTGCACGCGCAGGTGCAGGCGCCGCGCCAGCTCGGGCGTCAGCGTCTGCAGCGCCAGGCCCAGGGAGGGCTGGGCGTTGCCCTCGGCGGTCGGCCGCTCGGCGGCGGCCTCGGCGAGCCGGCCGACGGTGATCGTCAGCGTCAGGGGCGCGCCGTCGCGGGCGACGGTGATGGCTACCGCTCGACCGACGGGCGTCTCGGCGACCAGGCGCGGCAGCTCGTCGGAGCGCGTGATCGCGTGGCCATCGTAGGCGACGATGACGTCGCCCGGCTTCACGCCGGCCTTCAGCGCCGGTGAGCCGTCAGTCACGGAGCTCACGAGCGCGCCGCGCGGCGCCTCGAGCTTGAAGCTCTTCGCCAGGTCCGCGGTGACGGGCTGGACCATCACGCCGAGAAAGCCGCGCACCACGTGTCCCGAGGCCGCGAGCTGAGTCAGCACCGGCTTGGCCAGGTTGATCGGGATCGCGAACCCGATGCCCACCGAGCCCCCGGTCTGCGTCACGATCGCGGCGTTGATGCCGATCGCCTGCCCCCGCGTGTTGATGAGCGGCCCGCCGCTGTTGCCGGGATTGATCGACGCGTCGGTCTGGATGAAGTCGTCGTAGGGACCCTCACCGATCACGCGCCCCTTGGCGCTGATGATGCCGGTCGTGACCGTCTGCTCGAGACCGTACGGGTTGCCGATCGCCATGACGGGCTCGCCCACCTCGAGCTTCGACGAGTCGCCGAGCGGCACGACCGGGAGCCCCTTGGCCTCGACCTTCAGGAGCACCAGATCCGTCCGGGGATCGCGGCCCAGCACCGTGGCGGGCAGCTCGCGACCGTCGGCCAGCGTCACCCGGATGTCCTTTGCGCCGTCGACCACGTGGTTGTTGGTGACGATGAATCCGTCCGGGTTGATCACGAAGCCCGAGCCGAGGCTCTTCTCGGTATGGCGACGCTGGTTGCCGTCGACGCGCGTCGTGCTGACGTTGACCACGGCGGGTTTCAGAGCGCGCGCCAGCGCCACCCACGGCGACACTGGCACGGCGGCGGGCTGAGCGACCAGCGGTCTGTCCGTCCACAGCGACGCGGTCCTCCCGAGTCCTGGCCCCAACACGATCGCGACCGACAACAGCGTCACGAACAACGCAGCCGCCGTCCCGTTTCGTAGCGTCATGGCGATCTCCTTTCGCCGAGAGCGAACGTTCTCGCTCGGGATCGTAACGAGAAGAGATGAGACGGCGATGAGAGGCCGATGAAAACCTTCTCAGGCTGCCCGGTCAGCTACTGCGCGGGCTTCTCCCGCGGAGATCTCGAGCCCGGCTCGAAGAGCTCGATCGGGTTGCCGGACGGATCGTCGACGACGATCTGCCGTCCCCCGTTGCCGATCACGATCTCGCTCCGGAACCGGCACCCTTCGCCCTTCAGCTTGGCTACCGTCGCCGCCAGGTCGTCGACCTCGAGCTGGATCCGATTCCATCCACCGGGGGCGGGCGCGCGGCCGTCGGGCATCGCCTGTCCCGCCCCGCCGGCTCCGGGCTGATTGAGCAGGAGCAGAAGACTCGCTCGCGACAGCCTCGCGAAGCCGGGCGCGGGATGGACCTCGAGCTGGAAGCCCAGCCGTCCGGTGTAGAAGGCGATGGCGGCGTCGACGTCGGCCACGATGTATCGGACGCTGACCTTGCTCATGAACGTCATGGTACGCGGTGTTGTCCACGCCTCTCACCCGCTGCATCCTTCAGCCGTGGGCCCGACATCGTAACGGGTGAGAGAGAAGGTGGGATCACAACGCGCGCCGCTGCGCTCGACGGTCGAATCGAGTTACAGTGAGACGATCTTGAAACCGAAAGGGAGCACGGTCATGCGGTGGTCGACAGCGCTCGTGATCGCGGCGGTCGCAGCGGGAATCGGAGTGCCCGGGCGCGCGCCGGGCCAGATGAGGTCGCCCACGGTCGGCACCACGCCGAGCGGCGCGATCTTCGACCGACTCCACGACGCGACCACGCGTCCGGTGCCCCAGGTGGCGCCGCCCGCGGTTCGGCCGCCCGACTCCACGTGGGTCCCGGATCGGTTCGTCCAGGTTCCGGGCGCCGACAGTCCGGTCTTCGTCCCTGGACACTGGGAGCGGCGGCTCGGCGACCACGAGGTCTACACGCCGCCCCTGACCGGTCGCACCCGGGAGGGCGGAACCGTCGACTTCCCCGCAGGGACGCGGCCGCCCGTCAACGAAAGGCAAGTGCCGTGAGCACGGCGGAGGTGGTGGGCGACGTTGAGGCACCGCGCCTGCATCCTCACCGACCTCGTCGATAGCTTCGAGGGGTACTTCGCCGAGCACCGCGGGTGCGCCGCGCTCGCCGCGGCCATCGTGGAGGCCGAGCAGCGTGGCGCTGCGTGGGCGGTGGCGTGGATGGAGTGCGCGGGCTGCGGCGTGCGCTGGGAGCGACATCTGAAACTTCCCGCTTGACGCAGCCGACGCCGCCGCTGTATCCGGGTTCGATGGAGGTGCGATCCTCGTGACCGCGGACGCGCGGCGCCATCTCGGGCGCGACCCGGTGATGCGTCGCCTGATCCGCCGTCACGGCCCGTATCGCCGCGCCCCACTCTCCTGGTCGCCGTACGAGGCGCTCACCCGCGCGATCGCTCACCAGCAGCTGAACGGCCGCGCCGCCGAGACGATCCTGGCCCGCTTCGTCGGCCTCTTCGGCAACGGCCGTTTCCCGTCGCCGGCGGCGGTCGCGGCGACGAGCCCGGCCCGGTTGCGCAGCGCCGGGTTCTCGCGCGGTAAGGTCCGGGCGATCAAGGACATCGCGCGACACGCGATCGCCGGCACCGTGCCGACGCGGCGCGCCGCCGCGCGCCTGAGCGACGAGGAGATCATCGAGCGACTGACCCCGATCTACGGCGTGGGCCGGTGGACTGTCGAGATGCTGCTGATCTTCACCCTCGGGCGGCCCGATGTGCTGCCCGTGGACGATTTCGGCGTGCGCGAGGGCTACCGGGTCGCCTACGGGCGACGCGTCCGCCCGTCGCCAACGGCCCTGCACGCCTACGGCGAGCGCTGGAAGCCGCATCGCTCGACCGCCGCGTGGTACCTGTGGCGCGCCGCGAACGACGCCCGAAAGAAATGAGGAGACCCGACATGCGCAAGCTCGCGACCGGGATCGCGCTCGCCTCCCTCGTCGTCGCGGCGATGCTGAGGGGCACGGCCGGCGCGCAGGGCCAGCCCGAAGGGCAGCTGACGATCGCCTTCGACGCGTCGATCGCCCCCACGTTCCTCGACCCCGCCGAGACCCCCGGCATTGGCACGCCGTTCGCGTTTCTGTACGCCATGCACGACGCGCTGATCAAGCCGCTGCCCGGCAACGACATGGCGCCGTGCCTGGCGGAGTCGTGGAAGGAGAGCCCGGACGGGCTCGTCTGGGAGTTCAAGCTGCGCCAGGGGCTCAAGTTCCACAACGGCGATCCGTTCACGGCCGAGGACGTGAAGTTCAGCTTCCAGCGCTACAAGGGCGCCTCGGCGAAGCTCCTGCGCGAACGGGTGAAGGCGGTCGAGATCCCTGATCCGCACCGGATCCGCTTCGTGCTCGACAAGCCCTGGCCGGACTTCCTCGTGTTCTACGCCACGCCCGCCACCGGCGCCGCCTGGGTCGTGCCGAAGAAGTACATCGAGAAGGTCGGCGAGGACGGCTTCAAGCGCCAGCCCGTCGGGCTCGGGCCCTATCGATTCGTACGACAGAGTCCCGGGGTCGAGCTCGTGCTCGAGGCCAACGATCAGTACTGGCGCAAGCGGCCGACCATCAAGACGCTCGTTTTCAAGGGCGTCCCCGACCGCACGACGCGCCTGGCCATGCTGAAGACCGGCGAGGCGGACATCGGCTACTTGATGGTCGGCCTCGAGGCCGCGACCATCAAGGCGGATCCCAAGCTGCGCCTGGCCAAGGTGATCTCCCCGGCGGCCTGGTGGCTCGACTTTCCCGAGCAATGGAATCCCAAGTCGCCGTGGCACGATCGGCGCGTGCGCCTCGCGGCCACCATGGCGGTCGACAAGCCGGCCCTCAATGAGGCAGAACGCCTGGGCTACTCGCGGCTGACCGGATCGATCATCCCGAGCGTCATGGACTTCGCGCTTCGGATCGAGCCGCATCCCTACGACCCCGCTCACGCCAAGCGCCTCCTGGCCGAGGCGGGCTATCCAAACGGCTTCGACGCCGGCGAGGTCACCCCGCTCCCTCCGTTCACCACCATGGGAGAGGCTGTTGCGAACTATCTGGCGGCGGTGGGCATCCGCGGCCGCGTGCGCTCCATGGAGCGGGCGACTTACATGGAGACCTGGCGGACGAAGACCCGGCGGGGGCTGTTCGTGACCGTCACGGCGGCGCCGGGCAACGCCGCCTCCCGTATCGAGAGCTTCGTCATCAGCAGCGCGCCCTACGCCACCGGCGGGTATCCCGACATCGACGATCTCTTCCAGCAGCAGGCGCAGGAGCGCGACCGCAAGAAGCGCGAGGCGCAGCTGCATCAGATTCAGCGGCTGATGCACGAGCGCGTCATGTTCGGGGGCATCTTCGAGCCGGCCACGCTCCACGGAATCGGGCCGCGCGTCGAAGAGCCGGGCGTCGGGCTGAGCCCGCAGCTTTACTTCACCTCGCCCTACGAGGACATGCGCCTCAAGAAGCCGTAGCGCTCCGCCGCGCGTCGATCGGCCGGGTTAGTTGGGCTTGAGACGGATGTCTTCGAAGGGGGCGGTGGGCCGAGAGCTCGTTCATCGCGCGTGCGCGCGAGGATCGAGCAGGTCGCGCAGCGCGTCGCCCACCAGGTTGAGAGCCAGCACGACGGCGAAGATGGCGAGCCCCGGCAGCAGCACCACGTGCGGGTTCAGGATGACGAACTGCCGGCCCGTCGCCAGCATGCTGCCCCAGTCGGCGGTCGGCGGCTGGCTGCCGAGCCCGAGGAAGGAGAGGCCGGCCGTCGCGAGGATCTTGGCCCCGACGTCGAGACTGAAGGCCACGATGACCGGCGAGAGCAGGTGGGGCAGGACGTGGCGGCCGAGGATCACGAGGTCGCTCGCGCCGAGGGCACGGGCCGCCTCGACGAACTCACGCTCGCGCAACGACAGCACGATGCCCCGCACCAGACGCGTGTAGATCGGAAAGCCGACGATCGCGATCGCGATCATCGCGTTGCGAAGGCCGGGACCGAGCCCGGCGACGATGGCGACGGCGAGCAGGATGTACGGAAACGCCATCAGGATGTCGGTCAACCGCATCACCACCGTCTCCACCCAGCCCGTGTAGAAGCCGCCGACGATGCCCAGCGTCACCCCGATCAGCATCGCCGCCGCCGCGGTCACCACGCCGGCCAGCAGCGACACGCGCGCCCCCCACACCAGACGCGCCAGGAGGTCGCGTCCGAACTCGTCGGTGCCGAGCCGGTGGCCCGTCGTCAGCGGCGGGCGCAGTCGGTTCGGCGTGTCGACCGTGTCCGGGTCGGCGAGCGGCAGCCAGGGCGCGAGCACGGCCAGCACCACCGCCGCGAGCAGCGTGAGCGCCGCCAGCACGGCGAGTCGATTGCCTCGCACGACGCGAGTCAGCGAGTGCGACAGCGCCGGCGCGTCGATGGCCCGTGGGATCGCGCCGCCGACCGACGCGACGCGGACGCCCGCCGTCCCGCCGCCCTCACTCATAGCGGATGCGCGGGTCGAGCCAGACGTAGAGGAGGTCGACGGCGAGGTTGATCAGGACGAAGCTCAGCGCGACCACCAGCACGCAACCCTGCACGAGCGGGAAATCACGCGCGAGGATCCCCTGGACCATCAGGGTGCCCACCCCCGGCCACGCGAAGACGGTCTCGGTCAGCACGGCGCCGCCCAAAAGGTAGCCGGCCTGGACGCCGACGACGGTGACGATCGGGATGAGCGCGTTCTTGAGTCCGTGGCGCAGCACCACCGCGGGCTCAACAACACCCTTGGCCCGCGCGGTCCGGATGTAGTCCTGGCCGAGCGTTTCCAGCATGGTGCTGCGCGTGAGTCTCGCGATGATCGTGACGGAGGCCGCAGCCAGCGTGACGGCGGGGAGGACGAGGTGAGCGACCAGGTCGCCCAGTCCACCATCGCCGTACGGCGAGAGCATGCCCGAGGCGGGCAACCAGCCGAGCCAGAGCGCGAAGATCACCATCAGCACGATGCCGAGCCAGAAGACGGGCATGCTGGCGCCGAAGAGCGAGGCGACCGCGCTCAGCCGGTCGAGCAGGGAGTTCGGTCGCGTGGCCGAGGCGATACCGAGCGCGACGCCACCGACGGTCGAGAGCAGGAGCGCTGCGCCGGTCAGGATGAGCGTCGCCTGGAAGCGCCCGAGCACCTCGGCCAGCACCGGGCGCTTCATCCAGATCGAGCGGCCGAGGTCCCCGCGCGCGACGAGTCCGATCCAGCGCACGTATTGAACGTAGAGCGGCTCGTCCAGCCCGAGGTCGGCGCGCAGCCGCGCCAGATCTTGCTGGGTTGCCTGCGAGCCGAGCATGATCTCCGCCGGGTCCCCAGGCGCCAGGTGGAGGACCATGAAGATAATGATCGACACCCCCGCCAGGACCGGCACCAGGAGCAGGAGCCGGCGGGCGAGGTAGCGTTTCACCTCAGCGAAATCGTCTCGACGCGCAGGTCGAAGCTCGGGTGGAGCCTGAACCCCTGGACGCGCTTGGCGTGGGCGGCGGTCTGGATCTCGTGGTCGATGAAGATCCAGGGCGGGTCGTCGACCAGGATGCGCTGCGCCTCCCGGTAGAGCTCGGCGCGCTTGCCCTGATCGGTCACGAGCCGCGCCTGTTGCAGGAGCTCGTCGAACCGCGCGTTCTTGTAGAGGGCGCGGTTCGGGCCGGCGGGCGTCCACTGGCTCGAATGAAGGAGCGGGTACATCACCATGTCCGGGTCCTCGTTGCCGGCCATCCACGAGAGCGCGAACAGCTCCTGCTCCTTCGTACGCAGCTTGGCCAGGTACGCGCCCCACTCCATCGTCTGGAGCGCCACGTTGACGCCCACCGCCTTGAGGTTGGACTGGATCACCGTCGACATCGCGACCGGCGATTGCATCCCGGAGCCCGACTCCGGGACCCAGAGAGACGTGGAGAATCCGGTCGGGTAGCCGGCCTCGGCGAGGAGCTTCCGCGCGCGCTCCGGGTCGTAGGGATAGGGCTTGAGCCCGGAGTCGGCGCCCCATGTGGCCGGCAGCACCGGCCCGCGCGAGAGCGAGCCCGTGCCCTTGAGGACGTCGCGCACGATCGCTTCCTTGTTGACGGCGTAGTTGAGCGCCTGGCGCACGCGCTTGTCGTCGAACGGTTTCTTCTGGTTGTTGATGCCGAGATACCAGACGTGGGCCCCGACCTGCCGCAGCAGCGTCGCCTTGCCGCCGGCCTCGAGCTGGCCCACGAAGTCGGGCGGCACGTCGACGATGAGATCGAGCGAGCCGGTCAGGAGCTCGGTCAGCCGCGCTTGCCCCTCCACGATCGGCCGGTACACGACGCGGTCCAGCTTCACCGGATAGCGCCAGTAGCTCGGGTTCTTCTCGAGCACCACGCGCTGGCCGCGATCCCACGACGCATACTTGAACGGTCCGGTGCCGACGGGCTGGAGCGCGTAGTCGGCGCCGAACTTCTTCACCGCGGTCGGGCTGACGACCGATGCCGCGGCGGCCGCCAGAATCGAGAGGAACGACGCGCGCGGCTCCTTCAGCACGAACTCGACGGTCGACGGGTCGACGACCTCGACGGCCTTGACGTTGCCGAAGAAGTAGTTGGCGAAGGGGTACTTGCCCATCTTGTTGAACGGATGCTCGAGGTCGATCTGACGCTCGATGGAGAACTTCACGGCCTCGGCGTTGAAGGGCGTGCCGTCGTGGAACGTGATCGACTTGCGCAGCCGGAACGTGTAGCGGAGACCGTCCTTCGACACGGTCCACGACTCGGCCAGGCCCGGCACCACCTGCGTGCTCTCCTCGGGAAACGTGACCAGCGTCTCCACGATCCGGCGGCCGACCCGGTTCGAGTTGAGGTCCGTCACCTGCGCCGGATCGAGATTCACCGGCTCGGCCACGAGACCGACGACGAGCGTGCCCGCCGGCTGGGCCACGGCCGGCATCGTCAGCCCGCCGAGCCCGACGATCACCGCCACCGCTGCGAGCCATGCGCGCGCCACGCTCATCGTGAGCCTCCGTCAGGGCGAGCCCGAATCGATCGCGCCGCCAACTTATACGATCGAGCGCGGCCACGCAAGGCGCCGAGGCGGCCCGGCTCCTGCTAGAATCGCCGCACCCCGTCGACGAGGGAGAGCGCCGTGCCCAGATTCAACGAGTTCTACTCGAACCTCCGGCCGAGCTATCTGTTTGCCGAGATTCGGCGGCGGACGAAGGTGTTCGCCGACGCCCACCCCGACGTGCGGCTGATCGACCTCGGCGTCGGGGATGTCACCCAGCCGCTACCGTCGGCGGTAATTCGCGCCCTGCACGAGGCCACCGACGAGATGGCGCGCCGCGAGACGTTCAAGGGCTACGGCCCCTACGTCGGCTACGAGTTCCTGCGCTCCGAGATCGCCGCGCGTGATTTCGGAGGCCGCGGGGTCAAGCTGGGCGTCGACGAGATCTTCGTGAGCGACGGCGGCAAGAGCGACAGCGCGAACCTCCAGGAGATCTTCGCGCAGGATTGCGTCGTGGCGCTGATGGATCCGGTCTACCCGGTCTACGCCGACAGCAACGTGGTGGCCGGGCGCACCGGGCCCGCCGACGAGAGCGGTCGCTATGCCGGGGTCGTGTACCTGCCCTGCACCGCCGAGAACGAGTTCCAGCCGGCGCTGCCCGACCGGCATGTCGACCTGATCTACCTCTGCTTCCCGAACAACCCGACCGGCGCCGTGGTGAGCCGCGAGGCGCTCACGCGCTGGGTCGACTACGCCCGCGCCGAGGACGCGGTCATCCTGTACGACGCCGCTTACGAGGCCTACATCGTCGACGCCGCGGTCCCGCACTCGATCTACGAGATCGAGGGGGCCCGCGAGGTGGCCATCGAGTGCCGGAGCTTCTCCAAGAACGCGGGCTTCACGGGGATGCGGCTGGCCTACACCGTCGTCCCGAAGGAGATGCGCGGGCGCGGCGCCGACGGCAAGACGACGAGCCTCAACGCGCTGTGGACGCGCCGCGTGGCGATGAAGTCCAACGGGCCGCCCTACATCATCCAGAAGGCCGCCGCGGCCGTCTACACGCCCGACGGCCAGAAGCAGGTGCGAGCGCTGATCGACATCTACATGGAGAATGCCCGGATCATCGGGGGTGGACTGGCGGCGGCCGGCTTCACCGTCTACGGTGGGCGCAACGCGCCATACATCTGGGTGCGCACGCCGCGCGCCGTCTCGTCGTGGGATTTCTTCGACCGGATCCTGACCGAGGCGCACGTGGTCGGGGCGCCCGGCTCCGGATTCGGGCCAAGCGGCGAGGGCTACTTCCGCCTGACGGCGTTCGGCTCGAAGGCGCAGACCGCCGAGGCGATCGAGCGGATCAAGACGCGCCTCTGAGGCGAGCGGCGGACGCCGCCGGCTCAGGTCCGCGCGAGCGCGCTCAGCCGTTCCGCCGCGCGTTCCAGCTCGATGCGCGCCAGCCCAGGCCGATCGATGGGCCCGCCGCCGACCAGCATCGTCGGCGGCATTGACGGGCCGGCGACGACGCGGAGGACGATGCGATTCTCGCCGAGGCGCAACGTCACCGACGTCACCGGCCCGATCTCGGCGTCCTCCAGCGCGGCGTAGAGGTCGCGCGCGAGCTCGGCCAGCGGCACGGCCTCCACGGTGTGCGGCAGGAAGAGACACGCGCTCAGCGATCCTTCGCCGTCCCGCAGCACGGTCGGCGCCACCGGACCGAACGCCGTCAGCGAGTCCGCGAGCTCGCGCACGGTCGACGGCACCCGCGCGACGTGCAGCCCCGGTTTGCGGGCGGAGCTACCATTGCGTCCGGAGTGTGCGTCGCTCCGCTCGGTTGCGCGCGCGCGGGCCACGGCGCTTCGCGAAAGGCGCTCGAGCCATGCCAGCGACGAGCGGGAAGCGACCGCCGCCACGAGCAGCGACGACCCGAACGGCGTCAGCACGATCGTCGCCTCCTTCCCCACCAGCGTCGCCTGGGCCGCGGGTGCCGAGAGCCGCGGGTCGGTCAGAAACGGCCGGATGCGCGTCGCGGTGCGCACGACCGACTCCTCGCGAAGGGGCGGCGCCACGACGGTGACGAGCGTCGTGCCGGCGTCGAGGTGCTCACCGACCTCGAGCCCGCTCATGAGCGGCGCGAGCATCGCGGCGACACGTCGCGCCTCGCCGGTGAGCGCGTGGTCTGCCGGCGCCCCCATCACCGGCTCGGGCACCGTCGGCTGCGGGACCGGCGGCGCTTCGACTGCGGGCGACGTATCGTGCGGGGCGGGCGGAGTCTCCACGGCGGGCGCCCCACGTGCCACCGCGGTGTCCGGAGCCTCAGGGGCAGGCGCCTCGACCGATGGCCGGAGGTCGTCGATGGCGTCGATGTCGGTCGGCGGCGCGACGCGCTCGAGGATCTCGGCCGGGACCTGCGGCACCACCTCGTCGAGCGGGAGAACGAGAGAGCCGTGTGGGAGCCGGCGCGCGATCTCCGCGTGCGGCAGCGCGAGCTCGTCGTGCGGGAACTGATCGGCGATCTCCTCCCATCGCACCCGCACGCGTCCCGCGCTGAGCTGCGGCACGACCAGGCGCAGCGGGACGAGCAGCGAGACGCCGGGGCGCAGCGTGTCGCTCAACCCCTCACGAGCCCGCACGAACATCTCGACCGGGAGCTGGTCCGCGACCCGGTCGAACGGCACGCGAATCATCTTTTCCGCCGCATTGAACGGCGCGACCACGAACGCGGGCTCAGGCGCTGGCTCGGCCACCGCGTGCGTCGGCGCCGGCGGCACGGAGGGCGCTTCGGGAGGCGTTGCCCGAGCGGGCCCGCGTACCGCGATCTTCGCCATTCTGGCTCGCGCAGCCGCGGTGCCGGGGTAGACGAACGGCCTCTGAAGCGTCATCTCGGCGGGGTGGCGCAGCAGCGGCGCCACGCGCGTCTCGACGCTCGGGGCGCGCCGGCGCACCTGAAGCAAGGGGTGGAGGCGCGCCGACACGAGGAGCACCGCCGTGAGCTGGAGCAGCGTCACCGCCGGCGAGCCCCAGAGCGCCACCGCGAGCGCCGCTTCGTACTCGGTGAGATCCGGTCCCGTGTAGAGCGCAGCCGTCGCCAGGACGAGCAGCGCGTGGAGCAGGCACATCGCGGCGATCGCGGCGATGCGGCGGGCCAGCGAGAGCGGGCGCAGTCCCAGGAGCCCCACGACCACGTACACGATCGGCGGAACCACCAGCGGCGGGATCACCAGCGACGGCCACGACGGGAGCAGCGGCGTCGCCGCGAAGCTGCGGAGCGCCAGCATGGCGCATGCGTAGAGCTCGAGGCTCAGCAGGAGCCCGAGCCACGTGGCCGCGGTCACCTTCGCGACGCGCCGAGGGGGCATCAGAGGGTCCGCGCGAGCTCCGGTACGGCCTTCCTGACGTAGTAGCGAACCTTGCCGAGCGCGCCCGGATCGCTCAGCAGGACGGCGAGCAGCGCCGACGGCGAGATGGCATGGAGCAGGAGCGTGCCGCTCTCGTACTCGAGAATCGTGCCGAGCAGCTGGCCCTGTCCGAGCTCGCGGCCGATGCCACTCGAGGCCTCAGCGAGGCAGGAGGCGAGCGCGCCGGCCACCTCGTCGGCGCCCGGCGTCAGCTCGCCTGCCGTCTCAATGATGAACCCCTCGCGATCCGCGAGCACGGCGAAGCGGACACCGGGCGTGTCGGTGAGCTCCTCCAGCCGACGCTTCAGACCTTCGCCCAGGGTCGCCCGGTCGCTCGCGTCGGACGCGGCCGGCGGCGGCAGCAGCGGGGGCGGCGACCGGCGCGGACGCGGCCGGGGTCTGGGCCGGAGCCGAGGCCGACGCGGCCGGGGCTCCGTTCGCGGCCGCCGCCGCACCGTTGGTCCGGCTGCGCAGCAGGCCGTCGACCTTCCGGACGAGCTCGTCGACGCCGAACGGCTTGAACATCACCTCGTCGGACTTCACCTCGGCGGCGCGTGCCTGCACGGTGCCGTTGTCCACGCCGGAGATGAGCAGCACCGGCGTCGTGCTGATCGCCGGGTGCTTCCGCACGAACTGACAGATCTGATAGCCGTCCTTGTCGGGCAGGATGACGTCGCAGATCACGACGTCGGGCCGGTCGCGCTCGATCCGCTCGAGCGCTTCGGCGCCGGACGCGGCGGACAGCACTTGCATGCCGCGACCCTCGAGCGCCTTCTCGACTACTTTCCTGACGCTCAGGCTGTCGTCCACTACCAGGACCTTGGCCATCCAGAGCCTCCTACGAAACCGGAGCCACGGCCGCGCCCGCGCGGCCCTCGTCGATCCCGGCGGCAGCACTCAACAGGAGCTGCTTGAGATCGCGGTTGATCGTTCGCATCGCGTTCGGCGGCAGCGCCACGAGCGCCTCGAAGCCGAAGGTGCCTTGAGCCTCTCCGTGCGCCGCGACCAGGAGCGCCGCGAAGGCCGTCTCGCCGATGAGCCCGAAGAACTCGGCGTGCACGACCTTTCCGCGCTCGAAGATGATGACGCCTCGCCCCGAGCACAGCGTGAGGACCAGGCGGCCGGTCTTCGTGCCCACGACGATTTCCTGCATGGTCTCCGCCAGCTTCATCACCTCGAACGCGCCGGGCGGCGGCGCCTCTTCGGCCGGTGCGGCCTCGACCGGCGCGGCAGGGGCGGTGGGCCGGCCCGCGAGCTCGGCCTCCGCCTCGTCGGACTCGTCGTGCTCCTGCAGCAGCGCGGCGACCGCGGACACGATCGTGGCGAGCGGCAGGTCGCCGGCGAGGACCTGGTCCGGCTTGTCCTCGTGCTGGGGCTCCGGGGCGTGATCGCCCGGGCCCTCGAGCAGGAGAAACAGCACGCCCGTCATCGATGGATCGTTGCGTACGATGGCGCACAGCTCATGGCCGTCGATATCCGGCACGCTTGCGCGGCTCACGATCAGGTCGGGGCGGTTGCGTTCCAGCGTGGTCAGCGCGAACGCTCCGCTGGTCACGGTCGCGACGTCGTCGAAGCCGGCGCGGCGCAGCGCCGCGTGCAGGGCGTCGAGACCGTCGCGGTCGGGGTCGATCAACAGCAGGCGCGGCATCGCGACCTCATGCCACCCGCGCCGGCGCCGTCCCCGCCAGCGACTCGATGAGCTGGACGAAGGACGCCTCGTCGACGGGTTTGGCGACGTAGTGCTCGACTCCCAGCTCGCGCGCGAGGCTCACGTGCTTGGCGCCCGCCCGCGTGGTCAGCACCACGACCGGCAGATCGCGCGTGGCCGGCTCCCGGCTGAGGTCCCGGATGAGCTCGTAGCCGTTCACGCGCGGCATCTCCAGATCCGTGACCACGACGCTCACGGGCTGCTCGGCGAGCTGCTCCAGCGCGTCGGCGCCATCCCGGGCGGCGGCCACCCGGAACCCGGCGCGTTCGAGCATCCCGCCCACGAACTTCCGCACGCTGACGGAGTCGTCGACGAGCAGCACGCAAGGCCGGCCGTCGGAAGCCGACGCCGCGACGGCGGGGCGCCCACCGGACTCGAGCGCCGGCGTGGGCTCCAGGGTGGCGGCGGCGCTCATCTCGAGGAGCGACAGCGGATCGAGCAGCAGCATGACCCCACCGTCGCCGACGACGCTCGCACCCGAGAACGGGCCGAACCCCTGGAGGAAGCCGCCGAGACCCTTCACCACGATCTCTTCCTTGGCGAGCAGCTCGTCCACCGCCGCCGCCAGGAGCTTGCGTCCCGTGCGCAGCACCACGATCGACACGAGGGCCCCGGACGGACGGCTGCCGAGGCCGAGCAGGCGGTCCAGGCGGACCAGATCCACCTCCTGGCCCTCGACCTCCACCGTCTCCATGCCGCTGGCGGAGCGGATCTCCTCGGGGCTCACCTCGATCATCGACCGCACCGCGGACACCGGCACCGCCAGGATCTCGGATCCCACGCGCACCTTGAGCACGTCGGAGATCGCGATCGTCAGCGGCAGCTTGATCCGGAAGCGCGTGCCGCGGCCGACCGCGGTCTGGACCTCGATCTCGCCGCCGAGTCGGCTGACGTTCGTGCGCACGACGTCCATACCGACGCCGCGGCCCGCCTCGGCCGTCACCGCCGAAGCGGTGGTGAGGCCGGGGAGGAAGATCAGATCGAGGACCTCGCGCTCGCCGAGCCGCGCGAGCGACTCCGGCGTCACGAAGCCGCCACGCCGTGCGGCCTGGGCGACGGCCGTGATGTCGATCCCGCGACCGTCGTCCACGACCTCGAGGTAGATGGATCCGCCGGTGTGGGCGGCGCCGAGGTGGATGGTGCCGTGACTCGACTTCCCGAGCCGGCGCCGCTCCGCTTCGGTCTCGATGCCGTGGTTGATCGCGTTGCGCACCAGGTGGAGGAGCGGGCCGACCATCTGCTGCACGATCGCGGTGTCCATCTCGACCGTCTCGCCGCGGACCTCGAGCACGACGGTCTTGCCGGCCGACCGCGCGCCCTCACGCACCTGGCGGGCGAACCGCGCGAAGAGGCGGCCGATCGGCACCAGACGCGCGCGGGTGACGTGGCCGCGCAGCTCACCGCTGAGCCGCTGCACGCTCCCCGCATCTTCGCGCACGACGCGCACGAGCCCGTGCAGCTGGAGCTGGATCTCGGTCAGATCGCTCGAAATCTCGCCGACCCGGCGGGCCAATAGGTTGAAGTCGTCGTAGCGATCGAACTCCAGCTCGGTGAACACGTCGCCCAGCGGCACCGCCGCGCCGTCGCTCGGCCGCCCCGCCTCCTCGGCCGGCGGCACCTGGCGGCTCGCATACTTGGATTCGAACTCGGCGACGGTCTGGGTCATGCGCGACTGCGTGAACGACAGGAGATCGCCGGCCTGCTCGAGCTGGCCCAGGTGGCGCTCGAGCCGGCTCCGCGCGATCACCAGCTCGCCGACGAGGCTCATCAGCGAGTCGAGCCGGTCGAGGTTGACCCGGATGCTCGGACGGATCGGGCGCGCGACCTCCGCCCGGTGCGCGACGGCCGTCGACTCGCCCACGCCGCTGACCCGCGTCGCGAGCTCGCGCGCCACCTCGCGCGCCGGCTCGCCCGCCCCTTCGGCCTCGACCGCCGGCAGCGAGGCGAGCAGCGCGAGCGCGCGGTCGTAGGCCGCCGCGCGCCCCTCCACGGGGTCCTCCGCGCTGCGCACCAGCACCCGGAGCGCGTCCATGCCCGCGAAGACCGTCTCGATCGCCGGTCGTGTCAGGGTCCGCCGGCCCTCCCGGACCTCTCCCAGCATGTCCTCGATGCGGTGGGCGAGGTCGCCGATGATCCCGCAGCCGACGGTGTAGGCGGCGCCCTTGAGTGTGTGGACGGCGCGGAACAGCGTCGCGATCTCGGTGTCGGTCGAGCCGTCGCGCTCGAGGGCCATGAGCGACTGCGCCATCGACTCCAGGTGCTCGACGGCCTCGGGCACGAAGTACTCGAGCACGTCCATCCGCTCGCCGAAGAACGTGTCGAGCTCGGCGAGCTTGCGCGTCGTCTCGCTGGAGGCCCCGGGCGTCGACGAGGGCGCGTGCCGCGCAAGCGCGGTCGCGATCGCCTCGGCGTCCTCGGTACCGGTGGTGCCGATGGTGTCGAGCGCCGCCTTGAGCACGACCGCCATCGCGCAGAGCGCCTCCACGTCCCGCCCGCCGGTGCCGGGCCGCGCGACGGCCAGACGCTCGACCGTCTCTTCCATGGCCGCGGCGAGGGCCGCCAGCTGGGGCAGCCCGTTGAGCGCCGCCGAGCCACGCAGCCGGTGCGTCACGAGGCGGAGCTGCTCGACGCTGGCCGTCGCCTCCGGCGAGCGGGTGAGCGCGGCGAGGCCCTCCTCGATGGAGGCAAGGGTGTCCCACGCTTCCATCAGGAAGACGCTCTGCAGGAACTGCTGATCGGTGCCGTCGCTCACGTTTTCGCTCCCGTCGATGGGGGTCTCACGCGGCCAGCTTGAACCGCGAGAGGCTCGCCATCAGCGCCTCGGCGACCCGGACCAGCTGGTCCATGGTCTTGCGCGTCTCGAGGACGGCCTTCTCGGTCTGGACCGCGACGCCCGCGATGGACTGGACGGCGACCGCGCCGCCCTCGACGCCGCGCACCTGCTCCTGCGTCGCCTGCGAGATGTCCCACGCCAGCGCCGAGGATTTCTGCGAGATCTCGCCGATCTGGTGGAGACTGTCGCCGGCCTCGACGGTGACCTTGTAGCCCGCCTCCACTTCCTTGGTGCCTTCTTCCATGGCCACGACCGCCTGCTGCGTCTCGGACTGGACCGCCTTGATGAGCACCACGATGTCCTTGGCGGCCTTGCCGGAGCGCTCGGCGAGCTTGCGCACTTCCTCGGCCACGACCGCGAAGCGCAGGCCCGATTCCCCGGCGCCCGCCGCCTCGATGGCGGCGTTCAGGGCCAAGAGGTGGGTCTGCGAGGCGATGTCCTCGATGGTGTTCACGATCTCCGAGATCTCGAGCGACCGGTCGGCGAGGCTCTTGACCTTCCGCGAGATTCGCTGCACCTCGCCCCGGATGCGCTGCATGCCGGTCAGGCTCGCGCGCACGGCCTGCTCGCCCGTCGTCGCGGCGTCGAAGGCGCGACGGGCCGCGGCCGACGACGCCTCGGCGTCCTCGGCCACCCGGCGCATGGAGCGCGTCAGCGTCTCCATCGCGTTGCTGACGGAGACCGCCTCGCGCGACTGGGTCTGGGCGCCGCCCGCCGTCTGTTCCATGGCGCCGATCATCTCGTTGGCGTTGGCCAAGACTTGCTGGGCGGCCTCGCGCACGTCGTCGATGATCGTCGCCAGCTCGGCGACCATCACGTTGATGGCGTCGACGACGCTGCCGAGGACGTCCGAGGTGACCTCGCCGCGCCGGGTCAGGTCGCCCTGGGAGATCTCGGTGGCGACGTCGAGGAACCGCGTGATGTTGCGCTGGAGATCCTCGTGCCGTCGCCGCTCCTCGTCGCGCTCGGCCTCGGTCTGCACGAGCGAGCGCAGGCGCACGATGGCCTCGTTGAACGTCATCGCGAGCTGGCCGATCTCGTCGCGCGAGCGGACGGGAACCAGCTTCGAGAGGTCGCCCTGACCGACGCGCTCCGCCACCTGGACCAGCTGGCCCACCGGCCGGATGATCCGGTGAGCGAAGAGCGCGCCCGCGCCGATCGCAACCAGCGCGGCGCCGCCGAAGGCGAGCAGCAGGTACTCGCCGGACCGGGTGGCCGCCGCCGCGATGATCGCGCGATCCATGCCCACGCGAACCGTCCCGAGCTGGCCCGCCAGCACCGGGACGCCGATGTCGATGATCTCCTGGACGGCGCCGGTGACCGGATCGGGATACGCGATCTCCCGGATCTGCTGCGCCGCCTCGCCGGGCACGGCGTTGCGCTCCACGATGCCGGGGGGGACCAGCGGCGAGAAGGTGTGGGCGACCAGATTCGCCTGCGGGTCGTACACCATCACGTACTTGACGCCGTTGATCGCCGCGAACTGATCGACGATCGCCTGCACGGTCGAGGCGTCGCGCGTGAGCAGGAGATCGACGCCGGAGCTGGCGAGGCTCTTCGCGATCGCGGTGCCCTTGGAGGTGAACTCGTCGGTCAGATTCGCGGTCATCCGCTGAACGGAGATCCACCACGTGATCGCCGCCAGCGGGACGAGCACCGCGGCCAGGAACAGGACGATCTTGGGGAGCAGACCGATACGAAGCGTGCGTCGTCGGTTCATGCCTTCATCGCGGCGGTCCAGTCGGTGACAGGGACCCACCGTCCATTCACGACACTGGTGAAATACACGCTGTCCAATCCCTGGTGGCGCTCCGGCCCGAAGGTGAGCGGCGCCCCGATGCCGAGGTCGAAGCTGCGCAGCGATTCGAGCGCCTGCCGGAAGCTGGCGCGCGTCGGGTTGGGGCCGGCGCGTCGCAGCCCCTCCACGATCACCTTGGCGTTGACGAACCCTTCGAGGCTGCGGAAGCTGAGCTGCTCGGGCGGGTACTTGGCGTCGCGGAGCGTCTCCGGCACCAGCGGCTTGTACCGCTCCATCAGCGTGCGGTACTCGACGACGCCGGGAAGGCTCAGGTCGTCGTAGCTCGGCACCACCTGCGAGTTGACGAGCGCCTGGGTGTAGTCACGCCCGGCGCTCTTGCCTTGCTTGAGCAGCAGGCCCAGCATCGCCTCCGAGCCCACGAACGAGACGTTGGAGATGGGCGCGTTCCAGCCGAGGTCGCGCGCGGTCCGGACGAATGCGCCGCAGCCCTGGTAGGCGCCCGTGCACAGCACGACGTCGACCCCGGCGTGGCGGAGCGCCTGCACCGCCGGCGTCATGTCGTCCTCGAACTTTGCGCCGCGGACATACGTCGCCTCGGCGGCGATCCGGGCGCCGCGCTGGGCGAGGCCGCGCGCGACGCCGTCGGTTCCGCTCCGGCCGTACGCGTCGATCTGGTAATAGACGCCGAACTTGCGGGCGCCCGCCTGCCAGAAGCGGTCGACCAGGGCCATCATCTCCTGGCGGTACGAGGCGCGGATGTTGAAGACCTGCTCGACGTAGGGGTCCTCACGCTGGGGCTGGGCGCCCGTGAAGTTCCCGACCAGGATCACCTGCCGGTCGGCGTAGCGTTTGATCACCGGCAGCGCGCGTGTGAGCGTGGGCGTGCCGACGTAGTTCGAGAGGAAGAAGACCTGCTCGCGCTCGACGAGCGTGATCGTGTTCTTGATGCAGGGCGTCGGCTCGTAGCCGTCGTCGAGCGCCGCCACCGAGATCGTCCGGCCGTGCACGCCGCCGCGCTGGTTCACCTCGGCGTAGTACGCGCTCGCGCCGCGATAGAGCTCGGTGCCCAGCCCGGCCGAGGGCCCCTTGAAGGCGGCGCTCATGCCGATCTTGATGTCCTTCGGCGTGACGCCGGGCGCGCTGGCCAGTCGCGGCTCGACGACGCCCCGAGGCGGAAGCTGTGCCCACGCGCGGGCGGGATCACGGCCCAGGACACCGCCCGCCACCGCTCCGGAGAGGATCTTGAGCACGCTCCGACGCTTGATCGTCATCACCCCTCTCTGAGCGCTCGCAAGAGCTTCACCGCGTCGAGCAGCGGCACGCGCCCCTGCTCGCCGGTGAGGGCACCCAGCGTCCACTGGGCGTGCGGCGCGCTCGGCTCGTCGAGCGGCACGACGCCGGTGAAGGCCTCGAGGCTGACGACGCCGTCGATGACGATCGCGGCCTCGAGCCCCTCGGCGGCCACGACCAGCGTCCACTGGCGGCGCCCGGTACGCTGCGACGGCAGCCCGAGCAGCGGGCGGGCGTCCGCAATCGCCAGGACATCTCCGCGCAGGTTTGCCACGCCGAGGACGTTGGGCGGGGCCAGCGGCATCACCGTCCACTCGTCGAAGATCGCCACTTCCCTGACCTGGGCGACGTCGACCGCGTACGGCATCCCGGCGAGCGTGAACACGCACGCCCGGAGTGCCGCCGAGCTGTCGAGCAGGTTCGTGGTCACCGCGCGAACCTCCGTACGGCCGCCAGCAGCTGGTCGGGCGTGAACGGCTTGGGCAGGTACTCGTCCGCGCCTTGCCGCAGGCCCCACACGCGATCGCTCTCCTGGTTCTTCGAGCTGACCACGACCACGCGCGTCTGCCGGGTGCGGTCGTCCTTGCGGAGCGCACGGAGCACCTCGAAGCCGTTGCGCTTGGGCATGACGATGTCCAGGAGCACCACGTCCGGGCGCTCCCTGACGATCTTCTCCTCGAGCTGGTCGCCGTCGAGGTACGTCACGACATCGTGGCCGGCCGACCGCAGGATCGTCTCCATCACCTTGAGCTCTGAATAGGCGTCGTCGACCACCATTACCTTGGCCATCGACAGGCAATCTCCTCCCCTGCGACACGTGGCCTTTTTGTCGCCATCGTGTTGAGGTGCAACCCGTCTGCCAGGGGGAAACCGCTCGGAGAGGCGCCGCGTTGGCGCAGCGAAGGCTCGACAAACGCGATACCGTCGAGACTTAGCTCATGCGCCCGGTTCAGCGCCGTGACAGCTGGACCGCTTGCTCGACAACTTCTGTCATTGTCCTGGCGTGCCATCCTGGCGTGTGGGACGGCGGCCGCTGTTTCGGCGACGGACCGGGACCGCCATCGGTGGGGGACGGCGAACATCCGCCGGCACCGTCCATCGTGCGTGCGACGGACGTGGCACCAGCGGCGAATCGCGCCCATTTTCGGCCGGAAATTTCGCGATCGAGCACCAGAATCTCGCTGCCGGTTCGGGAGGCTTGGGAGTAAGCTTGTTGCCTGTCATTTCAGGGAGGGCTGAGCGTATGAAGGCAGACGGTCACTCGCTCCTCATCGTGGTTCCGAAAACGGGTCCGGACGCGTGTCGTTCGCTGAGCCAGACGTTCGTGGACGACTCGAACGTGCAGGTGATCGTTGATCGCCGGATCACCGACCGGCGCGTTCAAGCGAACGGTCATCGCCCGGAGCGACGTCAGAACGAGCGCCGGCGCCGGCTCGAGGCAGACGCCGAGCTGAAGGTCGATCGTTGGATCGCCGTTCCCCGCGCGTCAGGCCGAATCGACTTCCGAGACCTCGACGTGAAGGCGATCCTGTTCCTGTGCTGCAACAACCACCTGATCCCCTGCCAGAAATGCCAGGACACGTATCGACTCGGCTGGATCTCGCACGCCGAGCCCGGCGTGCTCCCCTGCCCGCGGTGCGGAACGGATTTGACGGAGGTCGTCGTCGCCCACGCCCAGACGTGCCGCTACTGGGGCGCTCACCGAACCGCCGCGCAGCAGCCGCTCAGCCACGCCAGCTGAGGGCGACGCCCTCAGCTCTTCGGAAGCGCCGAGAGCAGCTCCGCAGGCGTGTGGGCCACGCCCCGCGCGATCACACGCTCGATCCGGCGGACGTTGCGAATGTCCGCGATCGGGTCGGCCGCGAGCACGAGCAGATCGGCGGAGCACCCGGGCGCGATCGTGCCGAAGAGGTCCCGCCTGCCCAGCCGCTCGGCCGGGCGCCGCGTGGCCGCCATGAGCGCCTCCATCGGCGAGAGCCCCGCCCTGACCAGGAGCTCGAGCTCGCGATGAAGGGAGTAGCCTGAGACGATCGCTACGTTCGGGCAGTCGGTTCCCGCGAGCACCAGGCCACCCGCGCGATGGAAGCCGCCCACGACCTCGAGCATGTTTTCCCACGCGCGGCGCGTCCGGCCCCGGGTGGCCTCGGAGGCGCCACGCGCGGCCGCGCGACGCTCGGCCCACCGGCCGACCAGCTCCTTCGCCACTGATGGGGGCAGGAGCGGCAGCAGCCGCGTGCGCTCCGGATCATCCACGGACGTGTCGCCGACATCGTCGCCGAGCGCGCCGGGCCGCGAGGCGTAGAGCACCAGCGTCGGGTCGAGAGCCGTTGCGGCGCCGATCAGCGCGTCGTAGAGGCGACGGACGTGGTCGGCGCGCGGATCGAGGTCGCCGAACCAGCGCCAGAGCCAGCCTCCGTACTCGAACGGCGTGAGCTTCCCGGGCTCCGCCATCCGGAGTCCCTCGGGCGCGAGCTGACCGAAGACGTTGAGATGCTCCACCGAGTCGACGCCGGCCGTGGCGGCTTCCGCTCCCCAGGTGGCGTGTTGGTGCATGAAGACGGGCAAGCCTCGCGCGTGAGCGCGGGCGCAGGCCCGGCGCGCCGTCTCGGGCCGCGTCGTGACGTATAGCTTGATCCCGTCGACGCCGGCGTCCGCCAATCCGTCGACCTCTGCTTCGATGCGATCGGCCTCGACGTGCCTGCAAAATCCAGCGAAGCCGGGATAGACCTCGCCTTCCTCGAGCATGGGTCCAGTGAAGAGGATCCGCGGGCCGGGTCGTGCGCCCGATGTGACCGCGCCGCGGTAGGCCGTCAGGTCGCGGAGCTGGCCGCCGAGGTCGAGAACCGTCGTGACGCCAGCGGCGAGGAAGAGCTCCGGGTGCCACCTGTCGGGCGTGTACACGTGCACGTGCATGTCGACCAGGCCAGGTATCAGGAACTTGCCCCGTCCGTCGACAGCGGGGATTCCCGGCGGGACGGGCGTGGTCAGAGAGGGTCCGACGGCAGTTACCCGGTCGCCCGCGACCAGGACGGTAGCCTCCGCGAGCGGCGGGCGGCCGGTGCCGTCAATCAGGGTTGCTCCGAGAAGGGCGAGAGCCCCTGGACCCACCGTCACAACTTGGCCAATGTTTGCAGGTGGTTCAAGGCGACTAGGCTATTTTTACCAACAGACTTATCCACACGCGTGCATAACTTCCGGTCAGGCGATGGGAACCGGTGGGCTGGGGGTCATCCCACGGCGGTCCGCAACGGCTCGATCCGGGGCAGGCGCACGAGGAACTTGCTACCGAGCCCGGGGCCCTCGCTGAACGCCTGCATCCGGCCCCCGTGGAGCTCCACAAGCCTCTGGACCAGGTTCAGGCCCAGGCCGAGACCGGCGGGAGCGCGGTCGAGCCGGCGTTCGCTA
>QHSL01000012.1 GCA_003220435.1 Candidatus Rokuibacteriota bacterium | reverse complement strand
GTCGCCCTTGGGCGAGACGTCGCAGCGGCCGGAGGCGCTCGCGGTCGCCAGCAGCAGGAACGGCGAGTGTGCGATGAAATCGCGACCGTGCTCGTCGATGCAGGCACTTTCCTTCTTCACCGCCCGCTCGCTCGGCATGCCCATGAGCTGCCGCAGCTCGCTCTCCGACGTCACCACACCCTTGAACATTGCATCCTCCTGGACGACGCGCTCTCTGGCTGTTCCAAACGCCGTCCGCGCTGCAGGCCGCCGCGGGGCTGGGGACCCGCCGGCCGAGGCGCGGTTTCCAAAAAGGTAGACGGCTGGCGCGATCAAGTCAATCAGCGGGCACGGCGGCGCGACGACGTTGACGAACCCCGTACGGGTGAACACCGACGGGCCGCCCATCACCTCGGCCCAGCGCTGGAAAACGGGGAAGCTCGCGAACGCCAGCCGCGCATCCCATTCGTTCGTGTAGTGCATGCGCACCAACGCGCTCGAGCGGCCCGAGGCACCGCTGGCCACGGCGCCCTTCTCGCACAGGACGACGCGGACCCCGCGCGCCGCCAGCGCGTACGCGATGCTGGTCCCGTTGACCCCACCCCCCACTACGACGACGTCGGCCGTGTCGATCATGTTTGAAGGCGTGCCTCGGCCGGCGGGGCCCCAGCCTCGCGACGGCCTGCAGCGCGCACCCCTACGCTCGCTCTAGGGCTTCTCACCACGCGCCAGCCGCGCCGCAACGTCGTCGAAGCACGGAAGCACGTCGGCGATCGTGTCGACGACGTAGTGCGCGCCGGCCATCCGCATTCGCTCGTAGGCGCGGCTCCGCCGGCTCGCCTGCTCGGCGCTCCCGAGCGCGCGCCACTCCACGAGCGGCAGGCCGACCTCGTTGCCACTGATCGCGAGGCCGATCGTCCACATGCCGGCGCTGAGCCCCTCCTCGATCCCAGGGACCGTGTCGTCGATCTTGACGCACGCCTCCACGGGCGACACCTGGAGGTTGATGACGTTCTGCAGGCACATGAACGGATACGGGCGACCGGCCGGAACGTCCGACGCGCACACCGTCGAGTCGGGCTCGTAGCCCTGCTTCTTCGCGTCCCGGAGATTGATCTCCATCATCTCTCTCAAGTAACCGGTGGTGGAGCCGATCTTCACGCCGCGCCCGCGGAGTGCCTGCACGACGTCGAGCGTTCCGGGAATCAGCTCGGAGTACTCGGACAGACAGTCGAGCTGCAGCGGGACGAAGTCGGCGAACATCCGATCGACGTCCTTCCCGGCCGGTGGCCGCCCGTGCTTGGCCGCCCAGCGCGCCCTGACCCCGTCGAGCTCGGTGATCTTCTGGATGTGCACGCGCTTGTGGGCGCCCATGGGCGCCCGCGCCTCTTCCATGCTGATGGGCACCCCGGCGCGTTCGAATACCTTGACGAACACCACCGCCGGCGCCATGCAGCCGAAGTCCATTGTCGTCCCCGCCCAGTCGAGCAGCGCGGCCTGGATCGGGCCCCGGTAGATCCGTCGATATGCGTAGGTCATGGGAAGGCTCCTCGGCCCGATACCTTATCATGTGGTGAGCCTCACGGGCCGTTTCACGGTCGTTTCACGTCTGGGCCCGTGCGGTGTCTTCACGCATGATGGGCGCGCAACCGTTCGAGACGATCGTGACCGCGCACCACGCCGAGATCTTCCGATATCTCCGGCGCGTCACCTCACGCACGAGCGAGGCCGAGGATCTGTCGCAGGAGACCTTCCTGCGGGCGTACCGCGCCTACCGCACCCTGACGCCGGAGGCCAACGTCCGCGCGTGGCTCTTCGCGATCGCCACGAACCTCACGCGGAACCACTTCCGCTCCGAGAAGCGCCGCCGCGTCGCCTACGCCTTCGCGGCGGTGGAGCAGCGCGACACCGACCCTGATGGGCCGGAGGCCGAGGCGCTGTTCACCGAAGCACGGGGCCTGCTGGAGACCACCGTCCGCGGGCTTCCGTTGAAACAACGGGTGGCATTCACGCTGAGAAAGATGCACGACCTCGACTACGAGACGATCGGGCGAAGCCTCGACTGCTCCGCGGAGAGCGCCCGTGCCCACGTCTTCCAGGCCCTCCGCAAGATCCGGGTGAGCCTCAACGGCCACCAACTTCCCCAGATGGAGCCATCACGATGAAGGTGAAGCCGCAGGCGTGTCTCAAGATCGAGGTCGACCTGGTCGCGGTCGCGACCGGAGACGCGGAGGGCGCGGTGCGCGGGCGCGTCGAGGATCATATCGGCTTCTGCGCAGCGTGCCGCGGCGACTTCCAGCGTTACCGCGAGATCGACGGCGTGGTGGGCGCGCTCCGGCGCTCGCCGGCCGATGGGGAGGGCGCGGTACGGGCTCGCGAGACGCTGGAGTCTCGGCTGGCGGATCTGAGGTCGCGCTTGATGATGTACGGCGTGTTCCCCTCGCCGCTCGGCAACATCCTCATCGCGCGGTCGGAGCACGGCGTATCGCTGGTCGAGTACCTGGGCGAGCGCACCGGCTTCAAGTCCTCGCGGCTCTCGCAGGTCGGGGGCGTCGAGGCCCAGGAGGACGGCGTCGAGGTCGAGGCGCTCTACCGCGAGCTGCTCGATTACCTGCACGGCAAGCGCACGCGCCTCGAGTGGCCGCTCGATCTCCGGCTGGCGCGCAGCGACTTCCAGCGCGCGGTGATGAAGGCGACGGTGGCGATCCCCTACGGCGCGGTGGCCTCGTACGCGGGTATCGCCAGCGACGTCGGCAATCGCTCGGCCGTTCGCGCGGTCGCGCAGGCGCTCCGCTGGAACCCGCTTCCGATCGTGGTGCCCTGCCATCGCGTCATCGGAAGCTCGGGCTCGCTGACCGGCTACGCGGGCGACAAGCTCTCGCTCAAGATGCAGCTGCTGGGCGTGGAGGGCGTGCCGACGCTCACCGCGCACCGCGATCGCCGCGTGGCGCGCGACGCGATGTACGTGCGCGACCGCCACGAGGTCGAGTACTGCCTGCCGATCTGCGGCTCGCTCGCTTCGCGCACGCTCGCCGATCTCACGCTGTTCGCCTCGCGCGAGCGCGCCGAGTCCGCCGGCCTGGCGCCCTGCTCCGCCTGCCGGCCGGATCTCCACCCGCTCTCGGCGTAACTCGCCCCGCGTTTCACGTCGGCCGCTCCGCGGTGTCCCACAGAGCGAAGGCAGTGCGCGCTATCAAGGAGGTCGACATGCAGGCAGTGTTCACCGGAGCGATCGTGCTGCTGCTGCCGTCCGTGTTCATCGTGGGGCTGCTGCTGCTCTCAGACCGGCTCCAGCGTCGGGCGCTGGCGGTCGTCGCGCGGCAGATCGAGGTCACCGACGCGATCGACGCCGAGCTGGGCGCGGTCGTCGTGCCCGTCGTCCGTCACCGGCTCGGCGGCCGCTGGCAGGTCTTCGTCCCGGTCGAGCTCGACAACTCCGACACGGTGACGCGAGTGGTTCGCGCCGCCCACGGCGTCTTCGACGCCCACGAAGGAACGCGACCGGGCCGCTTCGAGATCGTACTGAGCCCTCGTCAGAAATTCGCGCCGTGGCACGAGCGCGCCGCGGTCGCGGCGCGCGCGGCGGGAGAGGAGTCGGTGTCATGGACATGAACGTCTACTCGGTCGAGTGGCTGGCCCGAGAGCGTCTCGCCGACGCACGCGCGAGGATGGCGCGCGAGATGTGGCTCCGGGCGCTGCGTCCGCCGCGCCGGCCGTGGCGCGTCACGCTGGGCCTGGCGCTGATCGGCCTCGGCCGCCGGATCGTCGGAGACCGCGCGAGGCGCGGCCATGAACAGGTGAGCGAGACGAGCTAGCGGCGCACGAAGCCGCCGGCGCGGTCGAGCGCCCGCGCGGCACGCGACCGCTTCGCCGGTGGGCCGTAGCCCCCGCCACCGGACGACTCGACCAGGAACAGGTCGCCGGGGCGCACCGGAATCCCGACCTCTTTCGTCTTCAAGACGCGATCGGGCCGGCCGCGTGAACGGAGGCGGTAGCGGTGCGGCCGGCCCGCCTTGCCGCCGAGCAGGCCGTACGGCGGGTGGCGCACGCCGTCGCCGGCGGTGTTGGCGACCGCGGGCTCCTGCACGTCGACGCGCAGTCGCAGCTCAGCGCCGACACCGCCGCGATGCATGCCGTCGCCGGCCGAGTCGGCGCGGAACTCGTGGTGCTCGAACGTCAGCGGAAATCGCGCTTCCGCGACCTCCACGCTGCCGAACTTGATCCCGCCGGCCGCCTGTCCCTCACCGGCGGTCTCCCAGCCGTCGCCGACGGCGGTCGCGCCGCCGCCGGGGCGCGCGTGGAACATGTGCCAGATGAACGGCTTGCCGGTGCGCGGGTTCGTTCCCTTGATCGCGACGCGGAAGCGTCGTCCCCACCCGGCGATCGCCCGATCGGGGCACGCCGGCGCCAGCGCCTTGATGATCGCTTCGGCGATCTCCTGGGCGCAGTGGTTGGTGGCCAGCGTCACCGGCGCCGGCGGATAGGGCCACACGATCGTCCCCTGCTTGGCGATCACCCGGACGGGCCGGAACGTCCCCGAGTTCTTCGGCGTTCGTGGATCGATGAGATACGCGAACGCCATGTGCACCGCCGACATCGTGTTGGGGAACGAGGAGTTGATGAAGCCGTGCACCTGCGGGTGGCAGTCCCCGAGGTCGATCGTGAGCGCGCTGCCCTTCTTGGTCACGGTGGCGCGGAGCCAGATGTCGGTGAAGCCGTGCCCGTCGTCGTCGAGGATCGACTCGCCGTGGTACACGCCGTCGCGCCACCCGGCGACGCACGCCCGCGCTTGGCGCTCGGCGCTGTCGAGGATCTCGTCCACCGCCGCCACCACCGTCGCGGCGCCGTACTCGTCGATCAGGGCCTGCAGCCGTCGCTCGCCGATGCGCGCCGAGCCGATCATCGCTCTGAGGTCGCCCATGAAGTCGTGGGGATGACGCACGTTGGTCGTGATCATGCGAAGCACGTCGTCGCGCAGCTCGCCCGCGTCGTACAGCTTGAGCGGCGTGATCCGGAGGCCTTCCTGCCAGATCTCGGTGGCGCCCGGATTGTAGGCGCCGTGAGTCGAGCCGCCGATGTCGCTCTGATGCGCGCGGTTGACCGACCAGAAGACGACCTCGCCGCCCACGAACACCGGCACGAATGCGGTGAGATCCGGGAGGTGGTTGTTGCCGTGGTAGGGATCGTTCAGCAAGTACACGTCGCCCGGCCTGACGCGGTCTTTGAAGGCGTCGCGCACGGATTCGACCGCCCACGGGATCGCCCCCACGTGGATCGGCACGTGCTCGGCCTGCGCGATCAGCCGCGCCTGGGCGTCGCAGAGCGCGGTGGAGAAGTCGCGGCTCGAATTGAGGATCTGCGAGTACGCCGTGCGCAGCATCGCCTCGCCCATCTCCTGGACGATCGCCTCCAGGCGATGAGTCAGCACGGACACCGTCACCGGATCGGTCACGCTCTCAGACTTACGCGATCATCCCTTGCCGGTCAACCGTGTGTGTCAGGCGGGGGTGGGTGCGGAGGGGTCGCGACGACCACGCGGCACGCGTGCGCTGCCCCGTCGCGGCTGGGCTCCATCCAGGCGCGTTTCTCCCGCCGCCGCTCGGCGGGAACGGGTCGCTGCGACCCCTCCGCACCCACCCCCGCCCGACACACTGCTGTGTGGTCAGTGTGATCGCGTAGTCGGGGGCGCGACTCGGCAGTCTCGGCGTGAGGCCGCCGGGACTCAGGCTGGTTTGGTGGCGTCGGCGCGCGACGAGACGGCGATCGAAAGCAGGTGCTCGAGCTGCAGGAGGTCGAAGGGCTTGGGGACATAGGCCAGGATGCCCCGCGAGAGCGCATCGGCCGAGGCCTTTGCGTCATCGTTCCCGGTCAGCATGAGCACCGGCGTCCGGAGCTGCATGCGCTCCATGTGCTCGAGGACCTCGAGACCCCCCATCCGTCCCATGTGCATGTCGAGCAGGATGACGTCGAAGCGATCCCGCTTCAGCGCGGCGAGCGCGTCGATGCCGTCGGCGGCGGTCTCGACCTTGTAGGCGTACTCGTGCCGGAACACTCCCAGCGCGTCCTCCAGCATGCGGACGATGGCCGGCTCGTCGTCGACGATCAGCACAGCCTTGATGGCGCGCCCGGCGGCCACAGCGGTTGCCGGGATCACTTACGACCTCCTACGAGGTTGCGTCCTTGACGCTTCGCCTCGTACAGGGCGTGGTCGGCGGCCTTGAGCAGGTCCGGGACGGTCTCGGTGTCTTCGGGCAGGCCGGCCACGCCGAAGCTCGCGGTCAGCTTTCCGTAGGGGAACGGGTAGCGCTCGATGATCGCGCGCATCCGTTCGGCGTACACGATCGCCGCCGCCTTCGGCGTGCTCGGCAGCAGCGCAACGAACTCGTCACCGCCGTAGCGGGCCACGACCGAGTCGCGGCGCGACTGGCTCGCCAGCAGCTGGACGACTTGCTTGAGCACTTCGTCGCCGGCGCCGTGGCCGAATTGATCGTTGATGGTCTTGAACCCGTCGAGGTCGATCAGGATCAGCGACAGCGGCTGCTGGTAGCGGCTGGCCCGGTTCACCTCTTCGTGGAGCCGTAGCATCAGATAGCGCCGGTTGTAGCCGTCGGTGAGCGGGTCCTTGAAGGACAGCTCCTCGAGCCGCGCGCTGCGGACCGCGATCGCTGCGTACGCGGCGAACGAGCTGGCCACCTCTTCCAGGCGCGGGTGAAACGGGATCGGCTGGCCCTCGAGGCCGATGGCGTTGATCAACTGGAGCACGCCGAGGACCCGGCGCGACGTGTCGCGCAACGGGACCGCTAGCACCGAGCGCGTCCGGTAGCCGGTGGCGACGTCCACGCGCCAGTTGAAGGCGTAGGGCTCACCCGCCGGGATTCCGTACGCGTCCGTGAGATTCAGGACCGAGCCCGACTTCGCCACGTAGCCGGCGAGGCTCGGCACGTCCAGCGGCAGCCGCTCGGCTTCGAGGCGCTGCTGCTTGTCCTCGACACCCAGCGCCTGGCCGTTCGCCTCGTTCTGGACGACCGCGAACCGGAGGCAGGAGCCCTCGCGGAGAAAGAGGGTGGCCGCCTCGGACCCCGTGAACCGGCGCGCCTGGGTGACGATTCGCTGCAGGAGCGGGTAGAGCTCCACTTCGCTGCTGATGGCGATGCCCAGCTGGAGAAGCTCCTCGAGCATCTGGGCGCCCCGGTCCGACGTGGCGGCGCCGATGACCTCGAAGAGGTTGGAGTCTCCAGGACCCGCGTCCTTGACGTCCATGCCCATGGAGCAAAGCACGCCGGGTGCCAGGCAAGTCCTGGCGGCAACATAGTGAAATTCCGGTAAAACTGACCCTCGGAGCCGAGTCGCTGCCTCTTCGATACGGTCAGTTTCTGAGCACTTGCGGCGCCTTTCATCCAGCAAACGCGCTCGGGCTCACGCCTTCCGGGCTGGGAGGTGCTGCCGATACCACCCGAGCGTCTCCCGGACGACCTCTCCGAAGGCGGGCTCCACGTAGACCTCGTAGTGTCCGTAGCCCCTCAGAACCGCCAGCCTCTTGGGCTCCCCGGAGCGGGCGTAAAGCTCCCTAGACTCGTCCGGCGGGACCAGGCGATCGTCGTCACTGGTGATGAACAGGATCGGGCGCGGCGCGATCCTGTCGACGACCCACTCGGGGTTGAACTCGAGCGTCTCATCGACGTACTCGAGCGGGATCCGGCCGACGGCGGCCGGGTTGCCGCGCCGAGCCGCCGCCGCCAGCTCGGCCGACTGGCGGTCGGGCAGCAGGATCTCCTCGCGGGCCACGAACTCGGACTCACCCTCCAGGGCCCGCTTGACCCGGTCGCGTGCAGCCCGCTCGCGCAGGTCGTGCCACTCGTCGGGCCGCCGCACGCTGCGCATCCAGCGGGCACCGTTCCCGATGCCGACGACGCTGACCACGCACTTCACCCGCGCGTCGACGGCGCCGACCCAGACGACGATCGCGCCGCCGTAGCTGGTGCCGTAGATCCCGAGCCGATTCGGGTCGACCTCGGGGAGGGTCCCCAGGAAGGTGACCGCCGCCTGCACGTCGGCGACCCGGCTGTACGGCGCCAGACGGCTGCGCGAGCCCCCGCTGTCGCCCCAGCCCTTGTAGTCGAACGTCATCACGACGTAGCCCTCGCCGGTCAGGGCGCGCGCGGTGTCGGGCAGGTAGAGGTCCTTGACGCCGGTGTAGCCGTGGCACAACACGATCCCCGCCCGCCTCTCGCCGGACTCGATGTCCATCGGAAAGTAGACGTCGCCGACGAGCCTGACGCCCTCGCTGTAGAAGATGATCGGCTTTGTCACCATGCGCGGCACCTCATGTCGCACCCTTCTCCTTCGAGAACAGCTCGTCGAGCTTTTGCTCGTAGGCGTGGTAGTCGAGGAACTCGTAGAGCTCGGCCCGGGTCTGCATCAGCGGGACCACCCGTTGCTGCGTGCCGTCGCGCCGCAGCGTCCGATAGACCTCGAGCGCGGCGGCGCTCATCGCGCGAAAGGCCGACAACGGGTAGAGGACGAGAGCCACGCCGGCGCCCGCCAGCTCCTCGACCGTGAAGAGCGGCGTCACGCCGAACTCCGTGATGTTGGCGAGGATCGGCACTCGCACCGCGACCGCGAACTCACGGTAGACGTCGAGCTCGGGAACCGCCTCCGGGAAGATCATGTCGGCGCCGGCCTCGACGCAGGCGCAGGCCCGGTCGATCGCCCCCGACAAGCCTTCCACCGCGAGAGCGTCGATGCGCGCCATGATCACGAACTCGGGATCGGTTTTCGCGTCGACCGCGGCCTTGACGCGATCGACCATCTCCGCCGTCGACACGATCGCCTTGCCCGGCCGATGGCCGCAGCGCTTGGCCTGCACCTGGTCCTCGATGTGCACGGCGCCGGCGCCGGACGCGATCAGCGAGCGCACGGTCCGGCCGATGTTGAACGCGCTCCCGAACCCGGTGTCGGCGTCGACCAGCAGCGGAAGCTCCGACACCGCGGTGATGCGGCGCACGTCCGTGAGGACGTCGTCGAGCGTCGTGATCCCGAGATCGGGAAGGGCCAGCGATCCGGCCGCGACACCGCCGCCCGAGAGATAGATCGCCTTGAAGCCGACGCGCTCGGCCATGCGCGCGGCGTACGCGTGGATGCAGCCGACGACCTGCAGCGGCCGCTCGGCGGCGAGGGCGGCGCGGAAGCGGGCGCCGGCGGACGGCTTCGCCAAGGTCAGATCAGTTCAGCGCGCTGAGCCCGCTCGTGTTGACCAGGTCCTTCGCCTTCCATCCGTCCAGGTCGTACTCGGCCATGCACGTCTCGGCGAATTGCTTCCAGCGGTCGTACTGGCCGGAGGCGAGCGCGCCGAACAGCGCGTAACGCCGGATCTCCTCGTGGCTGCCCGAGTAATTGATCTCGTACAGCTCGTGGCGGCCGCCGAACTCGGTCCCGACCGCGTCCCACAGGAGCTTCATGAGCTTCACGCGCTCGACCGCGTCGACGCCGCCGGAGCCGCGCAGGTACAGGTCGAGGTACTTGCGCAGGTCAGGCTGCTTGAAGTCCCGCGCGTGCGAGTTCAAATAGATGAGCCCGCTCGCCACGGTCTTCTCGATGAGGTTCTTGACCTGGACGTAGGCCTCCGGCGCCAGCACCTGGTACGCCGCGGCCGGCTCCATCGCCGGCAGGACGCAGCCGCCGGTCCACGGGTCCGCGTTCTTCGCCATCGCGTCCGAGAGCCCCCAGATCATGTTGCGCCAGGCGATGACCTCGCCGATGTTCGCCTCCACGCCGCGGAACGTCCTGGCGCCGGTGACCTCGGTCGCCTTGATCAAGAGGCCCGTGATGAAGTCGAGCTTGACGGCCAGGCGCGTGCAGCCGTGGAACAGCGCGCGCGGGAGGAACCCGGTGCGCGGGAAGAAGTTGTTCGCCTTCTCCACGTCGGCGTAGACGAACACGTCTTCCCAGGGCACGAAGACGTTGTCCATCACGAAGATCGCGTCGTTCTCGTCCAGCCGGCTCGACAGCGGGTAATCGAACGGGCTCCCCAGCATGGCGGCGCGCATCTCGTTGGAGACGCGGCAGATGAGCTTCACGCCCTTCGCGTTCGTCGGCACCATGAACACGACCGCGAAGTTGCGGCCCTGTACCGGGATGAGCCCGTGGTGCGCCACGAACGTGAAGTGGGTCAGCGCCGAGCCGGTCGCGACCACCTTGGCGCCGGTCACGTAGATGCCCGCGTCGGTCTCCTTGGTGACGCGCGCGTAGATGTCGGTGGGCCCGCCGGGCGCGCCCGGCGCGATGTTGCGGTCGACCGGAGGATGGATGATCGCGTGGTTGATGAACGGCACGCGCTCTTGCGAGAACCGGTACCAGCGCCGGGCGTTCTCCTGGTAGGGCGCGTAGAAGTCCGCGTTGGCGCCGAGCGTGCCGAGGAAGGCCGCCTTGTAGTCGGGCGACCGTCCGAGCCAGCCGTAGGTGATCCGCGCCCACGCGGCGATCGCGTCGCGCCCGGCCACCTGCTCCTCCACCGTCGTCGGCGCGCGGAAGTAGCGGTGCGTGAACCCGCCCCACTCGGTGGGCTCGGTGAGGACGTTCTTCCCGTTGTTGTGGTCCTCGTGGAGCGCGTCGTACAGGCGCGCGAGCATCCGGGCGCAGTTCTGGAACGCCGGGTGCGTGGTGATGCTCTTCACGCGCTCGCCGTAGATCCACACCTCGCGGTCGTCGTCCAGGCTCGCGAGAAACTCCTTGCCGGTGTACGGGAGCGTCGGACCCTTGCCGGCGGTCAGCGGTGCCGCCTCGGGCCGCTTCGAGGATTTCGGCTTCGCGGGACCCGCCATGGTCGCACCCCCTGAGAGTTCGGTCGCGAGATCGTCCCCCACTAACACCCGGGACCGCGCTTCGGTCAAGGGCGAAATCCGGATAGGCTATGGGCGAGCCGCGGGCCGTCGCGGGGCCCCAGTGCGAGCCGCAGGGCCGCCCGGGGGCTGGGGCCCCCAGGCCCGAGGCGAGCGATACGAACAGGCCCCGCGGGCCGAGGCGCGGTCACAAACAGAGGTGCCGCGATGACGGTGACGACGCTGAGAGCGCTCCTGTGCGCGTCGGTCATGCTGGGGCTGGTGGCATGCGGCCGAGGGACGAAGGAAGACATCGTCGCGAAGGCCCGGGACATCTCCCGGCGCGCCGACCTCGAGCGGGTGCTCGGCAAGCCCGACGACATCACCAAGCTCGGCCCGCTCGAGACCTGGCGCTACAAGGCCTCGAACGGCGAGGTGATCTTCCTGATCGTCGGCGACGACGTCACGCTGCAAGCGGCCGGAGGTGGGGACAAGGCGAAGTAGCGCCGCGGTTTGACTCCGCGATCTCGGGTTGTTACAACCGCGGTGATGCGACCGCGCGCGTGAGGAGACGACGATGGCACTGAATCTTCGCGACTTTCTCCAGGCCCTCGGCGACGACCTGATCCGCGTCGACGACGAGATCGATCCCATCACGCAGGCCGGCGCGCTCTGCTCGGCCAGCCCGCGGCCGCTCATGCTGAATCGCCTCAAGGGCTTCCCGGGCTGGAAGCTCTGCGACGTCCTGGTGAAGGACCGCGCGCGCCAGGCCAAGGCGCTCGGAACCAGCCCGGAGAACGTCGTGCGCGAGCTCTCCGATCGCATGTTCACGCGCGTTCCCGGCGGCTCGAAGCTCGTGTCCGACGGCCCGTGCAAGGAAGTGAAGCTCCTCGGCGACGACGCCGACATCACAAGGTTACCGATCCCGATCCACTCCGAGGGCGACGCCGGCCGCTACCTCGGCTCCGGTGTCACGATCACCCGGGACCCGGACACCGGCGTGCGCAACGAGGCGATCATCCGGGCGCTCGTGCGCGGACCGCGGAAGATGGGCTTCTGGATGGCGGCGCGCCACAACTGGGCGCACCTGATGAAGTACCAGGAGCGGAACCAGCCGGCGCCGATGGCGTTCGCGATCGGGCTCCACCCCGGCTACGAGATCCTCGCCAACTTCAGCGGGCGGCACGAAGGGTACGACGAGCTCGAGATGGGCGCGGGGGTCCTGGGCGAGACGCTCGAGCTGGTGAAGTGCGAGACGATCGACCTCGAGGTCCCCGCGCAGGCCGAGATCGTGATCGAGGGTGTCGTGCCGCCGGGCGTGCGCGAGCCCGAGGGGCCGTTCGGCGAGTTCACCGGCTACAGCAAGGGCGCCGAGGGGCCAGCGCCCGTGTTCCAGGTCACGGCGATCACCCGGCGGCGGGACGCGATCTACCGCCACATGCAGGCGACGGTCTTCACCGACCACCAGCCCCTGGTCTCGGTGCCGATGGAGGCGAGCCTGTACCGGCGCCTCAGCGAGATCCACGGCCGTACCGAGATCCACGACGTCTACATCCCGCCGTGGGTGACGATGTTCACGGTGTTCGTGCAGATGACCCCGCGCTGGGACGGTCAGGCGCGCGACGTGCTGCTGGGCGTGCTGTCGAGCCCGTATCTCCACCCGAAGATCGCGATCGCCGTCGACCAGGACGTGAACATTTACGATCCGCGCGAGCTCTTCTGGGCGATCTCGACGCGCGTGAACCCGGAGCGCGACGTGATCGTGATCCCCCACGAGCGCATCCACCCGCTCGACATCTCGGCGCCCAACGTGGACCGCTCCGAGGTGACGGTGATGCGGGTCGGCGGCAAGATGGCGATCGACGCGACGAAGCCGCCCCTCTGGCGGGGCAAGGAGCGGGCGGAGTTCGCGCGGATCAAGCCGAAGGGCGCCGAGGACCCGGCGCTCCAGACGCTGCTGGCACGCCTGGCGTCTCTGATGTGAAGGCGGCGGTGAACCCTCAGGACAGGGTCAGCAGCTCCTTGGCGCTACCGGTCATGAGCTGGCGCATCTCGACCTCCGTCATCCCGTAGGCGCGGAGCATCGCCGCCAGCAGGCGGTACGCCTCGACCGTCTGCGGCAGCAGGGGGATGCCGGCGTCGCTCGACAGCATGAAGTGCTCCGGGCCGATCGCGCGGATCGCCGCGACCATGTCCTGCGTGTCGACGCCCAGCAGCGGCGAGAGCTCGTCCCAGGTGAGCGCGAACCGCACGCCGGCGTCGGCCCAGCGCTTCATCGTCGGCACGTCGAACTCGAACACCTCGCTGAACGGGTGGTCGATGAACGCCCGGCGGAACCCGATCGCGCCGATCTCCGCAGCCAGCGCGTCCATCTCCTGCGGCGAGAGGTGACCGAACGACAGCGCCACGCCGTGATCGGCGCAGAGCCGGACCGTGTCGCGGACGGCCGGCAGCAGCTTGCCGTGGTCGTCCAGGATGTAGATCCCGGTCTTGCGCGCCTCGTCCCAGGCCACCGGTGGCACCGCGTCGTCGTACCGCCGTGACTTGTCGAACCAGACGCCGCGCCCGCCGAGGCGGTAGATGCTCCAGGCCGAGGTCACCGGCGGCATCCACATCCCGAGGATGCCCCCCTCCACCGCGGCCTTGATCTCGGCGAAGTCGATGGGCTTCAGCGGAATGCCGACGATCCAGGCGGAGAGGCACTTCACGGGCCGCAGCCCCTCGCGCTCGGCCCAGCGGTCCACGTCCTCCTGGAGCTGGCGCGCCACTTCCCACGGACGCCCGGGCGAGATGCTCTTGAAGAGGATCGCCTTCATCCCGGCGCGGCTGGCCTCCTGCGCGGCGTGCATCGGATCTTCCTCGTCGTGGCCGCGCGCGTGGGCGTGGACGTCGATCGCGTCGGTCAGGTCGTACATGGACGCCTTGTTGGCGCCCATCGAGTAGCGCGCTTCGTACGATCTGATGACTCGCCGGCTCACCATGGGCATCGTGTCTCCTCCCCTCCCGCGCGGTAAGTGCCAAGTATAGTAGGGCCGCGTGTTGACGGCCACCCGCAACACGGACCCATCATCTTCGAGGTGATGGAGAGCCGGGTGACCCGAAGACCCTCGCTTCGCGCTCGTGGACGAGGCGTGGAGCGCCGCGGTCAGTGCGCGCGGGCGGTCGGCGGCGGCGCGAGCCGGAGCTCGGCGATCTTGTTCAGCAGCGTCTTGTAGCTGACCTTGAGGATGCGAGCGGCCTCGGTGCGGTTCCAGCCCACGCGCTCGAGGACCTCCACGATGGCCCGGCGCTCAGCTTCTCCCGCGGCGCGCCGCGCCACGTGCTTCAAGTTGTGGGCCGGAGCGTGGGCCGCCCAGGCGTGCCCGTTCCGGTCGTGTGCGACCAGTGTCTCGAACGCCTGCTCCCCGTCGGGGAGCACCACAAGACGTCGCATGACGTTCTCCAGCTCCCGGACGTTGCCCGGCCACGAATATGCCGTGAGGCGAGCCGCCGTCTCGGGTGAAAGCTCCTTCGTTCGTCCGTATTGTCGGTTGAACCGCGCGAGCAGGGCCGACGCGAGCAGAGGTATCTCCTCCGACCGCTCGCGCAGGGGCGGTACCAGGATCTCCACGACGTTGAGCCGGTAGTAGAGGTCCTGGCGGAACTGGCCGCGGGCCATCGCGGCCTCCAGGTTGCCGTTGGTCGCCGAGATCACCCGCACGTCCACGTCGACCAGCCCGTATCCCCCCACGCGGCAGAAGCGCAGGTCCTGGAGCACGTGCAGCAGCTTGGCCTGGAGCGCCGGCGGTAGCTCGCCGACCTCGTCCAGGTAGATCGTCCCTCGATTCGCCATCTCGAACTGTCCGAGCTTGCGCCGGTGGGCACCGGTGAACGCGCCCCGCTCGTGGCCGAAGAGCTCGGACTCGAGAAGCCCGGGCGGAATGGCGGCGCAGTTGACCTTGACGAACTGTCGGTCGCGGCGGGAGGAGGCGGCGTGAATAGTACGGGCCACGACGTCCTTGCCCACCCCGCTCTCACCGCGGATCAACACGGTCGCGTCCGTGTCCGCGACGCTCGCGACGACCGCCTGAATGGCCCGCATCTGGCGGCTCCCGTCGAGGAGCGGCTCTTGCAGCGCCAGGTCCTCGATGCCCACGGTCACCTCCCTATGTGTGAAACTTAATGGTGAAATTGTGAAGCCGATTTCCGAGGGGACAATCAGGCGAATGCCTGAATCGGACGACGTGAAGCCCCGTGCGGTATACTGCGCTACGCCCATCGAGCCGGAAGGAGAGGAACATGTCCTACAAGCCGGTTTCCCTGGATCACGTGAATATCTTCGTGCGTAACGCCGAGCAGTCGCACCGCTGGTACACCGACATCCTCGGGCTCCACACCCAGGACACGATGTATTTCAAGGACACCGGCAAGCTGCGGGCGGTGTTTCTGGCCTGCGACCCAGCCCACGCCCACGACATCGCGCTCTTCGAGGTCGGCGAGGATGCCCCGGGGCCACAGAAGCGGCAGGTCGGGCTGAACCACTTCGCCTGGCGGATGGGATGCCTCGACGATCTGAAGGAGATCTACCTCAGGCTCAAGGACAAGGGCGTGCCGGTCAGCGTCTCGGACCACACGGTCTCGATCGGGGTCTACTTTTCGGATCCCGACGGGAACGGGCTCGAGGTGTACTACGAGCAGCCACGGCGCGAATGGCGCCGGGAGAGGCCCTTCTCGGGCACCGGCGACAAGGGACGCTTCCCCGGGCCGTGGGACGAGGTCATCGCGGGGACGCCGGCGTTCGCCCGGTAGTCCCCTCCGTCACCACCACCCGGATCGGCGTCGGGTTGAAGCCGTTGCACGGGTTGTATACCTGTGGACAGTTGGAGATCACCGCCAGCACGTCCATCTCGGCCCTCAGGTCCACGTAGTCCCCTGCCTTCGAGAGCCCGTCCACGATCCCCATGGCCCCGTCGGCGTCCACCGGGACGTTCATGAAGAAGTTGAGATTCGCGACGATGTCCTTGGGCCCCAGACCGAAGGCGGCCAGGGCACGGCGGAAGTTCGCCCGGCAGCTCGGTGAGTCCTTCACCCCGTAGCGGACCTCGTTGCTCTCGGCGCTGCAGCAGCCGCCGATCGTGTCGTGACGGCCGCAGGTGTCCTCGACGATCGTGAACAGGCGGCGGCCCAGGTCCGAGTAGATGCCGTGGCCCCGGGTGAGGAAGATCGTCTTCGCGTACTTCATCGTGTCCGCCGCGTTGTAGCGCTCCTCCGGGTTTGCGGCGTTGTAGCAGAGGAAGTCCACGGCCTGCTTGCCCTCGAGATCGACGATCCGGAGCGTGTGCCCACGCGCGATCACGCGCGCCCACCACTGGCCGGGCGGGATCACGCGATCCTCGACCACACTCGCCGCCGGTCCCGTCCCCTGGGCCATCGGGGGCGAGTATAGCCGACCGCGTCCGCTCCCTCGCCGGCGCCTTGACAGCGCCGGAGAGTCCGAGGACGATCGTGCTCGCCCGCCCCAGACCATGACCATCGCCCGGCTCTCTCTCGTCCGCCTCCGGGACTTCCGTTGCCTCGGGAGCTCCATGATTCTGAACGCCGTGGGGACGATGGGCGAGGTCGTCGTGCTCGGCTGGCTGGCGCTCGAGCTGACCAGCTCGCCGTTCCTGGTGGGCGTGGCGCTCGGGATGAGGGCGCTGCCGCTCTTCTTCGTCGGTGCGCCTGCCGGCGTCCTCGCCGATCGATTTCCGCGCCACCGCCTGCTGATGCTGACGGGCGCCGGCCAGGCGCTCACGAGCGCCGCGCTCGGGGGGCTGATGCTCGCCGGGCGCATGAGCTTCACCCACCTCCTGCTGCTGACCCTCGTCGCGGGGGTCATCCGCGGCATCGAGTGGGCGGCCCGGCAGAGCTACACCCATGACGTCGTGGGTCCGAAGGAGCTGATCAACGCGCTCGCGCTGCTGGGCGTCGCGATGCGCTCGGGCTGGCTGCTCGGTTCGCTCGGCGCCGGCGTGGTCATCGCGCACCTCGGCTCCGGTGTCGCGTACCTGGCGGTCGCAGTGGGCTATCTGGCGGGCGCCGCCGCGCTCCTGCCGGCCTCGACGCCCACGGGCATCCGGCGGGCCGCGGCCGGCTCGCTGTGGCAGGGCGTCGTCGGGTTCGTCACCGCGATGCGGACCGATCGGATCCTGCCCGTGCTGATGCTCCTCACCGCCGGCGCCGAGATCCTCGGCTTCTCGCACCAGGCCCTGCTCCCAAGCCTGGCGCGCGACATCCTCCGCGTCGGGCCCGAGGGGCTCGGCACGATGAACGCGGCGCGCGCGGTCGGCGGAATCCTCGGCCTCTTCGCCGTCGGGGCGCGCGGCCCGGTGCGAGGCAGCGGGACCTTGTTCCTGGCGGTGCTGCTGGCCTTCGGCGCAAGCGTGATCACGCTCGGCGTGGCGCCGCGTGTCGTGGGTTTCGCGGGCGTCGTCGTCGTGCTGATCGCGGTGAACGCGCTGGGCGCCGTCTCGGACCTGCTCTCGCAGAGCCTGATGCAGCTCAGCGTGCCCGAGCGGCTCCGCGGGCGCGCGGGCGGCGCCTGGGTGGTGGCGATCGGGTTGGCGCCGCTCGGCCAGCTCCAGGTCGGCGCGCTCGCATCGCTGTTCGGCGTCAGCATCGCTCTCGGCGCCAGCGGACTCGCGCTCACGGCTGTGGCCGGCGCCGCCGCGCTGACGTTCCCGCGCGTGCGGAGGATTTGATTCAGACTACCCCGCGGGACTCCAGGCCGGCGATCGCCGCGCGATCGTAACCGAGCTCGGTCAGGATCTCCGCGGTGTGCTCGCCGATCGTCGGCGCCCGGTGACGGTAGCGCCCGGGTGTCTCTGACAGGTCCACCGGCGTCGGCGCCAGCGGCGCCTTGTGCGCGAGGCCCGGATAGTCCGTGTCCTCGAGGAGCCTGGCGGCGCGGATGTGGTCGTCCTCGAGCGCTTGCTGCGGCGAGTAGAGCGGCGCCGCCGGGATCCTCGCCCCCTCCAGTCCGGCCAGCGCCTCCGCCGTCGTGCGGGTCGCGGTCCACTCCGACATGCGCTTGGAGATGGCCTCGCCATGGTCACCGCGCGAGAGGTCGTCCTTGAACCGCGGGTCGCCGAGCCAGTGCGGCTCGCCCATCAGCGCCGCCCAGCGCGCGAACATCGGCTCGCCGATCGCGGCGGTGAGGATCCAGCCGTCCCGCGTGCGGTACAGGTCCGACGGCGCCGACGTCTGCCCGCGGTTCACCGTGGCCACCCGGTTGGGCTGGACCACCTGCTGCTCGACGAGCGTTGGATTGTTGAATGCGACCGCGGTGCGGAGCAGCGCGCCCTCGACCTTCTGGCCCCGCCCCGTCTTGCCGCGCGCCATGAGCGCCGCCAGCGTGCCGAACGCGGCGAGCGACGCGGTACCGCAGTCGACCCAGGCCACCGCCGCGCGTAGCGGCTGTTCGGGCGTGCCGGTCAGGTAGGCCGAGCCGCACATCACCTGGCCGATCCCGTCGAAGCCGTGCTTATGGCTCCACGGGCCGCCGGCGCCGAACGCGGTCACCGTGGTCAGGATGATGTCGGGCTTGACGCGACGCAGGCTCTCCAAGTCGAGCGCGAGCGACTTCAAGACTTCAGGGGGCAGATTGGCGACGACGACGTCGGCGGTCGCCACGAGCTTGCGGACGATCTCGCGCCCCTCGGGGCAGGCCGGGTCGAGGGTCATCGCGCGCTTGTTGCGGTTCATCACCAGATAGAGCGCGCCCGCGCCGTCGGCGGCCACCGGCGCGACCCGGCGATCCTCGCCGCCCCCGCGGCGCTCGATACGGATCACGTCGGCACCCAGGTCCGCCAGGAGCGCGGCGCAGTAGGGCCCCGCGATGTAGCGCCCGAAGTCGAGGACGCGCGTTCCCGCGAGAACGCCGTCGAGCTGCCCATCACGCTCGGTCATGGAGAGAGCTCCTTCATATATATAAGCTCGCCTCGCCCGGCGGGACCCCAGCCCCGCGACGGGCTGCGGCTCGCACTGCAGACTGCACTGGCGCGCTCGACGGCGTCAAGGTGAGTTGGTAGTCTAGCCGGACCCCGGAACGGGGCGGAGGTGATCGTGGCGACGATGAGCTCGGGATCGGATTCTCAGCCCGGTGGTCCGCGCGACCTACACCAAGGAGCAGATCCTCGAGCTGGTGCGGACCGCCAACCGCCTCTACGACGCGCTCGAGGCGCAGACCGTCATCGCCGCGCTCAACGGCGCCGCGCGCGCGGGCGCGGCCGAGATGTCACTGGCGTGCGATATCCGTCTGGCGGCGAGCCACGCGACGTGGGCGGTGCCGGAGGCGCTGTGAGGCGGGTTTCCCGGGGCGGGCGGTCCCGTGCGGCTGCCGGGATCGTCGGCCGGGCGCGGGCGCTCGAGCTCATCTGTACCGGCCGTGAGGTGGACGCCGCCGAGATGGAGCGGCTCGGGCTCGTCCTGGCGGCGTACCCTTCGGAGCGCCTGCTTCAGGAGGCTCGAACGCGACATCGACGAGGGTGCCTCGGCGCATCGCGAGGGCCGGGTGCCCCGGTTCACGGGCCGGTAGCGACGGACACGGGCCGCATTTCACGGTCGGCAGATTAGGAGAGACTCTCATGCGTTGGGCGACCTTCCAGGTTCCTTCCGCCCCCACGGAGCGGATCGGCGTGGTGCGAGGCGACGAGATCTACGCGATGGCCGCGGGGCCGCGGCTGATCGACCTGCTCGGGGACGACGGCGAGCGACTCGCCGCCGCCGGCGCCAAGACCCTCGCGTCCCCTGCCGAAGTGGTGCGGGTCGACCGCGTGCGGCTGCTCCCGCCGATCTCGCGGCCGCCGGCGGTGCGCGACTTCATGACGTTCCGCCAGCACATCGAGTCCATTCGGAAATCCCAGGGGCTCGAGCTGCCCACGCAGTTCTTCGAGATCCCGGTCTTCTATTTCACGAACCCCCACGCTCTGGTCGGCGCCCACGATCCGGTCCCGATGCCGCCGGGCTGCCAGAACCTCGATTTCGAGTGCGAGATCGGCGTGGTCATCGGGCGCGACGGCTCGAACCTCGAGCCGAAGAACGCCGCCGATCACGTGGTGGGCTTCTGCCTGTTCAACGACTGGAGCGCCCGCGACGTGCAGCGCAACGAGATGGAGATGCGGCTCGGTCCGGCCAAGGGCAAGGACACGGCGACGACGCTCGGCCCGTGGCTCGTGACGAAGGACGAGATCGAGCCGTGGCGGCGCCAGATGGGCTACGACCTCGAGATGGTCGTCTCGGTCAACGGTCGCGAGTACGGCCGCGACCGCTGGTCGAACGCCTTCTGGTCCATCGGCGAGATCATCGCGTACGCGTCCCGGGGGACCAAGGTTTGCGCGGGTGACGTGCTGGGGACGGGCACGTGCGGCAACGGTTGTCTGGCCGAGCTGCGAACGCGCGACGCCGCCGCCTACCCATGGCTGGCCGTCGGCGACGAGATCGTCTACGAGGTCGAGCGTCTCGGGCGCATCGCCAACCGGATCGTCGCCGGGCCGCCCTTGATCCCGCTGCGTCCCTGACGCGTCGTGATGCGTCGCGGGGCCGCAGTGCGAGCCGCAGGGCCGCCCGGGGGCTGGGGCCCCCAGGCCCGAGGCGAGCGATACGAACAGGCCCCGCCGGCTGAGGCGCGGCGAGAGGCTACGGGATCAGGAGGAGCTTTCCGGTCGACTGCCGCGATTCGAGGTAGCGATGGGCGTCGGCCGCCTGGGACAGCGGGAACGTCTTGTCGATGTGCAGCTTCAGCTTGCCTTCACGCAGGAGCGCGAAGCAGCGATCCGCGCTCTCGCGGGTCTTGTCAGGGAAGTTCCGTGTGATCGTCGGCAGCGAGAAGCCGCTCACCTTCAGCGACTTCGGCGACAGCGTGGCGACGTTGAGCGGGTCGGTGGCGCCGCCCGAGCGTCCGTAGAGCGCCAGGTGCCCGAAGGGCGCCAGACACCGTAGCCCCTCCTCGAACGTTGGCTTGCCGACCGCGTCCAGGATGAGGTCGACCCCGCGACCGTCGGTCAGTCTCAGCACCTCGTCGGCGAACTTATCCCTGGTGTAGTTGATGACCGCGTCGGCGCCGTTCGCCTTGGCCAGGCCGATCTTGGCGTCGTTCGAGACTGTCCCGAACACGCGGGCGCCCACGGCCTTGGCCAGCTGCACCGCCGCCAGCCCTACACCGCCGGACGCCGAGTGGACCAGCACGCTGCTGCCGGGGCCCGTCGAGCCGACGGTGTGCAGCAAGTGGTAAGCCGTCAGCACCTGGATCAGCAAGGCGGCGCCATCGTTGAAGCTCACGGCGTCCGGCAGCGGCACGACCATGAAGGCCGGGCTCGAGCAGTACTCCGCGTACGCCTTGCTCGAGAACGCCGCCACCCTCATTCCCGGACGGAGATGCGTGACGCCCTCGCCGACCGCCTCGATCACGCCCGCCGCCTCCATCCCCGGCGTGTCGGGCGGCTTGGCCGGCACGGTGTACAGTCCCTGTCGAAAGCGCGTGTCGGCGAAGTTCACCCCGATCGCGTGGCTCTTGATCAGCACACCGCCCGACCGTACCTGGGGCTTCGGCACGTCGGCCAGCGCCAGGACTTCAGGGCCGCCTACTTGGTCGAAGACGATCGCTTTCATGTGGCCCTCCCACCGCGCGTCGGCTCTCGGTGATCGGGAAGTGTACCCCGGGGTCGGCGGCCGCTCCCGAAAATCACGCGCGCGGGCGGCGCGCTCCGCCGCGACGGGCTATGATACCGGTGACTCACAGGGAGAGGAGGCGGTGGTGACACCTTCGCGAGCTGTCCTGGTCGGCGTCGTCGCGCTGGTGATGGGCCTGGCGACGCTCCACGTCGCGTCGGCCGGGACGATCAAGGGCGCGGTCGTGCTGAAGGGGGCCACGCCGGAGCTCCGGAAGCTCGCGGTGACGATCGACCAGTACGTGTGTGGCAAGGAGAAGAACGCCGAGGATCTCCTGATGTCCCCGCAGGGCGGGATTCGCAACGCGGTCGTGTGGCTCGACAAGCCGCCGACGGGGACGACCGGCGGGGCGCCGCCGGCGACGACGACCATGGACCAGAAGGACTGCTCGTTCGCTCCCCGGGTCGTCATCGTGCCGGCGGGCGGGCGGGTCGACTTCCTGAACAGCGACCGTCTCCTGCACAACCTGCACAGCACCCCGAGCGCCAACCCGCCCTTCAACCGGACGCAGCCGAGGGGGCGCACGATCACGATCTCGTTCTCGCAGCCGGAGATCATTCGCGTGACCTGCGACCTCCACTCCTGGATGCGCGGCTGGGTCGTGGTGGCGGACCATCCCTTCTACGCGCTGACCGACGCCGACGGGCAGTTCACACTGCAGGGGCTCCCGCCCGGGCGCTACACCCTGCGCGCGTGGCAGGAGCGGCTCGGGACGACCTCGAAGGACGTCATGGTGGGCGACCAGGACCCGGCCGCCGTCACGCTGGAGATGACCGCCCGCTAGGCGCGCGGGGGGAGCTATGCGCCGCACGACGGCCGCCGAGCGAATGCCGCCGCCCGTGCTGGCGCTGCTTGCCTCGCCGCTGGGCGCCCTCGTGCGGGCGGTGGCGCGAGTACGCGCCTCCGTCCACGTCAAGCTCCTCGCCGCGTTCCTCCTCATCACCGTCCTCTTCATCGCGATGACCGTGGTGAGCCTCCTGGCCGTCAGCGAGACCGCGCGCCAGACTCACCTCCTCGATGAAGCCCACGAGCGCGTCGGGTGGTCGCGACAGATCGAGCAGGCGCTCGCGATGCAGATGCACTTCACCTCGATGGCCCTCCTCTCCGAGGGCGCCGACTCCGTGAGCCTGATCCTGCGCGAGAACAACCGGTTCAACGACACGCTCGCGCGCCTCGAGACGGCGGCGCCAGCCGAGGAGCGCGCGCTCATCCAGGCCATTCGCGGGGCGCAGGAGGACGCGATGGCGACCGTCGCCGACATCGCCAACGCCGTCCGCGATCGGCGACTCGCGGACGCCATGACGGCGCTGCGCACGCGGCAGGAGCCGACCTACCAGAAGATCGAGACGCTGGTGGGCTCGCTGGTGGCCGCCGAGGAGAGCCGGATGGCGAGCCCCCGGACCAGCATCGCGGACGCCCACCACCGGTCGCTGCGCCTGACGGCCGGCTTCGCCGTTGCCTCGGTCGCGCTCGCGCTGGTGGCCGGTTTCGTGATCTCGTGGTCGTTCATCCTGCCGGTGCGTGAGGCGCACGGCTTCTTGAGCGAGGTCGCCCAGGGGCGGTTCGGGGGCGCGGTCGTCGTGCCGAACCGCGACGAGTTCGGCGCGCTGGCCGAACACATGAACTGGATGAGCCGCGAGCTCCACCGGCTCGACGACGAGCAGCGGGTGGCGGCGGAGCGCCTGCGCAGCCTCAACGACCGCCTGGCCCAGGCCAGCCGCGCCAAGTCGGAGTTCCTCGCGAACATGAGCCACGAGCTGCGCACGCCCCTCAACGCGATCCTCGGCTTCACCGAGATCATGCTCGACGGGCTGTACGGCGAGGTACCGCCGGCGCTGCGCGAGCCGCTCGTCGACATCCAGACGAACGGCCGCCACCTGCTGCGCCTCATCAACGACGTGCTCGACCTCTCCAAGATCGAGGCGGGGCGACTCGAGCTGGGCGTCGCCGAGTACTCGGTCCAGGAGATCGTCGACGTCGTTCACACGTCGCTGAAATCGCTGGCCATCGAGAAGGGCCTGACGTTCACCGCGCGGGTAGCGGCCGACATTCCGCGGGCGTGGGGCGACGGCCGGCGGCTCACGCAGTGCCTGCTGAACCTGGCCGGCAACGCCCTCAAGTTCACCCACCGGGGTCGGGTCGACCTCGACGTGCGCCTCGAGGGCGAGTGGCTCACCTATCGCGTCAGCGACACCGGCATCGGCATCCCCGAGGGCGAGATCGAGAAGATCTTCGCCGAATTCCGTCAGGTCGACACCACGATCACCAGGGAATACGGCGGTACCGGGCTCGGGCTCAGCATTACCAAGCGGCTCGTCGAGATGCACGCATCTTGAAGATGCGCCTCGCGGCCGACGGCTACGAGGTCATCACCGCCGGCGACGGCGAGGAAGCGCTGGCGGTCGCGACCGATGCGCAGCCCGACCTGATCCTGCTCGACGTCATGATGCCGAAGGTCGACGGCATCGAGGTATGCCGCCGGCTCAAGAAAACGCAAGGCGCCTCGTTCACCCCGATCATCCTGGTCACCGCCATGACGGACGCGAAGGACGTCGTGGCCGGGCTCGACGCCGGGGCCGACGAGTACCTCACGAAGCCGGTGGACCACGCCGCCCTCTCCGCGCGGGTCCACTCCATGCTCCGGATCAAGTCCCTGCACGACACCGTGGCGGCCCAGGCCGAGGAGATCGCCCGCTGGAACGCGACGCTCGAGCGGCGCGTCGCCGAGCAGGTGGCCGAGCTCGAGCGGGTGGGTCGATTGAAGCGCTTCTTCTCACCCCAGCTCGCGGACGCGATCGTCGCCGGCGGCGCCGCTGATCCGCTGCGACCGCACCGACGCGAGATCTGCGTGGTCTTCCTCGACCTGCGCGGTTTCACTGCGTTCGCGGAGGCGGCCGAGCCCGAAGAGGTGTCGGACGTCCTCGCCGCGTATCACGCGGAGATGGGGCAGCTCATCCTCGAGCACGAGGGGACGCTGGAGCGGTTCACCGGCGACGGGATGATGATCTTCTTCAACGATCCGGTGCCGATCCCGAATCCGGAGGAGCGCGCGATTCGCATGGCGGAGGCCATGCGGGTCCGGATCCGGGGGCTCGGCGCCGAATGGCGCCGGCGGGGCTACGACCTGGATCTCAGCATCGGAATCGCCAAGGGCTACGCGACGATCGGCGCGATCGGCTTCGAGGGCCGGCGTGACTACGCGGCCATCGGTAGCGTCACCAACCTCGCCTCTCGCCTGTGCGCCGAGGCGTCGGCGGACCAGATCCTCATCAGCCAGCGAATCCATGCCGCGGTGGCGGCGCTGGCGAACGTCAAGCAGATCGGTCCGCTCCAGCTCAAGGGATTCAGCCGCCCGATCCCGGCGTATGAGCTCGTCGATCTGCGGCGGCCGGCGCCCTGACCCAGCTTCCGCCGTTCTTCGTCGCCGACGGCGACCGGTTCGTCCCCACCGCATCGGCGCGCGGACCGTGGAGCGCGCGGCATCAGCACGGCGGCCCGCCTGCCGCGCTCCTCGCCCGCGCGTTCGCGCACCAGGCCGGGCCCGACGCACAGATCGCGCGTCTGACCTTCGACTTCCTGCGGCCGGTGCCCCTGGCGCCGCTGACTGTCGCTACGCGAGTCGTCCGCGCGGGCGCGAAGGTGCAGCGCCTCGCGGGCACCGTCCTTGCGGAGGACGGCGCCGCCGTGATCGAGGCGACGTGTCTCGTCATGCGGGTGGCGCCGAACAGCGTCGCCGTCCCGCTCGAGACGCGGGCGTGTCCGGCGCCGCCCGCGGAGAGCGCGCCCTTCGAGCTGCCCTTCATGTCAGGCGACGAGGGATATCACCGCGCGGTAGAGTGGCGGCTCGCGAAGGGGACCTGGGGACGAGGGCCGGTCGCGGCATGGCTCAGGCTGCGCGTTCCGGTCGTCGCGGGCGAGACGCCGACACCGCCGCTCGAATGCCTCGTCGCCGCCGCCGACTCTGCGAGCGGCGTGGCCGTCGCTGTCGATCCAGCCCGCGCGACGTTCGTGAACGGGGATCTGACGATCGCCCTGCATCGTCTCCCGGCTGGTGAGTGGATATGTCTGGACGCGGCCACGACCGGCGAGAGGCATGGGATCGGCCTGGCGCGGGCGCGGCTGTGGGATACGACCGGCCTGGTGGGACGCTCGCTCCAGACGCTTCTGCTCGAGCCGCGCGCCAGCACCTAGCCGACAGTGATGTTCGGATAGGGGCTAGATGACCCCGTCGCGCCGCAACCGCGCGATCTCGTCGGCGCCGTAGCCCGCTTCCTTCAGGATCTCGTCGGTGTGCTCGCCGAGCGTCGGCGGCTGGCGGTCGAGACCAGGGCTGCCGTGGGCGAGCCGGAACCCGGCGCCGACCAGCCGCATCGGCCCGTAGCGCGAGTCGATCGTCTGCAGCACGTCGCGGTGCTCGAGCTGCGGATGGCGGACGATCTCGTCGATCTTCCAGATGGCGCCGCACGGCACGTCGGCGGCGGTCAGCCGCGCCTCCCAGCTCTTCGGCGTGTCGCTGGCCAGCGCGGCCTCGATGATCTCGCGCAGGGCCGGCTCGTTCGCGGTGCGCGCCGGCCAGTCCTTGAACCGCGGGTCCTCGAGCGCGTCGGCTCGCCCGAGCGTCTTCATGAGGCCGGCGAACTGCTTCTCGGTGAGCACCGCCAGCACGAGGTAGCCGTCGCGCGCGCGGAACCGGCTCGCGGTCGGCTTGCGGCTCACCGAACCGTTGCCAATCTGCTTCGCCTCGATGCCGGCGACGGTGTACTCGGACACCGTCCCGGGGATGAACGCCAGCGCCGCGTCCAGCATCGCGACGTCCACGAGCTGGCCGCGCCCGGTGTGCGTGCGCTGGAACAGCGCGCTGGCGACGGCCAGCGCCGCGGTCATCCCGCCGATCGTGTCGCAGATCGCGAACCCGGCGCGGGTCGGGCCGTGGGCCGGCTCGCCGGTGATCGACATGATCCCGGACATCGCCTGCAGCTTGCCGTCGAAGGCGGCGGTCGTCCGCTCGGGCCCGGTCTGGCCGAAGCCGGAGACCGAGCAATAGATGAGCCGCGGATTGACGGCCGCGAGCGCGTCGTAGCCGAGCCCGAGCCGCTCCATGACGCCCCCACGAAAGTTCTCCCACACGACGTCGGCGCCGACCACCAGCCGCATGACGATCTCCACGGCCTCCTTCCGCCGGAGGTCGAGGGTGATCGAGCGCTTGTTGCCGTTCACCGCCAGGAACGACGGCGCCATCTTCCGCTCGGCCCACGTGCGGTCGGCGAGCTGTCCGCGCGTGTCGTCGCCTTCGCGCGATTCGATCTTGAGCACGACGGCGCCGAGCAGCGCCAGCTGGTAGGTTCCGTACGGCCCCGCCAGGTAGCGGGTGAAGTCGAGAATGCGAACGCCCGTGAACGGCTTGCTCACGACGCCTCGCGCTTGCCGCGGGCGATCGATTTCACCTCGTCGAACTCCTTGCGACGCTCCGCGATCTTCTCCGGCGAGAGCTTCGTCAGGTCGAGGTAGTCGAGCTTCCAGGACGCGTCCGCGCTCCAGCGCAGCGGCGACTGCACGGTGGTGCGGGCTCCCGGCGCGCTCTCGAGGACTCGCAGGGCGAGCTCGAGGGTGTGCGCCTGGGCGTCGCCGTCGAACGGCCGGCCGGCCGAGTTGCCGAGCGGGAAGTCGCTGAACAGGAAGCGCGGGACCCCGCAGTGCTCGACGATGTCCTTCGCGCAGCCCATGATCACTGTCGCCACGCCGTTGGCCTCCAGGTGCCGGGCGACCAGACTCACGGTCTGGTGGCACACCGGTCAGCTCGGGACGAGCACGGCCGCGTCGACGCCGTCTTCCTGACAGCGGCGCAGGATCTCCGGGACATCGGCCTCCATCGTCACCCGGTGGCTGCGGTTCGTCGGCGCGCCGTGGACGCGCGGCCCCAGCGTTCCGATCCGCCCGGCCGCGGCCGCCTCCTTCATGCGGGCCAGCGGCAGGTAGGTGTTGATGTCCGCGGCCGTCGTGTGCAGGCGGTCGTAGCCGACGTGCGAGATCCGTAGATCCGGCACGCTCGCGGTGGGGATCGAATACACCTTGTAGAACTTGGCGCCGGCGTTGTAGGGGGCACCCGGTCCCTGGTCGCCCGCCTCCGGCTGGAAGGGCGCGGCGGTCGTGACCAGGGCCACCCGCGCGCGGCCGAGCGGCGCCGGCAGCGGCGTGAACGGGACGTCGACGAAGTGGGCCCAGCGGTACGGTCTGTAGCCGAGCGCCATGTAGTAGTCGCGCGTCCGCTGCATGTAGGGGATCGGTGCGTCGTGCTCCGCCGCGAACACTGCCTTCGTCTCGGGGGCGATGGTCGTCATCGCGGGCTCTCCTCCGTCGTGATCTCGTGGTTGCGCCGCCCAGTCTAGCCCGCGTCGGCCGCTCCGTCCACGCGGCCCGATTTTCGTTCCCGTTTCCGGAAAGCGCGCGAGAACTCATCTTGACAACGGCGCGCCGCGCCGCTAGAAAGGCGGCCACTCGAGGAGGGTGACACCCTTGCGCAAGCTTTGCGCAGCGATAACAACGCTGCTGTGGCTCGCGACGTCATTGTCGAGCGATGCGCTGACGGCTCCGACGCCGGCTCTCCAGTGCCGCAAGCTGGCCAAGCTGCCGAAGCTCGTCAACTCGACGCTCGTTTCTGCGTCCTGGGTCCACGCCACCCATACCGTCCCCGCGTATTGCCACGTCGCCGGGTTCGTCACCACCGGCAACAACGTCGACGGATTCAACCAGGTCAATTTCGCGGTGAACCTCCCGGAGGGGTGGAACGGCAAGCTCTTGTTCGCCGGCAACGGGGGCTTCGCCGGGTCGATTCCGGTCGACCTCGAGAGTCCCCTGGGCCGCGGATACGCTGCGGCGGGAACCGACACCGGCCACCAGGCCAGCGGGGCCGCGGCGAGCTGGGCCCAGGACCATCCGACCAGAGTCGTCGACTTCGGCTACCAGGGCGTACACGTCTCGGTGGTGGCGGCGAAGGAGATCGTCCAGCTGTTCTTCGGTGCCCCGGCCCGGTTCTCGTACTTCTCGGGATGCTCGCGCGGGGGCGGACAGGCCATGATGCAGTCGCAGCGGTACCCGGACGATTTCAGCGGCCTCATCGCCGGCGCGCCGGCCTTCTACTGGTCCCGCTTCATGACCGGCTTCGCATGGAACCAGGTTGCGATGTACCCTGACCGCAACGATTTCTCGGCACCAACCCTGCCGCTGGCCAAGCTCGCCTACATCGAGTCGCGGGTCAACGCCAACTGTGACGCGGTTGATGGGATCACCGACGGCATCATCGACGACCCGCGCGTGTGCACCTTCGATCCTGACGTCCACCTCGCGGTCTGCGCCGCGGGCCATGAGAGCGATACGGACTGCCTCACCCCGTCGGAGCTCGCCACCCTCAAGGCCGTCTATGCGGGCCCGTCCTCCACGATCGACGGGCGGATCTGGTACGGCTTCCCGATCGGCGGCGAGGGCGGCGCCGACAACTGGAGTCTGTGGATCCTCAGCGCCGAGGACCTCTACGGCGGGTATCCGAACCTCCACTACGACTTCGCCGGCGAGTTCTTCAAGTACATGGCCTACCCGGACCACGACGATGGCACGTTCGATTTCCACGATTTCAATTTCGAGACCGACCTGGCGACCCTCGCCCCCATCGGCGCGATTCTGGACTCGCCGAACGCCGACCTCAGCGCCTACAAGAACCGTGGCGGCAAGCTCATCTTCTGGCAGGGATGGAACGATGCCGCCCTCACCGCGCTCGGGATCATCGATTACTTCGAGCGCGTGGGAGGACAACTCGGCAACGCGCAGCGGGACGACTTCGTCCGTCTGTACATGCTGCCTGGGGTCTACCACTGCGGAGGCGGGCCCGGCCCGAGCGTGTTCGATCCGCTCGCTGCCCTCGAGGACTGGGTCGAGCGAGGCGTTCGGCCGGAAGCCCTCGTCGCCGCCCACGTCAACAGCCAGGGCCGAGTCGACATGACGCGGAAGCTCTGTCCCTATCATCGGTGGGCCGACTCATCGATCCGAACGGAAGCACCACGGACGCGTCGAACTTCCAGTGCGCGACTCCCGCCTCCTAAAACTCCCGCGATAGCGCGCTCGCCGCGCCTATCGACGGCGACGGCGGACGGCGAAGGCGACGGCGACGAGCGCGACCGCGGCGCCGGTGGCGGCCAGCGCGGGCGCCCACGGCAGGCGCACCGAGACGCTGGCCGCGCTCGCGACGCCGGTCGCGACCAGCGCGCTCGTCCCCGCGATCACGCCGAAGGTGGCCCAGTGCCGGATCTGCGAGGCGACCACCCCGGGACCGAGCGTCGCGCGCTGGGCTCGCCAACCGAAGTCTGCGGTTTCGAGCAGCAGGGTCACGCCGACGCCGAAGAGGGCGGCGCCGACGAGCCGGGGCGGCGCACCCGAAAGCCAGAGGGCCAGCGCATACTCGACGAGCGCGAGTACCGCGCCGGCGACCACCAGTGGCGTCCCCAGCAGGAAGCCGAGCGCGCACAGGGCCAGCGCCATGGCAGCGATGACCAGCACGGAGGTCACGGGCGCGATCAGGAGCGGGTAGGCCACGAGCGCGCAGGCGAGCATGGCCGTCAGGTGACGCATCGTCAGCGCGCCGCCCGGCGTCGGCGCGCCCCGACGAGCCCGCCGAGCGCGGCCTGAAGCGGCTCCGCCGGATTCCACTCGACGATGGCGATCCCGAGGCGGCGCAGCGCTTCCGCTCTGGCCTTCCGCTCGAGCGCCCAGAGCCGGCACGCGAGGTCGACGCTGGGCGAGGCGCGGCGCGCGCGACGGACCAGCGGGATCGGTGACGGGCTCAGGACCATGACGTCGAAGCCGCGAGCCGCCAGATCGACCACCGCCTTCTCGAAGCGCGCGTCGAGGAGCGGGCTGATCGCGATCACGAGCGCTTGAGGCGGCAGCACGCGCCGCGGGACGAGCGCGACCTCCTGGGTCACATAGCTGAACATCACGTCGGCCCGGAGCAGCGCCTCGAGCAGCCGTTCGTGGTGCGCCCGCCCGGAGTCCGGCCGGACCCACCGGAATGGTCCGCAGTACTCGATGAGGCCGACGCGATCCTTCCGGGCCAGGTACGCCGTCGCGAGGGCCGCCGCCGCCCGAATCGAGGCGTCGACCGTCGTGTCGGGCGCCGCCCCGGCCTCGGCGAGCGTGTCGAGCATCAGGATCACATCCGCGTTGCGCTCGAGATGGTATTGCGTGACGAAGAGGCGCCCGAACCGGAGCGAGGCTCGCCAGTTCACGTGCCGGACCCGATCGCCGGGGACGAACTCCCGGATGTCGCCGGGCTCGAGTCCTTCGCCGACGCTCGGCGCCACGTAGTTGCCCACCGAGCTCTGCGTTCGCCGCGGGCCGGGAAGACGGCGAAGCGGAAGCACGCTCGGGTACACGCGCAGCTGCCACGGGGCGCGCATCGCCGTCTCGCCGGCGTGAAAGCCGGCGCGGTCCCACCAGCGCGCGTGCATGGTACCCAGGCTCACGCGACCGCGGCGCACGCACTCGACCTCGTACTTCCATTCGACGCGCTGTCCCCGGGCCAGCGTGAAGAACCCGCGGTTGTGGCCGCCGACCACCCGCATTCCCGGCGGCAGCGGCTCGAACAGCTCCAGCAGCGCCACCGCCTGGCCGGCGACCACGGTCACCGTGACCGTGACCCGCTCGCCCTCGAAGACCCGCTCCGCCGAGATCGTGTGCGCGATCGACCAGTCGGGCGGCGCCGTGGTCCGCGACGTCACGAGGAGCGCGAGCAGCAGAGGCAACACGACGACGACCAGCTCGGCTCGGCCCGAGAACACCGCCAGGACGAGTCCCCACGCGCCGACCGTCGTGACGGACAGCACGAGCGGGGTGAGACGGGTGGTCATCGGACGTCGGTCGGCGGCGCGGGGACCTGCGTCAGGAGATCGCTCACGACCTGGGCCGACGACAGCTTCGTCACCCAGAGCTCGGGCTGGAGAATGAGGCGATGGGCGAGGGCCGGCCCGGCCATCGCCTTCACGTCGTCCGGCGTGACGAAGTCACGTCCCCGCAGCACCGCGAAGGCGCGCGTGAGCTTGAGCAGCGCCAGCGCGCCACGCGGCGAGGCGCCCAGCGCGACCCGGTGGTCGGCGCGCGTCGCCTGGACCAGGTCCACCACGTACTGCATGATGACATCCGCGACGAACACGTCCTCGAGCGCCTGCTGCATGGCCAGAACTTCGGCGCGGGACACGACGGCGCTCACCTCGACCTCGTCCTGGCGTCGCCCACGCCGCCGCTCGAGGATCTGCCGCTCTTCGTCGGAGCTCGGGTAGCCGATCGCCACGCGGATCAGGAAGCGGTCGAGCTGAGCCTCCGGCAGTGGATACGTTCCCTCGAGCTCGATCGGGTTCTGCGTTGCGATGACCAGGAACGGTGGATCGAGCCGGAAGGACTCCCCCTCCACCGTCACCTGCGCCTCCTGCATCGCCTCCAGCAGCGCGGCCTGGGTCTTCGGCGTCGCCCGGTTGATCTCGTCGGCCAGCAAGAGGTGCGTGAACACCGGGCCCGGGCGGAACTCGAACTTGGCCTCGCGCTGGTCGAACAGGAAGCTCCCGGTGACGTCCGCCGGAAGGAGGTCGGGTGTGCACTGCAGGCGCTTGAAGGACAGATCCAGCGCCTGTGCGAACAGGCGGGCGATCAGCGTCTTGGCGAGGCCCGGATAGTCTTCGATCAGCACGTGGCCGTTCGCGAGGATGCCGGCGAGGATGCGCTCGAGCACCTCACCCTTGCCGACGATGATGCGGGCGAGGGTTTCCAGGATCTCGCGGCTCCGCTCGGTGACCCGATCGACCTTCACCGGCTTCGCTCCAGCGAGCCGATGAGCCGGGCGATCGCGGCGCGCGAGGGCCCGCGACCGAAGGCGCGCCCCGGCGGCTTGACGAGCGTCCTCGTCGCCGTGGTGTCGGCGCGTGCCAGCTCCAGGAGCTTGGGCCACAGCATGTGGTCGAAGTACGACTGGCTCCGTGCGCTGAACTTGATCTCCTCGTGATAGCGCGCGAAGCGCGTGTCGGACACGTGTGGGAGGAGCGCGGGGTCGCCGCCGCCCCAGCGCGCCGGGCGCTCGGTGAACGCGCCGACCACGGCCCGGACGCGGAGCACCGCGATCAGGAGGACCACCGCGCCGAGGAGGCGCATCGCCGCCGCCCGGTACGGGCCCGCGACCAGGAACTCGATCAGCGAGACGCCGGTGACGAGGGCGGCGACGACCACGAGCACGCCGGCCACTGCCGCGACTCGGCTCGGCTCAGGCGACGCCAAGGGGTGCGCCCTCCTCCGCTCGCGCGAGCGCCGCCCGGATCTCCTCGAGGCAGGCGCGCGCGAGGTCGCGCTCGGGTGACTCCAGCGGGTGCAGGCTGAACCGCGCGAGCTCGAACAGCCGTGTGAGCCGATCCACCGCGCGGCGCGGAAGCGCGAGGCGGTCCAGGGTCTCGCGCATGAACTCGTCGGGTGTCTGCCAGGGCGCGCGAGGCACCCGCGCGCGCGCCGCCACACGCTCGAAGCGCCGGTAGCACTTGATGATGGCCGTGCGGGCGTCGGATTCGGCGGCGAGATCCTCGAGGCTCTCGTCGATCGCCTCGGTCAGCGGCCGGGCCTCCGAGGGCTCGCTCGAGCCCTCCCACCAGCGGGCGATGCGCTCGGCGAAGAGCAGCAGCACGGCCACCGCCAGCGTCGCCAGGCCGGCGAGCAGCGTCAAGGTCCCCAGCAGCCACCCGGCCAGAGGCAGCGAGACCTCGGGGAGCTCGGCGTCCGGCACCCCGGAGTCGGTGCCCAGAATGAAACTTCGCCAGGCCAGAAGCGATCCTTCGACGTACTGCCAACCAAACGAGAAGATGAGGAGGCTCGCGATCAGCGGCAGCAAGGGCAACAACCGGACGAGTCCCTGGAGCCACCACGGGAGCTTCGACGACTCCTCCTCGCGCGCGAGCAGCTCCGCCTCCTGGCGCCGGCGGTCCCGTGAGAGCCCGATGCCCAACACGATGAGGGCGGCGAGCGCAAAGGCGATCCCGCTCGCCAGCAGGAGAGAATCCGGCACCTCCAGGCGAAGCCGAACCGCGGGCAGCTCGTCGGACGAGCGCGGGGCGGCGAGCAGGGCGACGAGTGCGAGGAAAAGGCCCGCGCCGGCGAGGACCGCCGAGCCTGGAATCGTCGTTCGTCTCATCGGGGGTGCGCCAGTATATCCTGTGCGGCAGACGGCCGGGGCCCCGGTGCCCCACCCGACAGGAGGCCTTATCGTGACCGACAACCATCGCATCAAGGGCGTGCTCTCCCCGGTCGTGACCCCGTTCGCGGCCGATCTGGCGACGGATCCCGAGCGCTTCGTGCGCCAGAGCCGCTGGCTCCTGTCCCAGAACGTCGGCCTGGCCGTCTTCGGCACGAACTCGGAGGCGAACTCGCTCTCGGTCGAGGAGAAGATCGAGCTGCTGGATCGCCTGGTGGGCGCCGGGCTCGATCCAGCGCGGATGATGCCGGGCACCGGCTGCTGCGCGCTGCCCGACTCGGTGCGGCTGACCGCCCACGCGATGAAGGTGGGATGCGGCGGCGTGCTGATGCTGCCGCCCTTCTACTACAAGGGCCTGAGCGACGACGGGCTCTTCCGGAGCTTCGCGGAGGTGATCGAGCGCGTGGGCGAGTCGCGCCTGCGCGTGTACCTCTACCACATCCCGCCGGTCGCGCACGTGCCGATCACGCTCGGGGTCGTCGAGCGACTGCTCGCGAAGTATCCCGCCCAGATCGCCGGCATGAAGGACAGCGGGGGGGACTGGAGCAACACCAAGGCGTTCATCGACGCGTTCGCGAAGTCGGGCTTCGACGTGTTCGCCGGCTCCGAGACGTTCCTGCTCCAGAACATGCGCAGCGGCGGTGCCGGCTGTATCAGCGCGACCGCCAACGTCAACCCCGGCCCGATCGCCCGTCTCTTCGACACGTGGAAGGACGCCGACGCCGACGCGCAGCAGGGGCGACTGGACATGATTCGCGGGATCTTCCAGAAGTTCCCGATGATCCCGGCGCTCAAGGCCGCGATCGCGCACCACGGGCGGGACGCGGGCTGGGCCACCGTCCGCCCACCGCTGGTGGCGCTCACCTCGGCGCAATCGAGCGCGCTGGTCGGCGAGCTCGATCAGCGGAAGTTCACGATGCCGGGCCTGGCGGCGCGCTGATGGCCTCGCTCAGCCGCCAGCTCGCGCAGTGGGTCGCCGGCCTGCGCTACGAAGACTTGCCGCCGGCGGTGGTCGATCGCGCCAAGGGCCTGACGCTGCAGGGTCTCGCGTCGGTGCTGCTGGGCTCGCTGACACCGGGCGGTCAGCAGGCGGTGAAGCTGGTCACCGACGAAGAGGCCGGCGTGCGCGGCGGCGCCACGGTCATGGTGGACGGCACCAAGGTGACGAAGGGTGGGGCCGCGTTCGCCAACGCCGAGATGGCGATGGCCGGCGGCAAGTGGGACACGTTCCGGATGCTGACGCACCCGGGCACCAGCATCATCCCCGGCGCGTTCGTCGGGGCGGAAGCCAGCGCCGCCTCGGGACGAGACTTCATCACCGCGCTGGCGGCCGGCTACGAGGTGCTGGAACGGCTAGCCGCCGACTTCATCCCCACCGTGATGTCGCGCGGCTTCCACGCCGGCGTCGTGTTCGGCATCTTCGGTCCCGCCATCGCCGCCGCGAAGATGCTGCGCTTCACGGAGGAGCAGCTGAACAGCACGATCGCGCTCTGCGCGAGCCTGGCCGCCGGCAACCTCGAGGGCGCGCGCAGCGGCGGCCGCGCCCTGCGCGAGGGCGGCGCGGTGCGCAACGCGATGCTCGCGGTCGCGCTGGCCAAACAAGGGCACGTCGGCGGCGAGACCGTGCTCGAGGGCGACGCCGGTTTCTATCACGCGTACGCCGGCAACAACCGGGGCCAGCTCACCTATAGCTTCGTGGGCGACACGCGGACGAGCCTCGACAAGATCACGGCCGCGCTGGGCCGCGAGTGGATATTCCTCGAGACCCTCTACCGGATCTACTCGACGGCCGGCTACAACATCGCCCACATCGACGTCACGGCGGCCCTGTGCCGCGAGCACGACATCAAGCCCGAGAACGTCGAGCGCGTCGAGGCGGTGGTGAACTGGCTCGAGACCCAGTATCCGAGCCCGGCCTTCCCGAGCCGGCGCGAAGACCTGGAATGGAAGCCGGGCGGCACCGCGTACTACTCGGCGTACGCCGTCGTGAAGCGCGGCTTCCCCGTGCTGAAGGCCAACGTCGATCCGACCGGCGCCGGCGAGCCACCCGAGGTGCTCGACCTCATGAAGCGGGTGAAGCTGATCCCCTCGCACGAGATGACGCTCTTCGGCCCGCGCATCACGATCTTCACGAAGGACGGCAAGAGCTACACGAAGCAGTCCACCGGGCGCGAGTTCATCTGGGACTTCGACGAGGAGACGCGGCGCATCCGCGAGGTCATCCCTGGGCTGCCGATCCCGGCGGCGCAGTTCGAGGAGATCATCGCGACCTGCCGCGATCTCGACCGACAGGCCCGGGCCGACACGCTGATTCGACTGACGCTGAAGAAGGGCGCGGGCGCCGGCTCGTGAAGACCGTTCGCATCATCACGCCGACCGGCCACCTCGGGACGACCCCGCTCGAGCAGGCCAGCTTCGAGCGCGGCTGCGGCATGGCCCCCGATTTCATCGTCGCCGATTCCGGCAGCGCCGACATCGGCCCCTACCCGCTCGGCGCGGACCGCGCGGCGTCCGACGAGGTGTGGCAGCGCCACGACATCGAGGCGATGCTCGTGGCGGCGCGGCGGCTCCGGATCCCGTTGATCCTCGGCTCGGCGTCGGACACCGGCACCGACCGCGGCGTCGACCAGTACGTGCGGCTGGCCCGGGAGATCGCGGCGCAGCACCGGCTCGCACCGTTTCGCCTGGCGGCGATCTACTCCGAGACGCCCGTCGACGAGATCCGCCGCCGCCTGAAGGACGGCGCCGTGATCCGTGGGCTGAACGGCCGGCCGGACTGCGATGCGGCCACGCTGGATCGCACCGACCGCGTCGTCGCCGTGATGGGGACCGAGCCGATTCGCGAGGCGCTCGACGCCGGCTCCGACGTCGTCATCGCCGGCCGCAGCAGCGACTGCGCGATCTTCGCGGCGCCGCTGCTCAACGCGGGACACTCCCTGGCCGACGCGTTCTTCTGCGGCAAGGCCATGGAGTGTGCCTCGTTCTGTGGCGAGCCCTTCATGGGCAAGGAGACCATCCTCGGCCGGGTCGACGGGACCGGCGTCTACCTC
>QHSL01000056.1 GCA_003220435.1 Candidatus Rokuibacteriota bacterium | reverse complement strand
GACGGCCTCGAGCGGTGCAAGGTGATCGCGCTCGGCAGCGTCGGGGTCGATTCCGTCGACGTCGCCGCCGCCACCGCGCGCGGGATCCCGGTCACCAACGTCCCCGACACGTTCATCGAGGAAGTCGCCGACCACGCGATGATGCTGATCCTGGCGACGTACCGCCGGGTCACCACGATGGACCGGATGGTCCGCGAGGGCCGGTGGGCCGAGGGGCGGCCGATGCTCTCGCAGTTCCCGCGCCTCATGGGTCAGACCCTTGGGTTCGTCGCCTTCGGCCACGTGGCCCGCGCGGTCGCCAAGCGCGCCCGGCCGTTCGGCCTGCACATGCTCGCCTACGACCCGTACGTCGAGGAGCTGGTGGTGAGCCAGCACGGCGTCGAGCCGGTGAACCTCACCGAGCTGCTGCAGCGCTCGGACATCGTCTCGATGCACGCCCCGGCGACGGACGCCGCTCACCACCTGCTGACCGAGCACCACTTCCGGCTGATGAAGCCGGAGGCGCTGTTCATCAGCACCGGCCGTGGGCCGACGACGGACGAGGCCGCGTTGATCAAGGCGCTGAAGGAAGGCTGGATCGCGGCGGCCGGTCTGGACGTGTTCGAGCAGGAGCCGGTCGACCCGAATAATCCCCTGCTGAAGATGGGCAACGTGATCCTCACCCCGCACGCCGCCTCGGCGTCGGCGCGCTTCGATCCGGTGCGCAAGCGGCGCGTCGGCGCGGAGCTCGCGCTGGTGCTGTCCGGCCGGTGGCCGCGGAGCTGCGTGAACCCGTCGGTGCTCGAGAAGAGCGCGCTCCTGCGATGGCAGCCCTACTCGATGGAGCGGGGGCCGGGCGCGTAGCGAAACCGGGCATGGCACGCACGCGGATCACCCTCAAGGACCCCGCCCGGTTCAGCGACCCGGCGAACCTCACCTGGGAGCGCTACGTCGCCATGCAGGCCCGCGAGCGCGAGCGGTATCTGGCCGAGCGCGCGACGATTCCTCAGGACGCGCTCGACTTCAAGAACGTCAGCCCGCGCTACCTCGAGAACGCCGTCGACCAGTTCGCCAACAACTACTACTCCGAGCTGTCCGCGACTCACTACGTGGCGACCGCCGCCGCCAACGCGCCCTTCGATGAGCTGAAAAAGTCCGCGCTGTTCCAGCTCGCCGACGAGCAGCGGCACCTCGAGATGGATCGTGAGGTCTTCGAGCGGGCCCGGATTCCCGAGAGCGACTGGCTGGCGGCGTGGGAGTCACCGGGCACCACGTGTCGCTTCTTCCGCCACCTGCTCGAGCTCGAGGACAGCATCGAGATCCTCGTCAAGGGCAACTTCGTCGCCGAGGGCGCGGCCGGTCCCGGCACCTTCACCGTGCTCGCGGACGGCGCCGAGGCGCGCGGTGACGTGCTGTCGGCCGTCAACCACCGCGCGCGCATCCGCGACGAGACCCGTCACATCAGCTACGGCCGCGCCCTCGTCAAGGCGCTCATCGAGGACGATCCGGCGAATCTCGACACGATCCAGCGGTGGCAGGACGAGAGCCTTCAGCTGTTCTCCGAAGTTGCTCGTGGCGGCGAGCGCCGCGAGTGGTGGGAAGGATTCCTGGCCTCGTACTACAAGATCGCGTTGCCGCAGGGGCTTCGGCCGACCTTCTAGTCGCGCCCCGACGCGATTCACTCCCCCGGCCAGGAATCTTCCACCGTCTGACGCGAATCGACCAGCCTCGCAAACATTCTATTGTCGGAAGAATAAGTATTTTCAAGTAGTTACAACCCGGCCGACGCTGGTACGGCGATTGCTGGAAAAGGGGCCCGGGAAAGCCAGCGAAAACTATGCGCGTCCTAGTCGTCGACGACGATCCAGCGCTGTGCGAGGTCTTCGGGGAGTTCCTCCACGAGATCGGTCACAAGCCTGTCATCGCGTACACGGCTGAATCCGCGCTCGACACGATCCGGACCGAACGCCCCGACGCCGTCCTCCTGGACGTCTGCCTGCCCGGGATGAGCGGGCTCGATTTCCTGAAGCTCGACGCGGTGCGCGACATGGGCGTGCCGATCGTGGTGATCTCCGGCCGGGCCACCGAGACGCAGGCCCAGGAGTGCCTGCGGGCGGGCGCGTTCGATTTCATCGGCAAACCGGTCGCGCTGCAGCGGCTGGAAGAGGCGCTCGCATGCTTCGAGACGCGCCCCGAGAGCTTGCGCTCCGCCGATGGGTCCGTGGCGGAGCGGCGGCGGGCGCCGCGAGCGGTCCTCGCGCTGCCGGTTCGCGTCCGCGAGCAGAGCGGCGCCGAGTGGGAGTCGACGTCGGTCAACGTCAGCGCCTCGGGCATCAAGGTCCGGACGAACGGCTCGCGCCACCACCCCAGCCGCGCCACGATGCTCTCGATCACGATGCCGGACGGCGCGACGCACCTCGAGGTTCCGTCGATCCTCGTCCGCACGGACGACGACGGCTACGCGTTCGCCTTCGAGAACACGGCCGACGGGCGGAGCCGACAGCTCAGCGAGCTGGTCCAGCGCTCGGCCGAGGAGCCGACCGTGCACGTGGAGCCGCACCTCCGCATCCTGCATCGCATCGGCGCGGCGATCAGCGCGACCCTGGACGTCGACGAGGTCCTCCGGATCGCCCTCGACGCGCTCACGGAGGTCACGGGCCACGAGATCTCGAGCCTGCACCTGCTGTCGCCGGACGGCGCGACGCTGCAGCTCCGGGGCGACCGCGGGCTCCGGCCGCGGCTGCGCGAGATCAACCGCGTGCTGCCGACGGGGCAGGGGTTGATCGGCCGGGTGGCGGCGAGCGGCAAGACCGTCCACTGGGCCGACGCCAGCGAGTCCGCCGATCTGCTACCGGCAGCGCGCGCCGCCGTCACTGAAGAAGGCATCCACGCGTTCGTGTGCGTGCCGATCCAGAGCCGCGGACGGACGCTCGGCGCGCTGTCGCTCGGCCGCCGGTCGCGCGACGCCTTCACCGAGTCCGAGATCGCGCTGGTCGAGGCGAGCGCGAACCAGATCGGCCTCGCCCTCCAGAACGCGCAGCTCGCGACTGCGACCCGGCGCCAGCTTGAGGACCTCAAGTCGGCCGAGGCCCAGCTGATCGAGGGCGAGAAGCTGTCGACGGTTGGCAAGCTGGCGGCCGGCCTCGCCCACGAGACTCGGAATCGATTGACGGCGATCCTGGGCCAGGCCGAGCTCCTGCTGATCGGCTCGGACGACGCGGCCAAGGCCCGCGAGCGCCTCCACATCATCGTGCAGGAGACGTCGCGAGCGGCGCAGATGCTCCAAAATCTCTTGCGGTTCTCCGGCGGGCATTCGACCGAGCGCAAGCCGTGTCTCCTCGCCGACATGATCCGGTGGATGCTCGAGCTCAAGGGCCATCAGCTCAAGCGGGACAACATCGAGATCGTCACCGAGGTCGGGACCGCGCGCCCGGTCCTGGCCGACGACGTCCAGATCCAGCAGGTGCTGCTCAATCTCGTCCAGAACGCGCACCAGGCGCTGGCCGCTCACGCCGGGCCGCGCGTGCTCACCATGCGTCTGTCGGAGCCGGACGACAAGCACATCCGCCTGGAAGTGCTCGATTCGGGTCCCGGCATCCATCCGGACGTGCTGCCCCGGATCTTCGAAGCGTTCACGACCACGAAGGGGCCGGGCGAGGGCAACGGGCTCGGGCTCTGGGTCTCCTACGCGATCGTCGAGCAGCACCAGGGCTCGCTCCGCGCCCACAACCGCCCCCACGGCGGCGCGGCGTTCGTCGTCGACCTGCCAGCGATGAGCTGAGGAAGTCGCGATGAAATTCCCCGCGGGCGCCAGGTTCGCGCTGCTGAGCTTCCTCTGCGTCATGGCGCTCGCGGTCTCCATGGGCTTCGCGATCTCGTCCCTGCTCACGCGCTCGGTCGAGGAGTGGGAGTGGGAGAACACCGCCGCGCTCGCCCGCCGCGAAGTGGAGCGAGCCGGCCTGGACACGCTGCTGACCGCGCCTCGCAGCGTGGTGACCAGCGAGCGGAACCAGCGGGAGTTCGCCCGTCTGCTGCAGGGAATGCCGGAGGTGGTGCGCGTCAAGGTGTGGAGCCGTTACGCCACCGTCCTGTGGTCGAGCGAGCCGCGCCTGATCGGCCAGCAGTTCCCCGACAACCCCCAGCTGAGGGCGGCGCTGGCCGGCAAGGTCAGCGTCGAGATGAACGCCGACGAGCGGGGGAGCTTCTCGTACCTCGCCGAGGTGTACGTCCCGATATTCTCGAAGACGACCGGCGAGGTCAGCGGCGTCATCGAAGTGTACAAGAGCCCGGTCCGTCTTCTGACCACGATCCAACGCGGGCGCCTCGTTGTTTGGACGATCTCGCTCGCGGGCGCGCTCACCCTCTACCTGGTGCTCCTCCCGCTGGTCCGGCAGATCTACGGCCGGCACATCCGGGAAGAGGCGCTCCGGGCCCACAACGCCAGGCTCGAGGCGCAAGTGGCGGCGCGGACGCAGCAACTCCAGGCGCAGCGCGAGGCGCTGTTCCAGGCGGAGAAGGTCGCGGCGATGGGTCAGCTGCTCGCCGGCGTGGCCCACGAGCTGAACAACCCGCTGTCGGCGGTGGTGGGCTACACCCAGCTGATCCGCATGCGGACTGACTCGGGGCCGATCGCCGAGCAGCTCGATCGCGTCGCCCAATCGGCCGAGCGCTGCACCCGGATCGTGACGAACTTCCTGTCGCACGCGCGCCAGCATCCGCCGGAGCGGCAGCGCGTGCTGCCGAACCCGCTCGCCGAGAGCGCGGTGGAGCTCCTGGCCTATCCGTTCCGCATCGACAACGTCGAGGTGACGTGCCTGCTCGGAGCGGACGTGCCGCCGATCTGGGCCGATCCGCATCAGCTCCAGCAAGTCCTGGTCAATCTATTGACCAACGCGCATCACGCGATGCGGGGAGCCACGCGCCCTCGCCGGGTGGTTCTGACCACGCGCTACGAGCCGGCCACGGACCGGGTCGTGCTGGCGGTCGCGGACAACGGCCCCGGGGTGCCGGCCAATCTCAAGGCGCGGATCTTCGAGCCGTTCTTCACCACGAAGTCGCCCGGGCAAGGCACGGGCCTGGGGCTCTCGCTCTGCCGGTCCATCGTCGAAGCCCACGGCGGCGCGCTGCGGCTCGAGGCGACACCGGGCGGAGGCGCCACCTTCGTGGCCGAGCTGCCGCTCGGCGCGCCGCCCGCGGCGCTCGAGGAAGCGCCGACGGTCGAGCCCCTCCGGCTGACCGCGGGCAAGACGATTCTCGTCGTCGACGACGAGGCCGACGTGGCGACGCTGCTGGCCGAAGCCCTCGCGCTCGACGGTCACCACGTCGACACGGTCTCCAACGGGACCGCCGCGCTCGAGCGGCTGGGGACGCACACGTACGATCTCATCTTCAGCGACATGAAGATGCCGGGGATGAACGGCGCGGAGCTCTACCGGAGGGTCGCGCAGCGTTTGCCCGGCGTCGAGCGCCGGATGATCATCGTCACCGGCGACACCATGAACGTGACGACCCGGCGGTTTCTCGAGGAGACCGGCGCGGCGAGCCTGAGCAAGCCCTTCGGCGTCGACGAGATCCGCCGCCGCGTTCTCGCGCACCTGACGTCGATCGGCGCGGACGCGTCCGACGCGGCGGTTCCCCTCCGCTCGTAGTTCCGCTCAGGCCGCGTCCGGCGGCCGGCGCCTCCACCAATCCGACTGCTGTTCGTACGCGTGCGCCGCGCGCAACAGCGTGGCCTCCTCGAACGGGCGCGCGATGAGCTGCAGACCGATCGGCAGTCCCGAGCGCGTGAACCCGCACGGCAGCGCGATCGCCGGCGTTCTCGCGAGCGCCGCCGGAGTGACGTAGGACCGCCGCGTGAAGAATCGTCCCGCCACCTGCCCGCGCGCCGTGATCATGGCCTGGCCGGCGGCGATGGGCGGGGCCGCCTGGTGCGCGGTGGGACACAGGAGCAGATCGTAGCGCGTGAGCGCGTCGTACATCTCGGCGCGAAGCGCCGCGCGCGCCCGGGCGGCCCGCTGCTGGACCGCCGCCGGGATCAGGCTCGCGGTCAAGAGGCGCCGGCGGGTCCCCTGGTCGTAGTCCATGGGGCGTGTCCGGAGCCAGCGATGATGGAGGCCGGCGCCGTCGGCGTCGGCCAGCGCCATGAAGATCGCGCCGGCGAGGGCCAGACGTGGAAGCGACGTCTCATCGGTCAGCGCGCCGAGGCCCTCGAGGCTGCGCGCCGCGGCCACGACCGCGCCCCGCACCTCGGCGTCGGTCTCCGTCCCGAACGTGAGCTCGCGGACGATCCCGACCCGCAGCCCGCGCACGCCCTCCGACAACGCGCGCGCATACTCCGGCACCGGACGCCGGCTGCTGAGCCGATCCCTGGAATCGTGGCCCGCGATCGCCTGGAGCAGCACCGTCGCGTCTTCGACGGTCCGGGTGATTGGACCGGGCGTGTCCATCGACCAGCTCAAAGGAAAGCAGCCGTGGCGCGAGACCCGGCTCCACGTCGGCCGGAGCCCCACGACACCGCACCAGGACGCGGGCGACCGCACCGAGCCGCCGGTGTCCTCGCCGAGCGAGGCCGCGCAGAGCCCCGCCGCGACCGCGATGCCCGAGCCGGACGAAGATCCGCCCGGATCGTGGTCGAGGTTCCACGGATTGCGCGGCTGACCGAAGGGAAACCGCTGCGTGCCGCCGAGCGCGAACTCGGTCAGGTTCAGCTTGCCGAGCAGGATGCCACCGGCCGCGTCCAGTCGCGCGATCGTGGTTGCGCTCTCGTTCGGGACATTGGTCTCGAGGAGGCGCGAGCCGACGGTCGTCAGCACACCGGCCGTGTCGAACTGATCCTTCACCGCGTACGGGATCCCGTGCAGCGGCGGGAGGGCGCCGCCGCGCATCACGGCGGCCTCCGCCCGGCGCGCGCGGTCGAGCGCGGCGTCGTGGAGCACCGTGATGTAAGCGCGCAGCCGCCCGTCGAGCCGGGCGATGCGTTCGAGATAGACCCGCACGAGCTCGACGGGCGACACTTTTCGCTCGCGCACCATGGCCGCGAGGCGCGACGCGCCGAGAAACGCCAGATCGGCGTGGTCCGACGTCACGCGGGGGCCGGCTCGTCGGGGAGACCGGGTACGGGCTCGACCGTCTCGAGCGGAAGCTCCGCCAGCGGTGCCAGCGCCTCGAGGAGGGCGTTGAGCCGATGGGTGACCTCGGCGATGTCGTCGGCGCCGGCCGGCAGGCCGAGGGCGCTCGCCAGCGCGGCGACCTCGTCGGCCCTCAGCTCAGCCATCGCGTCAGCCCGGGCGCGGGCTAGCAGACCGGACGCCGCAGTACGTCGGGCGCGATCTTGCGCGTCACCAGCTTGCCGGCGCGGTCGTCACCAACCAGCCGGCGGTTCTCCACCACCACGCGACCGCGCAAGATCGTTGTCACCGGCCAGCCCTGGATCGCCCAGCCTTCCCAGGGGCTGTAGTCGCTGACGTGGAAGTCCTCGCGCGCCAGCGTCTTCCTGATCGCCGGATCGATGATCGCGATGTCCGCGTCGCTGCCGGGGGCGATGACACCCTTCCTGGGATAGAGCCCCAGGATCTTGGCGGCGTTCGTGGCGGTGACGTCGGCGAACCGCTCCAGCGACATCTTCCGCTTCACCACGCCCTCGGAGTAGACAATCCCCATCCGCGCCTCCGCGCCGAGGTTCCCGCCCGTCACGTTCTCGAGGTCCTGGCCGCGGAGCTTCAGCTCGAGCGACGTGGGGAACTCGTCGGTCGCCGTCGTCGAGATGCCGTCGCGCACGAGCCCGTTCCAGAGCGCCGCCTGGTCCTCCGGGTACTTGAGCGATGGATACGTGTGGTAGCAGAAGCCGCGGGGCGACTTGTAGTCCTCGGCGTTGAAGCACGCATAGTGATGGAGCGTCTCGGCGTAGATCGGATAGCCGCCGGCCCGCGCCTCGGACACCGCCTCGACGCCCTCGCGCGCCGAGGTGTGGACGAAGTAGACGCCGGCGCCGGTGTGGGCGGCGAGCTGGATCGTGCGGCGGAACGCGAGCTTCTCGGAGAGCTTGTTGTGCACGAGCGGCAGGAGCCAGCCGTCGGTCTGCTTCTCCTCGCGGAACTTCTCGTACATGAACTGCACGATGTCGTGGTCCTCGGCGTGGACGACCATGATCCCGCCGTGCGGCGCCACCTTCTCCATCGCGAGCTGGATCCGTCCGTAGTCGAGCCGGTACGGATGGCGCTTCGGATGCGGAGGCAGCACGTCGACGGTGAACACCTTAAAGGACGGGAAACCCGCCTGCACCGCCTCCGGCAGCTGGTCGAAGACCTTGAGTCCGAGCTGGCCCTGGAGCGTGACGTGGAAGGAGTAGTCGGTGTAGGAGTTGGACTTCCAGCGCGCCGCCCGCGTCTCGATCACCTGCTGCACGTCCGTTCCGGGGCGCACGAAGCAGAAGTCCACGTGGGTGGTCGTGCCGCCGAAGACCATCCCCCGCGTGTCCTCCTCGGGGCCGAGCGTGTGGAGGTTCTCCTCCGGCTGCATCGAGATGAAGTGCGCCAGGTGCGTGTGGGGCTCGACCCCGCCCGGGACCACGATCTTCCCGCTGGCGTCGATCACGCGCCCGGCTTGCAGGCTCCCGTCGGGCAGCCCGAGCGCGACGATGCGCTCGCCCTCGATGGCCACGTCCCATCGACCGACGCCCTGCGGCGTCACCACGTCCCCGCCCCGAATCAGCAGATCCAGCATGATCGAGCCCTCCCCGCGCTCCGGACGCCGCGCGTGCTGGACGGGTACCACGCGCCCGGTCGCGAGGTCAAGCGAGGACACCCCCAGGGCTCTTGACAGCGAGCGCGACGCCACCCTATAACAGCAGCCGCAGGCGAAACCCGCGACGAGTTCAGCGGTACATCGGAGGATCACCCATGATCGCTTCGCCAGGACTCCGGCTCACGCTCGGGCTGGTGATGGCATCGCTGATGCTGCTCACGGCGACCTCACTGACCGCGCAAGAAGTGCTCACGAACGAATCAGTCGTGGCCTTGAAGAAGGCCGGGCTGTCGGACTCGCTGATCATCACGAAGATCCGAACGAGTCAGGCGAAGTTCGACGTGAGCACCAAGGGGCTGATCGGCCTCAAGAGCGCAGGGCTGTCGGATCAGATCATCGAGGCGATGGTCGGCCATCCGGGAACGCCGGCGAGCGCTCCGGCCGCGGCGGCGCCGGCGGCGACCGCGGCGGCCCCGGCGGCCACGGCCGCGCTACCGGCGGCGCCGGCCGCCTCGGCGGGGCCGCGCGACACGATCTTCCACCTGATCGGTGGCAAGTACGTCGAGCTCAGGTCCGCGGCGTCGTCGATCGAGACCAACGTCGCGTTCTTCTCGTCGAGCAGCGAGCTGGTCCTGAAGGGCCGGAAGGCCCAGTATCGCGTCGCAGACAAGCAGCCGGTCTTCTACAGCACGTGGCCGCCGAACGAGGCTCCGCTGGTGCGGCTCAAGAAGGGCGACGACCACGACGATCGGAACCTCAAGATCTCGAGCGGGGCGTTCCACCCGTTCGGCGGCACGCAGAAGATGGGCGTCCGGAGCGAGGACACGATCGACGTCGAGTCGGAGAAGGATGCGCGCGGCCTCTTCAAGCTGACGCCGAAGCAGCCGCTGCAGGCCGGCGAGTACGGTTTCGTCCTCACCTTTGGTCTCGCCGCCGGCGCCAGCGGCAAAGTCTTCGACTTCGGAGTGGATTAGGCGGGGATCGCGACCTTCCGCAGGAGCTTGATGTCGTCGAGCGCCATGCCGGCGCCGCGCACCGCGCAGCTCAGCGGATCCTCGGCGACGTGTACCGGGAGCTGCGTGACGCTCTGAAGCAGGCCGGCGAGCCCTCGCAAGAGGGCGCCGCCGCCCGTCAGCACGACGCCCTTCTCGATGATGTCGGCCGCGAGCTCTGGCGGCGTCCGCTCGAGACACGTACGGACCGTCTCGACGATCGTCATCACGGGCTCGCGAAGGGCCTCCCGGATTTCCTCGTCGGTGACGACGAGCGTCTTCGGCACGCCGTCGACCAGATCGCGTCCCTTGACCTCGATCGAGCAGCGGTCCATCGCGGCCGGGTGCGCCGAGCCCAGCGCGATCTTGATCTCCTCCGCGCGCCGCTCGCCGACCAGCAGCCGGTAGTGCTTCCGGATGTGCTGGATGATCGCCTCGTCCATCTCGTCGCCGGCGATCCGCACCGAGTTGCAGTAGACGGTGCCGGACATGGAGATGACCGCGACCTCGGTCGTCCCGCCGCCGATGTCGACGACCAGGTGGCCGCCCGGCTCGTGGATCGGCAGGCCGGCGCCGATGGCCGCGGCCGTGGGCTCCTCCATCAGATAGACCTCGCGGGCTCCGGCCTGCAGCGCCGCGTCCCGGACCGCCCGTTTTTCGACCTGGGTGATTCCCGAGGGCACGCCGATGACGACGCGAGGACGGTCGAGGCTCCACGCGCGCCGCCGTCCGGTCGAGAGCCGCCGGGCGGTTTCGATGAAGTAGGTCAGCATCCGCTCGGTGACGTCGAAGTCGGCGATCACCCCGTCCTTGAGTGGGCGGATCGCGCTGATGTTCTCGGGCGTGCGGCCGAGCATGGCCTTGGCCTGGTGCCCGACCCCGATGACGGAGTTGTCCGTCTTGCGGATCGCGATGATGGAGGGCTCGTTGAGGACAATTCCCTTTCCGCGCACGAAGACCAGGGTGTTCGCCGTCCCCAGGTCGATCGCGAGATCGGAAGAAAACAGCCCCCACATCCGGTCTGCGAGCATCGGGCGGATCATAAGCAAGAGCCGCGCCACCGCGAACACACACCCGAACTCCGCGATTCGCAAGAGCGTCGCGTCGTCGGGCGGTCACCTCGGGTGATCGACCGATGACAGCAACGACGCCCAGCCGACAGCGTCGAGCCAGCCCGATTGTGGGCGCCGGTGCCCACGGCCGCTACATCTTGCCCCAGTACGGGCGAGCGGCCGGAAAAACGGTCTTGCAGCGCGTCGGCGCGGTCGGGCCGTCAAGCGAGTCGGCGGCAGCGCGCCACACCGCGTAGTGAGGCGCGGCCCGGTGGGCCTCGAGCGCCGCCTGGTCCTTGTAGACCTCGTAGAAGTAGTAGACGTTTTCGTCCTGCTCATCCTGCAAGACGTTGAACCTGAGACAGCCCGCCTCGTCCTTCTCGGATCCGAGCGCGTCGATCTCGATCGCCTCGAGGAACCGCTTCTTCTGGTCCGGCTTCACTCGCACCTTCACCCAGATCGCGATCATGGAGGCCTCCTTGCGGCCGTGTCGTCGGTCACGCGGATGGTAGCGCGAAGCCAGGCGCGACGTCGGACGAAAGCACCAGGGCGCGAAAGAACGCGCCTGTAGATACTACACGATCGGATCTGGCTCGAGTAGATCGCTCGCGCCTCCGAGAATCCTAAGTCGCCGCAATCACGTCCCCTTCCTTCAGTCGCCTTCCGACCTCGGCGCGCGCCGCAGCGGTGGCACAGAAGATGCGCCGGCGGGGAGCTGGAGCATTGCTCACGAAGGGAGGACAGGAATGAGCGCTGGATTCACGCGAATGATCTTGATCGCGCCGCTGCTCGCAGCCGCGCTGGGAGGCTGCGTCGTCGGCCGAGAAGTCGAGAAGACCACGCCGAGCCCAGTCGTCATGGCCCCGGCCACGCCGGTTCCGGCGCCTCCGGTAGTCTCCACTGATCGCGTCGTACATCCGGACGGGCGCTGGCAGCTCTACGGTGACGGTCGAGGCATCCCGTACTACTGGGTCTGGATCCCGAACGGATCCACCGTGACGGCCTCGCCCACGCCTCCTTCGCGGCCCGAGGTCGCGGTCGTTCCGCAGGCCGATCGAGCCTACACGTTCCCCGAGGGACGCTGGCAGCTCTACGGCGACGGCCGCACGTCGCCATACTTCTGGGTCTGGATCCCCCGCGGCTCGGCGCCACCGCTCCCCCCGCTCCCGCCCCAGACCGGCTAGCGCACGGAGGGACGAGGACGATTACCTCCCCCCATCTTGTTATAGTCACGGTGTCCGGCCGCCAATTCGCGAGGAGGCGACACCATGCCCGACGGCTCGCTCGAGCTAGTCAACGATCCAAAACCTGGCGCTTCGCAGTCCGGCGTCGGATCGGCGAGCCGATCGTCCGCGCCCGCCTCCGGCGGACCGACGACTCGCCGCTCGACCGAGCAACGCTGGCTGATCGACAACACGATCCGCTCCGTGGGCATGGATTGGGACCAGCCGCGGTCCATCTACCTCTCCGCGCCGTGCGGGCCCGAGGCCAACGCGGACTTCGCCGCGATTCGCCAGCGCATCACGAAGCTCGCCGACGCGTCGCCCGCCTTCGAGGCGGTCGCGCGCCGCCGCGAGGCGAAGGCCCAGGCGGCGGAGCAGAACCAGGACCTCGTGACGGCGCGCGAGAGCTACTTCATGGCGAGCATCCACTGGGGCGCCGCGCAGTGGCCCATCGACGAGAACAACGAGCAGAACCGCTTCTACAATCGACGCAAGCGCGAGTGCTACACAAAGTACGCGGCGCATGCCGACCACCACATCGAGGCGGCGTGGATTCCG
>QHSL01000055.1 GCA_003220435.1 Candidatus Rokuibacteriota bacterium | reverse complement strand
TGGCCGAGGTGTACGGCGCGCGCGGGATGTACGTGCAGCGCCCCGAGGAGATTGCGGACGCCGTGAAGGAAGCGCTCGCATCGAACGGTCCGAGTGTGATCGAAATTCCGGTCGCCGAGTACTTCCCGGCGCCGGCACCGACGCCAGGCGACGCGCGCCGGCACTGATGCGGGCGTCAGGACCGACGAGGGGTCGGGCGTGAAACGAATGCTGATGCTGACCGGCGACGTCAATCTCATGAACGTCACCGATCCCCAGGCGCCGTTCGCGCTGATCACGGACACGTTACGACAGGCCGACGTGCTGTTCGGCAACCTGGAGTGCTGCTTCTACGAGCCCGCCGCCGGGCACTCGATCGAGCGCGAGGGTTTTTATGCCCCGCTCGCTTCCGCTCAGGCCCTCGTCATCGCCGGGTATCGCGCGATCGGTAACGCCAACAACGTGAATTACGGCGAGGAGGCGATTCGGTCGTCGCTCAGGCAACTCGATCGAATTGGCATTCCGTGCACCGGCGCGGGCGTGAATCGCAAGGCCGCGCGCGCCCCCGCGATCATCACCCACGAGGGTCTGCGTTTCGGCTTCGTGCAACGAACCTCCGTGTACTGGGCCGCCGGCCACGAGGCTACCGACGATTCCGCTGGGGTCGCCGTCCTGACAGGACGCACCGCGTACGAGCCGATGCTCCAGACACGACGGGCCGGAGTTCCGCCCGCCAACCGTCCCGGGATCCCTCCCGCGATCCTCACCTGGGCGGACGTCAGGTCGCTCGCCGAGTTCACGGGCGATCTGCGCGCGCTGCGCACCGGGGCTGACGTCGTGGTCGCCTCTAATCACTGGGGACTCGCCGAAGACGTGCTCGACTACCAGGTCGAGATCGCCCACGCAGCGATCGATGCGGGCGCCGACGTCGTCATGGGCCACGGGCCGCACTACGCATGCGCGGTCGAGATGTATCGGGGCAAGCCGATTTTCTACGGACTCGGCAGCTTCTCGTTCCACACCGGGCATGGCGGCCGCGCCCACGGTGACTGGGTCGGCATGCTAGCCCGCCTCACCTTCGACGATTCAGCGCTCCTGGAGGTCGCGTTCTCGATGGTGCGCCACAACGAACGAAACGCAACCTACGTCTGCGACCCTGGCCAGGACCAGGAGGCGGTCGAGCAAATCGTGAGCCGATGCGACAAGCTCGGCACGAAGCTCACGATCAGCGACAGCGAGATGATCGTGTGGAAGAAACCGTGACCGAACTCAGTGAGGAGATCGCCATGAAACGCCCGTCCGTCATCATCATGGGGATGCCTACGAGATCACGGCCAAGGGCTCGCAGCTCACCGTCGTGCTGAACGGGATCCAGACCGCCAATGTTCAGGACAGCCAGCGTGCGCAGGGACCGTTCGCCCTCCAGTTTCGCAATGGCCCCAACGAGGCGCCCGGCGGCGTCATCAAGTGGCGCAAGGTCCAGATCAAGCCACTCTAGCCCCCATCAAGCAAGAGCGTCTGCGAGCAGCTTCCCCTCCACGTCACCGAGCTTGACGTCGAGCAGGTGGGCGACGGACGGGGCCACGTCGCGGCTGATGATGGCTCCGAGCTCGGCGCCTCGCCGGATGCCGGCACCGGCCGTCAGAAAGAACGCGCCGTTGTCCGGATGGGTTGGTCGGTGGCCGTGGTTGCCGCGATATCGAGGCGGGCCGACGTGGTCGTCGCCACGCGCCTCGTCCCCGAACGCGTAGCCCTCCGCGGCCTCGAGCACGAGCTCGCCGATCATGGGATTCTCGTCCGGGAGCGGGAGTCCTAGCCCGGCATAGTCGGACACGCCCCAGACGCCCGTCACGCCCTCGAGGCCGGCAAGCTCGGACTTCAGATCATGCACGAGCGATGGGCGATCAGCCGGATCGAGAACGTAGACGTAGCCGGCGCCGTGGTTGGTGACGAAGCGGGCCCGGCTCTCGCCGATCCGCCCCTCGGCGTCGACCTTCAAGAGGCCCAGCTGGCGCAACCGCACGTTGACACGGATCTCCCGATCGGAAGGCAGGAAGCCATGGTCGGAGACCACGAGCACCGCGGTGTCGCGCTCGAGGGCGCCGGTGGGAAGCGCGGCCAGTACGCGACTCACGCAATGGTCTACGTATTCGAGAGCCCAGTACGCCTCCGGCGAGCGAGGACCGTGGAGGTGCTGGAAGCTATCGGCGCAAAGAAGGTGCACGAGGAGCAGATCGGGGGCGTGGCGGTGCAGCACGTGCGCCGCGACGTCGGCCACGACGTCGTCCCGGAGAAAGCGCTTCGGGAGCTGCGCCCACTCGCCCAACCGATCGATCGGAAGACCGAGCGCTCCGAGCTCGCGCCAGACCTCCGGATGGGTCGCGCTCTCGAAGACACGCTGATCCTTGAAGAACGGCAGGTTGAAGTCGAGGCCGGCGGCGCGACGGGTGCATGGCCAGTCGACCGCGGCCGTTCGCAGGCCGGCGGCATGGGCGACGTCGTATATCGTCGGCGCCCGCAGCAGCCGATCCGCGTCGTAGATGGGATCACCGGTGAGATCCTCTGTGCGTCCCGACTCACGGTTCAGGATGTAGTTGGCCACGACGCCGTGGCGATCGGGGCGTACCCCCGTCACCATGCTCGCGTGAGTGGGCCACGTGGTGCTCGGGAACACGCACTCCATACGCCGCGCCACGACGCCGCGCTCGGCGAGGCGGCGCAACGTCGGCATGCGCACGCGCGGGTCGGTCCAGTAGAAGGACGCGAACCCGTCGAGGCTGATCAGGACGACACGGGACACGGCGGCAAGCATAGCGCACCTGGCCAGGTCTTGACTTGCCGCTCTCCGGGTGCAGTAATTCCGACGCACAGGATGAAGGCCGGCGACGGGTCGGCCGCGCAGTCAACCAAGTGGCCCGGCGAGCTGGAGACCCCGACATGAGCAACGACAAGCGCGAGCGATTTCGGCCTTGTGGTGGCCTGCTCGGATGCGGCGACGACGGCGGCCGCCAGTACATGGTCGAGCCGGATGCGGTCGACGCGGCGCTGGCCGGGGCCACGCGGGACCGACTCGAGCACATGGACGAGGTGAACCAGGACGCGCTGCAGTCGCATGCGGCGACCTACCGCGTCTCTCGCCGGCGTCTGGTGGGCGCCGGGGGCGTGCTCAGTCTCCTGGCCGCGATCGCGCCCACCAGTCTTCTCGCCGCGTGCTCGACCATGCGAAGCGGCGGCGCCGGCGCCGCGCCCGGTGGCCGCAGCCACGTCGTCGAGTCCACCAACGAAACGGTTCGGCTCGGCACGTTCGACGGGACGCGCGCGGACATTCTGCAGATCGAGTCCGGCGACACGGTGGTCTATCCGAACACGTGGACCCACTTCACGAACCGATTCCAGCCCGGCGTTTCCATCGCGCAGCTTGCCCAGTGGCGACGGGAGAACCCCGGCAAGGGGCCGCACTCGATCATCGGACCGGTCGGGGTCAAGGGCGCGCGGCCCGGCGACATGCTCGCCGTGCGATTCCTCACGCTCACGCCGCTCGAGTGGGGTGCCAATCTCAACAACCCGGGCGAGCTCAAGACCGGCGCGCTCCCCGACGAATTTCCCGAGGGCTCGATCCGGTTCATCGACATCGACAACACGCGGAAGATCGCGAAATTCTCGCCGTCGATCACCTTGCCGCTCGGGCCCTTCCAGGGCACCTTCGGCGTGGCGGCGCCGGAGGATCGTGAAGTCGTGGGTCGGATCGGACCCGGCGTCGTCAGCTCGGTGGCGCCCGGACAGCATGCGGGCAACCTGGATTTGAAGGAGCTGCAGGAAGGCAGCGTCCTCTACATCCCCGTGTGGCAGCCGGGCGGCAAGATCTTCACGGGCGATTCACACGCGCTCCAGGCGGACGGCGAGGTCAACCTGACCGCGCTCGAGACCGGCATGAAAGAGGTGCGCGTCCAGGTGCAGCTCCACGAGCGCGCGGGCTGGGAGTGGCCGTTCGCGGAAACGGACTCGCACTGGATCGCGCTCGGAGTCCATCGCGATCTGAACGAGGCGTTCCGGATCACGCTCCGCAACACCATCGCGTTCTTGAGCCGTCGGGCGAACCTTACCCGCCACGACGCTTACGGCCTCGCGAGCATGGCCGTGAACTTCCGGATCACGCAGGTCGTCGACGTGAACCAGGGCGTCCACGCGATGATCCCCAAGGACATCTTCGCGCGCGAGCTGCGCCAGTCGATCCGGGTGGTCTAGACGCCTGAGACCACGCCCTCGCTCTTCAGCGTTGCGACCTCGTCGGCGCCGATGCCGAGCCACGTGTTCAGCACTTCCGCGCCGTGCTGGCCGAGCTGCGGCGAGGGCTTGATCCGCGCCGTCTTGCCGTCGACCCGCACGGGCCAGGTCGGCATCTTGAAGGGCCCGTTCGGGTGCTCCATCACCTGCATGATGCCGCGCTTCTCGAAGCTCGGATCGTTGTGCAGCTCCATCGTGTCAAAGACGGCGCCGGCCGGCACCCCGACGCCGCTGATCAGCGTCATCGCCTCTTCCTTGGTGTGCTGGCGCGTCCACTCGGTGATGATCGCGTCGACCTCGGACTCGCGCTCGATGCGGGCGGCGCCGGTGGCGAAGCGGGGATCGTCGATCAGCTCCGGGCGCCCGATCAGCTTCATCAGTCGGCCCCAGTGCTCGGGGTTGCCGCGGCTCGTGGTGATGTAGACCCAGTCGTTGGAGCCGAGGGGCTTGCACTGATAGAGCCCGGAGGGCGCGTTGGTGCCCATGACGGTCTTGCCGCCGCGGCGCGGGGCCGCCTTGCCGGTGCGCGCCTGGGTCGCGAAGCACGTGCGCATGTAGTGGATCATCGCGTCCTGCATCGCGACTTGCAGCCGCCGTCCCTGGCCGGTCCGCTGCCGCTCGAGCAGTGCGCCAAGGATGGTCACGGTCATCAGCATGCCCGTGCCGGTGTCACCGAAGCTCGGGCCGGGCTTGACCGGTGGCCGGTCGGCCTCGCCGGTCACGCTGATCGTGCCGCCGGCCGCTTGCGCGATCATGTCGAAGGCGAGGCCGTTCTCGTACTTGCTCCCGGTCCCGAACCCCTGGATCGAGCAGAAGATGATTCTCGGATTCAGCTTCTTCACCTCGTCGTAGCCGAGCCCGAGGCGGTCGATGGTCCCCGGCGCCATGTTCTCGACGGTGACGTCGGCCTTCTTCAGCATCTCCTTGACGATCGCGACCCCGCGCGGCGACTTCAGGTCGATCGCCAGCGATCGCTTATTGGCGTTGAACATGTGGAAATACCAGGGATCGTCGTCGGGCTTCCCGGGCCGCAGCCGGCGTCCGGGATCGCCCGTCTTCGGGTTCTCGATCTTGACCACGTCCGCGCCGAGCCACGCGAGCGCCTCGGTGCAGGACGTCCCCGCCTCGAACTGAGTGAAGTCGACGACCCGGATGCCGGCGAGACAATTGAGATCCTGGCTGTTCTCGTTCATCGCTGGTCCCCTCCTGCGAGTTGGCTCCCGGCGTGATGGTATCAGCGAACGGGGGTCCCTCGCGCGCCGAACTGCGCCGTGACTCACCGTGAGCGCGCGAAGGCGACGGCCTCAGTCCGTGTGGCAGCCTTCGGGCGGGAGCGGCGGCCGAGGGCGAGGCCGGCCGGTGGCGCGCAGCAGCTGCGCGAGGAAGCTCTCCTGGCCTCGCCACGTGACCTTCGGATCGATCCCGTACACGGGATCCTCGAGCGCGTCCCGCACGGGGATGAAGCGGACTCCACGCTCCTCGTAGGCCGACAGCAAGTCGTCGAGCGCCAGCGCGTCAAAAGCGCCGGCGTGAAGGAGAAGGATGTGTTTGATCGGCCGCCGCACGAGCGTCGCTGCCGTCTCTTCGGACGACTGAAGCGCACGAAGAGCCGCCTCACGGAAGCTGCGCGTCAACGCCTTTACCGCACCGGGCTCACCCGCGCACCGCGCATACGCGTCATTCCATTTCCAGTCATGGAAGTCGACGGTCACCGGCACGATCTGGTATCGCCGCTCCCGGAGCGCGCGCCGTACGGCTTCTCTCTCGATCAGCGTGGCCCCCTCGTGCAAATACGGATAGCGGAACATCCGGTCGGGCTCCGGGCCGCCGTAGCGCACGATCATCGGCTCATTGCGCTCGACATCGGCAAGGAATCCACCCGACCCGGTCCGATCGAGGTCGACGTGGCCGAACGTGTGATTGCCGAGCCGGTAACCTGCTGCACTCCAGTGCTCCAGGATGACGCCGTGCTCGGGGGTGTCGGCAATCTGTCCCCCGTTCACGAAGCCGACGGCGCCGGGGATGCCGTGCCGTCGCAGGACCCCGATAAGCTGGTCGGCCACCGCCACGCGCGTGATACCCGCCGGCAGCGGTCCGTGGGTGGGGAGATCGTCGATCGTAATGGCGACCTCAGTTCCGGGAGCCGCGGTGGGGAAGAGCAACGTCATCATAACGATAAGGGGCGCCACGAACCGCCTCGATGCCCACACGAGTCGCACGGTCCCGAGCCCGTGAGCGGCTCGTGCCGTGAGTGGCCGCAGGTCCTCGCACGCCTCCCGTAAGCCAATGAACCGGACGAGGGCGTACAGCAGAAACGTGGCGTTTGCGAGCGCAAAGAGTCCGTTGAGCCAGTGCCCGGCGTCCAATTCCATGAGCGCCCCAAACGTCCACCAGGCGAGCAGTCCGGCCTCGGCCAGGACGTAGCCCGCCGGCGCCGCGGTGCGACCGACGACTTTCGGCGTACGTCCGAACGATGAGCGCCGGCCCGTGCACGCCTGTTGTATCGAGCGCAGGACGCCGCCGAGGCTCACCGGGATCAGCAGCAGGTTCAGCGCATACACGCGAAGCACGTCACGCCGCCGATAGCCGACGTTCCGGAGATCGACCGCATAGAGGACGTAGTAGGGCGCCGCCGTGACCGGCAGCCACATCGATGCGAAGCGCGCGTCGAACGCGAGGCCGAGGAGGAAGATGAGCGCAACATTCGCCACTGCGAGGGAGGTCAGGTAATGCAGGCGTAGCAGCACCTCGCCCACACCGGCCCGTCGGCCCCCGCCGGTCCACAGGAAGTGCCAGAGCTTCGGCACGATCAGCAAACCGCCGTTGGCCCAGCGACGCCGCTGGATGAGCAGTGCGCCGAAGTCCGGCGGCGTGGCGCTAAAGGCCATCCGCTCCGGATAGTTGTAGAGCTGCCAGCCGCGCTGGCGCAGGTCGACCGTGGATTCGGTGTCCTCGATCACGGTACGGTCGTGGATGAACACGCGCACCTCGAACCCGCGCTCCTGCCGCGCCTCGGCGATCTCCTCCAACGCGGCCTTGCGTATCATCGCGTTGGCCCCGACCCAGAACGTCGCGCCGAAGTGCGTGAATCCCTGGTGCACCTGATACTGAATGTCGGTGGTGGCGCCGGCCACGCTCTCGAGCGGCCGCGCTGACCCCGGAAAGGCGCTGTAGGGCGTCTGGATGACCGCGACCCGGCGGTGCTCGGGCCGGGAGAGCGCGTGCGCGAGTTTCAGGATGTACTCCGGGTGCACGACCGTGTCGGCATCCAGAACGACCACGTAGTCGCTGTCATCGAAGGCGATCCCCTGCTCGTCGGGTCCGGCGCTCTCCAGCAGACGCCGCGCCCCGTCGGACCGCTCACGAAAGCGCCCGCCCATCAATGCGATGTACGTGTTGAGGTTCATCGCCTTGTTCGGCTCGTGCGAGAGATTCGTATAGCGCTTGCGCTCGAATGTGCGCACGGTGACCTCGAAGCGGCTCGCGAGCCGCCGATATGCACCCCGGAGCAGGTGGCCATTCACCGTCTCGCTCTCGGCGCAGCGCAGCAGGTCCGCGGCCTTCTCTTGATACCGCCGGCGCTCGTCGAGCAAGGTCACTTGGACGAATACCCGGTCAGTGTGATCGACGATGTCGTGCCGGCTCGCCTCCTCGGCGAACCAGGCGCCGATATCGCGATAGAGGGCGGCTAGCTCGCGGGCCTCGCCGGAGAGTCGGAGCGGGGCTGCGGCGGCTCGTCGCTCGAACGCCGCGGCAGCGGCCCCCACGCGCGCGTGCACCGCCGTGAGGCGTCGCTCGACGGCATCGGCAAGCTCGCGCATCTCGCCGAGGGCCTGGGCATCCTCGCGTGTCGCTGGAACGGGCGGGTCGTCGATGAGCAGGACGATGGAGCGTCGCGGGTAGTCCTGCAGGGCCGCCGAAAGCAGCGTCCTCCAGACGACAGCCGGGTCCTCCTTGTACGAGGGGACGAGGATCGTCACGGACGGCACCACGGTCGCCCGAAACGCATCGATCTCCGCGTCACTCGTCGGCTGGTGCGTCGAGAGACGTCGCGCATAGCCGTAGCGCGCCGAAAGATAGGACAGGCTGCCAGCCACCAGCGCGGTGATCAAACCCACGTACACGAGGGCGACTGCGCTCACGATGTGCGGCTGCTGCTGCGTTGCGCTGACGACCGAAAACACATGCAGCACAGCCACCGCCCATGCACCCAGTGTTATGACGACGGCAGACAGCGTCACGATACGCGACACGAGGTCGTTCTCCGGTTGACGTGACCCGACACGGGGTCGGTGTGCGAGCTCCAGCGAAACGGTTCAACGCCGGTGCCATCTCCGGAGGCCGACTTTTCACATAGTTACTCACCGAGCCCTGGACACCTTGGCGCGAAAGGCTTGTCAGGCCGTCATGCATCCGCGCGCACGAGCGCGTTCGCACAAGTGCGATTGAAAGATTTACACTGCCGCTCCGACAACCGCTTGACGCATCGTTGAGGTTCGATAAGCTGAAGAAGGCGCGGTGTGCAGGCCACGCGCGCCGAATGCCGGACTCACATCGAAATCCCCGAATCAAAAAGGAGGACTCCCCAATGCCCGAGCAGAAACACATCGTGGAGACCGTGAAGACCGGGATCATCGAGAGCATTCGAGGGACGGGCGAGGTCGTCGACGCTGCCATCGACACCGTCAGCGGGACCCTGGTACACACTCTCAAGAGCAGCGGCGCCGTCGGTGGGGCACTGACCGGCACCGTGTCTGACGTCCTGCGCGGAGCGATCTTGGGGACGGCCCAAGTAGGGGCCGACATTCGCGGGGCCGCCAAGGGGGGCGTCATCGGGGTGATCCGCGGCACGCGGGAGATTGGTGTCGAAGCTACGGAGAGCATCCGCGCCGGCGCGAGAGCGGTCGTGAAGGGCGTGGCAGAGGTCGGCGGCGATCTCGGGTCCGCCGCGCGGAGCGCTGTGGAAGGCTCGATCGCGGGGGCTAAGGAGTTGGGACTCCGGGCAGAGGAAGCAGCTTCGGCGGCGGCCAGTGGCGCCATCAAGGGGGCCGGTGAAATCAGCGCGACGGCGGGCGAAGAGGTCCGCCGTGCCGTGACCGGCGTCATCGCTGGCGTCAAGGTCGTGGTGAAGGAGCCCTTCAAGTCCGAGGAACGGAAAGCACGCTGACCGGTCCCATCGGCGACCGGCCGCCTCGGCTCTCAGGCGGCCGGCCGCTCCGAATTCTTTGCGCAGCTCCACATCTACCCACGACAGTTCCGTTCGTGTCGAGCTTCGTCCGCTGCCACCCATTGTTTGTCAGACGATCGCTCAGGCCTTGACCTAGCCAAAGCTCGGCGCTAAGGTCAGCGCACCTTTCGACCCTCATGGTCGATGGCGGGAGCTCACGCCCGGCAAGGAGGGCACGTCATGAGTGCGCTGAAGACCGTGATGACAGTTCAGGCTCTCGTCCTGCTCGTCTATGGACTGCCGTTACTGCTGGTGCCGAAATGGTGGACCGCGATCACCCAGCAGGAACCCCTCCCGGAAAACTACATCCTCAGAGCCGTCGGCATCCCCTTCATCATGCTCGCCTGGCTCGAGTTCAAGATCATCGGCAATCTCGAACGGTATCGCGACCTGTCGCTCGTCTACGGTCTGCTGTCGGCGCTTTTCTTCGTGACGATCGTAGGGCAAGCGCTCTGGCGCGGCTTCAACGGCGCCCAGTGGTACTGGTGGGGAAACGGCGTGATCTCGGGAGGCCTCGCGATCGCCGTGTTGTCGGCTCGCTGGTGGGAGCCGTCTCCCGGCAAGTGAAGGACGTGGCGTGCGGGACCGCCTAGTGCGCGAAGCGCCAGCTCACCAGCTCTTCTTCGTACCCACTCCCACTGCCTGGAACTCGCTCCGACGGAGCGAGGCTGGACTTCAACGGACCCCTACCCGCGACCGTTATCATCGATCGCGAAGGCAGTCTCGCGGCGCTGGCGCTGGGGCCCAGGACGTGGGACGGCGACTCCGCGCACGTGCTCGTCGAGTCTCTGATCTCAAAGCCCTAAACTCGGGTCTCCTTCCCCGTCAGCGGCCACGGAGCTTGCGGATCTCCTCCCACGCGGCGAGTGTGGCAGCGGGATACTGGAGGAGGGCTAAAACAGGACAAGGGACCGGTGCCGGGCCTTTCTGACGGAACTAAAGCGCTGATCGCCGGAATGCTACGCGTGGAGGAGCTCGACCGCCTCCTCGTAGATCTCCATGTTCTTTCCGTAGGAGATGGCCGACGCCTGAGCTGCGCTCACGAGATGACGCCAGCGCCACGGAAGGCGGGTGGCGTGGAACTCCTCGAAGGTGGCCTGATGGTGCTTGAAGGCGTGCATCTCGGTGAAGTTGTCGTGCACGACGATCGTGGCCAGACGGCTGATGAGCGCATCCGGGTCGTACCCGAGGTCGGCATACTGCTGCGTCAGGTTCACGGTGTTCTTCACCTCGGGCACCGCGCGCATCTGCCCGAGGTTGGTGACCTTCGACCAGTCGGTCGGCGGCTGCGTGTAGATGCTCTCCTCGAGCGCATCCAGCAACGCGGCCTGGGTGCGATGGGGCAGCGCCGCGACGGCCTCCGGATTCGGCTGGGGCGGTGGCTCCATACGGTTCTGCGTCGAGCGCACCTCGGGGCCCGTGTGCCACGTCAGCAGCGCCAGCAGCTTGTTGCGCAGGCTCACGCCGTCGAGCTTCAAGAGATACCGGCGCAGGTTCGCGCCCGTGTGCAGGTGCACGTCCATCGGATTCCCCGTGAGCGACCGCATGAACAGGCCGGCGGCCCCGATCGACAAGGCTTCGCCGGTGCCCTGGAGCGACAGACCGTCCGCGAGAGCCTTCGCGAGCATCCTCGGGATCTCCTGATAGTTGTCGCACGCGGTGATCGCCTCGCCCAGGAGGCCGATCGCCCCTGTTTCCTGGGGGCTCGTGTGGAACCCCAGCGGGCGCTTCAGGAGCTGGTACTCCTCGAGCAGCGGCTCGATGTGATTCAGGACGGGCGGCGTGGGGAACCGGCTGACGTACCGGACGGCGGGGCGCATCAGGAACGGCGTGTGCTCGCGTCCCAGCCAGTCGAGGGCGCGCCACGTGAACATGGGGAAGATGAAGTAGTGATCGTCGAGCATGTTCTTCGGGATCGCCACGGTCAGCAGCAGGTCGAGCGCCTCGGCATGCGGCATGTTGTCCCAGAGCCAGAGGAAGGCGTGATCCGCGGCGTTGTACAGGCCGCGATCCACGGCGGCGAAAAACGCCTTCTTCGTGCCTTCGACGCCGCCCGAGTCCTCGGGCTTGGCATCCGCCAGGATGTACGGGCCCATGCCGGGGTGATTGATGTGCTTGTTCGACAGCGCGACGTGCTGAAGGATCGGCAGGAACCGTTGTTCGCCCGACACGCGCTCTGCGGTGTTATGGAGTGCATGAAGCCCGACGAGCGGGTGCAGCGGCCCGCCGTGGTGGCCGGGCGGCAAGTCCGAGGAACGAGTGACCGCGAGCGCCGACGCAGTCAGGAGCTTCTTGACCGACAGGCCGTCGCGCAGCTTGCCCAGGGTGGCTTCGAGGATCCGGCTGGGGTCGGTTTCCTCGATGAACTGCACCAGCGGCTCGATGTCATCGGCAAACCGTACGGGCCTGTGCATGATGTCTCCTCTCGTTCCATAGAGAGCACGTCACGCCTGAATCCTACCTCGTAGCCGGATCCTGCGCAGCAGCAATCTTGCCGGCTAGACTCGTCCCTGACGCCCAGCTGCGACGGGTTCGTGCGCCTTGAGGAAGCGCCGCGCGTGCTCCACGACCTCGTCGATGTGCTCCGGCGAATCTTTCCACGGATAGATGGTCACCTCGGCGTTCGGGGCGAGGCTGGCCACCTCCATCGCGACCTTGTACGGGTGCGCGGGCACGTCGTCAGGCGCTATCAACAGCGGCGTCTGGATGGAGCGCACGAAATCGCGCGACACGGTGAAAACGAAGTCGGCGCGTTTGGTGTACATGCTGGTGAGGAAGTCATGGATCACGTCCATCGTGACGTCGGGGCGCTTCTGGCAAAGCTGCGGCCCCCAGCCCTTGATGTTGTTCTGGTAGAAAAGGTCCGGGATCTCGGGCCTGAAGCCGCTGGGTTGCATCATCGCGGCCGCGACGACGCGCTCCGGAGCCCGCCGAATCAGGTTGTGAATCATCGGCCCGCCGATGCAGAAGCCCATGACCATGAACTCCCGGATGCCGAGGTGGTCCATCAGCCCGAGCTGGTCGTCGGAGTAGGCGTCCCAGGGGCGGTCGATCTCCAGCGGGCCGCTGGACTGGCCGGGGTTGGCGTTGCGCAGATCGGCGCAGATGCAGCGGAAGTCGTCCTTGTACCTGTCCATCGGGTTGAAGGGCGACGCTGTCTGCCAGGATGAGAGGGCTGAATTGAGCCCGCCGCCCGGGATGAGCAGCAAGGGGAAACCGGAACCGACCTCTTCATA
>QHSL01000054.1 GCA_003220435.1 Candidatus Rokuibacteriota bacterium | reverse complement strand
TTGCGCTTCGAAGTCTACGTGAAAACCCCTCGCCCGACAACGGTTCCACCTGCTGTCGATGGCGAACACCCGGTTCCACGTGCTGGCGCAAAGGCGGCTTGGATTCGACGCGACGCGACGGCAGCCCTCCTAGAGCACGTCACGGCGCCTGCTCTAGCGGGGCTGCTGGGCCTGGGATCCGTCGCGACCCGTGTAGTCAGTGTTGCGGTCGCGCTCCGCGGAATGATTCGACGTGAAGGAATGACTGCCGTCGTGGTCGCGACGGGTCCCAGGCCCTGCAGCCCCGCTAGAGCAGGCGAAGCACGAGGTGGATGGCGTAGAGCAATCCGCCGGCGAGCCCGCCGACGACAGTGCCGTTGACCCGGATGAACTGCAGGTCGTCGCCGGCGTGCTCCTCGATGAGTCGGACCGCGCCCTCGGGACCGAGCGCGAGCACGCCGTTCTCGATGAACCCGGCGATCCGCTCGTGGTGGCGCTCGACGGTCTCGATCACGCGCGACTTCACCCAGCCGTCGAGCTGTCGGCGGAGATCGTCGTCCTCGGCGAGCCGGCGGCGCACGCGGTCGAGCCGGGCGACGATCCACGCGCGAAGCTCGGAGCCGGGCCGATCGAGATCGCTGAGCAGCGCCCGGCGGAGCGCGGCCGCCGCGTCCTCCAGCACGCGCGTCGCGACGGGCGTGCCCAGGAGCTCGACCTTCGCCGCTTCCACGCGCGCCGCGAGCCGCGGGTCTCGGCGCAGCCGCTCGGGCAGCTCGCCGAGCGTGTCGGTGATGCGGCGGCGCACGGGATGGTCGGGCTCGCGGACGACCTCGCGCAGCCCCGCCTGGATCGCCGCGACGGCGCGATCCCGATCGAGCAGCCCGAGCATGCTCGCCACGCCGATCCAGAAGCGGGGGTACGCGCCCATGCGCTCGCGATATCGACCGAGGACGTCATCGACCAGATCGCCGACCGTCTCGCGCAGCGCGGGTCGCTCGAGCGCCTCCGCGAGCGTGCCGGCCAGCGTCGTCAGCATCCGCTCGTCCCATCCGTAGCGGCGAGCCAGCTCGAGCGCGTGGGCGATCGCCGGACTCAGCGGCTGAGCCAGCAGGAGGTCGCGCAACCGGGTCGTCGCGTCCGCGGCCGCCTTCTCCGACAACTCGGAGGCGAGCCAGCGCGCCAGCTCTCGGGTGGCCGCGTCGAGGTCGCGCGCGGTCACTCGCTCGGCGGCGCGGGCGATCAGCGTCGAGACGTCCACGCGCGCGATCTCGCGCGCCACGTACTCCTTCGTGAGCACGCGGCTGCCGACCATCGTTCCGACCCGCGCCGCCATCAGCTCCCAGTTGGCGGGGATGAGCGCCGTGTGGGGAATCGGCAGGCCGAGCGGCCGGCGAAACAGCGCGGTGACGGCAAACCAGTCGGCGAGTCCGCCGACGATTCCCGCCTCGGCGATCGCCAGGATCCAGCCGCCCCACCACGTCGTGCGGAGGGGAAACGCCGCGACCGCGACCACGGCCGCGCCGACCAGCACGCCCAGCGCGAGTCGCCGCTGGCGTCGCGTGGTGCCGTCGGTCACGTGGAGCGCTCGGTGCGCGCCGCGCGGGCGCTCACTTCACACGAGGCTCGAGCAGAAAATCCAGGATGAGGTCGGTGGCGTTCGGACCCGGCGGCCAGGTGTGGGTGGCGCGTGGATCGCCCCCGCTCCAGGCGTGCCCGAGCCCGGGCACGAGCCACGCCTCGATCAGCGGATCGCCCCGACCGTCGCGAAGGAGCACGCGCATGGCTCCATCGCGGGTCTCCGTCGACCTCGACTCGGTCCCCACGAGCCGCGCGAACATCGTCTCGAGCGCGCGGAGGTTGGCCGGCGCGACGACCGTGTCCTGGTCGCCCTGCCAGAGCGAGGCGCGCACGGCCAGCGTGCGCCGGCCGGCGGCGGCCTGGCAGGCGGCCGCCGACGCTGCCCCGTCGAGCCGGAGCCCGCGCATGCACTCGAGCGCTCCATCGAGCCCGAGGCCGCAGCGATACGGCCCGCCGGCCACGACCGCGACCGCCGCGACCAGCTCGGGGGCCGCGCAGAGAAGGTTCACGGCCATGAATCCACCGGCGGAGAATCCCAGCGCGATCGCGCGGCCGGGCGCGGCCGCCTGCTCGCCCACCACCGTCTGGACCAGCGCGAGGAGCTCCGCGATCTCGCCCGCCGCGCGAGACTGGTTGGCGGGATCGAACCAGTTCCAGCATCGGCTCGCGTTGTCCCAGCGGCTCTGCGCCGGATAGAGCACGAGCAGCCCGCGGCGCTCGGCTGCTTCGTTGAGCCGCGTGGCCTTCGCGAAGTCCTCCGGCGTCTGCCAGCACCCGTGCAGCGCGACGACCAGCGTGCGCGGCTCAGCGGCCGGCCGTGGCGGCACGTACAGACGGTAGGCGCGACGACCGAGGACGCCGCGCTTGAACGGATCGTCCTTCCGGGGCGCGCCGTGGGCCGCGACGGCGGCGATGAGCGCCGCGGCGACGACGGCAAGCCCGAGGTGGCGCGTGCTCACCGCCGCGGTCGCGAGGGCAGCAGGATCCGGCTCCGCTTGACGTCCCAGACGCCGCGGGGCGACAGACGCACGGCCGGCAGAAAGTCTGCGGCCAGGAAGAAGAGCGTGTAGAGCGGCTCGTGATGCGGGTAGCCTCGCGTGACCAGCTCGCGTCGCAGCTCGTCCTCGCGTCGTGCGACCTCCTCGACGGATCCCGGCGTCATGATGCCGCCGATTGGCAGCGGCAGCTCGTACGCGACGCGGTCGCCGTCGACGAGGACGATGCCGCCGTGCAGGTCGAGGACCCGGTTGACCGCGCGCGCCATCGCCGCCGGGCGCCGGCCGAGCGCCAGCACGTTGAAGTCGGTGCTGGTCGTGGTCGCGAAGCCGTCGAGCTGCTCGGCGAAGCCGGCGACGACGCCGGGCGCGACCCAGCGGCCCGCGCGGTCCAGGAGGGCCGCGTGGAGATCGCCCGGCGCCATCGGCCGCTCCTCCAGCCGGCTGATCACCGCGCTGATCAGCGTGAGGACCGGATAGCGCTCGCGAGCCGGAAGCTCGAAGTCCCGCGCCCTGGCGCGCCATCGCACCGTCAGGCGCGCCGCCGCGGAGGTGAACACGCGTCGCCACGAAGGCTCCGGAATCCGTGCCAGCAGACGGCCGCCGGTGGCGACGATCCGCCCGCGGGCGATCACGGTCGCCGGGCGCGGCTCGGCGAGATCGTCGAGCAGGCAGAGGTCGGCGTAGCGGCCGGGGGCCACGCCGCCCAGATCGGCGTCGAGCCCGTAGTAGGTCGCCGGGTTCAGCGTCGCCATCCGGTAGGCGTCGATCGGCGCCACGCCGCGCTGGAGCGCGATCCGGATCAGGTGGTCGACGAACCCATGCGTGCGCAGGAACGCGGGCATCGAGCCGTCGCTGGTCAGCATCAGCCGCGAGACCAGCGCCGGCGCCGTCTTGAGCGCGTCGAGCAGCCCGACGAGGTCGGGGCGGAGCGATGACTCGCGCAGCATCACCGCGATGCCCTGGCGCGCCCGATCCAGGACCTCCTGCGCGGTGATTGGCTCGTGGTCCGACGTGAAGCCGGCCGCCGCGATCGCGGCGATCTTCTCCGCTGACGCGCCGGCGGTGTGTCCTTCGACGCGACGGCGGGGCGCCTGCGCCAGCCGCCGCAGCAGCTCGGCGTCGCCGCGCCAGGCGTCGGGCCAGCGCGTCACCTCGCCGACTGCGACCGCGCGCGGGTGGCGCAACGCGCGCGCGAGCGCCGCGAGGCCGAACGTCTTGCGCTCGTCGCGCGTGCGGCTCTGCGCGTGCGGGCGGATCATCCAGTAGAAGCGGAGCGGAGCCGCCAGGAGCGCGTCGGCCGCGGCGCGGAACGCGGCGGGACCTCCCAGCTCCCAGAACTGCAGCGTGTCGGCGACCACCGCGGTCGTGCCGAGCGGCAGCACGAAGCGGGCCAGCGCCGCCGGGGTCGTGAGGGTCGCCGGATGCACGTGCGGATCGATGTAGCCCGGCACGATCACCTGCCCCCTCGCATCCACGACGCGCGTGCGCGGGCCGATCATGTCGTCGCGGGCGCCGACGTACGCGATCCGCTCGCCGCGGAGGGCCACGCCGGCCGGGTAGAGCTCACCCGTGTAGACGTTGAGCAGCGATCCACTGCGCACGTAGAGATCGGCGGGCGCGCCGCCACGCGCGACGTCGGTGAGACGCCGACGCTCCGTGATGGTCACGATCGAATTATAGCCGCGCCTCGGCCGGCGGGGCCCCCGCCCCGCGACGGCCTCCGGCGCGCCACTTCGAAATCATCGCCGCGCCTCGGCCGGCGGGGCCCCCGCCCCGCGACGGCCTCCGGCGCGCCACTTCGAAATCATCGCCGCGCCTCGGCCGGCGGGGCCCCCGCCCCGCGACGGCCTCCGGCGCGCACCACGGGGCAACGCTACAATCGCGGCGTGAGCCCCGCGATCGTCGTCGGCGACACCGTGCGCGTGCCGGAGTGGGCGCTCCACGTCCGCGCGGTGCGCGCCTCCGGGCCGGGCGGCCAGAACGTCAACAAGGTCGCCACCAAGATCGACCTGCGCGTCGACCTCGGTGCGATCGAGGGGCTGTCGGACGCGGCGCGCGCGCGGCTGGCGGTGCTCTGCCGTCACCGGCTCGACGCCGACGGCCGGCTGATGGTCACGAGCCAGATCACGCGCAATCAGGCGCGGAATCTCGAGGACGCCCGCGAGCGAGTCCGGGCGCTCGTCGCCCAGGCGCTGCGCGAGCCGCGCCCACGGAAGACGTCCCGGCCGTCGGCGGGCGCCCGCGAGCAGCGACTCGATGCCAAGAAGCGGCGCGGCGCGCTCAAGCGCGAGCGCGCCCGATCCGACGACTGAGGTAGATTCAGCGCTTGGGGGCGCGACCCGCGCGATAGGCGTCGGCGCCCGCGCGCACGCCGACGCGGAAGCTGCGGCTGATGAGGGTCGCCTGGGCGACCGCCTCGCGCACGCGTGGCTCGGCCCGGCGCAGCGCGCGCTCGAGCTCGACGCGGGTGCGCCGCTCGATCCGCTTCATGCGCCGGCGCGCCAGACCGCGCGCCTTGTCGGCCTGCACCTTGAGCGTCTTGAGGTGCTGCTGGAGCTTCTTCATCTGCTTGTCGAGATCCGCCATTGCGTCCCTCTCCTCCGCCGGCGCCGCGCTCAGAATCCGAGCGCTCGAACCTCGTCCCGGAAGCGCTGGACGTTGCGGAGCTTGATGTCCTCGTAGCCGCGGATCAGGTCGGGCAGCTCGGCCAGCTTCACCGCCCGCGTGTACGTCTCGGGGGAGAGGCCGACCAGCGACTTCTCGACGAGCCCGCGGTACTCGACGGGAAGCTGGCGCTCGAGGCGGCGCACCTCGGCGCGCCCGAACGGGTCGAGCGCGGTACCGCGCAGGCCCTTCAGGCGGGCGAGGAGCCCGAAGATGCGATCGAACCACGTGCCCAGCTTGATCTTCTGCGTCATGCCGAGCGCGCGCAGCATCGGCGGGTGCAGGTTGTAGCTGAGCTTCACGCCGCCCGGGTACTCGGCAGCGAGCGCACGGGCCATGTCGCTCTTGAGGTGCAGTCGCGCCACCTCGTACTCGTCCTTGTACGCCATGAGCTTGAAGAGATAGCGCGCGACCGCCTCGGAGAGGCGCGACTCGCCGGGCACGTGGGCGACTTCCGCCTGACGGACCCGCGTCACGAAGCTCACGTACTGCCGCGCGTACGACGCGTCCTGGTACGCGATGAGCTCGTCCACCCGGATCGCGAGGAGCCGCTTCAGCTCGCCGGCGACGCCGGCGGCGTCGACCATCTGCCGCGCCCGGGCAGAGAGCGCCGGCGCGTCCTCGACCGCGCCCACGCGGCGCCGGGTGAGGCTCTGCGCCCATGCCGGATCGGCGACGAGCCGGCGGCCGACGCGGAAGGCGTGGCTGTTCATCGGCACCGAGACGCCGTTGAGCACGATCGCTTCCTCGATCGCGGCGGCGCTGACCGGGATCGCGCCGGCCTGCCAGGCGGCGCCCAGCACGATCATGTTGGCGGCCATGTGATCGTCGAAGAGCATCTCGGCCAGCCCGAGCGCGTCGAGGTAGACGTTCTCGTCCTTGCGCGTGACGCGATCAATCGACGTGACGAGCCCGTTCGTCTCCGGGAACTCGACGGCCGTCGATGTCACCATCGCGCCGGTCGGCACCTCGCTCGTCGAGATCACCGCGATCGTTCGGTCGGATCGGGCGTGATCGAGATTCTGCGGCGAGGTCGCGACGAGGATGTCGAAGCCGAGATAGCAGTCGGCCGAGCCGGCCGAGATCTTGTTCGAACCCTCCGGAGCCTGCTCGAAGATCTTGAGGTGGGAGACGACCGGCCCACCCTTCTGGCTGAGCCCGGTCTGGTCGAGGCCCCGCACGTGCTTGCCGTCCAGCAGCGCCGCGGTGCCCAGCACCTGGTTCACCGTCACGACGCCGGTGCCGCCGATGCCCATCATGAAAATGTTAGCGTCCCGCGGGACCTTGAGCGCGGGCTCCCCCAGCGTCTCCTCGACCTTGAAGACGCGCCGCTCCTTCTTCTGCGGCGATCCCAGCGGCACCACCGTGACGAACGATGGACAATCGCCCTTGAGGCACGAGTAGTCTTTGTTGCATGAAGATTGGTGAATCTGGGTCTTCCGCCCGAACTCCGTCTCGACCGGATGGACCGACAGGCAGTTCGACTTCACTCCGCAGTCGCCGCACCCTTCGCAGACGGCTTCGTTGATGAACACGCGCATCGAGGGGTCGGGCAGCCGGCCCCGCTTGCGCAGCCTCCGTTTTTCCGCGGCGCATCGCTGGTCGTACACGAGCGCGGTCACGCTCGGAATGTCGCGGAGCAGGCGCTGGGCCTCGTCGAGCCGGTCGCGGTGCCACACCTCGACGCCCGGATCCCACACGGTCCCGGCCGGATACTTGTCCGGCTCGTCGGTCATCACGATGATGCGCTTGACGCCCTCCGCGGCCAGCGAGCGTGTCAGCTCGGGCACCGGCATCGCGCCGGCGGCGTCCTGGCCGCCCGTCATCGCCACCGCGGAGTTGTACAGGATCTTGTACGTGACGTTGGTGCCGGCCGCGATCGCCTGGCGAATGGCCAGCGAGCCCGAGTGGAAGAAGGTGCCGTCGCCGAGGTTCTGGAAGAGGTGCTTCGTCTCGGTGAAGGGCGCGATGCCGACCCACTGGACGCCCTCGCCGCCCATGTGGGTGAGCCCCATCGTCCGGCGGTCCATCAGGAGCGCCATCCCGTGGCACCCGATGCCGGCGCTGGCCATCGAGCCTTCCGGCAGCACCGTCGAGCGGTTGTGCGGGCAGCCCGAGCAGAAGTAGGGCTGGCGCGCGAGCGTGATCGACGCGGGCCGCTGGCGCAGCGCCTCCAGGAGCGCGACGCGCGCGGTGATCGACTCGAGGTGGATCCGTCGCTCCAGGCGCGAGGCCACGATCTGGGCGATACGATCGGCATCGAGCTCGCTGTCGGCGGGCACCAGCGGGCGGTCCTGCTCGTCGCGCTTGCCGATCACGCGCGGGCGCTCGGCCTGGTTGTAGAGGACGTCGCGGATGAACAGCTCGCAGAACGCGCGCTTCTCCTCGACCACCAGGAGCTCCTCGAGGCCCGCGGCGAACTCGCGGACGATCGTGGGCTCCATCGGGAACAGCATCCCGATCTTCAGCAGGCGGATCCCGTGCTGGCGGAGCGTCGCGTCGTCGAGGCCGAGCTCGGCGAGCGCCTCGCGCAAGTCGTAGTAGGTCTTGCCGGGCGCCGCGATACCGAGCCACGCGTTCGGCGTCGGGAGCGTGATCCGGTTCAGCCGGTGCGTCGCCGCGAACGCCTTCGCCGCCTCGAGCCGGCCGTAGTGGATCTCGCGCTCCGTCTCGAGTCCCCACGGCGGCATCAACAGCGGGTTCTGGCGCTGCTGCCAGGGCTTCCCCTCGTACACGAAGCCGGGATCGGCGATGACGATCCGACCTGGGGCGACCTCGGCGGTGCCGATCTCGTCGGCGACGTTGGTCACGATCTTGAAGCCCACCCAGAGCCCGGAGTAGCGCGAGAGCTCGAAGCCGAACCGCCCGAGATCGAGAATCTCCTGCGTGTTGCCGGGGAAGAGCACCGGGAAGAGCGCGTCGTAGAACGCCACCTCGGAGTGCGACGGGATCGTGGACGACTTCGACAGCGGGTCGTCGCCGCCGAGCGCCAGCACGCCGCCGTTGCGCGAGACCCCGGCGTAGTTCGCGTGCTTGAAGACGTCGCCGGTGCGATCGACGCCCGGCCCCTTGCCGTACCATATGCCGAGGACGCCGTCGTACTTGGGCCGCGGGAACAGGTTGGCGAGCTGACTGCCGTACACGGCCGTCGCGCCGAGGTCTTCGTTGACGCCCGAGATGAAGACGACGTTGTGCTCGCGCAGGAGATCCGGATTGCGCTCCAGCGTGAGGTCGAGGCCGCCGAGCGGCGAGCCGCGATAGCCGGAGATCAGCGTGGCGGTGTTGAGCCCTCGACGCTTGTCGGCCTTGTGCTGGTCGAGAGGCAAGCGCACCAGCGCCTGGATGCCCGAGAGAAAGATGAGCCCCTCGTCCAGACGGTATTTTGCGTCCAGGGTGAAATCACGCTTGATCGCCATGAGTCTCCCCTCGAAACGGTTATTCGTATGATACGGGGGGCACGGAACCGGCGCAAACCCCAATCGTCAGGAGCGCGCGGATGATCGTGATCAGGCCATGTCGTGTCACGGAATGTCCGGCCGTGCTGGCGTTGTGGCAGCGCGCCGGCGCCATTGCGAGTCCGACCGATACGCGGGTCGAGCTCGAGCAGTTGATCGCCCATCAGGACGACGGTCTGCTCGTCGCGGTGCAGGACGGTGCCATCGTGGGCAGCGTGATCGGAGGATGGGATGGGTGGCGCGGCAACATCTACCGTCTGGCGGTCGCCCCGGAGGCGCGGCGTCGCGGGCTCGCGCGCCGGCTCGTCGACGACGCCGTGCGAGTGCTGAGGGCCCGAGGTGCTCGTCGAATCTCGGCGCTCGTCGAGCGTCACGAAGCCCACGCCGTCGGCTTCTGGGACTCACTCACCGACGTGGGCTGGCATCGCGACGAGCGGATGATGCGCTATATCAAGACCGTCGAGGCCGGCTAGGCTTTGCGCCACAAGCCTCTGCCGGCCTCGCGGGCCTCGCGCTGCAGCTTGACGAAGAGCTCCTGGTGCCGGACGTTCGGTGGGACGGTCATCACCTGCGCGTAGCCCTGGCGCACCAGCTCTGCGTTCACCATCACGTCGCCCACCCACACGTACGCCAGCAGCCGGCCGTATCGATCGCGCGCCTGGACGTCGGTCTCGAGCCGCACGCGCCTGCCGGCGACCAGACGCCGGTTCGCCTCCATCGCCTCGCGGCCTCCCGGTTCCTCTCCCTTTGTTGGGTGGTGAACTTCGGGGGTGTTCACGCCGATGTAGCGGACCTTCTCGACGCGCTCCCCGAACTTCACGTGGATCGTGTCGCCGTCCACGACCCGGCCGACGGTCCCCTCGAGAGGAACCGCCGACGCGACCGGCGCCGTGAGGAACAGCAGGAGTAGGAGGGGCAGCGAGCGCCGCAGCGCCACGCCGCCACGGTGTCACCCACCCTCCCCAAGTGTCAACAAATGGAGACGTTACGGAGCATCTCGGGGTCCGGGACCGCTACGCGGATTCGAGGAGCGCCACGGCGACGCCGGGGCGCGACGAGCGCGGGGGGGGGGGCCATGTCGGGGCCCCCCAACTAATTAATCTACCCGGAGCATCGCGTAGCCGAGGGAGCGGAGCTGGCTGTCGACAAACGGCTGCTGGCGCCGTTCGACGGCTCGGCAGTCGACGATCACGTTCCCGTTGCCCCCGGCCAGGGCGCGCTCCCGCGGCTTCCGCCGTTCGTGGCTCCCCCGGCGGTCCAGGAACACCTCGACGTTTTCCTCCGACGCGAACTGGCGCGAGAGGTACTCGCAGAGGCTCGTCTGATCACGCGCGACGATGAAGTAATGTCGGGCCATCGGAACTATAGTCTTATGTCACGAATCGCCCCGAAAATCAAGGGTTCGCGGAGAGGAACTGCCTCACCTCCCGCCTCGATACCAGAGCTTCGTGCCCTCCTGAAGGCTGAGGCTCACGAGGCGTAGCACGCGCCGCGGATAGAGAAGCCAGGGCGGAGTCATAGGATAGTGGCGCGCCAGGGCCTCACGTCGGGGGAAGACGAGCTCGGCCAGATATGCGGCTCTTCCTGTCACTCCGGGGATCGAGAGCGCGACCAGAAGCTCGCCGGGAGTCTCCACGCCCTGTCGCCTCGCGACGATGCGGACGAATGCCCGCTCGAGCGGGCCCAGGGCCGGCAGCTCTTCGCGCACCGCCTCCGGCACCGGGAACCCCAGCAGCGTGTCGAGAATGGAGACGGCGTAGGCGAGCGGGCGCAACGCCCCCGAGGCTCGAGCGTGCTCCATCAGTGGCGTCCAAGGCGCGTCTGTCAGGACCAGCGCGAGGTCGACGAGCCAGATCAGGCGCGAGTACGAGTGCTTGAGCGCGTGTACGACGAGCTGGAGCTGCAGGTGGACTGGTGAGAGGACCAGGGTGCTCGGGTCGTCCGGCTCGAGCGGCGTGGCGTCGCGCCAGAGGGTCGCAGGATCCAGGTGAAAGACGCGCCCTTTGCGCCCGACCCATTCGCTCCCGACGATCTCGGTGTGAAGGTCGAAGGAGACCACGCCTCGGGAGAAAAACGGGGATGAAGACGAGACGGGCTGGTAGTCACGCTCCCGGAGCCATGCGATGACCGAGGGCAGGTCCGACGGGCGCAAGAGCAGATCGATGTCGCCCAGGGGGCGCAGACCCAGCTGACCGCGATACTCGTCGGGGAGTAGGGCCGCGCCCTTCAGCAAGATCATCTGGCGGCATTCGCGGCGCAGCATCGCGCGGAGGGCCGCCAGCTCGGCCAGCGCGGAAAGGTTGCTGGCGACGACGGCCCGCGTCGCGGCGCGCCAGCGATCGAGTGACGGGACCAGACCCTCACGCTGGGCCCGGCCCTCGAGCGCTCGAGCGACGAGTCCCACGATCCCTTCGCGCTCCGCCTGCTCGAGCAACGCGGGCCAGTCCGGGCCGTCGCGGAGAAGACTCACGAGCTCGTCCTCGGTGGCGGCGCCCACGAACCACCGGACAGCACCCACGAGCACCCGTGTTTCGTGCGCGGCCCTGCTCACGCCGCACAATGCTCCAGGATCGCCGCCTGCACCGCGGGCAGCCGCGACAGATCCCGCCGAAAGGCGAGCCGGTAGACGAGAGAAGGACGCGCCGCGATGCGACCGATCGAGTCGAATTCGTCGCGCAGACGGGTGCGGTCGTCGAGATCCAGCCGATACGTGTGCTTGACGAGCTCGATGAAAGCCTGGCGCGGTGTGAGGGGGGTGATGGTGACAGCGCGTGGGCGTGCGGTCGGCTCCGGGCCGCCAAGGACGTAGAGACGGCGCACCGGCACCGGCTCCAGGCTGAACGGCCACGGACCTCGACCGATGCAGAGCCGCTTCTTGCCGTCGCGGTGCCCGACATCCTGCACCTCGAGACCGACGTACCCCAGCGCCTCCAACACGTCGGGCCACAGCCTGATCTCGGGGTAGCTGGGAACACCGGCCAGCGTCGTGCCGTTGTCCACCAGCAGAAGGCCGTCGTCCGTGAGGAGCGGAAAGGCTCGCCGCACGAAGCTCGTGCTCAGCGTCGATTTTCCCTGCCCGGTCGCTCCGAGAAAGGCGATGGCGCCGTGCGGGGTGGCGACGGCGCTCGCGTGCAGGATGACCCGGCCTCGCAGACTCAGCGCGAGAGGCAGCACCTTCGCCAGGAACAGGTGCGCGAGAGTCCGCGGCGACGTGCCCGGCTGGAGCGAAGAACTCACCGCGCACCCGTCGGGCGACACGAGGAAGGGGGCGAGACCGGGAAATCGGACGAGATATCCCGAGCGGCAGCGGCCGATGGTCAGGGAGACCGTACCGTCGGGCTCGCGGAGCGTGTGACGGCGACCGGTCGGTCGCTCCCGGATCGCGCCGCGACGCAGGGTGAGCACGCAGTCGGGTGGTTTTCCGGCGACCTCAGGAAGCCCGGGCAGCGGCACGCCACTGCCGACGACCAGCCCAAACGCGGAGTACCAGGTCACGCCCCTCACATCGCGTAGCGGGTCACGACCTCGGCGACGAAGGTGGCGGCTTCGGCGAACGATCGAAACAGGGCGGCGTGGCGACGGTAAATCTCGAGCTCGATCTCACGTAGGGCGCGCCGCCCATCGCAGAGCTCGAGGACGGACCGGCGCGCCTCGCCCCAGGCAGAGAGCCGCGGCACGAACCGGAGATCTGTCCGCTCCAGATCTTCCCTGCAGAGCAGCATTCCCTGGAAGGTAGAGTGGGCGAACCGCCCCTTGCTCGCCGGATCGGGGCCGTGGCGGTTGCGGTCGTCACTCACGTCGACGGTCCAGCTCATAATCGCGCCAGCCGGCAAGATCCGCAGCCGCACTCGGATCTCATCGTGCTCCTCGAGCGCGACCGGTCGAGCGATTGGGAAGAAGACTTGCCTCCGGAGGATCCGCCGGGGCGCGAGCGGCGAGTTGGTGAGGGTGACGCCCGGCGAGAGCTTCGCTTCGAACCAGCCGCCGATCCCGTGCAGGGTCCCGGGCCGCGCCGCCACGAGGGCGATCTCGGCGCTCAGCGCGTCCATCGACGCCGTCGAAAGACTCAGCGAGATCGCCCGTGCGGGAACGCCGAGCAGATTCGCCGGGTCGAAACTGGCCGGGTAGCCCGTGTTCGTGGCGGTCGTGCACGCCGGGCGGAAGTCGTAGCCAGCGGGCCCGCGGCCCCAGAACTCGACCCGCTCGGACAGCTCGCGACACTCCACGGGAGCCACGACGAGCGCGAGCTCGCCGGGAACCATCACCCCGCCGGGCTTCAGGAAGCGTGCCCGCGCGTCTGCGAAGTATTCCAGGATGCCGGATTCCAGCCCGAAGCGCCCGATCTGGTCGGCGAGGACCACA
>QHSL01000011.1 GCA_003220435.1 Candidatus Rokuibacteriota bacterium | reverse complement strand
GAGGCGCGACCGTCAGGGCCGTTCTGACCAACGGCCGTGGAGGTCTAAGCGGCGACGAGATGGCATTGCTTCCGAATCTCGAGATAGCCTGCGCGGTCGGCGCCGGCTATGAGGCGATCGATCTCGACACAGCCCGGAGTCGGGGCATCGCGGTCGCCAATTGCCCCGACGCGAACGCATCCGCTGTCGCCGACTCCGCCATGATGCTGTTGATGGCGACAACCCGGCACCTACTTCAGGCCGATCGCTTCGTACGTGCCGGTAGATGGCAAGACCAATGGCGTGTCGACACCCCGACCATTTCCGGCAAGCGTCTGGGTGTTCTCGGTCTTGGAAAAATCGGAAGCAGGATCGCGCACCGCGCCGCGCGCGGCTTCGACATGGAGGTCGGCTATCACAACCGGACAGCCGTCACCGGATCTTCCTATCGATACTTTGACAGTCTCATCGCGCTCGCGACGTGGGCCGATTTCCTGATCGCCGCTGCGCCAGGGGGCGCGGGGACGCGACACCTCGTCAACGCAGACGTTCTGACGGCCCTCGGACCGAAAGGGTATCTCGTCAACATCGGACGCGGTACGGTTGTGGATACAGCGGCGCTGATCGATGCTCTGCAATCGCACCGCATTGCGGGGGCGGGCCTGGATGTCGTGGAGGGCGAACCGAACGTGCCGCCGAAGCTTCCGGAGCTTCTACGATTCGACAACGTGATTGTCACGCCGCACGTAGCCGGGCGTGCACCGGAATCGCGCACCGCGGCGACCGCGTTGCTTCTCGCTAATTTGAACGCGCATTTTTCGGGAAGTCCGCTTCCGTCTCCGGTCTCATTCAAGGACTAAGGCGCTCCCCGCGCCTTCTATCACACCGCTAACTGCGCTCATGACCTACTCGATCACCTGGTCCGCCCGCACCAGGAGCGGCTGAGGGATCACGAGGCCGAGCGTCTTCGCGGTCTTGAGATTGATGACCAGCTCAAACTTCGTGGGTTGCTCCACCGGCAGGTCGGCGGGCCTGGCGCCCTTGAGGATCTTGTCGATCTGAGCGGCGAGACGCGGGACATTTTGTAACGGCGTCGGGCCGTAGGAGAGCAAGCCTCCCGACTCCGCGAATTGCCGGTCGTAGCCGATCGCTGGTAGCTGACTCTTCTCCGCGGCGGCTCCAAGGCGTTCCAGGTAAGGGCGGAACCAAGCGACGTTCCAGACCAGCGCGGCGCCCGCGCCCTGGCGCTTGGCGGCCTCGAAGAATCGGTCGAAGTCTGCCGGCCTGCGCACGGCGATGCCCTGAACCCCCAATCCGAGTACCCGGGCTGCGGCACTCAAGCGCGCGTGCCTTCTTGGGGCCTCTTCCGCGGCAGGGTACGCCACGTGCAAAACCCCGGGTATCGCCTCCTTGAGGACTTCCAGAAGTTTGTCGTCGGGGACGCCCAGAGCGAACCCGGTGAGGTTGCCACCCGGCCGCGCAAAGCTGGCAACCAGCCCGGTTTCGACTGGGTCCCCGGCGAGGTTGAACACGACGGGTATGGTCTTGGTCGCCTCCTTGGCCGCACGAGTCGCGGGCGTTCCGCTTGTCAGAATGAGGTCAACCTTGAGCTGCACGAGTTCAGCCGCGAGCACCGGGAGTTGCTCTCGTCTGCTGGCATTGCGTCTCTCGATCCTGAAATTCTGGCCCTCGACCCACCCGACCTCCCGCATCGCGTCCGCGAAGGGCTTGGGAGGAAGAGCCGGACCCTCTCTAAGCTCGCCGATTCGGTATACCTTCCCGGTTTGCTGCGCCTCACCATCGAGCGGCGCAAGCATGAGACTACCAGCGAGAATGACCGCGAGCCCGATCGGCCGCATGGGCACCTCAGACAACTGCCGCGGAGTCTAGCCGAAGGCCACGAGGCGCACCAGCACCCGCAAGGATGTCGCACCAACCGGTCATGTTTTGCGAACGTACACCGCACCCGGCTGGTTCGCGCCACAGCGCGTGCAATAGATGCGTCCGTCGGGCCCGAGCCGGTGGATCACCCCGAGGCACGGGAAGCGATCCTTGTCGCGGACGCACAACTCGACGACGTCGGGGATTTCGGCAAGCCGCTTCATTCCACGATCCTCCCTCGAAGACCGGTTGGTGGTTGGCGCGCTCGGGCAGGTCTCCTGGCTCTCGGATCGTCCTACTCCCCGCGCCTTCCCGGCCTCACGGCCAGTGGCCTCGTGCGGGTTTCGTCCCCGATTACAGTGACGGGGTCGCGGCGGCTTCGCACCGCCTTCCCTGGGCCCTCATCGGGTACCCGAGCGCTGACGGGGCGACGATACGCAGATTCCGGCCGGAAGACAACCCGCATCCCGCGACCGTCGGAAAGCTTTACGGGTCGGGCCCGCTCGGTTTTTGATCGTCTCTGAACTCGTCGGATTCATTGGTGCTCGGCCGTGGCCCCCGATTTGCTTTAGTCCCTGGTGACTTGGTATCTGCAACGGACAGCGGCTCGATAAGGCCAATGAAGCATCTGATCGCGCTTGCGCTCATCGTAGGCGCTCTGTTCTTCGGCGCCCCTCAGACGGGAGCCTTCACCCTTGACCTCTTCGAGACCATCGAGAACACCGCGACCGGGGCGCCGTGCGACCTCTGCCCGGCGCACGAGCTTCCGGCTCTCGTTCAGGGTGGATACGTGGTCCTCTTCGAGTCGGCGGCGGGCTCGCTGACCGATCCCACGACGTGGAGCGACGTCGTGATCTTCGGCAACGAAATCCTGGCCGGGATCCTTCAGGGCGGCGCCGGCATGGTCGGCCAGGTCCAGCTGCTGTCGAAGGGCTGCGAGACCGGGCAGGCGAGCGACATCAGCTGCTTCCCGACGCCGGCTCAGATCCTTGCCGTCCCGTTCGCGACCATCGTCGAGGCAGATCCGCCCACGGTCTACTTCGCGTCGCCGAACACCTATAACATCTGGAGCGTGCCGCCTCGCGGCAACGTTCCCGAGCCGGCGACGCTGACGCTTCTCGGGGTCGGGCTCGCCGGGCTCAGCTTCATGGCCTGGAGACGGCGCCGGTAGCCGTCACTCCTTCTCTCGGACCGTTACTGGCGCCGACGATCTCGCGGCGCCCGCGCTGTTGGGGGGTCGCTCGCTCGATCTCAGAGGATTACAGTACGCGCGAGCCGCGCGGACCGCTCGGCTGCCTCGACCACGTCGAGCGCGCGCACACCGACCGAGGCGGGCACTGGATTCGGCGCCCTCCCGGCGCACGCGTCGAGGAACGCGCGCAGCTCGAGCCGTAGCGGCTCCTCGGCGCGTACGGGCAGCCCTTCCTTCCCCGTCTCTACGGCCTCCCACGCGCCGCCGCGGCGGCGATGCTCACCGAGATGCACGGTGACCGCCTCGTCGTTGAAGTCCGCGACCAGCGCGCCACGCTCGCCGACGATCACGCACTCGCGCCAGGTACCCGGAACGAAGTAGTTCGCCTCGACCGACGCGGGAATGTCGCCGTAGTGCACGACGGTCCACGACAGATCGTCGAGGCCGCGGCCGAGATAGTCGCGCTGAATGGCGTCGACACGCGTCGCGTCTCGGTCGAAGAGATACGCGAAGAGGTCGAAGTAGTGGATCGCGTCGGCCTGGGTGACGCCGCCGTCGGGGCGTGGCCGCTTGAATCCCGCGAAGCGGCCGGTGGCGTAGCGGACGCGGCCGATGCGCCCCGCGGCGAGCGCCTCACGCAGCACGGCCGTCACCGGATGGAAGCGGAAGATGTGCCCGACCTGTACCAGGCGCCGGGCCGCGCGGCCGGCGGCCTCCAGCTCGCGCGCCTCCGCCGCCGTCGCGGCGAGCGGCTTTTCGACGAAGCAATGCCGGCCGGCCGCCAGGCACTCGCCGGCGATCGCGCGGTGGCTGCCCGCCGGCGTGACGACGTCCACCGCGTCGACGTGGGTGAGCGCCTCGCGATAGTCGGTGACCGCACGTCGCCGGTCGATGCCCTGTCGCAGCGCCCAGGCCAGACGGTCCGAGGATGCGTCGGCGACCCACACCGTCGCGCCGAGCTCGGCCAGCACGCGCAGGTGGTTTTCGCCCCAGCGGCCGAGGCCGACCAGCAGGACGTTCACGGGTCTCAGTCGTGGACGAGCTCGCCGCCCACGTCCTCGATGACTTCGTAGCGGAGCAGGCGACGTTGCATCCAGCGGATGGCCAGCAAATCCGCGCACGAGACGGCGGCGCGGCTCAGCAGGCCGTATTTGGACCGTCCGAAGCGGCGCGGGCGATGGTTCACCGGCACTTCGATCACCCGGTAGCCGCGCATCTTCAGCAGCGTCGGAATGAAGCGATGCAGACCACGGTAGAGCACCAGCCCGCGCAAACACTCCCGGCGGAACGCTCGGAAGGTGCAGCCGCTGTCCTGGATGGTCTCGTTGGACAGCCAGTTGCGGATGCGGTTGGCGATTCGCGACGAGACGCGCCGGACGAGGCCGTCGCCCTCGGCCCGATTCACGCGCCAGCCCGTCGCGGCATCCCAATGGTCGAGGTGCCAGAGCAGCGCCGGAATATCGCGCGGATCGTTCTGGAGGTCCGCGTCCATCACGACGATCCGGCGGCCGCGCGCCGCCTTGAGCCCGGCATCGGTCGCCGCCGTCTCCCCGCCGTTCGTCTTGAGCCGCACCAGCCGCACCCGCGGGTCGCTCTCGCGGAAGGCGCGGATGACCTCGGGGCTGTGGTCTCGGCTGCCGTCGTCCACGAACACCACCTCGAACGTCACGCCGAGCCGCTCGAGCACCGGGCAGAGTTCGGCCCAGAGCGGACGGAGGCTTTCTTCCTCGTCGTAGACGGGGATGACGACCGAGACGTCAGTCACCCGGTTCTGCTCTGGCACCACGCCGCGTCGTCCCGGGCCACTCGTCGACGAGCGTCTGCGGGAGATTGAGGCGGTCCAGCACCCGCGCGATCGTGTGGTTCACGATGTCGTCGAGGCCCTTCGGGCGATTGTAGAAGGCCGGCATCGGTGGCAGCATCACCGCGCCCATCTCCGCGAGCGCCAGCATGCACTTGAGGTGGCCGATGTGCAGCGGGGTCTCGCGCACGAGCATGATGAGCGGCCGGCCTTCCTTCAGCGTCACGTCGGCCGCGCGCGCGATCAGCGAATCGGTGTGGCACGAGGCGATGGCGCCGGCGGTCTTGATCGAGCACGGCGCGATCACCATGCCGGCGGTGCGGAACGAGCCGGAGGCGATCGAGGCACCGATGTCGCGGATGTCGTAGTGGTGCGCCGCCAGGCTCTCGACGTCGGCCACCGTGTAGGCGGTCTCCTCCACGATCGTCCGCTTGCCCGGCGCGGAGATGACGAGGTGGGTCTGCACCTCGGCGTGTCCGCGGAGGATCTCGAGCAGACGGATCCCGTAGATCGATCCGGTCGCGCCGGTGATACCAACGACGAGCCGCTTCAGAGGCGGAACCTCTTGCGGAACACTTCCTCGCGGGTCTTCTGGTAGAGCACTTCCCACTCGCGGCTGCCTTCCGGCATCGGCCGTGAGTAGGAGCCGAGGATCTTGCGCACCTCGCCGTCGATGGAGTCGGCGAGCTTCGCCTCTTCGGTCAGCGCGCGCATGATCTCGGTCCGGAGGTCGTCGGGCGCCTTGACGGTCACGCCCACGGTGGAACCGAGCTCCTTCATGATCAGGTCGGCGAGATGGAAGATGCGCTCGCGGCTGAGCCGCATCAGAGGATGAACCCGCGATCGCGCGCGAGCTTCTCCTTGACCTTGCCGAGGAGCTGCCGGTAGTCGGCGGCCGAGTCCTTGATCTGCTTGGCGTGGTCCATCAGGAGCTTGCGCGCGTCGGCCTCGAGCTGCTCCTCGGCGGCCAGGTTGTCGAGCACAACATTGCGGACCGCAGCGCGCGCGGCGTTCTCGTCTTTGATGTCGGCGATCTTCCGCAACGTCAGCCGCTTCACCACTGCGTCCGCCATGCGATCGGCAACTGCTGCGTGGCGTGACATACTCGCTTAGGCTACACGCGCGCGACTCGGGGTGTCAAGGAACGGGGCCCGCGTACGAGGGCAAGACGAACGTCACGCGCGTGCCCAGCGCCGGCACGCTGTCGACGCGCACCGCGCCGCCGTGCGCCTCGACGAGCGCTTTCACCACCGCGAGCCCGATGCCGGTGCCCGGCGCCACCCCGGCGACGTCCGGCGCGCGATAGTAGGGCTCGAACACGCGCTCGAGCGCCTCCGCCGGGATCCCGCGTCCAGAGTCGGCGACCTCGATCGCGACGACCCCGGCGAGCGCCTGCGCCTTCACCCGCACGGTGCTGCCGGCCGGTGAGTACTTGATCGCGTTCGAGATCAGGTTCGTCAGGACGCGCTCGACCGCGTCGGGGTCGGCGTCGACGGCGGGCAGCGCGGGCTCGCACTCGATCGCGATCGCGTGCGTCGCGGCGCCCAGACGAAACAGGTCGACCGTCGCTTCAATGGCCGGCTCCAGGGCGAGCGGGACGCGGCACAGCGCTGGCGCCAGCCCGCGCTCGAGCCGCGAAAGGTCGAGCAGATCGCTGACGATGCGCCCGAGCCGCTTGGCCTCCGTCCACATGACGCTGGCCAGGCGCGTCACCTCTTCGGGCGGCAGGCGCCGCATCGCCAGCAGCTCGCTGAATCCCTGCAGCGAGGTCAGTGGCGTCCTCAGCTCGTGCGAGGCGATCGCGACGAAGGCCGTCTTCGCCCGATCGAGCTCCTCGAGCTCGCGCCGGGCGGCCGCGACCTTCTCGGCCAGCTCGGCGGCGAACTGCCGCTGCCGTGACGCGAGCCGCGCGTTCTCCAGGGCCAGCCCCACGTGCGCGCCGAGCGCCTCCAGCGCTGCGCGCTCCTCGAAGGAGATCTCCCCGCGCCGCTCGACGGCCAGCACACCGACCGCGCGGCCGCCCGCCACGAGGGGGGTCACGAACGCCCGGCACGCGCGGACGCCGCCGCCCACGTCGCCGACGAACGCGGGAGCGCCCCGCGCCAGAACTCGAGCGCCCACCGAACCGGGCACCACACGCTCCGCCCCCGCGACCACGAGCCGCTCGCCGTCGCGCGCCGCGAGCGCCAGATCGTCGACGGCCAGGCGCGCCGCGAGCGTGGCGCGCAGACGGGTCAATGCCACGTCGAGCGTGACGTCGTCCGCCAGCGCTCGCTGGACGGCCACGAGTGTGTGGTATCGCTTCCGGTGTCGGTCGGCGCGCGTGTGCAGCGTCCCACTGACCGCGCCGGCGAGGGCCAGGACGCCGAGCGTCACCAGCCCCTCCGCGGCGTCCGAGGTGACGCCGGATCGTTCGATCTCGGATAGCAGGACCGGCGCGCTCAACAACGCCGCCGCTGCCGCGCCGAGCACGCCGCCCGGCAATCCGAAGCGCAAGCCCGCCGCGACGACCGGCAGAAGATACGCATGGCGCAGGAGCGAGGCGGGCTCGGGGCCGACGAGCGCGATCAGCGCGGTGATGATGGCCAGCGCCAGCGCGACGCCGATCATGCCGGGTCGAGGACGCGATACACCGCGAAGAAGATCAACGCGCTCAGGAACCCGGGGACGAGACTCTCCGACCACCAGAAGAGCCAGCAGTTGATCGCGCCGAGCAGCGCCAGGTAGAAGACCGCGCCGACGACCAGCTCGACCCTCATCGGCAGCAACGGATCGACGAGGTACCGGAGCACGTACGCCGCGGTCGCGAGCGTCACGGCGGCGGCGAACGACCAGCGTCGTTGCGCACGGTTGAAGAGCGCACCGCGGAAGAAGCACTCGGCGGCGAGCACGTTGGCTCCGACGTCGTACGCCAGCGCCGCAAGCGCCTCCGGCGCCGTGGGCAGATGGACCTGGACGCCGACGGTGCGCGAGGCCGTGACGAGCAGATGACCTCCGAGGAACATCCCGATGAAAAGCCCGGCCACGACACCCTTCAGCGCTACAGGACCCGCCAGTCCGAGCGCCCCGAGTCGACCGCCTCGGGCGAGCACGCTGACCAGGAGGAGCGGCGCCAGATAGGCAAGCGGCCCGAAGGCGTTGAGCCTCGACACCGCGGCCGCCAGGCCGATGACCCCGGCCGCGAGCGCTCCGGTCGCCGGAGGCCGGTGTGCCCACGCCAGCGCCGTGGCGAGCAGCGCGCCGTGGCCGGCGGTCAAGACCGCGATCCCGATCGCTGGTGGAGGCAACACGGCCACCTCCACCAGCGCCACGCTCGCCGCGGCGCCGATCGCCAGGACCGCGAGCAGCGCCGCCGGCGTGTCAGCGAGGAGTCCGGCCGTTCGCGCCGTGCTGGGATGGTCGAGGACCCACATCGTGCCTCACCGTCGAGAGGGACTGGAGCAGACCGATGAAGGCCGCCACCGCGTCCTCATCGAAGATGCGCCCGGCACCGGCCGTGAGGGTCCCGACCGCGGTCGCGTGCGCCAGCGCCGCGCGATACGGCCGGTTCGAGGTCAGCGCGTCGTAGACGTCGGCCACCGTGATGATGCGCGCGCCGATCGGAATCTCGTCGCCGACGAGCCCGTCGGGGTAGCCCGAGCCGTCGCATCGTTCGTGGTGATGGCGGATCATCAACGCGCCCGCCGCAAAGAAGTCGAACGGCGCGACGATCTGCGCGCCGATCAGGGGGTGGTTCCGCATCACCGCCCACTCGTCCGGATCGAGCTCGCCGGGTTTGCGGAGCACCGCCTCGGGAATGCCGATCTTCCCGATGTCGTGCAGGAGCCCGGCCTGGCCGATCATGTCGACGTCGGACGGCGGCAGCCCCAGTGCCGCCGCGACGCTGCGGCTCCACGCCCCGACTCGCTCGGAATGCCCTCGTGTGTACGGGTCCTTGGCCTCCAGCGCATTGGCGAGGCCGAGCAACGATTGATAGATGGCGCGCTGCACCTGCTGGTAGAGGCGCCGCACGTCTTCGGCGTAGCGGAGCGTCTGCTGATAGGCGGCGCTGAGCCGCCGGTAGGCGACCGTCAGATCGTTGGAGGAGGGGTCTACGCGCGAGGCCATATGATCGCCTGCGGCACCACGGTCTCGACGAGCGAGAGCAGCCGCACCGGAGAGAACGGCTTCGTCATGTAGTGGTTCGCACCGGCGGTGAGGCCGCGTGCCACGTCCGCTTCCTGCGCGGCGGCCGTCAGCATGACGATCTTCGTCTTTGCGAACTGCGGGTCGCTCCGCAATCGCGCGCACACCTCGAGGCCGCTGATGTCGGGCAGATGGACATCGAGGAAGATCAGCTCGGGTCGGAACACGACGGCCTGCGCGAGCGCCGTCTCGCCGTCGAGCGCGACGACGACGTTGATGCGCTCGTCTTCGAGCGTCAGCCGAACCAGCTCGACCACGTGGGGCTCGTCATCGGCGATCAGGATCGTCAGCATCGCCATTCGTCGGCGCAAGCGCGATGCCACGGACGTGAGCACGGTGCGGCGCGGACTTAGCGGGCCAGGAACCGCTGCGCCGCTCAGCGGCGTGGGCGGTGTGCATCCCCCGCTGGGCGGCCGCCGGCGCTACTTCACTTCGACGGCACCCTTCATGCTCGGATGAAGCCCACAGATGTACTCGTAAACCCCCGGCGCCGCGAACGCCTGGGTGTGGCTCTGCCCCTTCAGGAGCACGGCGGATCGCTCCTGGCTCTTCGTGAGCGTGATCTGATGCGGCGAGTCGTCGCCGTTGGTCCACGTCACGTACTGCCCGGCCGCGACCGTCACCTTCCCAGGCCCGAACGCGAACCCCGAGATGCCAACGTCATTCGGGCTGGTCTTCATCGCGATCGGGCCGCCGGGGGCCTGGCCGGCGAGCCGCGCCAGCGAGATCACGAAGTCTTGCTTCGCGTGGGGCTTGTGGCACTGGAAGCAGGCCTTGTAGTTCGCCTTGTCGTTGAACTTCTGATCCGGCCCGAACGCGGAGTATTCCCACTCCCCGTTCTGGACGTCGTCGGGGTACTCGGTCCCCCACCCCGTGCGCTTCTCCATGACCGTGATGCCGACGAGGTCGCCCTTGATGAACCGCCCGTTCGCGTCCTTGAGAGGGTTGCCGCCGGCGTCCACCTGGGCCTTGTACTGGACCAGGGTGAGGACGGTCCCGCTCGGGATCGGCTTGCCCTCGCGGACCGCCTTGACCGCGTCCGCGGTGCCGTAGAGCTCGCGGTACTGCTTGTTGTCGTAGCGGTCGACCGTGGCGTAGAGGACGTGGTCCTTGTAGCTCGCCGGGAACGCGATCTTCTCGGGTCCGGCGCTGCCGGGCACCGCGGCGAGGATGACGGCCAGCACGACCGGGACGCCCGGAACGTGGTTCCTCATGAGCCCCTCCCAGGATCGATTCTCGGCACTATAGCGTCAGTACGCGCGACCGCGACGAATCGGATGTCAAACGCCGCGGCCGAGCAGCGAGTCGCCTGCAAAGCCCCGACGACGCTCCGCCTGATCGAGGTGCGCCACGGCTGCGCAGGGTGCCGTGGGGCCGGGGCGGCTTGGGGGACCCCGACGCGGCCCCCCATGTGATTCAATGTCCCCGGGCCGCGGTCTGGAGCCGGATCAGGGCGCGGGCCAGCGCGGCTATCGCCCTCGCGTAGTCGACGTCGCTCTCACCCCGTCCCGCCAGCCGGCGCTCGGCGCGGTCGCGAGCGCCCTCGGCACGGGCGCGGTCGATCTCCTCAGGCCGCTCGGCGCTGTCGGCGAGGACGATGACTTTGTCGTTGCGCACCTCCGCGAAGCCGCCGGCCACCGCCAGGTAGTGCTCGTCGCGTCCGACGCGATACACGAGCTCGCCGATCCCGAGCGTCGTCAGGAAGGCCGCATGGCCCGGCAGAACGCCGAAGTATCCCTGGCTGCCCGGGGCGACGAGCTCGTCGACCGTCTCGGCGACGACGAGCCGGAGCGGTGTCGCAACCTCGAGCGTGAGGCGGTCGGCCACGCTAGCGGACCTCGGCGAGCTTCTTGGCCTTGTCCATCGCCTCGCCGATGTCGCCGACCATGTAGAAGGCCTGCTCCGGAAGCTCGTCGTGCTTGCCCTCGACGATCTCCTTGAAGCTCTTCACGGTGTCGGCGACCTTCACGTACCGTCCCGGCGAGCCCGTGAACTGCTCGGCGACGAAGAACGGCTGCGAGAGAAAGCGCTGGATCTTCCGCGCGCGGGCGACGATCAGCTTGTCCTCGTCCGAGAGCTCCTCCATGCCGAGGATCGCGATGATGTCTTGTAGATCTTTGTACCGCTGGAGGATGGACTGCACGGCGCGCGCCGTCCCGTAGTGCTCGGCGCCGAGGATGTTCGGATCGAGGATTCGGGACGTCGACGAGAGCGGGTCGACTGCGGGGTAGATGCCCAGCTCGGTGAGCGCGCGGCTGAGCACCGTCGTCGCATCGAGATGCGCGAACGCGGTGGCCGGCGCGGGATCGGTGATGTCGTCGGCGGGCACGTAAATCGCCTGGACCGAAGTGATCGAGCCCTTCTTCGTGGACGTGATGCGCTCCTGGAGCGCCCCCATCTCGGTGCTGAGCGTTGGCTGGTAGCCGACCGCCGACGGCATCCGTCCGAGGAGCGCCGAGACCTCGGAGCCGGCCTGGGTGAACCGGAAGATGTTGTCGATGAACAGGAGCACGTCCTGTCCCTCTTCGTCCCGGAAGTATTCCGCCGCGGTCAGCCCGGTCAGCGCGACGCGCAGCCGCGACCCCGGCGGCTCCGTCATCTGGCCGAAGATGAGCGCCGTCTTCTCGATGACGCCCGACTCTTTCATCTCGTGGTAAAGATCGTTGCCCTCGCGCGTCCGCTCGCCGACGCCGGCGAACACGGAGATGCCGCCGTGCTGCTTCGCGATGTTGTTGATGAGCTCCTGGATGAGCACCGTCTTGCCGACGCCGGCGCCGCCGAACAGGCCGGTCTTGCCGCCCTTCGTGTAGGGCTCGAGGAGATCGACCACCTTGATCCCGGTCTCGAACATCTCGACCTTCGTCGACTGGTCCTCGAACGCCGGCGCGGGCCGATGGATCGGATACGTCTTCTTCGTGCGGATCGCGGGGCCCTTGTCGACCGGTTCGCCGACGACGTTGAGGATCCGGCCGAGCGTCTCCTTGCCGACCGGGATCGAGATCGGCTGGCCGGTGTCCTCGACCAACATCCCGCGGGTCAGGCCGTCGGTGGACGCCATCGCGACCGCGCGCACCTGACTCTCGCCCAGGTGCTGCGCGACCTCGAGCGTGAGCTTCTGCGAGTACGAAAAGATGTCCTTGTTCTCGACGCCCTGGACGAGGAGCGCGTTGTAGATCGCCGGCAGCCTGCCCGGCTCGAACTCGATGTCGACGACCGGCCCGATGACCTGCACGATCTTCCCGGTGCTCATGCCTCCGCTCCTTCGTTGATGGGCTCGCCTCGGCCGCCGACGGCCTCAGCTCTCACGGCCACGTTGATGGGCTCGCCTCGGCCGCCGACGGCCTCAGCTCTCACGGCCACGTTGATAGGCTCGCCTCGGCCGCGGACGGCTCAGCGCTCACTGCCTTGCTTGAGGGCCTCGGCGCCACCCACGATGTCGAGCAGCTCCTTGGTGATCTTCTCCTGACGCGCTTTGTTGTACTGGATGGTCAGCACGTCGATCATTTCCTTCGCGTTCTTCGTCGCGGCTTCCATCGCGGTCATCCGGGCCCCGTACTCACCGGCCAGCGACTCCATCAGCGCGCGAAACACCTGCGTCCGCACGTGACGAGGAAGCAGATCGTCGAGGATCGCCTTCGGGGTCGGTTCGTAAATGTACGCGACCGATCCGGTCTCGGTGGCGCCGGCCGTCGCCGTCCGCGGGACCGGGAGCAGCAGCTCGCGCACCGGCCGCTGCACGGCCACGGATCTGAACTCGTTGTAGACGAGATGCACCTCGTCCACCTCGCCGTCGAGGTATTGCTGCATGAAGTAGTCCGCGAGCTCGGCCGCGTGGCTGTAGGCCAGCCGGTCCCAGAACCCGATCAGGTCGCGCTTGATCGTCCACGGCCGGCGGCGATAGAAATCGCGCGCCTTGCGGCCCACCACCACCAGCGTGACGTCGGCGGTGGACGACTGGCGCACGAGCTCGAGAGCGCGACGGATCACGTTGGAGTTGAACGCGCCCGCCAGTCCCTTGTCGGCGGTGATGATGACGATCTGGCGGCGCGGCCCTTCGCGCTGCTCCAGGAGCGGATGCGCCGCGCCGTCGCGGCCGTTTCCCCCGCTCACGAGGTTACCGAGGAGCTCGGCCATCTTCCCGGCGTATGGCCGCGCCGCGAGCACGCGCTCCTGGGCCCGCCGTAGCTTCGCCGCGGCGACGAGCTTCATCGCGCGTGTGATCTTCTGCGTGGACTGGACGGAGCGGATCCGCCGCTGGATGTCGCGCAGCGTCGCCATGCGCCCGGACCTACGCCGCCTTGATACCCTTCGCCGCGGTGAACTCCGTCTTGGCCTCTTTGACTGCCGCCATCAGCGAGTCGCGCGCCGCATCCGAGAGCTCCTTCCGGTCGCGGATCTCGGTGAGAATCTGCGGTGCGCGGCGCTCGAGCCAGGCGTAGAAGAAGGTCTCGAACTCGCGGACGGTATCGACCGGCAGATCGTCGAGGAGTCCCTGCGTGCCAGCGAAGATGATGACGACCTGCTTCTCGACCGATAGCGGCTGGTACTGCCCCTGCTTGAGGAGCTCGACCATGCGCTGGCCCCGCGCGAGCTGCATCTGCGTGGCGCGGTCCAAGTCGGAGCCGAACTGCGCGAACGCCGCCAGCTCGCGGTACTGGGCGAGGTCGAGCCGCAGCTTGCCCGCGACCTGCCGCATCGCCCGGACCTGCGCGGACCCGCCCACCCGCGATACCGACAACCCGACGTTGACCGCGGGGCGAATGCCGCCGTAGAAGAGGTCCGATTCGAGATAGATCTGGCCGTCGGTGATCGAGATCACGTTGGTCGGGATGTACGCCGACACGTCGCCGAGCTGGGTCTCGATGATCGGCAGCGCGGTGAGCGAGCCGCCGCCGAGCTCGTCGTTCAGCTTGGCCGCGCGTTCGAGCAGACGCGAATGGAGGTAGAACACGTCGCCCGGATAGGCCTCGCGTCCGGGAGGACGCCGGAGGAGCAGCGACAGCTGCCGGTACGCCGTCGCGTGCTTCGAGAGATCGTCGTAGATGCAGAGGGCGTGGCGCTTGGAGTCGCGGAAGTACTCCCCCATCGTGACGCCCGTGTAGGGTGCGATGTACTGGAGCGGCGCCGGCTCGGACGCCGAGGCCACGACGACCGTCGTGTACTTCATCGCGCCCGCGTCCTCCAGGATCTTCACCACCTGGGCGATGGTCGAGCGCTTCTGGCCGATCGCGACGTAGAAGCAGAAGACGTCCTGCCCCTTCTGGTTGATGATCGTGTCGATGCCGATCGCGGTCTTGCCTGTCCCGCGGTCGCCGATGATCAGCTCGCGCTGGCCGCGGCCGATCGGGATCATCGCGTCGATCGCCTTGAGCCCGGTTTGCAATGGCTCCTTCACCGAGCGACGGTCGACGACGCCCGGTGCGAATCGCTCGATGGGCCGGAACTCCTTCGTCGCGATCGGGCCCTTGCCGTCGACCGGCTCTCCGAGCGCGTTCACGACGCGACTGACCAGCGCCTCGCCGACCGGCACCTGCGCGATCCGGTTCGTGCGCTTGACGACGTCGCCTTCCTTGATGAGCGTGTCGTCGCCGAGCAGCACCGCGCCGACCTGGTCTCGCTCGAGGTTGAGCACCATGCCGACGACGTCGCCAGGGAACGCGAGCAGCTCGCCGGACATCGCCTTCTCGAGCCCGTGGATGCGCGCGATGCCGTCGCCGACTTCGATGACGCGCCCGACCTCCTGCAGGTCGACGTCCGCCTCGTAGCCCGCCAGCTGCCGCTTGATGATCTCGCTGATCTCTCCGGCCTTGAGCATTGTGGTCTCCCGCGATCCCTAGCCGTGTACGAGGCGCTGCCGCAGACGCGCGAGCTGGCCGTCCAGGCTCCCGTCGACGAGCAGGCTGCCGATCTCGGCCACGAAACCGCCGAGCAGTTCCTTGTCGGTGATCTCTTCGAGTACGACTCGCTTGCCGCCGAGCACGCGGCCGAGCCGGGACGCCAGCGCCGAGCGCTCGCTCTCGCTGAGCGGTGTCGCCGTGCGCACACGCGCACGGACGCGCCCCTCCGCGTCGTCCTGGAGCTCGCGATACGCGGCGGCGATTGCGCCCAGATGGTCGACGCGGCCCTGCGCCGCGATCAGCGCGAGGAAGTCGCGGGCGAGCGTCGAGACTCCGAGGCGGGTCGCGATCTCGGCGGCGGCGGTGCGCTTCACCGACGACGCGACCCAGGGGCGCGCGAAGAAGGCGTGGAGCTCCGCCTCGCGCGCGAACAGCTCGACGATGCTCCCGAGCTCGCGCCCGATGGCGTCCACCTGCTTGCGCTCCCGCGCGAGCTCGAAGAGCGCCTTCGCGTACGAGCGGCCGACGCCCGCCGACGCCTTCACCTAGTTGCCGACCTTGGAGATGGCCTCGGCCACGATGCGACGATGGTCTTCATCGCGCAGGCTCCGGCGCACGAGCTTCTCGGCGACCGCGGTGGCGATCTCGGCCACTTCGCGCCGGAGCTCCTCGCGGGCGCGGCGCACGTCGGCGTCCAGCTGCGCCTTGGCGGTCTCCACCAGCCTCTGCGATTCGGCACGGGCCGCCTCGACCAAGCGCCGCTGCTCCTCACTGGCCTCCTTGAGCGCCTGCGCGCGGATCGTCGCGGCCTCGGCGTGCGCGGCGCGCAAGCGCGTCGCGTTCTCCTCCTGCTGTCGCGCCGCCTCCGCGCGCGCGGCCTGCGCCTCGTCGAGCGACTTCTGGATCGCCTGCGTGCGCTCTTCCATCTTGGTGAGGAACGGCCGGTAGAGCAGCCGCTGGAGGATCAAAAGAAGGATTACGAAGTTGATGCCCTGCACGATGAGCGACTTGTCGAGGCTGATGAAGCCGCCCTCGTGCCCGGCTTCGGGAGCCGCCCACACGAGTGTCGGCACGAACAGCACCACCAGGACGACGACGCGCGCGAGGGTGGCAATCATTTCGGAGGTCTCCTCGATCCCGAGATGCCCGACGAAGGTTTGTGAAAACTATCACGCAATCACGCCCAGTGTCAATCGCCCGGGCGCTCAGCGGGCGTCGGTTCGCGCGATAACCCCGCCCCCGACAACGACGTCTCCGCTGTAGAAGACCACTGACTGGCCCGGGCTGACCGCCCGTTGGGGGGCGTCGAAGACGACCTCGACCGCCCCCCCTTCCAGCACGTGAATGGTGGCCGGCGCGGGCTGGTGATTGTGGCGAATCTTCGCCTCCACGCGCAAGGGCGCTTGCGGCGGCTCGCAGGCGATGAAATTCACGGCGCGGGCGACGAGCCGGTCGTGCTCGAGGTCGACCGCCTCGCCCACGCTGACCTCGTTGCGATCGGGATCGAGCTCGATCACGTAGAGCGGCCGCCCGGTGGCGAGGCCGAGGCCGCGTCGCTGACCGACCGTGTAGGCGGCGATCCCGTCGTGCGTCCCGAGCACACGCCCGTCGCGGTCCACGATCGGACCAGGCCGGAACATCTCGGGAGACCGCCGACGCAGGAAGCCACGGTAGTCGTCGTCGGGGACGAAGCAGATCTCCTGGCTCTCGGGCTTGTCGGCCGTGACCAGGCCGAGTCCACGCGCGCGAGCCCTCACCTCATCCTTCGTCAGCTCGCCGACGGGGAACCGTGCCGCGGCAAGCTGCCCCTGGGTGAGCGGCCATAGAAAATCAGTCTGGTCCTTGCGCCGGTCCTTCGGCCGGAGGAGCAGATGACGCCCCGTCGCGGGATCGCGGCCGACGCGCGCGTAGTGGCCGGTCGCGACGGCCGTCGCCTCCCAGGCCCGCGCGCGGCCTAGCAGCGAACCGAACTTGAGCGAGCTGTTGCACGACACGCACGGCACCGGCGTCCGTCCCGCGGCGTACTCGGCGGTGAACGGTGTTATCACTGTTCGGTCGAACTCTTCCTCCATGTTCAGGAGGTAGTGAGGAATGCCAAGCGCCCGAGCCACCGCGCGCGCGTCCTCGGTGGCCTCGGTCCCGCAGCAGCTGCCGAAGCGCTTCGTCGCATCCGTCGCGTCCTGCCACCGCCAGACGCGCATGGTGATCCCGACGACGTCGTCGCCCTGCTCGACCAGCAGTGCCGCAGCGACAGACGAGTCGACCCCGCCGCTCATGCCGACGACGATGCGCTCTGCCGTCCCGTTATCCATCCTGCCTCTCGCCGATTTCGTACCGCTCCCGCGTTCGCCGTCGAGCGAGGCGGGCTCCGCTTCAGTGTCGTGCGCCCAGAATTTCCGAGAGCCGCTCGAGCTCGTCCGGCGTCGCGTACGTCACCACGATCTTACCGCGTCGCTCGTTGCCGACGATCCGCACCCGCGTCATCAAGCCGCGCTGCAGCGCCTCCTCGAGCGACTCGAGCTCCACGGATCGCCGGCGGCCTCGTCGCAGCGTCAGGCCCTGGGCGACCGCGAGCGTCTCGGTCGCGCGAATGGAGTCCTCCGTCGCGCGCACCGACCAGTCGTGCGCGAGGATCTGGTCGCGCAGGCGGAACTGCTCGGCGGTGCTCGTCACCGCGAGCAAGGCGCGTGCGTGACCCATCGTCAACCGGCCGCTGCGCAAATCGGTCTGGATCTCCTCGGGCAGCTTCAGCATGCGGAGGCTGTTCGCGATCGAGGTGCGATCCTTTCCGATCCGCTGCGCCAGTTCTTCTTGCGTCCAGCCGAACTCGGCCAGCAGCTTTTGATAGGCCTGGGCCGTCTCGATCGGATTCAGATCTTCGCGCAGCAGGTTCTCGACGAGCGCGATCTCGATGCTTTGCGCATCCGTCGCGTCGCGGACGATCGCAGGGATTCGCTCGAGGCCGGCCTGCCGAGCGGCGCGCCACCGACGCTCGCCCGCGATCAATTGATAGCCGTCGCCGTACTGCCGGACGATGATCGGCTGGATGACGCCCGAGGCTCTGATCGAGGCCGCTAACTCATCTAAGGCTGTGAAATCAAAGACCTTCCTGGGCTGATTCGGGTTGACCTCGATCTGGTCGATAGCGATATCGGCCAGCGACTCCCCTTCTGGGTCAGGCGGCGTCGAGGAGAGAAGGGCTCCGAGCCCACGACCGAGTCCGCGTTTATTCATGATTCAACACCTCCCGAGTCAGTTCGAGATAAGCGATGGCACCGCTGGACTTGAGATCGTGAAGCATGACCGGTTTGCCGTAGCTCGGTGCTTCAGTGAGTCGAACGTTGCGTGGAATGACCGTTTCGAAAACCTGCCCTGGGAAGTACTGGTTGACCTCATCACGGATCTGCAGCGCAACGCTCGTGCGGCCATCGAACATCGTCAGCACGATGCCCTCGACCCGAAGACCCGGGTTCAGTCGCTCGCGCACGAGCTTTACCGTCTTGAGCAAATGCGTGAGGCCCTCGAGCGCGTAGAACTCGCACTGCAGAGGAACCAGGACGCGATTGGCGGCGGCGAGAGCGTTGATCGTAAGCAGTCCGAGGGACGGCGGACAATCGATGAGGACGTAGTCGTAGGCTTTGACGACGGACTCGAGCGAGGCGCGCAGTTGATGCTCGCGCGCCATCACACCCACCAACTCGATCTCGGCTCCAACGAGGTCGATGTCGGACGGAAGAACCTTCAGCCCGTCGACCACCGTGGCGCGGATTGCCTTGTCGGCGGCCACGGCGCCGAGGAGCACATGATAGATCGTCGGATGGAGCCCGGCCTTCTGGATACCGAGGCCGGTCGTCGCGTTTCCCTGGGGGTCGAGGTCGACAAGTAGCGTTGGTCGCTCCGCAAGGGCTAAACCCGCCGCGAGGTTCACGGCGGTCGTGGTCTTCCCCACTCCGCCCTTTTGATTCACAACCGCGAGGATCTTGGGACGCCGCTCCCCGTCCACCGGCTCCGGATCACTATGAGTGCCGCTAGGTTCCACGATTCACACTCAATAGCATACATATGATGTGTGATAGTGCCCTCGTTCCACGAGCCACATCTTGCCCGAGGTTTCCGGTATTCCCTCAAAAAATATGATGGACGGCAAACCGACGAGTCTTCCCGGGTGCCCAGCTCGGGATGACTACCCAGTCACCCAGAGACAACGTTCGGCCTTCGGGCGGTCCGGAGGCGACGACGACTCCCCCTCGAGCAGCCAGCCTGGAGGCCAGAGGCATCAGCTCGTTAACGTCGCCCGCGCAGCGCATGACGACCGCATCGAATCGTCCCTCGAGATCACTTGCACGATCCTCCAGTCGCTCAGAGAGCACGCGCGTGCGACTCAGCGCGAGCTCGCGAACCGCGCTCGAGAGGAACGAGGCGCGACGGCGGCGCGACTCGACGAGCGTGACGTCAAGGTCGCCGCTGACAATCTTGATCGGGAGTCCAGGCAAGCCGGCGCCGGACCCCAGGTCGAGAACCGTGGCGGTGGTCGAGGGAAGAACCTTGAGGAAGAGCAGGCTATCGAGAAACAGATGTTCCACGATCCACATCGGCTCGGCTGACCCTACCAGCCTATGCGATTTCTGCCACTTCACTAATGCCGCCAGGTACTTACCGAATTGATCGTGCTCGACCGGGGTTATCGGGCGACCCAGGATGGCTTCGGCCCCTCGAGCAAGGGCCTCCAGAGCCTGTGTCACTTGCCGAGGCAGAAGGTCGAGAAGATGCGGTCGAGGATGGCGTCGCCGACGTCGACGCCCAGGATGGCGCCGGCGTGCGCGAGCGCTTCTCTCAGATCGACGAGCGCAGCTTCCAGCGGCGCATTGACGAGCGCAGCATCGCTCGCCACCAGCGCCGTGTGCAACGCTTCGAGCAGCGCGATCTGCCGGAGCGAAGCGATCACCCCGCCCTCATCGCCCGCCGCTGCCGCGCGGCGCTCAACCTCATGCTGGAGTCGCTCCCGAAGCGCTTCGAGGCCGCCGGCCGTTACAGTCGACGCCGGCACCGCGTCGGAAAGAGCGGCGGCCTCGCGGTGAACAGGCAGATCGCTCTTCGCGCGAACCAGCACGCGCGCGCGGCTTGCGGTCTCCTCCAGCAGGCGCGACGCCGGAGGAATGCTTCCATCGAGAACGACCAGCAGCAGATCGCTCTCCTCCATCGCGCGGCGGCTTCGGCGGATGCCTTCGGCTTCGACGGCGTCGCGCGCCACGTCGATGCCGGCGGTGTCGAGCAGCCGCACCGGTACGCCGTTGAGCACGAGCGTGCCCTCGACGACGTCTCGCGTCGTGCCGGCAAGGGGCGAGACGATCGCCCGATCGTGACCGAGCATCACGTTCAAGAGACTCGACTTGCCGGCGTTTGGCGGCCCCACCAGGGCGAGTGTGAGGCCGTCGTGGACGACGCGGCCGTGACGCGCGCTCGTGAGCCAGCGCTGGACGTCGTCGCGCAGTCGCGCCACCGTCGCGCGCGCCGTCACGCAATCCTGCCCAACCTGCTCCTCGGGGAAATCGAGCACGACCTCGAGGCCGGCGATGAGATCGACCAGCGCCGCCCACACGCCGCGAACCTGGTCGGACAGCCCGCCGGCCAGCGCCCGCGCGGCGAGCGCAACCGCTCGGTCCGTGCGCGCGCTAATCAGCAGCGCGACTGCTTCGGCCTGGGCGAGATCGAGCCGGCCATTGAGGAACGCGCGCCGTGTGAATTCGCCGGGCGTCGCCAGCCGAGCGCCGCTTGCGACGATCCACAGCGTGATCAGGCGGAGCACCGCGGGCGAGCCGTGACAGGAGAGCTCCACGACGTCCTCGCCGGTCGACGAGCGCGGGGCGCGCATCACCGCGCAGAGCGCGTCGTCGAGAAGCTCGCCGCTCTTCGGATCGATCACGCGGACCCGCCGCAGCGCGTGGGACGCGAAGTCGGCGAGCGGTGTGGACGTACGAAGCAGGGGAGCGACGGTTGCGATCGCGTCCGGGCCGCTCACCCGGATGACGCCGATCGCGCTCTCGCCGATCGGCGTCGCCACGGCGACGATCGTGTCGTCGACGCGCGGGCGGTCACGCCCGGCCGGCGTCCTTCGCCTCACGCGCCGCGCGCGTCCGCGCGGGTCGATTCATCAACTTCTGCTGCAGAATCTGGAGCACATTGGACACCGTCCAGTAGAGCACGAGGCCCGAGGGCAGATTGAGGAACATGAAAGTGAAGATGAACGGCATGAGGAGCATCATCTTCGCCTGGCGCGGATCACCGGCCGTGGGCGTCATCTTCTGCTGGATGAACATCGTCACGCCCATGAGCACCGGCAGCACGTAGGTCGGATCGTGCGCGGCGAGATCGCAGATCCAGAGGTCGACGCCGAAGAGCCGGACGAAGCACAGAAACGTCGCGTTCTGGAGCTCGACCGACACCGACAGCGCGAGGTAGAGCGCGTAGAAGATGGGGATCTGGGCGACCATCGGCAGGCAGCCGCCCATCGGGTTCACTCTGTGTTTCTTGTAGAGCGCGAGCGTCTCGCGCTGCAGCGCCTGCGGGTCCTTCTGAAACTTGCTGCGCAGCGCGTTCACCTGCGGCTGGAGCATCTGCATGGCCTTCATCGACCGCATGCTCTTGACGGTCAGGGGATAGAACAGGACCTTCGAGACGACCGTCAGGAGGATGATCGCGATGCCGTAGTTGCCGACGTGTTTGTACGTCCAGTTCATCAGCAACAAGATCGGCACGCCGAGCCAGCGCATCGGGAGGCCGCCGTAACGCTGGGGTAGGGGGAACCCCCCGAAGTTGATCGCGTCCTCGAGCCCGAGCGTCTTCAGCCGGTCGTACTCCTTCGGACCCGCGTAGACGACGACCTCGCCTTCCCACGCTTGCCCCGGGCCGATGGTGGGCGTGGCTCGCACGGCGATGCTCGCGCGGCCCACCGGCGCCGTGTTGCCGTCCTTCGCCGCGGGAACCTTGCCGTCGCTCGCGATCACGATCTTGAACCCGGGGCTCCGCGGGACCAACGCGGCCAGATACCAGACGCTGTCTAGACCGGCCCACTCGCCATCGACCGAACGGTCGCCGACCACGCTCAGATCGTCGATGCGATCGATGTGGCCGTTTGTGGACCAGACGATTTCCGTCGGGTGCTGGCCCTGGAACTTCTCCGCGGTCGCACGCCACGCTTGCCGAGTGACCCAAGGGAGGGTGAGGGCAATTCCCCGCGGGGCGGTGCCGGGATTCTCGACTCGCAAGCGCACGTCCATCGCGAACGTCTCGGGATGGAACCTTAGCGTCTGGCGGATCCTGAGGCCCTCGGCCTCACCGGTCAGCACGAGATCGGCCAGACGATCGCCTGTCACGGTGAGAGTCTCGCTGGACAGGTTCATGGCCACGACCTCGGCGGCCGCCCCGTCGGCGGGTGCGGCCAGGAGGCCGGCGGGCCCCAGGTCGCCGACGATGACCATGGGCTTTTCGCCTCGATACTTGAGCGTCAGCTCCTGGAGTTTCCCGCCCTCGCTGCTCACGACAGCGCGGTAAAGCGGCGCGTCCACTGTGGCCAGTCGCTGCAGCGGCCGAGGGGCCTTGGGTGCCCGCGGAGTGGGAGCCGCCGGCGGCGCACCGGACGAAGGGGCCACCGCCCGCGGTGTCGGTGGCTGCGGCGCAGACGCAACAGGTGGCGCGGGCTTCTGCTGGCTCGTCGGCTCGGGACCCGTCGGCAGGAAGAACACCTGATAGACGATGAACACCGCCGCCATCAAGACCGCCGCGATGATCGCCCGTGTTTCCATCGTCACGCCCGCCGGCGCACAGGCGGTGGCGGGTCATAGCCCCCGGCATGAAAGGGATGGCAGCGAAGAAGGCGGCGCATGGCCAGCCACGTCCCGCGCGCGGCGCCGTGCTCCCGCAGGGAGAGCCGAGCGTACTCGGAGCACGTCGGGGTGAACCGGCACGCGATCGGGAGCAGAGGCGAGATGAGCTGCTGGTAGACCGTGACCGCCCCCACCGCAACGCGGGTGACGTGGGTCACAGGCGCGAGCCTGGAATCTCGGCGAGCGCCTCACGAAGCTCACCGGTGAGCGTCGCGAACGGCGTGTGCAACGATGCCGGACGCCCGATGATCACGACGGCCGCGTGGGCCGGCGCCACGGTGCGCGCCGCGCGGTACGCCTCGCGTAAACGCCGCCGGGCCCGGTTCCGCCGTACAGCGCCCCGGATCTGGCGACTCACGGCAAAGCCGGCTCGCCGCGGCGCGGCCGTCGCGCTCCAGAGCACGATCATGGACGGCCGGTCAATTCGTTTGCCCCGCTGGAAGAGAGCCTGGATGTCGGCGCTGGTGGTCAACCGTTCGCGACGTGGAAAGCGGTCCGTCAGACGGTCAGCCGTTTCCGCCCCTTCGCGCGCCGCCGCTTGAGAACTTTACGACCGCCCTTGGTCTTCATCCGCTCTCGGAACCCGTGGGTCTTCTTCCGCCGGCGCACATTCGGCTGAAACGTCCGCTTCATGAAGCGCGCTCTCCCTTCGGTCGTCGAACCGACACAGTGTAGGCATCACGCGCAGTCGAGTCAACTCGCCGTGTCGCTACGAAGACGCTTGCGACGCGATTCTGCACCGTGCTACAGTCCGCCATCCACTCAGGCAACTGAACGTCGTGGGGAGTTTTTTCTCGGTGTACGCGCGCGGCGGCGCGGATAGTCCTCGAGCACAGCGCTCCTAGCTATCCACAGCTGTGGATAACTCTGTGCGTAAGTGAGGTCATCGCCAGTGTTGGACAGCCTTTGGTCTCGTCTCATCGATTCGTTGACTCACACGCTCCCCGCGCCGGTCCTCGACAATTGGCTGCGCCCATGCCGGCTCGTCGCCGTCGAGGGCGATCATCTGCGAATCGGCGCGCCGAACAAGTTCTCGCGCGACTGGCTGGCCCAGAATCACCTCGAGGCCATCCACCAGGCCGCGCGCGCGTGCATGGGCGGCCATCCACGGATCACGCTCGTCGTCGACGAGAGCCCGAGCGCCGAGCCCGTCACGCCTTCACGCGCCGATCACGCGCCGCCGCCGAGCGCGGTCGAGGGGCTGAACCCGCGCTACACCTTCGACGCATTCGTCATCGGGTCGTCGAACCAGTTCGCGCAGGCTGCGTGTCAGGCCGTCGCCGAACTGCCGTCGCGCGCGTACAACCCGCTCTTCCTGTACGGTGGTGTCGGCCTCGGCAAGACGCATCTGCTCCACGCCGTCGGGCACCAGAGCGTGCGCCTGTTCCCGGGCATGTCCGTCGTCTATCTGTCCTCCGAGCGGTTCACGAACGAGCTGATCAACGCGATCCGCTACGACCGCACCGCCGAGTTTCGCGCCCGCTATCGGACCATCGACCTCCTGCTCATCGACGACATCCAGTTCATCTCGGGCAAGGAGCGGACCCAGGAAGAGTTCTTTCACACGTTCAACGACCTTTACGAGTCGCGGAAGCAGATCATCGTCTCCAGCGACTCCTCGCCCAAGGACATTCCCGAGATCGAAGAGCGGCTGCGCTCGCGGTTCGAGTGGGGGCTGATCGCCGACATCCAGGCGCCCGACTTCGAAACGCGCGTGGCCATCATCAAGAAGAAGGCCGCGCTCGAGCGCGTGCGCCTGGGCGACGACGTCGCCTATCTCATCGCGAGCCGCATCAAGTCCAACATTCGCGAGCTGGAGGGGTCGCTCACCCGGATGATCGCGTTCTGCGCGCTCACCGGCCGTGAGATGACGGTCGAGCTCGCCCAGGAGGTCCTCGGGGAGCTCTGGGGCGAGGAAGAAAAGATCATCACGATCGACCAGATCCAGCGGCGGGTCTGCGACTTCTTCGGCGTCAAGCTCTCCGACCTCAAGGCCAAGATGCGCACGAGGGCGATCGCGTTCCCGCGCCAGGTCGCGATGTACCTCGCGCGCCAGCTCACCCATTCGTCGCTCTCGGAGATCGGCCGGGCCTTTGGCGGGAAGGACCACACGACGGTCCTGCACGCTGTCGACAAGATCCAGACGCTCTTGCAGGAAGACCCCAAACTGCGCAAGACGGTCGACGGCCTTATCCAGAGCATCAACCTGTGATCCACGGCGCGCGCGGCCGTCTCCACCCCCTTATCCCCGATCCACAAGCGTGGAATCGCGCGATGCCACCGCGACTTCCGCGCGATCCTCGCTATCCACACCGCCGGACTACGCCTTCTCCTACGAAGTTGTATCCTTCTTCCTTCCCACAACATTGGAGATACTCATGGAAGTAGTGCTCGAGCGCGACGCGTTTCTCAAAGGCCTCCAGATGGTCCAGAATATCGTCGAGCCGCGTCAGACGCTTCCGATTCTCGCCAACGTGCTGCTGGAGGCGGAGGGCGAGAGCGTCCGCATGACGGCGACGGACCTCGAGGTCGGGGCCCGCGTGTCGGTGCCGGCGAAGGTCGCGGGGAAGGGGAAGATCACGGTATCGGCGCGCAAGCTCGCCGAAATCGTGAAGGAGCTCCCGGCGGCGGCGGTGGCGCTCAAGGTCACCGAAAACGTGATGGTGAGCCTGCGGTGCGGCGGCGCCACCTACCGGCTGGTCGGGCTGGCCGCGGACGATTTTCCGCCCGTCGTGCCGGCGTCTCCCGAGTCGTGGGTCAGTCTCGATTCGAAGATCATGCGTGACCTGCTCACTCAGACGAGCTTCGCGGTGTCGCACGACGAGACGCGATACGCGCTCAACGGAGTCCTCTTCGTGTTCCAGGGGAAGGACATCCGGATGGTGGCGACGGACGGCCATCGTCTGGCGATGTCGACGCGAAGCCTCGGCAAGGGCGTCGGCGGTGCGACCGGCATCGTGCCGCGCAAGGCCGTGAGCGAGATCATGCGCGTGCTGGGCTCGGGCGAAGAGGTGCAGGTCGCGATCACGGAAAATCAGTTCGTCATGCAGATGCCGAATTTCGTGATGACGGCCCGACTGATCGACGGACAGTTCCCGAACTACGAAGCGGTGATCCCGAAGGCGCATCCCGGGAAGCTGGTGGCGGCCCGCAACACGCTCTCGTCGGCGTTGAGGCGCGTGTCGGTCATGGCTGAGGAGCGCAACAAGCCGGTGAAGCTGGCGCTCAGCCCGGCATCGCTGAAGGTCAGCGCCTCGAGCCAGGAGCTGGGAGAAGCGGAGGAAATCGTCGAGGTCGAGTACTCCGGTGAGGAGCACGTGATCGGCTTCAACTCGCGTTATCTCCTGGAGGCCATGGCGGCCCTGGAAAAGGACCGGCTCGTGTTCGAGATCAAGGACGCGCAGAGCCCCGGCGTCATTAAAAGCGCCGAGGACGAAGGGTACTGCTGTGTTATAATGCCAATGCGTATTTAGGGAAGGTATTTCCCTTGTAAAACAGGAGTTTACCTGGTGCGATTGGAATGGGTGCAATTACTGGAATTCCGCAATTATCGCACCCTCAACTGGCAGCCTTCGCCGCGCCTGAACGTGCTCTCCGGGCCCAACGCTCAGGGCAAAACGAACCTGCTCGAGGCGCTCGGATTCCTGGTCACCGGCCGGTCGTTTCGGACCCCTCGAAGCGCTGAAATTCCCCGCTGGGGGACCGAGTCCACGACGCTCAGCGGGGAGCTTTGTCGGGCGGAGACCCACCGCACCGTCCGCCGGGGGCTGATCAGGCTCGAAGACGGAACCTGGCAGGCATCGGGCGATTCCTCGCCGGACTGGGCGCGCGTGATCGCGTTCGGGTGGCAAGATCTGGAGATCGTGAACGGCGGACCGGCGGCGCGCCGAAATTTCGTCGACGGCTTTGCGGCGCGTCTCCAGCCCAATCACGTGCCGACGCTGCTGCGATTTCGCCGGATCCTGGCGCGCCGCAACCGGCTCCTGCAGCAGTACCCGCACGACGCCGGACGACTCGCGCCGTGGACCGAGCAGTTCGCCGCGGTGGGCATGGAGCTTCTGGGCCGCCGCCGGAAGGCCGTGGCTGCGCTCCAGACCGAGATCGCTCGCGTGTACGCGGCCCTTGCCAGCCCGGGGGCCAAGATCGAGGTTCGATATGTGACCGCGCTCGGTGAAGCCTCGGAGCCCGAGGCGTTGGTGGCGGCGCTCGAGCAGCGGCACCGGGAGGAGGCGCGCCGGGGCCAGACCCTGGTGGGCCCGCACCGCGACGACCTGGCGATCGATCTCGACGGCATCGACGCCCGTGCCTTCGGCTCTCGCGGCCAGCAGCGGCTCATCGCGCTGGCCCTGCGGCTCGCCGAGGTGCTGCCGGTGACCGAGGCGGCCGGCACCGCGCCAATCTTGTTGTTGGACGACGCGCTGTCGGAGCTCGACCCGGCGGTGCGCACGCACGTGATGCGCGAGATCCAGGCCGCCGAGCAGGTGTTCCTGACCACGCCCGACGTCACGACGGCGAATGGCGCCGCGGTCTATCACGTCAACGGAGGGAGCGTGGCTCCCGCATGAGCGCCGAGAACTACACCGCCAGTGACATCAAGGTCCTCGAGGGCCTGGAGGCGGTCCGCAAGCGGCCGGCGATGTACATCGGCGACACCGCCGCCTACGGCTTGCACCACCTGGTGTACGAGGCAGTCGACAACTCCGTCGACGAGGCGCTGGCCGGCTACTGCGATCACATCAAGGTCATCCTCCACTCCGACGGCTCCTGCTCCGTCGGCGACAACGGTCGCGGCATCCCGGTCGACATCCACCTGGAGAGCGGCAAGTCGGCGGCCGAGGTCGTTCTGACCGTGCTCCACGCGGGCGGCAAGTTCGAGCACTCCGCCTACAAGGTCTCCGGCGGCCTGCACGGCGTCGGCATCTCCGTCGTGAACGCGCTCAGCGAGCAGCTCGACGTCGAGATCCGCCGCGACGGCAAGGAGTGGACGCAGCACTACGAGCGCGGTGTGCCGACCGGGCCCCTGTCGGCAACGGGGACCACCAAGAAGACGGGGACGATCATCCGGTTCAAGCCGGACGCGAAGATCTTCGAGGAAACGACCTTCTCCTTCGACACGCTCAGCAATCGCCTGCGCGAGCTGGCGTTCCTGAACCGTGGGCTGAAAATCGTCATCGAGGACGAGCGCGACACGCGCAGCCACACGTTCCTCTACAAGGGCGGCATCATCGAGTTCATCAAGCACCTGAACCAGAACAAGACCCCGTTGCACCCCAAGGTGCTGTTCTTCGAGGGCCGCAAGGGCGACATCGAGGTCGAGGTGGCGCTGCAGTACAACGACGGCTATCAGGAGAGCGTGTTCTCGTTCGCCAACAACATCAACACGCGCGAGGGCGGCACGCACCTGACCGGCTTCCGAGCGGCGCTGACGAGCACGATCTCGAGCTACGCCCAGGCCAACGGCTTCCTCAAGAACTTCAAGGGCGCCATCAACGGCGACGACGTCCGTGAAGGGCTCACGGCGGTCGTCTCGGTCCGGCTGCCGGAGCCCCAGTTCGAGGGGCAGACCAAGGCCAAGCTCGGCAACAGCGACATCAAGGGGCTCGTCCAGCAGGTCGTCAACGACAAGCTCGCCGAGTCGTTCGAGGAAGACCCGACCACGGCGCGCAAGATCGCCGACAAGTGCGTGCGGGCCGCCCAGGCGCGCGAGGCCGCCCGCAAGGCGCGCGAGCTCACGCGCAAGAAGGGCGTGGACGACGAGGGGCTGGCCGCCAAGCTCGCCGAGTGCTCGGAGCGCGACCCGCAGTATCGCGAGCTGTTCCTGGTCGAGGGCGCGTCGGCCGGCGGCTCCGCGAAGGAGGGGCGCGACCGGCGCACCCAGGCGGTCTTGCCACTGCGCGGCAAGATCATCAACTCCGAGAAGGCGCGGTACGACAAGGTGCTGTCCCACAATGAAATCCGGCTGCTCATCTCGGCCATGGGCACCGGGATCGGCACGGACGAGTTCGACCTTGCGAAGCTCCGGTACCACAAGATCATCCTGATGACCGACGCGGACGTGGACGGCGCTCACATCCGGACACTGCTCCTCACGTTCTTCTTCCGGCACATGACCCCGGTCATCGAGGCCGGGCACCTGTTCATCGCCCAGCCGCCGCTGTTCAAGGTGAAGAAGGGAAAGGTCGAGAAGTATCTGATGTCCGATCGGGAGTTCGAGGACTTCTTCCTCACCACCTGGGTCGAGAGCGCGGGCGTGAAGGTGCCGGGGACGAAGGCGCCGATCACGGGCGAGCCGTTCCGCGAGCTGCTGCGGGCGACCGCGGAGGTTCAGACGCTGCTGGCGAAGCTCACCAAGCGTGGCGTGCCGGAGCCGGTGCTGAAGGAGCTCCTGCGGACCAAGTTCCGAGCCACCAAGCGCGGCGTCGGCCACGGCGAGATCGGCGAAGCGATCGTGCAGGCGGCGGCCGCGGTCGACGGCTACGACGTCAGCGTCCAGGCCGGCGAGGGGAGCGAGGGCAACGCGGTGACGATCGCCGGCACGCCCCCGGTCTCGTTCAGCACCGACCTCTTCAAGTCGCCGGACTACACGAGCCTGGGCGAGCTGTGGGAGCAGGTGGCGCCGGCCGCCAAGGGCCCGACCGCGATCGTCGAGGGCGACCGGGAGACGCCGGTGGCGTCGCTCGGCGCGCTGCTCCGGGTCGCGCTCGAGCACGCGAAGACGGGCGCCACGTTTCAGCGGTACAAGGGTCTCGGCGAGATGAACGCCGATGAGCTTGCGGACACGACGATGAACGCCGAGACGCGGACGCTCCTCAAGGTCACGATGGAGGACGCCGTCGGCGCCGACGCGATGTTCACGGTGCTCATGGGTGACGCCGTCGAGCCGCGCCGCGAGTTCATCGAGAAGTACGCGCTGGACGTCGCGAATCTAGATATCTAAACGGAGCGTGAGGCCGGAACCACCGAGGGTGGCCTGAGAAAGGCGCTCGGGGCTCCGGTCGCGCGATCATGAGCAAGAGCTGAAAGCGTGAGCTGATATATGCCGAACGAACGCCAGGTTCCGGTCCCCATCGAAGAGGAAATGCGGAAGTCCTACCTGGATTACGCGATGTCCGTCATCGTCGGCCGCGCGCTGCCGGACATCCGCGACGGCCTCAAGCCGGTCCACCGCCGCGTTCTGTTCACGATGCAGGGGCTCGGCCTCAACTGGAACCGCGCCTACAAGAAGGCCGCCCGGGTGATCGGCGACTGCATGGGCAAGTACCATCCGCACGGCGACGCGCCGATCTACGAGGCGCTGGTGCGCATGGTGCAGGAGTTCTCGCTGCGCTATCCGCTGGTCGACGGGCAGGGGAACTATGGGTCCGTCGACGGCGATCCGCCGGCGGCGATGCGCTACACGGAGGCGCGGCTGGCCAAGATCGCCCACGAGATGCTGGCCGACATCGACCGGGACACCGTCCACTTCGTCCCGAACTTCGACGAATCCGAGCAGGAGCCGATGGTCCTGCCGACGCGGATCCCGAACCTGCTCGTCAACGGGTCGGCCGGGATCGCGGTCGGCATGGCCACCAACATCCCGCCCCACAACCTGTCGGAGGTCATCGACGGCCTCGTGATGCTGGTCGATGACCCGGCGACCACCGTCGAGCAGCTCGTGAAGGTCGTCAAGGGCCCCGACTTCCCCACGGCGGGCTACATCTACGGCACCGGCGGCATTCGCGAGGCGTACACGACTGGCCGCGGGACGATCACCTTGCGCGCGAAGGCGCACGCCGAGAAGATGCGCGGCGCGCGCGAGGCGATCATCATCACGGAGCTGCCGTACCAGGTGAACAAGGCGAGCCTGATCGAGAAGATCTCGGAGCTGTCGGCGGACAAGAAGATCGAGGGGATCTCGGAGATCCGCGACGAGTCCAACCGCGAGGGCATCCGGGTCGTGCTCGAGCTCGGGCGCGGCGGGATTCCGCAGATCGTGATGAACCAGCTCTACAAGCACACCCAGATGCAGACGACGTTCGGGGTCATCATGCTGGCGCTGGTCGACCGGCGGCCGCAGATCGTCGACCTCAAGGAGATGCTGGCGGCCTTCGTCGGCTTCCGGCGCGAAATCGTCACGCGTCGCACGCGCTACGACCTGGCGCGGGCCGAGGAGCGCGCCCACATCCTGGCCGGCCTGCGCAAGGCGGTCGAGCAGCTCGACCTGGTCATCCGCCTGATCCGGGCGGCCGAGAGCCCCGACGCCGCGAAGGTCGCGTTGATGTCGCGCCTCGACCTCTCGGAGGTCCAAGCCCGGGCGATCCTCGACATGCGGCTGCAGCGCCTCACCCAGCTCGAGCGCCACAAGGTCGTTGAGGAGCACGAGCAGACGCTCGCCCTCATCGAAGAGCTGAAGGGCATCCTGGCCTCGGAGACGAAGCTGATGGCGATCATCCGCGCGGAGCTGCTGGCCGTGAAGGAAGAGTACGGCGACGCGCGGCGCACCGAGATTCTCACCGAGACCACCGAGCTCACGATCGAGGACCTGCTAGCTGACGAGGAGATGGTCGTCACCATCACGCGGTCCGGCTACATCAAGCGGACCCACGTCGAGGCGTACCGGAGCCAGCGGCGCGGGGGCAAGGGCGTGACCGGCATGGAGACGAAGGAAGAGGACATCGTCGAGGACCTCTTCGTCGCCTCGACGCACTCGTACCTGCTGTTCTTCACCAACCTCGGCAAGATCCACTGGCTGAAGGTGCACGAGATCCCCGAGGGCGGGCGCCAGGCCAAGGGCAAGGCGATGGTCAATCTATTGTCGCTCGACGAGGGCGAGTCCGTCGCCACGTGCGTGCCGGTGCGCGACTTCGCCGCCGGCGGCTACGTCCTGTTCGCGACCAAGCAGGGCAAGGTGAAGAAGACCGAGCTCGACGCCTACTCGCACCCGCGCGCCGGCGGCATCCAGGCGATCGGGCTGGACGAGGGCGACACGGTGATCACGGCCCGGCGCACCGACGGCCGGCGCGAGGTGATGATCGCGACCAAGCTCGGCATGATCATCCGGTTCTCAGAAGAGGAAGTACGCCCGATGGGCCGCGCCGCCGCCGGCGTGCGCGGGATCGAGGTCGACGAGGGCGACGAGGTCATTGCCGCCGACGTCGTCCAGGAGGGCGCGCTGATCCTCACCGTGACCGAGCGCGGCTACGGCAAGCGCACGCCGCTCGACGAATACCGCCTGCAGGGCCGGGCCGGCAAGGGGATCATCGACATCAAGACCGGCGGCCGCAACGGCGCGGTGGTCGGCATGGTCCAGGTGCGCGAAGGCGACGACGTGCTGGTCGTCACCACCAAGGGGAGGCTCATCCGCTTCCCCGCCGACACGGTGTCCTCTCAGGGCCGGAACACGATGGGCGTGCGCATCATCGACCTCGACTCCGACGACCAGGTCGGATCCATCGCCCGCGTCGAGGCGGAGAGCTCCGCGCCCGTCGCCGCGCCGTAGCGCCGTGCTGGATCTTCGGCTGATCCGCGAGCAGCCCGAGATGGTCGAGCGCGCGCTCGCGGTCAAGGGCGGCGCGGAGCTCGTGAAGCAGGTCGTCGCCCTGGACGCCTCCCGCCGCGACGTCATCCGGAAGGCCGAAGACCTCAAGGCGGACCGCAACCGCGCCTCCGAGGCGATCGGCCAGGCCAAGAGGCGTGGCGAGGACGCCTCCTCCGAGATGGCGCGGATGCGCGACGTCGGCGACCGCATCAAGACGCTCGACGCCGAGCTGAAGCAGGTCGACGAGCAGCTCGACGCCCTGGTGGCGCAACTCCCCAACCTGCCGCACGAGTCGGCGCCGCAAGGCCGAGGCGAGGACGACAACGTCGAGGTGCGCCGCTGGGGCCCCCCGCGCGCCTTCGGGTTCGCGCCGAAGCCCCACGACGAGGTCGGCGAAGCGCTCGGCCTGCTCGACCCGGAGCGCGCCGTGAAGATCGCGAAGGCACGGTTCAACGTGCTGTGGGGCGCCGCGGCGCGGCTCGAGCGCGCGCTCGCCCAGTTCATGCTCGATCTCCACACCCGTGAGCACGGCTACACCGAGGTCTGGGTGCCGCACCTCGTGAACGGTGCCACGATGCTGAAGACCGGGCAGCTCCCGAAATTCGAGGAGCAGCTGTTCAAGACCGTCGAGCCCGACGAGAACCGGACGCTCTACCTGATCCCGACTGCCGAAGTCTCGCTCTCCGGACTGCACAGCGGCGAGATCCTGCCGGAGCAAACGCTGCCGCGCCGATACACGGCGTTCACGCCCTGCTATCGCCGCGAGGCGGGCACGTACGGTAAGGATATGAAGGGTCTCTATCGGCGCCATCAGTTCGACAAGATCGAGCTCGTGAAGATCACGACGCCGGCGCAGTCCTACGACGAGCTCGAGTCGCTCGTGAAGAACGCCGAGGAAGTGCTGCGCCGCCTCGAGCTGCCGTACCGCGTCGTCGAGCGCTGCGTCGGCGACCTCGGGTTCAGCGCGGCGAAGGGCTACGACGTCGAAGCTTGGCTGCCATCACAGGAGCGCTATCGCGAGATCTCGTCGTGCTCCAACTACGACGCCTTCGGCGGGCGGCGCGCCGACATCCGCTATCGCCCGGCGGGCGGCGGTCGGCCCGAGTTCTGCGCCACGCTGAACGGCTCCGGCCTCGCCATCGGGCGCACGATGATGGCGATCTTCGAGAACTACCAGGAGACCGACGGCACCGTGACGATCCCGGCGGCGCTGCGGCCGTACATGGATGGTCTCGCTCGCTTGACGCGGCGCTGAGCACGTCGCTGGTCGCGCGGCGTCATCCGCGCCTGCTCGCGCCCCTCGTCATGGGCGTTGGCGTCGGCGGGGCCGTCGGGTTGGCCGAAGTGAGCGTGCGAACCTGGGAGAAGCTACGCGGCAGCCCCGTCGATCAGACTCCGCAAGAGAACGCGCTGGCGGCAACGCACTGGCGCCCGTCGTGGTCCAATACCTGAAGGACTAGCTGGTCGAGTAATTCAGGAGGAGCTGATGATCTGTCATTGGACCATTCGCCTCGGCGCGACGATACCGTTCTGGTGGTTCATGGTCGTCTCCCAGCACCCGGGTGGCACGCTGACGGCCACGACCCAGGGCCCATTCGTAACCCAGGCGCAGTGCGACTGGGGCCGGCAGCAGATCGGCGTGACGACGGGCCTGCGCGGCGGCCAGGGAGTCGGCTGGGGCGTGACCGTGTGCTGGAAGGACGCGCCCTGAACATCGTGTAGGAAGTGCCTTCCTGTGGCGAGGTTCCGGCGGACCTCATCGCGCCGGTTGCCCTACTCGTCGTAGTCGTAGTACGGGGTGATGACAAACTCCAATCTGAGGAGGGTCGAGTGAAAACAGCACTGCGTGTCGGATGCGTGCTTCTCGCCGCGTTGGCGGGGGCATGGCGCCCGGCGCTCGCCGAGGACGGCCTGACTCTCTGCAGCACCGCTTCATGGAAGATCGAGCGCGGGGAGGGCTGGGCAAGCTACGCGTGCACGGTGCCCTGCGCAGGGCCCTGGTCCACCTGTGCGCGCCCTTCGCCAGACACCAAGGGAGCCAACGGGAAGCCCTTGACGACTCTGGCGTTCACCGCAGATCGCATGGGTGGGGAACTGCGCTGGAATGGTCCGCTCCTTGGCGAATACAAGGCGGGACTCGCGACCCATCCGGGCGGCAGCGGCGACACCTACATGGAAGACCAAGCCAAGCCCCTGAGAACCCTTCGGCTGGACCTCGAGCGACAGGGTCTGGTGGTCATCGACATCCATTGGCAGAAGGGCGCGAAGGGGGGGAAGGTGGGGCCCTACTATGGATGGCTCTCCCGATTATCGCCGCAGGGTGTAACACTAAGGGAGCTTACTCGCCGGCCGGCCCTGGTCTTGGGGTGGGCTCGTGACAACCTCGTCCCGGCCGACAAGAAGTTCGGGACGCTCGGATGCAGTGCCGGGTCGATCGCCACGTACGCCGCGGTCGCGTGGCATGGGCTCGACTCCAGGATTGACTACCAGCTGCTTACAGGCGGACCTCCGGTTGCGTGGGATCCGGGGGCGATCTGCACCGGCGAGGTCGCGGAGACGGAGCCCAAGGGGATCTGCGAGAGCGACCCCGCGCTGACCTGCACGAGCGATGAGCAGTGCGCGGCTGGAGCGCGGTGCGCGCTGCCCCGCCACGGACCTCGGAGCGCCCGGGCACGCATCGATGTCTCCGGCCTCAAGTCGCTCATCGACTATGTCTCAGGTCAGGAGAACGTCTGCAGTGAAGGCAAGGCCAGCGCGGCGCTGAAGATGTCGAGTCTGCGCGAGACCGCCGCACAGGTTCGAGTCGATCATCCCGTCGATTTCATCGTGAGCACGCGCACTGGAAAGCTGACCTCGCCGATCGGGTTGATCGTCACGAACGATACCGACTTGACGATCACGTATACGGCCGGGAGAACGTACAGCAGCATCTCCACCACGGATCCGGCCGGGAAGAAATGGATTACGTACCCCGGCATCCACTGCTCGTGGATGGCCGACCCGTCGTATCTGGCGGGCACGGTGTACGGGTTGATCCTCCGGGGGCTCAAGCTTCCCGCGCCGTCGCCAAAGGAGTAGGACTGAGAGTGTGAGAGTCCTTTTGATAGCGACGAACCAGGCGGATCGCTATATGGACCGCATGACGGTACGGCCCGTACCGGTTGGGCTCGCCTACGTTGCGGCGCACATCGACACCGCACGCCACGCCTTGCAGGTACTCGACCTGATGTTCGCAGAGAATGCCACACAAGATAGCGCGACGGCGGTGCAGCATTTCCAGCCTGACGTGATCGGCCTGTCGCTGCGCAACCTGGACAATCAAAGCTACCTACACCCTGTGTGGCATCTCCCCGCGGTGAAGGATCTGATTGGTCGCCTGCGCGCGGTGAGTACTGCCACCATCGTCTGTGGGGGGCCGGCATTTAGCATCCTGCCATCGGCGTGCTTTGACTACCTGACTCCCGATCTGGGTCTTGCGGGAGATGCGGCCGCGTCCTTTGGCCAGCTCGTCGAGTGCCTCGCCACCGGAACGGCATTCGGGAACTTGCCCGGCCTGGTATATCGCGACGGGGGCAACACCGTGGTACGAGAAGAGCGCTTTACAGCGCAGTTTCTGACGCCGCCGCGCCTCGACCTGCTGGATCTGCGGCGCTATGACAAGGCCGGTTTTGGTATCGGCGTGGTCAACAAGCTGGCTCCGTACTACTACGCCACCGCGGACGGCCAGGGTCAGCGCAGCAGTACCGATTGGCGCATGCGGCCGGCCGCAGAAGTGTTGGAGGAGGTGCGTCGGCTGCGACACGACCATGACATCCGGAAGGTCTTCTTCATTGATTCCGGCTTCAATATCCCGCTGCGTCACGCGAAGGCCCTCTGTGAGGCCCTCATCGAAGCCAACCTGGGCCTCAGGTGGAATAGCTATCTGCGGCCAGGAGAGTGTGATGCCGAGCTTATCGAGCTGATGAAGCGCTCGGGCTGTTCGCTGGCCCTGCTTGCGGGGACGGAAGGATACAGTGTCGAGCCAGCAGAGGTGAGCTTGACCCTGGAACAGGTCGGTCGGCTGACCGCGCTCTGCCGCCAAGGGGGGCTGCCGTTCACGCTCGCCATTGGCTTTGGCACGCCTGGCGAGACCCGCACCACGGTGGACCAGAAACTGGCCTTCTTGCACCAGGCGGCTCCGGCTTTTGCCACCTTGCGGGTTGCCAGCAGGGTGCTCCCGCATACGCCGCTCGCCAAGCTGGCGCTGGCGGAAGGGCTGATCCAGGCCGAGGCAGACCTACTCAGGCCAACGTTCTATCTCGCCCCCAGCGTGCGTGACTGGCTTGTCGATCATCTTCGCGCCGCCGCCGAACCGGAGCCGCGCTGGCACTTGCTATGACACGTCGTTCCTGTCTGTCGTCATCTGGCCCGCCGCTGCACGTCTCGGAGGGAGTTGAGGAACGTCGTATCGACACCGCGTCGCGCCCAGCGAATCTCCCGGCTGTTGTGGAGCGGTTGGTGCTTCAGAGCGTTGTAGAACTAGCTCGTAACTAGTCCGTTCCGTGAGCCCGCGGATCTAGCGGGCGGATGATGTATCGTAAGCTCCTGTTCTTCCGGGCACGGAGGGCTAGCCTCAACTGGCAAGGCAGTGGACTTGAAATCCACCGGGCCGCGAGGCCCTTGGGGGTTCGAATCCCTCGCCCTCCGCCAATCTTTCAGGCAGTTGACGAGAGCATCAAGCGCGCTACTACCCGGAGACGGCGACCGCTTTGCCCTGAACTTTGCCCAGCTCGACCGCAGCCAGCTTCAG
>QHSL01000010.1 GCA_003220435.1 Candidatus Rokuibacteriota bacterium | reverse complement strand
TATTCCCCTCACGCCGACAACGCGAGGTTCTCGGTCAAGATCGATTCCGACGCCGATCCGGTACTGATTCTGAAGGATCGACAAGGGCCGGGGGCCACGGTCAATATCGCCAGTGGGAAGACAACCGGGCAGGCGGAGCGGGTGCGCATGTATATCGAATCGATCTCCGGGGGAAAGCTCCCTAACGCCCAGTCCGCTCCGCTCCCGTCATTCCGCCTTCGCACGCTGTCGGGGCTGATGGCGGCTTATCGCACGGTCTTCGGCGGGCTAGCGTTGGGCGCCCTGGCCGCGCTGGCCCCACTGCTCTGGGCGGGGCTGCGCTCGGCCGGCCTTCGCCCGCTGTGTGTCGTCGCGCTGGCCACCTTGATCGCGGTGGTGGCGCGCATCGCCTTGATCGCCCTGCTCGAGGCGACGAGTTTCAGTGCCATCAATTATTACTACCTCGCCCCGGTCTACCCGCTGTTGATGCTCTTCTGCCTGATCACTCCGTATGCCGTGCTTCGCCGCTACGGGGTTGCCTTGCGCCGTCGGCTCGGCGTCCGGCAGGTCGAGAGGGTCGAGCTGCAACGATGGTAGGACAGGCGCACTCCAGATTGGTCCATCAGCGCCGCGTAAAAATCCTCCGGGGATGGATCGACAGTTACCTCCCCGCGGCGGCCACGTCCGTGCTGGACGTCGGGAGCGGGGATGGGTTGGTGCTCTCGAGGATCGTTCAATCACGCCCCGGCCTGGTCGCGAAAGGCATCGATGTGTTGCCGCGGGCGCATACCCACGTCCCGGTCACCCTGTTCGACGGCCGCCGCATTCCTTACGACGATGAGAGCTTCGACGCGGTGATGATGATCGACGTCTTGCATCACACCGACGACCCGGCCGTGCTGCTGGGCGAAGCGCGCCGCGTGGCCAGACAGTGCATCCTCATCAAGGACCACTTGCGCGACGGCTGGCTGGCGGCCGAGCGACTGAAGTTCATGGATTACCTCGGCAACGCCCGCTACGGCGTCGCGCTGCCCTGCGTGTATTGGACGCAGCGGGAATGGAGCCGGGCCTTTGCCGACCTCGGCCTGGCCGTGCAGCGCTGGCAGACCGAACTGGGGCTGTACCCCTGGTTCGCCGACTGGGTCTTCGGCAGGTCGCTGCACTTCGTGGCGCGGCTGGGCTTGACCGGCAAGGGTGAGGCCGATGGAAAGTGTGACGTCTGACAATCTTTCGGCTTGGGAGCACGCCTACTCGCAGTTCGAGACCCCCGAAGAGGAGATCGCCAAGTTCACCGCACGCCTGCTGGCGCTCGGCGCCGACGCCTGGCCGCGCCAGGCGCAGGTCGTCGAGCTGTTTTGCGGGCGCGGCAACGGCCTGCGGGCGCTCGAGCGACTGGGCTTCCGTCACCTCGCCGGCTTAGACCTTTCGCCCACCCTGGTGGCTCAGTACTCGGGCGGCGCCGATTGCGCGGTCGGCGATTGCCGCGTGCTCCCTTACGAGGACGAGAGCAACGACATCGTAATCGTGCAAGGCGGGCTGCATCATCTGCACGAGCTGCCGGACGATCTGGCGCGGGTGCTGGCCGAGGCGCGGCGCGTCCTGCGCCGGGACGGTCGACTGGTGGTCGTCGAGCCGTGGCTCACGCCGTTCCTCTCGTTCGTCCACTTCGTCTGCGCGCTGCGACCGGCGCAGCTGCTGTCGCGCAAGATGTGGGCCCTGGCGACCATGATCGAGCACGAGCGAGAGACGTACGAGCAATGGCTTGCGCAACCCGACCTCATCCTGAGAGAGATCCGGCGCTCGTTTGACATCGCCATGCTCCGGTTCCGGCTGGGCAAGCTGATGCTCGTGGGCCGCCCCCGGAGACAAGCGCAGAAGTAGTCGAGCCCGTAAGGGCTGCTGGCTCCGTCCGAACTCAATCCCGAGGTAGCAATCATGCAAGACGAACACGTCGAGGTCTCTATCGTGATCCCGTGTCTGAACGAGGCCGACACGCTGGCGACGTGCATCCGGAAGGCCGGGGACGCGCTGGAGCGCGCCGGCGTCTCCGGCGAGATCGTCGTCGCCGACAACGGCAGCAGCGACGGCTCCCAGCAGATCGCCGAGTGTCTCGGCGCGCGCGTGGTCAACGTGGCGGCGCGCGGCTACGGCAACGCCTTGATGGCCGGCATCGCCGCGGCGCGCGGGCGCTACGTCATCATGGGCGACGCCGACGACAGCTATGACTTCGGCGAGGCCCCGAAGTTCATCGAGAAGCTGCGGCAAGGGTTCGACCTGGTGCAGGGCTGCCGGCTGCCGGCGGGTGGCGGGCGGGTGATGCCCGGCGCGATGCCCTGGCTGCACCGGGTGATCGGCAACCCCATGCTCACGTTCCTGGTGCGCAAGTGGTTCGGCGCCAGGATCCACGACGTCTACTGCGGCATGCGCGGCTTCACCAAGAGCTTCTACCAGAGCCTCCGCCAGCATTGCACCGGCATGGAATTCGCGACGGAGATGATCATCCGCGCCCACCTGTTCTGGGGGCGGATCGCCGAAGTCCCCATCACCCTGCACCCCGATGGGCGCAAGGCGCACGCGCCGCACCTGAAGACCTTCCGCGACGGATGGCGCACGCTGCGCCTCTACCTGCTCTTCAGCCCGCGCTGGCTTTTCCTGATTCCAGGCCTGGCACTGATGCTGGGCGGGCTGATCGCCGGCGTCCTGGGGTTGCTGATGGTCGAGATCGTGCCGGGCGTCACCGTCAGCTCCCACACGGCCCTGGTCGGCAGCCTCGCGATCATCTGCGGTTTCCAGGCGCTGGTTTTCTCGATCTTTACCAAAACCCTGGCCATTGCGTCGGGCTGGTTGCCCCAGGACGAGCTGTACCAGCGGCTGTATCGACTGCTGACCCTTGAGCGCGGGCTGCTCTTAGCCCTGGCGGGGCTGGGAGGTGGATTGGCGCTGCTCTTCCGGGCGTTGTATCAATGGTGGCGAGTGGACTTCGGCCCGCTCGATTACGCGCAGACGATGCGCTACCTGATCCCGGCCTCGACGTTCATCGCCCTCAGCGTGCAGACCATCTTCTCGAGCTTTTTCGTCAGCGTCCTGAGCGTGGTGAGCAAATCTTCGGACGCGAAGAAGCTGGCGGAAAGCCAGACGCGAGCGAACGAGCTGGCTCGCGCGCTTGACTACGTCCCCGTGCAGAAATGATCCCGCCCAGCGGGCGTACGACCCAACTGGTGACGATGACGACAGGACACGCATGGCGCTGATGGAGCTCCTGGAGAAGTCCGGCTTGCTCAGAGTCGGCGCGGCAACGCGGGGCCGGTAACCGTGTCCCAGCTTTCTCCCGCAGCGAATCCTCGGCTGGTGTGCGTGCTCGGCATGCATCGAAGCGGGACGTCGCTCATCACGAGGATGCTCAACCTGCTCGGGGTCTACCTGGGACCGGACGAGCGCCTGATGAAGCCGCAAGAGGACAACAATCCCCGGGGCTTCTGGGAGCACCAGCTCATCACGGACCTGAACGACGCGATCCTCGCGCGGCTCGGCGGAAGCTGGCATGAGCCGCCGACGTTCTTTCCCGGCTGGGAGAGCGCTCCGGAGCTGGCGGACCTGAGGCAGAGGGCTCGGGCCGTGATTAACGAGGACTTCGCGGCGGCAGAGTGCTGGGGCTGGAAGGACCCGCGAACTTGCCTGACGCTGCCGTTCTGGCAGCGCCTGTCGCCGCCGACGCGGTACGTGGTGTGCCTGAGGAATCCCGTGGATGTGGCTCACTCCCTCCAGCGGCGGGACGGATTCTCTGCGGAGAAGAGCGCCGGGCTCTGGCTCACCTACATGGCCTCCGCGCTGGCCCATACGGCCGGCCAGCCGCGGATGCTCGTCTTCTACGAGGACGTGATGTGGAACCGGCAGGCCGAGCTGCGACGCCTGGCCCGGTTCGTTGACGCGCACGACCTGGCAGAATCGGACGCCACGCAGAGCGCCGTTCGAGAGTTCGTCGAAGAGGAGCTGCAGCACCACCGGACATCGGTCATCGACGCCACGGATGACGGGACCCTCCCATTTTCGGCGAAGTCGCTCTACGTCACCCTGCGCCTCTACGCCGAGCTGGACCGAGACGGCGTTGGCGGCCGGTCCGTGTCGGAGGCCGTGCTTCGCGACTGCGTGGACAGGCTGGGGCTCTACGCGGTCACCGCGCAGACGGAGCTCGATCGGCACCGCGCTGCGCTGGCCGAGAGCGAGAAGGAAACCAGTAGCGAGCTGGAGCGCCACGCTCGGGAGCTGGCCGACAAGGAGGCCGAGGTCGAGGCGGCGCGGCAGGCGTGCGCCGGGCTCTCGGCGGAGCTAGCGACTACCCGCTCCGGCCTCGACGCCAGGGAGGCGGAGCTGCACCAGGGGCGCGAGCTGCGGGACCAACTCTCGACGGAGCTGGCGGCTGCCCGCGCGAGCCTCGCCCTCGGGGAGGCGGAGCTGACCCAGGTGTGCGAGCTGCGGGACCGGCTCTCGGCGGAGCTGGCGGCTGCCCGCACGAGCCTCGACGTCAGGGAGGCAGAGATCCGCCAGGTGCACGAGCTGCGGGACCGACTGCTGGTGGATCTCGAGGCGGCCCAGGCCAGGGCGAATGCGGCCGAGGTGGGGATGAATGCGATCGAGGAGCAGCGTGCAGTCCTCGAGGGCCACCTACGGGCGATAGGGACGCGGGCCGGCTGTCTGGGGTTGGGCGTACGACTGTTCCTGGGAGCGCGCGCCCACGAGGTGATCGGGCGGATCTACCGGAGCATCTGGAGGGCGCCCTCCGATTAGTGGTACTGACAGGGATAGCACGACACGGCAGGTCGCGCCTCTCGTCCAGTTGGGCCCGTGCCTCATCGGGGCGACGGGCGGCTCGGGCACCCGCGTGTTCGCGCGGATCGTGCGGCGCGGCGGGCTCTTCATCGGGACAAACCTCAACGTCTCCGAGGACGCGGTGGAGCTCGGCGCCTACTCCGACCGCTGGATCAACACCTTCGCGGAGTCGCGGGCGCGTTCGCTGCCTCCTCCCGTCGGGGCCGATATGGGCCGCGACCTGGACGCCGTGCTCGCGCGCCACCTGGCGCCCCTGGCCGGGGCGCCCCGCCCGTGGGGCTGGAAGGAGCCGCGTTGCATCTACCTCCTGCCGTTCCTTCACGAGCGGTTCCCCGCCATCCGGCTCCTCCACGTGGTGCGCGACGGCCGGGACATGGCGTATTCCCCCAACCAGAACCAACTCACAATGCACGGCCAGACGCTCCTGCGGCCGGCGGAGGCGGCATGGCCTCAACCGGTACGCTCGGCCGCGCTCTGGAGCCGGGTCAACCTCTTGACCGCGGATTACGGCGAGCGCCGCCTCGCCGGCCGGTATCTGCGAGTCCGCTTCGAGGACCTGTGCGCCGATCCCGTCCTCACGATCCGGCGAGTCCTGGAGTTCTTCGAGCTCCAGGGCAACGCGGCTGAGATCGCTCGGCAGGAGGTGACGGTTCCGCCGTCCCTCGGCCGGTGGCGTGCTCACGACGCGGAGACGCTGACAACCCTTCATTGGGTTGCCGCCGAGGCCCTGGCACGATTCGGCTACGCGGCAGAGTGCGAGCCCGAGTAGTACAGGACGGGGCCGCCCGATAGGCGGCCCCTCGCTTCTGGCTGAGCCGGGCCTCCGCGGCCGAGCCGGCTACGGGTTGGTCATGTTGAAGAAGCGAGACTTCCACGTGGTCGGGTTCGAGCCGAATCGGTGGGGAAGGCTGTCATTATTTCCGCGTGCCGCTATAGATCTTGAAGAGCGCGATCGGGTAGAACAAAGTGGCCACGGTACTCACGCGGCACACCTTCGCCATCGCCCCCTTGATCTGGTAGATGTCCGTGGTGTGGTAGTGGCCCGTGAATTCCCGGCCGGCGAGCCGGCGTCCGGTCCTATATGCCCAGTTCTCGGTGGGACCCGAGACGATGAACTTGCCTCCATCCGCGAGCCGTGCGGCGAGAGCCGCGACGGTCGGTTCGAGCTCCTGGACGTGTTCGAGCACGTCGAGGGCGAGGACGAGATCGAAGCCTCCCCTTGGAAGCTCATCGAGCGTGTGTTGCTTCAGGTCGTACGTCTCGACATTGGCCGGCAGGGGCAAGGTGCGGTTGATCTGATGCAGGGGTCCGAGATTGATGTCCGCGGCGGTCACTCTCGCCGCGTGCCTCGCGAGGAAAGGGAGCATTGCGCCGCCGCCGCATCCAAAGTCCAGAACGCGTCCGTGACGGGTCCGTTCGATCTCCCGCATCACCCGACGTAGGCGCTCCCAGAACAAGAAGTTCATCCACGGGTTCTCGTGGGCGTAGGCGGGGAAGGCGGCTTCCGAAAGAGCCTCCGAGCCGCCACAGTAGAGAACCTTGCGGACGGCAGTCACATACTGGGCCTTGTACGCGCGAAAGTTCTGATTTCCCTCAGTTGCCAGGTCCATGAAATTTGACTCTCCGGGTCAGTCTAGCATCGCTGTCCGGAGTCAACGCGGTTGGGTCATCGGACGACTACCGGCGGCTGTCGGGTCAACCTGATCCGCGGACAGATCGACCGCCTCACCAGGGAAAAAATGAAGGCCACTGAGTTGGCGCCCTGCATCGTGGTCATCATCCCCTGCTTCAACGAGGAACCGCACATCGCGCGCGTCATTTCTTCCGTCCCGCCGTCCGTACGCACGATCGTCGTCGTCGACGACGCCTCCACTGACGGGACCCGTGGCGTGCTGGAGCGGCTGCGAGACGCCCGGCTCGTCCTCGTCGCCCACGACCGGAACCAGGGGGTTGGCGCCGCCGTCATCAGCGGCTATCGGGAAGCCATGGCACGCGACGCCGACATTTGCGTGAAGATGGACGCCGACGGGCAGATGTCGCCGGAGTACCTGCCATCCCTGCTCGAGCGGGTCGTGGCGGGCCGCGCCGACTACGCCAAGGGGAACCGCTTCTGGGACATCGCGGCGCTGGCGCGAATGCCGAGAGCCCGACTGCTGGGCAACAGCTTGCTGTCGTTCTTCGTCAAGCTCGTCTCGGGCTACTGGTCGATCCTCGACCCGATGAACGGCTACACCGCGATCCGCAGCGTCGTCCTGAAGCAATTGAACTTCGCCAGGCTGGCGCGGGGCTTCTTCTTCGAGACGAGCATGCTGATCGAGCTGAACATCCTTGGGGCCGTCGTCGAGGACGTGCCAATGCCGGCGCGGTACGGAGACGAGGAGAGCTCCTTGAGACTAAGCAACGTTCTGGGGACTTTTCCTTTCCTGCTCCTGAAGGGGCTGGCCAGACGCTTCATCTGGCGCTATGTCCTTCAGGACTTCAATGCCCTGACGGCATGCGTGCTCTGTGGCATACCTTGCATCCTTTTCGGCACTATTTTCGGGGCCTATCGATGGTGGCTCTCGATTGCCACGGGTACGCCCGCCACCGCGGGCACAATCATCCTGGCGGCATTGCCGATCATCTTGGGCGTCCAGTGGCTCCTGACAGCGCTGGTGCTGGATATGCTCTATCAACCCAAGGGAAGAGCTTGAGCCGGCACGGCGCGCCACGCCATCACCCGCCACTGGTGAAAAATGCTCTTTGAGACCTATCCGCGAGTGCGGCCTCCGCTAACGCCAGCTCACGAGCGCATCTTTGCCGCCGAATACAAACTCAACCGCGACGGTGCCGCCTCGATCGAGCATCTCGCCAAACGCGTCGAGGGGTGGATGCACCGCAAGGTCGCCGGGATCCCGGGTTCGCCGGTCCTTGAGATTGGCGCCGGGACCCTGAACCACCTGAGGTTCGAATCAACAATCGCTGATTACGATATCGTCGAGCCATTCCGTGAACTCTTCGCTGATAGCCCTTGTCTCCCGAAGGTGCGACGCGTCTTTGCCAATCAAGCCGAAATCCCAGCCGAGCCGAGCTACGTCCGCATCATTTCGGTTGCGGTGCTCGAGCATTTGACAGATCTACCGCGTGAGTTAGCCCGTTCGGGTCTCCTGTTACGGGCCGATGGCGTCTTCCAAGCAGGTATCCCGAGCGAAGGGGGCTTCCTTTGGTGGCTAGGCTGGCGCTGTACGACTGGCATCACCTATTGGCTTCGCAATCGGCTGGATTACGGAGTCATTGTGAAGCATGAGCACGTCAATAGAGCGCCCGAAATTATCGGGTTGACACGCCATTTCTTCCGTAATGTCCGAATTACGCGCTTTCCTCTGCCCGCGCACCAACTCAGCCTTTACGCCTATCTCGAAGCGCGCGATCCTGATTTGGAACGTTGCCGTGCCGCCCTATGACTCTCCTGAAATAAGTTGATGGGCAGCATGTGCGAGGATGCGATGTCGACGGATGGCCACTACTCGCGCGAGTCAGTGGGGCTTTGCCGCGTTGGGCGCGCGGCGCCCCACGATGGTCCAGTGATTTCGCCGCGGAATATCGAAGAAGGGAGTGGCGCGCAAGCTGGACGTGACCGTGACCGCAGCGTATCGACGGTTTCACGCGTGGCGAGCCCGATGGCGGTGCTTGTCTGCGCCGTCGTCATTCTGGTGTTTCTCATTCCGCCGTTCCAGGCGCCAGACGAACAGCGGCATTACTTCCGCGCTTACCAGCTCGCCCAGGGCGAGCTCATGTCCTATCGGCCTCCGCCAGGCGGGGAGCAAGGAAAATCCGTGCAGGAGTTGCACTCCCAACTCGGGGGAATGCTTCCGCGAGCAATCGATGATCTGCTTTTTGCAAGCGACGCAGTGCGTCTGCGGTTTCATACGGACCGGCGAACGACGCCGGCAACAATTCTCGCGGCACTGTCCATAGAGGTTTCGGAAAGCGATAAGGTCTATTTCCGCTTTCCGCACACCCTCGGCTATCCGCCCTACATCTATTTGCCCGAGGTCGCCGGCATCCTGGTGGCCCGCGTTTTCACGAAGAGGGTACTCCTTCAGTTCTATTCGGCGCGACTGTTCAATGCCGCAGCGGCCATGTCGCTTTTCGCCCTCGCGATGTGGGCCGCGCCTGGTTTGTCTCGCGCGATCCTCGCCTTCGCCGCCGTTCCAATGGTGGTGTTCTTGACCGCAACGCTTTCGCTCGATGCGACCGTGAACGCCGCTGCCGCTGCCTTTGCGGTCCTGTGTCTCGCGCGCATGGAACCGGGCGGTTGGCGACGCTGGGCAGCGAAGGTCGTACTGGGCGCGATCATTTGCGCCAAGCTCGCATATGCGCCGTTGCTCTTGCTGCTTGCGCTGGAGCGTCGCGCAAGTGCTGTCAAGCGCGCAAGTGCGATTGCCCTATCGTTGGTGCCAACGGTGGTTTGGCTCGCGATGATTCGACACGTAACAGTGCCGATACGAACCGACCTTGATCTCGATCTCAAACGCCAACTCTTTCAGTTGGCCGCGCATCCGATTCTAGCGGCGCAAATGTTTTTGGACGACTGGATCGTAAACGGCACTTTGATCCTGCGCTCGGTTGGCATTCTGGGATGGCTCGATCGGCCGCTTTCTGTCTGGCACGTCACGTTGAGCGTCGCGCTTCTGCTGATCGGCCTGTGGGCCTCGAAGCGGCCGGGCAATCGACCGAGAGCAGCCGCCGTTACCGTTGCCATGTGTTCGATCCTCGCCGCATGCCTGCTCGTCCAGGCCGCGATGTTTCTGGTCGCCACTCCGGTCGGAGCTTCCAGGATTTCCGGTGTACAGGGCCGCTATTTCGTTCCCCTCCTTCCTACGTTGATGGTGTTGCTCGCCCGCGGCGAAGGCTCACCGTCGCTCGGCCCGAAGCTGTTTGTCGCGGCCTTTGTGCTGTCGATTGCAATGACGCTGATTGCTGTCGCCGGGGCGTATTACACGCTTTGATTGTCCGTCGAGTACGATTTGCAGACAGTCGCCGGCGAGGCGAGGTCGTCTGGGGTCACACGTAAATGGATCCCGCTCCGGTTGCCATCATCTTACGGCAAAGCCCCGACTGGGGACGCCTCGACGATACTTTTCTCGCGCAGACCGACGCGTTCGATCGGCTGATCGGCCGCCCGCCCGGCTTTACGCGGGGGAACATCGAGCTGTGGAACGCCACTTTCTTGGTCTCCTTTTTCGAGACGAGAAGCTTCCTCAAAGAGTTGTGTCTGCGGAACCTACGTTTGGTGCGCGGGGCGGAGATCTACGCCGGGCCGTTGCCGGCGGGTGGTCAGGCGAGCGTGTTCCTGTTCGTCGACGACGACGACTGGTTCCGTCCCGATGTGGCCGGGCACCTGCTGCCTCATGCCGATGAGGTGGACGGGTTGACCTGGTGGTCGATCCGCTACGACGGGGGCGTCGCGGTCCGTTCCGATGCGGACGGGTTCTGTTTCACCAACAACTATGCGGTGACCCGCAGAGCGATACGCGAAGTGGGGTTTTCGCTGGACCGGTTCTTCCAGCATGGGCACGCGAACGCCGCATTCCAATCGCCGGGCTTTTGCCCGGCCCACCTCAAGCTCGCCCTGAGCGCGACGATCAAGCACCCGGCTTCGACGGTGGCGCTGGAACAGAGCCTGGCGCACGGGATGACCCGGGACACGCTGGTCGCTTCCGTCGAGTCGTTTGTCGAGCGCGCGCAGCGTCACCGCTTCGACCGGGACACCGATTGGATGGCGAAGCCGGCGGGCGAGATCACCGACTTTTTTCGCCGGGTTCTGCGTCATCTGCGGTGACGCGGGCCAGCTACCGGCAGCGTTGTCGCGCGCCCAGCGGCGCGCGGAGGCCACCCACGAATCGAGAACGCGAACAGCGTGCGCGGGTCCAGGAGGCGCTCGACCGTACGTAAGAAAAGGCCCACCGGAGCCTCCGAGCCCCGGTGGGCCTCTCCTGGGCGACCGTTAGGTCGCTGGGCCTTACGGGTCGGACACGTTCACGAACTTGTTGGCCCCGATCTGGGTGGCCCAGTTCCCGGCGCCGTCGACGAACATGCCGCTGAACCAGACCTTGCGACCGCCGTCGCCGGTGTTGATTCCGAACGGGCCGCTCAGGTCAGGCGCGGCGGCGGTGTAGTCTCCCCAGCGGACCTGGCCGTAGAAGACGTTCTGCTGTGCCAGGAAGATCCCCCCGTCGTGCAGCGTGTTCGTGGCCTGGGTGACGCGCCGCGAGACGAACGCGGTGCCGGGATTAACACTCAGGTCCGAGTAGTTGAAGACCACCGTGACATCGCGCTCGCTGTCTGGCCCGAACGACGCGTAATAATTAGAGCCCGCGTCCCCCCTGCCGCCACAGAAATAGCAGTCCTGCTGCAGGATACGGGCGTCGGTGATCTTCGGGCAGAGGTTCGTGAAGGCGCCGGTGCATCCCCCGCCGTTATCGTCGAGGATCGGGTCGATCTGCCACCAGATGAAGGTCGACTGCTCGTTGGTCGCGCCGCAAGAGGGGATACACCCCGTCGTGTTGGAGGCCCAGAGCGACCCTGACTTGTAAGGCACCGTGCCGCTGATGCGCGTGTCTCCTGCGTCGATGGAGAAGGCGGACCCTGGCTGGTGGGCCCCGAACGATAGAAAGTAGGTGAAGGTCGTGGCCAGGCTGATCCCCGCGAAGACGGGAGCCGGGCCCCCGCTCTGGAACCCGAACAGGTTCGAGATCGACCAGACGACCAGCCCGCCGCAGCCGCCGAAGCACTGGCCGCCGCCGAAGTTGATGTTTAAAGAGTTCACCACGAACGCAGCCCTGGGGCGGTCCGCCGGATCGAAGATGTTGGCGGGCTGGAGCGTGTCGAAGGCCGTTCCGCCGACGTTGAACCCGAACTGATCCCAGACCGTGGTGGCTGCACCTGCGTAGACCTGCGCCTTCGAGATGAGGAAGACGTGACTGTTTACGAAGCCACCGAAGCCTGCGGGGCTACAGCCAAAGACATTGAAGCCGACGATGATCCCGGCCTTGCTCTGACCCAGGGTCGGGAAGTCGGGGCACTGCCCCGTGGGGCCCACCTGGAACTGGTAGATATTGTAGAGTCCTCTCGGGTCACTGGTCTGGCTGACCGCCAGCTGGAGGAATCCTTTGCTGTTAGCGAAGTCTTCGTTGATAGCGATCAGGATCCAGCGGGTGTTGGCCCAGTCATAAAGGGCCCGGGGGTCAAAGACGAGGGACCCGGCGCCGAAGAAAGTCTGGAGGCTCTTCGGGAAGCCGGGTTGGGTGTTGCCGGACTTGTCCATCACCGTGATGCGGCTGTTGACCATCTGGACGACGAAGGCGTCGTTCACCGCGAGCCCCATGTCGGAGGGCGTCAGGCCCGCTTCGCCCAGTCCGGCGAAATTCTTGAACGCTCCCGGCGTCAGAGCCCCTGCGGCTGGCTGCGCAGGAGCGCCCCCCTGGGGGCTGACCGTGGGCGGAACACCGCTCGGGGAGCCACTCCTTTGCAGCACGAGGCTTGCGCGGTTGTTCCAATCTGCGTCACTCATCCCGTTCTGGGGGCGAAGGGAGAAGGTCGTCACCGAGTCGGGGCCTGCCACGGGCAGGCCGGCCAAATTCACCACCGCTCCGAGAGTGGCCTGGACCGATCTGCCAGTCCCGGGATCCACCACCGTCACCTGCGCATCGGCCCCGAAAGACCAGCCGAAGACGAGCCCGAGCGCAACGATTACCAACCACACACGTCGTCTGCTTCGATCCACTTTGCACCTCCGGAGTCTCATTGTTGACGCCGAGTCGGCGGGTATCCGCTCGGACGCGCATGCTTCGCCTGATTGCTCTGACGACTGCTTCACCGGGATCCGGACCAGTTATCCCTCCTTCTCTTCGCAGGACCGGGCCATGCTGCTCCGCCCGTGACATACGCTCGCTCTCGGATTGCGGAGTGAGGAGAAGCGAGGACCGCTTGTTAGGGCGGCCCGCGAGTCACCAGGACGCACCTCGCCCAGGGAAAGTGCCCCGGCCGGTGCGCCTCGCGAAGCTGCACGCTGGCTCCCTCCCCGCTCAGTTCATCGCCGCGAACGAGGAGCTAAGTAAAAGGCGCGCCGACTCCGAGGAGATACTCCACGTCTTGAGGGATTTACCTCCGCAGGCCATTTCGTTGGCGGAGTGTCCAAGCTGCGGAGGGAAGCCCTCCTGGCCTTTGGGACGATCGACGGCGCGGTGGTCTGACACGAGTCGAATTCTATGAGAGAAGAGGCGACACAAGAAACTGAATCCGATCCTGAAACCGCAAGACGGTCCAGGCTCAACGAGATGGCCGTGCTGATTGTCCTCGTAGCTGCTGTTTACTTCGTGACGGGCAAACTCGCCCTAACGCTGGCCTTCGTCCACCCAAGCGCCACCGCAGTGTGGCCGCCCACGGGGATCACCCTGGCCGCTCTTTTGATACTGGGCTACCGTGTCTGGCCCGGCATCTTCCTGGGTGCGTTCTTGGTGAATATCACAACGGCGGGATCCTTTGGAACATCTGGTGGGATTGCTACGGGCAACACTCTCGAAGGACTGTGCGGCGCCTATCTGGTGAATAGATTTGCCGGTGGCCGCAACGTTTTCGATCGGCCGGAGAATATTTTCAAGTTCGTGGTTCTCGCCGGAATGGCGAGTCCGTTGGTGAGCGCGACCCTAGGGGTTACCAGCCTCTCGCTGGGCGGATACGCCGACTGGAGCAATTATGGATACATCTGGTGGACCTGGTGGCTCGGTGATGCCGGAGGCAGTCTCATCGTTGCCCCACTGCTGGTCCTCTGGCCGGTGAGGCCACGTACTGTATCGAGCCTGAAGATCCTATTGGAGGCCACCCTCTTACTGTTCACGCTGCTCGTGGTTGGATATGTTGCATTCTGGAATGCGCTGCCCATCGGAGCTCGGAACTATCCAGTAGCCCTTTTGTGTATGCCGGTCCTTATCTGGGCGGCATTTCGTTTCGGCCAGCTCGTGACGGTGACGAGTATCGGGCTGCTTTCCCTGATCGCCATAGCGGGCACTCTCAACGGCTCCGGGCCTTTTTCGAGAGAAACGCCCAACGAGTCGCTGCTGTTAGTCCAGTCATTCACGATCATCATTGCTTTGACCGCCATGGTGCTGGCTGCCGTTGTCTCAGGGTACAAACTCGAAGACCGGCGCCGACAATTACTCGATCAGCTTGAAAAGCAGGCGGTGCGCGTAGGAGAGGAGCTCCATCATGAAATTCTCAATACGCTCTGCGCGTATTTAGCGACGGCCATCGACGAACAGGATTACGGCGAGGCCAAACGGCGCCTCGACGACCTGGTCGCCGATGTACGGCGGGTCATGAACGATCTCTACCCCCAGGATCTCGAAACGGAAGGACTCTTGCCAGTGGTGCGCCGGCGGCTCGAGTATGCCGGCGCGCATCTGCAGCGCCGCGTGGGCCAATGCACCGTGAAGATTGATTGTCCCACGGAGATCACGGACGAAACCATCCGGCAAAGCTTGAGGGACGGTTCGCATTTTGTGTTGCTGTATCGGATCCTGTCTGAGGCTATCATCAACGTCCGAAAGCATTCGCGAGCCAGCCGGATCGGCGTCACGGTCCGCTCGCCTCAGCGGAGAGTCGTCGAGATCGCGATATGGGACAACGGCGTCGGTGACGGGGGCCCGTTCGTCGAGAACGTCGGCATGGCGCTCATGCGCCGGCGGGCGGAGGAGATTGGTGCGGAAGTAGAAAACGAACGGACCTCTCCCGAGGGCGGGACGACCGTCGTCATTCGCTTGCGGCGGCCTAGCCCGATGACGGACGCAGTCATCAACGGGATAGGGACTACGGCAACGTCGACCGGATCGTCAGATCACAGGTAACGCGCGATGACGCAACAGGATCATGAAGTCGAGGAAGGCCTGAGGATTCTCATCGCTGATGACTCGCCGGACGCCATCGCGCAGATGAGCGCTTGGATTCACGAGCGCTGGCCGTCAGCCCAATTGCTCAGCGCCGTCACTCCAGAGGACGCAGTCCGGATCGCGAGTGAAGAGAGAATAGAAAACATCATCCTGGATCTTGACTTCGGTGCTCAGCGGATCTCCGGCGTGGTGGTCGCAAGAAGGGTACTCGCGGCGAGGGCGAAAGACAGGCACCTTCGGACCCGCATCCTGTTCCGCACGGCCCACGCCGGGGAGCCAGGCTACCTCCATCAGGTTGAGCAGCTTGTCAGCGAGGAGAGACCGCGGCCGGCGGTCTGGGGATTCCTGGACAAAGGGGCGGTGCCGAAGCGCCTTGCGCAAAACACCGTGGAGCAAGTCTTCGTCTACGAGTTGTCGGCCACGGATATCCTGGCCAGGCGGTTGAAGACTTCGCCCTTACGGGAGCTGAGTGACGTGGAATTTACGATCCTCGTCTATATATGTCTCGGGGTGACGAATGAAGGAATCGGATGGCGCATCGGCGCGTCACGACAAAGCATCGAGCGAATTATCAGTGGCCTGTATCTCAAGATGAAGATCCCGGCTCGGCGCGAAGCGCCCCAAGGGGTTCCCACGCTGCTCGAAAGTAGGACGCGGCTCTGCTACGAAGCGATCACCAGAGGGTGGATGAACCCACATCTGCTGCGGGAGGAAGACGCCGCGATGCGGGAGTTCACAAAAAGTGCTTCCCCACCTTCAGATCGTCTGTATGTGGATGCCGACTGGCTCACGGGCGGGGCTCTTCCTAATAACTCTTCCTAATAAATAGTAGTCGCCTCCGGTCGCGACGACCTGGTCATTGCGGATCAGATTGCCGCGGGCTCTGGACGAGTATTCGACTAGACTAGCGCGCCCGCCTGGTCGACGAACCGCGCTGCTTCCGCGATCGCCTCCCGCGTCTGCGGCTCGGAGAACACCTCGGCAGGAACCCCGCCTGGCAGGCCGTTCGGATAGCGTGTCGGGATGTAGAGCTGGTCAAGGCGCGCGGCCGCCGCACGGAGCGTTGCCAGGGACGGGTGCTTCTCTACCAGGGGCGCCAGCAACTCCACGAGCGAGTGCCCCGGTACGAAACGTGCGCCGGCAAGATAGTGCAGAGCCTTTAGCGCCATCTCGCCGGATTGCTGGCAGTGGAAGCACGCCTGGGCGTAGAAGCCCTCGCGAAGACCGACACGGGCAAAGGCGAGCTCGCTTCGTGCCTGCGCGAGCCACCGCTCAGCTTCAGCCCTCGGCTGGGGCTTCATGCACGATCACGCCTTCCTGAAGGATGTGCTCGATGAAGGCCCGTCGTTCCGCGCGCATCTGCTCGAACTCCTCGGGCGTGTAGATCAGGAGATCGAGCCGCCGCCAGACCTCGTAGATCCCCTCGAAGTCGCGGTAGCGCTCGAGGAACGGGCGCGTGGAGTCGGCGATGATCACGAGATCGAGGTCGCTCCACTCGTCGGCCTCGCCGCGAGCGACCGAGCCGAAGACGACGGCCTTGCGTGCGCGCCTGAGGTGTGGCGCGAGGCGCTGCTTGAGGGTGTCGAGATCCTGGATGATGGCCCGACTCATGGCGACGACATTCTCGCATGGCCCGACTGAGCGCGACTGCTGCAGATCTGACCCAGGGAAGCGCGGTCAGGAACGCCGGACCTCGCGGAGCGCGGCAAGCGAACAACAACTGACGCAGGCGACCAGTGCGGCCATGGGAGAGTGCGAGCGGCCGATGCGGCGGCCGCTGGAGGCGACCCGCTGTGGACTCGCTGGCGTGACGTGATGCCGCGAGCAGAGGAACCCTGCGTCGCCGATCCGGTTGCCCCACTCGGTTCCTCTCGATGATGCTCGCCACCCCAGAGCCAACGAAGATGCCATACGCGTTGGCGCCGACGCGACTCAGTTATTGTTGCCGGCGTCGGTGCCGCCGGTGAAGGGGTAGGTCGTGCCACTGGTGAGGTTGTCCCGATATCTGCCGGTGCTGCTGTAGGCGTAGTCAATCCCAAATCCCCCCGAGTGGGTGATCCGGTTGCTCACCGCCATGCAGTTCGAGGCAGCATAAAACTCGATCCCGAACCCGTACCCTGTGTTCCTCCCAAACGTGTCGATGATATCGTTGTCGAGGACCTGGGTATCGGAGCCAAACACGACGATGCCGACCGCACTCTCAGATGCGGTCGCCCCTCCGGTGGTCATCACCTGGCTGTTGCGGATGATGTTTTCGCGCCCCGCAACCCAGATCCCGATCCAGGTGTTCTGGTCGGCCCGGAGGTCTTCGATGACGTGGGCCTGGGAGGTGGTGTAGGGAGAGGAGTCGTCCAGCCTTATCCCGAACTTGAACCCGCGGACCGTGCCGTTCCTGACGGTGATATCCGTTCGCTGGAAGGCGTAGACGCCAGAAGCCTCCGTCCCGGGGCCGGCGCCGACATTAGCGAGCCGATGCCCATTCAGATCGAGGACGACGTTGTTGGCGGCGATGGTGATGGCATTCCCCGAGGCGAGGGTCGTGTTCAAGTCCTGGGCGAGGCACCAGGTGCCCGCGGCTGGAATTGTAAAGGGCACCGCCGTGATCGGGGTGCAATTCACGGTCTCGGCTTGGGCCCGCCAGGGGCCAATAGCCAGCCCCAACAGCAGCAACGCCACGAACGACCGGGTGAGAACGAGCATAGTGGCACGCATTGGGACCTCCTCTAGTTGTTGTTGGAGGCGTTAGTGCCGCCCATGAACGGCGTCGAGACGCCGGTCGTCAGGTTGTCCCGGTACTTCCCGGAGCCCACGAAATGAATCCCCACGCTGGCGTTGGTGATCCGGTTGTTCACGACCAGCGCGTTGGACGCGATGAGATAGATTCCCTCGGCCTGCGAGGGGTCCGACGAGTAGGTGTCGATCACGTCGTTGTTGAGCACACGGGTCCCGGTCCCGGACACGAGGATGCCCAGGGCCTGAAGGGTGAAGGTGCTGCCACCCGTTGCGACCACCTGGTTGTTGCGGATGAGATTGCCGCGCCCGTTTACCTCTATCCCAGCATGCGTATTTTGGTCGGCGCGGATGTTCTCGACGACGTGCCCCAGGGACGCGCCGCTGCTGTCGTTTAGGCGGATCCCCTCATAAAAGCCGCGCACAGTGCCGTTCTTGATCGTGATGTTCTGCCGGTTGTCGGCAGAGATCCCAATCGCCTGCGTACCGGGGCCGGCGGCCAGGCCACCGAGCTTGAAGCCATTGAGATCGAGGATGACGTTGTTGGTTTGGATCTCGATCGCGGCGCCGGTCGTGATGCCGGTGCCCAGATGCTGGGTGAAGCAGTAGATGCCCTGAACCGTGATCGCGACTGGGACGACGGTGATCGGGACGCAATTGGTGGTCTCGGCCCGGGTCGAGACGGTGCTGAGCGTCAGGGCGAGCCCGAGGACCAGGACGACGATGAGGTACCAGGCGGTGCGCATGACATTCCTCCTTTGCAGCTCGAGATGACGTCGAAGCCAAACCGCGCGAGCGATGCCTTGCTGAGCCGATGGGATCGGGCGGTACGGAAACGCCTGGGCACGCGTGTCTGCCCCGGACCGGGCGGGCGTAGGAAACATATAGGCCGTTGAGGCCGTTCTCGGAATCTCCGTCGTACGCATCCCGCCCGCTCGCTCATCCACCAGGGACGGGTGAGTAAAAACCAGGAGGAAGCCGATGAGATACTTCTCTTAGTGAGGGATCTCCTGACTCAATACCGCGGGAAAGCCCTCACGAGGAACTCGGGCACTCAGGGTGTGCCCTCAGGGTTTTCCCGCGGTTTCCCTCGGACGTTTCCCGGATAGCTGACGCCCCCTCCTTAACCCTACATTCGGCCAGGGTAAGCATGGAGAGTTCCACCCTGACCTTGGTCCTTCAGGTCTGGCGCCGGCGGAAGTGGTTGGCGATCTTGACCTTCGCCACGGTCTTCCTCCCGGCGGTCGCGCTCGTGCGGTCCCTGCCGAATATCTATCGGGCCACGGCCACCTTGCTCGTAGACCGAGGGCAGGTGGCCGAGTCGTTCGTGAAAGCCGCCGCCGTCGGCGAGGAGACCGAGACCAGACTCCAGACCATCAAGCAAGAGATGCTGAGCGGCGCGGTGCTCACCTCGGTGGTCCAATACTTCAAGCTCGATACGGCCGCACGGACCTCGCTGTCAGCAGCCGTCGATCAGTTGCGGCGTGACATAGAGATCGAGGTGAGAGCCACCGATCCGACGGGGGGGTGGGCACGGGGCGCCACGGTCGCCTTCGCAGTGAGCTACCGCGGAACGGATCCCGAGACGGTAGCCAAGGTGGCGAACTCCCTGGCCAGCTTCCACGTCGATCGGAATGCGAAGATGCGCGAGCTGCGGGCCAAAGGCACCGCCGAGTTCTTGCGGGCCCAACTCGCGGAGGTGGAGCCGCGCCTGGAAGGGCAGGAGCGGCGTATCGGCGAGTTCAAGCGGCGCTACGCCGGCGAGCTCCCGGAGCAGGTGCCCGTGAACCTGGCGACGCTTGAGCGCCTCCACACGGAGCTCCGCGTCAACTCCGAGAGCCAGATCAAGGCCATGGAGCGACGCGCGGCGGTCGCCAAGGAGCTCGCCGAGTCGGGGTCGCGCCTCCCCGCCGTAAAAGACCCGCGTATCGCCGAGCTCGCCAAGCTGAAGCAGGAGCTGAGGGAGCTACGCAGCCGCTTCAACGACAACTACCCCGACGTGGTCAGAGCGAAGCGCGAGATCGCCGAGCTCGAGACCGCGCTGGCGGAGGACGGGCCGGCCCCTGACGCGGCGGATCGGCCCGGCCCCACGGTGGTGCGGGAGAGCGATGCCTTGGGCGAGTTCGATGCGCAGCTCAAGGCGCTCCGGGCCGAGGAGGAACGCATGCGGCGCCAGGTCGCCGTCATCCAGGCCAGGATCGAGAATGCGCCTCGGAGGGAGCAGGAGCTTCAGGAGCTTTCGCGAAGCTACACCGCCACGAGGGAGCACTACAACTCACTGCTGAAGCGTTCCGACGAGGCACAACTCATCGGCAGCATGGAGCACGAGAAGGGCGAGCGGTTCCGGGTCCTCGACCCCGCCGGGGCGCCTACCCAGCCGGTCGGCCCGCACAGGCTGCGCCTGATCGTCATCAGCATGCTGCTCGCGGTTGCGGCGTCCGCGGTCGTCACGGCAGTGGTCGAACGAAGCCAGGCGGTCTTCCGCACGACCGCCGAGTTGCGAGCCTTCACGCAGGTGCCGGTGCTGGTAAGCATTCCGCGCACCGTCACCCCTGCCGATCTCGTACGGCGGCGCCTGCGCTTCGGCCTTGGGGCGCTGGTGGCCCTGTTCGCTCTCGGCCTCCTGGTGGCGGCCGCTCACCACTTCGCCGCGGGCAATGAGCAGCTCGTCCGGATCCTCTGGAGGGGCCCATCGTGACGGACGATCTCGGCCGGGCCCCTCGCCCCTTCCCCTAGGAAAACCCGACGGTTCGCTCAGGTAACTTTCGCATCCCTACCTGGGACTTCCCTGGGTTGAGAGGCGTACCGGGCGACGGTACGGTGACACCAGCTCTAACGCCCATTTCACGACGAGCGTCACGGTGAACGAGGCGGTCGGACGCTTCCGTCCGGCGGACCCCGGCCGCGAAGTCTAATGAAGCCACGAACCGAAGGGGGCGAAGCCCATCCGATGAACGGCGCACATGACGGGATCGAGGTTTTTTCCACCTGCCCGCCCTCGAGCGGCGCCGCGGGAGACGTGCACGGCCAGCATGTCGCCGAGGTCGCCCGGTGGAGCGAGCGCGCCGGCTGCCGCGGGATTCTAGTCTATTCCGACAACTCGCAGGTCGACGCCTGGCTGGTCTCGCACGTGATCATCCAGAACACGAAGTCTCTGTGCCCGCTGGTCGCCGTGCAGCCGGTGTACATGCACCCCTACACGGTCGCCAAGATGATCACAACCTTTGCGTATCTCTACGGGCGACGGATATACCTCAACATGGTGGCGGGCGGCTTCAAGAACGATTTGACCGCGCTGAACGATACGACGCCGCACGATCGACGGTACGAACGGCTCACCGAGTACACGACGATCATCACGCGGCTGCTGGCCGGCGGCTCGCCGGTGAGCGCTGACGGCGAATTCTACAAGGCGGTCAATCTGAAATTGTCGCCGCCCCTGGACAGGGACCTCCTACCCGGCATCTTCGTCTCGAGCTCGTCGGAGGCGGGCCTGACGGCGGCTCGGGCCATCGGCGCGACGGCCATCGAATACCCGAAGCCGGCGCGGGACTATCAGGGTCGCAGCCATGCTGGCGTGCTCGCGCGCGGGATTCGCGTGGGCATCATCAGTCGCGAGCGCGACGAGGAGGCCTGGGGCGTGGCCCGGGCGCGCTTCCCCGAGGACCGCAAGGGTCAGCTCGTCCATCAGCTGGCCATGAAGGTCTCGGACTCCGTCTGGCACAAGCAGCTGTCGGACATGGGGAACGGAGACGGGCAGGGGCCGTACTGGCTCGTGCCCTTCCAGAACTACAAGACCATGTGTCCCTACCTGGTGGGGAGCTACGACCGGGTCGCGGAAGAATTGTCGGGCTACCTCGACGTCGGTTACCGGACGTTCATCCTGGACGTTCCCGCGGCCGCGGAGGACCTGGACCACACGATGCTCACGTTTCAGCGAGCTCTCGAGGTTTCGAAGTGCCCGAGCTACTCCAAGACTGGGTAAGCGCACAGGCAGCCCGACGCGCCGAGAGCGTCGCCGTCGTCGGAGTCGACGAGACCGTGACGTACGCGGAGCTGGAGGCACGGTCGAACCAGCTCGCGAGACTCCTCCGGGACCGCGGGTGCAATCGCGGCGACCGGGTCGCCCTGCTGGTACCGAAATCGCCGGCCGCCATTGTGAGCGTGCTCGGAATCTACAAGGCGGACTGTACCTACGTACCCCTCGATTCCGCCAGTCCTCCGAGCCGGCTCGCGAAAATCCTCGCGTCCTGTGAAAACCGATGGATCCTGGCGGCGACGCCGACGGCGTGCCTGCTGCGCGACGTCCTGGCCGACCACCAGTTGCGAGCCCCGATATCTGTCGGATGGATGGACGCCGGGCCCTGGAGCGCGGCGAACACCGATCAGGTCGACTTCACGGCGGACGACCTTCAGGGGTATTCCGCCGGTCGCCTGGACCACGACAATACGAGGGATGACCCGGCGCATATCCTCTTTACCTCCGGGTCGACGGGCACTCCCAAAGGCGTCGTCATCACGCACGCCAACGTGATCAAGTTCGTCGAGTGGGCGACGACGTACTTTGGAATGGACTCGTCCGACCGCGTGTCGGGGCATCCTCCGCTCAATTTCGACTTGTCCATCTTCGATATCTTCGGGACCTTCGCGGTGGGCGGGCAGCTGCACCTCGTGCCCTCCGAGCTCAACCTTCTCCCGAACAAGCTCGCCGAGCTCATCCGGACGGCGGAGCTGACGCAATGGTTCTCGGTGCCCGCCGCCCTGAACTACATGGCGAAGTTCGATGTCGTCAAGTTCGACGACTTCCCGGCCCTGAGGCGTGTCCTCTGGTGTGGCGAGGTCCTGCCCACGCCGGCGCTGATGTACTGGATGGAGCGCCTGCCCCACGTGAGATTCACGAACCTCTACGGCCCAACCGAGACGACCATCGCGAGCAGCTACTATACGGTTCCCCGATGCCCGGACGATCCCCAGGCGCCGATCCCGATCGGCCTCGCCTGTGACGGCGAAGAGCTTCTCGTGCTCGACGAGCGGATGGAGTCGGTCGCCCCCGGCGAGATCGGGGAGCTGTATATCGGCGGCGTGGGGCTGAGCCCCGGGTACTGGAGAGACCCCGCGAAGACCGCGGACGCGTTCCGGCCGCACCCGTACCGCGCGGGCGGATCGGGACGCGTCTACAAGACCGGCGACCTTGCCAGGATCGACCACGACGGCTTCGTCCACTTCCACGGGCGCACCGACTCTCAGATCAAGAGTCGGGGCTATCGGATCGAGCTCGGCGAAATCGAGGCGGCGCTCAACGCGGCCGGCGGTTTGCGAGAATGCGCCGTCGTCGCCATCACGACGGATGGCTTCGAAGGCACCGCCATCTGCTGTGCCTATGTCCCGGCGCCGGGCGCGCCGGTGACTCCGGCGGCCCTCCGGAGCGAGCTGAGCCGGGCGCTGCCGCCGTACATGCTGCCAACGCGGTGGATGGCGTTCGACAGCTTCCCCCAAAACGCCAATGGCAAGACCGACCGGCGCCGGCTCACGGAGGCGTTCGAAGCCCATGCAGCTGAAGCCAATCGACAGTCCTGAGCTCCTGCATCTGGTCGCGGGCTGGCTGGCCCAAAAAGAGAACTACCAGTGGCTGGACTTCGGCGACGGCAAGCAGATCGTCAGCCCGGAGTGGCTCAAGATCATGACCCAGCGCGACACGAACTTCCTACGCGTGTGGACCTCCGATGACGGCACCCCGATCGGAGTCGCGGGCCTCGACTCTGTGAATCGCACCTTCAAGACGGGGCGGTTCTGGTTCGTCGCCGGCGACAAGAGCTTTCGGGGCCGGGGGTACTCTACCCGGGCGGCAGCCCAGATGCTCACGCTGATCTTTCGCGATCTCGGCCTCCATGCGGTGAATAGCTGGGCCGTCGACACGCAGCCCCCCAATCCCTCGGTCGGAATCGCGCTGCGTCTCAACTTCAAGATCATCGGCCGGCAACGCCAGTGTCACTACATCGACGGCCGTGCGTACGACCGCCTGTGGCTCGATCTCCTCGCGTCCGAGCACAAGGAAATCTGAGAATGTCCGACCCGGGTGCTGTCCAGCGACGAATCGCCGACTGGTTCCTGAAAAGTCTTCACCTCGAGATCCCGTCGCCGGAGACGGACCTGTTGGAAACCGGCGTGCTGGACTCGCTGGGTTTCGTGGAGCTGGTCTTTTACCTGGAGAAGGAGTTCGGGGTCAAGATCACGCTCGACCAGGTGGAGATCGACAACTTCAGATCCGTCGAACGAATCGCCGCCTTCCTCCTGAATGGCAGTGGTGCCACGCAGCTCGCCGAGAGAAGGAGCTGACGCATGAGCAACATCATTGTGGGCATCGGAAGCTATCTGCCCGAGCGCATCGTGACCAACGATGATCTCGAAGCGATGGACGTGGACTACGACCGTGCCCGGGTGGGAGGTGTGAGCCTCGACGAGTGGGCGCGGTCCCGGCATGGCGCCGTGTCACGTCACTGGGCTCGCCCCGATGAGTGCACGTCGGACATGGCGACGGTGGCGGCCCGACGGGCCCTCGGCGATGCGGGACTGGACCCCGGAGACGTCGACGTCATCGTCATGGCCACCATCACCAACGATTGCCGCCTGCCGCAAGCCGCGATGATGGTGCAAACGAATCTTGGCGCGACGGCCAAGGTCATCCAGCTCGACTCCGCCTGCACCGGATTCCTGGACAGCCTGCTCGTCGCCTGCGGCCTTCTCGACGCGCACCGCTATGAAACCGCTCTCGTGGTTTGCGCCGACACGCTGTCCCGGCTGTGTGATCCCCGGAAATTCATGCCGCTCACGGTGTTCGGTGACGGCGCCGGCGCCGTGGTGCTTCACCGTCAGCCAACGGACACGGGTTACGGCGTTCGAGCCTTCGTCACCGGATCGGACGGGCACCTGGGCCACTATGTCCGTGTCCCGGGCGGCGGCGGCAAGAGGCCGTTCGATCAGGAGATGCTCGATCAAGGTCTCCACTACCTGCACCTCATGTTCGCCGAGATCAATACCTGGGCGGTTGATCGCGCCGCATTCTGTACGTCGGAGGCGCTGAAGCGCTCGGGCCTGACGCTCGACGACATCGCGTGGGTGGTCCCCCACCAGGCATCGGCCGGCATCTTGCGCGCTATCGCTCAGCGCCTCGGCCTCGACATCGAAAAGTTCGTCATGACGTACCCGCACACCGGCAACATCGCTGCCGCCTCGATTCCGGTCGCGCTGGAGCAAGGAAAGTTCCGCGACGGTGACTGGCTCGTCATGCCCACCGTCGGGGCGGGCATGGCCTGGGGTGCCGTGACGTACCGGTGGTACGACTACAAGGGAAACGGGTGGCATGACCGATAGGGGCCATGCCCGCCGGTTTGGAGTCGTCGGGGCCGGCACCGTCGGATCGGGCATCGCGCGGCTGCTCTCGGATCTCGATGCCACGGTCGTCGTCGTCGCACCGCGCCCGGGAGGTGTCCGGCGTGCCGCGGATATGCTTTCGCTCAGTTATACGTCGGATGTCGAGCGCGGGCGCATCTGCGCGGCCGAGGCCGAAGCCCGATTGCACAACATTCATCTCACCCCAAGCTACGCGGACCTTGACGGGGTGGAATGTGTCGTCGAGTCTGTAGCCGAAGACGTCCGGACGAAACAAGAGGTGCTCGCCGCCATCGAACGGTTCGTCTCGCCCGATTGCCTCATCACCAGCAATACGTCGTCGATCCCGATCACGCGGATTGCCGCGGCCGCCCGCCGGCCCGACCGCGTCATCGGCACCCACTACTTCTGGCCCGCCCACCGCTATCGGCTCGTCGAGATCGCCCCCTCCGAGGTGACGAGCGCGCGCGCGCTGCAACGGACGCTCGCGATGGCGTCCTGGCAGGGCAAGGTGCCGCTCCTCGTGCGAGACAGGCCCGGCTTCTTCACGACGAGGGTCCTGCTGGTGTACCTCAACGAGGCGATCGCCCTGGTGAGCGAGGGGGCCTCCATCGAGGCGGTGGACGGCGCGATGCGCGCCTTCGGCTGGCCCATGGGCCCGTTTCGCCTGATGGACGCGGTCGGGATCGAGATCCTCCGGGGCGTGTATGACTCGATCTCCGAACATCTCGGGGAACGCGTCGAATCTATCCAACGCCTGTGGCCGGTCCTGGACGCGGGTCATCTGGGCTATGGGCGCAGCCACCGCGACGGAGCGAAGGGCTTCTACCTCGACCCTGAAGGCCGCGCGGTCGACGCCCGGGTCTACCCCTTGATCGGATCGAGCCCGAACGGGATTTCCGGCCCGACGGAGGTCTCCACCCGTCCCATCTGGCAGATGATCAACGAGATCGGTCACTGCCTCGCCGAGGGAATTGTTTCCTCGCCCGAGGATGCAAATCTCGGTGCGGTCCTGGGCCTTGGGTGGCCGCAGCCGCAGGGTGGACCGCTGGAGTACGCCCGTCGTGTCGGCAGCGACAAGATCGTCGGGCAGTTGGCGAGCTGGGCGCGGCAGCACGGTCCTCGATTTTCTCCCAGTCCCGTGCTGGCGCAGCTGGCCTCCGTCGACATCCAATCCGCGCATCGCTAGCTGTCGAAGACCGAGACCAACCGAACCGAACGAATGGTGTACACCGTCGCTGACATCCTGAAACGACACCACGGCGGCAGCGTGGCGGAAAAGCCGGCTGTCGTCGACGGCCAACGGCGCATGACCTACGCCGAGCTCCTCGAGCAGTCGCTCGGGTACGCGAGTCTGTTGCAAGAGGCGGGGTTGACCCGGGGTGACCGCGTCGCGATCTTCTTGCGCCGGTCCGTCGAGGCTGTGATCGCGCTCTTCGCAACATACTTTGCCGGCGGCGTCGCGGTCATCGTCAACGAGGCGCTGCGCCCCCGGCAGGTGAACTACATCCTGGAGCACAGCCAGGCGTCTCTGCTCCTCACCGACAGCCGGCAAATGCTGTACGTCCCGGATCCCGCGATCGACAGGGCCCGGATCATTTGCGTGGACGAAACCAAAGCTCTGGCCACCGTGGGCTCGCCCCCATCCACGATCGGCGCCGATCTGGCGCTGATCATCTACACCTCGGGGTCCACCGGGCTCCCGAAGGGCGTGATGGTCAGTCACGCCAACCTCGTCGCGGGCGCCCAGATCGTGGCGGATTATCTCGGGCTTTCAGAGCGGGACGTCCTGATCAGCCTGCTCCCGTTCAGCTTTGACTACGGCCTCAATCAACTGCTCGGGGCCCTCCTGGTGGGAGGGACCCTCGTGATCCAACGCTCGACGTTCCCGCCAGACGTTTGCAACACGCTTCGCCGGGAGAAAGTCACGGGAATGGCGGGAGTTCCCACGCTCTGGCTCCAGCTGACGGAGGACCGCTCGCCCTTCACCCGTCTTGCGTTTCCCCATCTGCGTTACATCACGAACACCGGGGGCCGGCTGCCGGAACCCGTGGTGCGCCGGATCCGCGGCACGCATCCCCACGTGAGCGTCTACCTCATGTACGGCTTGACGGAGGCCTTCCGATCGACCTACCTGCCGCCAGACCAGGTGGACGGGCGACCGACCTCGATGGGCAAGGCGATCCCGAACGTCGAGATCCTCGTGGTGAATGACGAGGGGCGACTCTGCGGCGCGGGCGAGACCGGTGAGCTCGTTCACCGCGGGGCGACCGTGGCGATGGGCTACTGGCGCGACCCGGAGAGCACGGCCAAAGCGTTCCGACCGCACCCGCTGCCGGCGGCTGGAGGAGGTCGCGTCGAAACGGTGGTCTTTTCGGGGGATCTGGTCAAGCGGGATGCCGAGGGCTATCTCTACTTCGTCGGTCGCCGGGACCAGCTGATCAAGGCCCAGGGGTTTCGCGTGAGCCCCGACGAGGTCGAGCACTGGGTGTTCGAGTCGGATCTGGTCGCGAACGTGGTGGCCTTCGCGGTCAGCGTGAACGAGGTCGAGCAGGACATCGTGATCGCGGTAGCGCCGAAGGACCCCGCCACCTTTTCGGAGGAGCGGCTGGCCGAGTTCTGTAAGCGTGAAATGCCGCAATATCTGAGGCCCCGAGACATCTGGCGGCTCGAGGCATTTCCCCAGACGACCTCGGGCAAGCCCGATCGGGTCCGGATCAAGCGTGCCTATGAAGAACACCATCAGCGATCTTGAGGCCCTGCTCGGGCCTCAGGAGCGATTCGACGAAGTGTGCGCTGCGACACGGCGTCGATTCGGCCGGGGTCTCATCGATCTCTCCTACGCGAATCCCGCCGATGGGCCCGACGACGAGGTCCGGCGCGCGTTGCGGCTGGCCATCGACGAAGAGAAGGAGCTCGGCTTCCAGTACACGCCGTTCGGCGGCCGGACCATGACGCGACGGCTGATCGCTTCGAAGCTGAGCCAGGAATACGGCCTGCCGTTCACGTTCGGCGACGTCATCATGACCCCGGGGGCGATGGCCGCGCTCAACGTCGCCTTCCGAACCCTGTTCGGGCCAGCGGATGAGGTCATCGTCGTGACGCCGTGCTGGCTCGACTACCCGCTCTACCTCCGGAATCTCGGCGTTTCGATCCGCTTCGTGGGGAGCCGGGATGACAAGCACTTCGATCTGTCGGCCATCGGCCGGGCCGTGAACAACCGGACCCGGGGCATCGTGTTCAGTCACCCCGGCTGCCCGACCGGCGTCGTGTACTCGCGCGAAGAGATCCAGGAGCTGGCGGCGCTGCTCACCTCGGCGGAGAAGCTGTTCGGCGCGCCCGTTTACCTGATCAGTGACGAGGTTCATCGACACTTGATCTGGAGTCTGCAGGAGTTCCACAGCCCTCTGTCGAGCTACGATCGCAGCCTCACCGTCTACTCGTTCGGCAAGGCGCTCTTCCTGCAGGGGCAACGCATCGGCTACGTGGCCGTCTCGCCTCGGATGCCGGAGCGGGAGGCGCTGAGACGCCAGCTGGAGCGCTGCACGAGGGTCACGGGATTTTGCACGCCCACAACCCTGATGCAGCGGGCGGTCTGCCGGCTCCTGGACTATCGGCCACCTCTGGCGGTGATCGCCGACCGCCAGGAGGCGGTGCGCGGCAAGCTGAAGGCATTCGGCTACGAGGTATGCGATGCCGGCGCGACGTTTTTCGTGTACGTGAAGGCGCCCATCGCGGACGATGTCAAATTTGCCGAACGGCTCGCCGCGCACGGGGTGCTGGTCCTCCCCTCCGCGCTCTTTCACGAGCAAGGATATTTTCGGGTGTCGGTTACAGCGCGATCGGAATCATTGCTCGCGGCCTTGCCGGTCTTCGAGCGGGCGTTAGCCGTAAGGGAACGAGAGGTCCTCAACGCATGATCCGTGGGCAGACCGGATCCGCGTGGACGATGGAGGGCCTCGGCCTCGAGTCCTCGCTGCGGATCCGGAACTTCTATTGGGCGGGCGACGCCTTTCGGCCGTCCTTGCAGCTCGAGCCTGGACCGGCAGGGGTCCTGCCGCTGAAGCTCCTGCGCGGGCAGTTCGCTCTGGCGGAGGTCGCCGACAACCGAGTCACGCTCGTGCGCGATCCCCTGGGCATCAACAAGCTCTTCTTCGCGGTCCACCACTCCGGGCGGGTCTCCATCGCCAACTACCTCATCGACCTCGTCAGACGAGGCGTTCCGTGTGAGGTCATCTACTCGGTCCCGGCCGGTCACCGTGTGGAGATCGACCTCCACCGTCGGACCTTTGCGTCGTCTCGGTACTTCACGGCGCAGACCGGCGACGCCCGTGGGGATTGCTCCCTGGACAAGGAGGCCGCCGCGATCCGGGGGCACTTGGAAGCGTGGTTTGCCAGGCTGGCGAATCAGTTCCACTCCCGAAGGATCCTTCTGTGCCTGTCGGGTGGCCAGGACAGCGGTCTGATCGCGGCGCTGGCCACCCGGCATTTTCGCGACCTCACGGCGTATACCTACTGTTTCAGCCAGAATGGCGACGAGGTCAGCGAAGACGCGACCAGCGCGCGTCGGTTAGCGCGGGACCTGAACATTCCGGTACGCCTGGTGACCGCCTCCAGGCGTGACGTGCTGGACGCGGTCCACGACGCCCTCGTCTACGGGCAGGACTGGCGCGACTTCAACGTCCACTGCGCCATCGTCAACGAGCTGCTGGGTCGCGCCATGGCGGACGATCTGGCGCGAGCAGGGGATGACACCCCGGCACTGGTTCTGACCGGCGACTTGATGAATGAGTTCGTCGCCGACTATTCCCCCGTCGTCTATCGGGGGCGAGAGTACTACTCGTTGCCCAAGGTCGATCAAGGAGCTCTGCGGCGGGCATTGATCCGTGGTCTCAATGCCGGCGATCGCGAGGTCGGAGTCTTCGGGCGACACGGGCTCGACATTATCCAGCCCTACGGCCTGCTCGCCGATGTGTTGCTGGAACTGCCGATCCGCCTTGTCTCGCACGAGGACTCGAAGCAGAACCTGGCCCGGGCCATCGCCGGCGATCTGCTGCCCGACTGGATATTCGCCCGAACCAAGGTGCGAGCGCAGATCGGGACGTCCCGCGACATTACCGGCATTCTCCCGGTTCTGCTGGAGTCCGGCTGCGACGCCGACTGGTTGCGGCTGACGTTCCGGCAGGCCTTCGGTATCGACAACGACGCCTTTCTCAGCACGTTCATCCATGGGGGCGTCTATCGTTCACTCTCCATGTTTCCAACGAGGGTCGGCACGGATGGCTTTCTCGCCCACTAGTATTGCCGAGGCGATCGAACGGTTCATTCGTACAGAGTTTCAGGTCGCAGACAACGACCCGATGTTCACGCGGGACGCGCACCTCTTCGAGTGCGGCTTTGTGGATTCGGTCGGGTTTGTGCAACTGGTCACGTTCGCCGAATCCACGTTCGACGTCCAGGTCGACGAGGACGTCCTCATGAGCGAGGACTTTACGACCATCAACGGCATCAGCAAGGTCGTTGCCTCCAGCTCCGCCCAGCCCGGCCGCGGCGGCGGCTCTTCGATGGCCACACGCTGATGTCAGTGAGCCGCCCATGGTGGCGCCCTGATCTCGACACCGGCCCTCCGGCCATCGCGATCGAGCCCGAGGCCGAGCGGAGCGCCGTTCCCTTCTGGGCGCTGACGGCCTTCTCCTTCATCCTGCTGGTGGCTCCCCAGGAGCAGTTCCCGGTGCTCGTCCCCCTCCGCTTGGCGCTGGTGACAGGCGCCACGGCTCTGATCGGCCACCTCGTCGACCGGGTCATGCGCCGTGAGCCGCTCACGGTCCTCACCCGCGAGATAGGGATCGCCGCCGGCCTGCTGGCGTGGGCGGTGGGCACGGTGCCCCTGTCCGTCTGGCCGGGAGGAAGCGTCGAGTTCCTCGGCTTCTATTTGAGATCACTGGCGATCTTCTGGCTCCTGGCCAACACGGTGTCGACGCTGAGGAGGCTCCACCAGCTCGCGTGGGCGCTCACCCTGATGTCGGTTCCCCTGGCGCTGACGGCGATGGATAACTTCCTCGACGGGGCCTTCCTTCCTGGTGGGCCGCCCGTGAAACGCATTCTCGGCTACCAAGCTCCGCTCACCGGTAACCCCAACGACCTGGCTCTGATGCTCAACCTGCTCATCCCCTTGAGCGTAGCGCTGGCGTTGACCGCCAAGCGGCGGCCGATCCGCAACCTCCTGCTCGCCGTGGTCGCTGCCGATGTCGCCGCCGTCATCGTCACGTTCTCGCGCGGGGGTTTCGTGACCCTCGCGACCGTCTTTGCCGTCTACGTCTGGAAGGTCGGCCGGCGGCCGGAGCGTATCTGGGCATGCCTGGCGGTGCTCGCCGTGCTCGCCTGTCTGCCATTCCTTCCGGCCGGCTATCTCGACCGGATTAGCAACATCACCCACATCGATGCCGATCCGACCGGCTCGGCCAAGCTGCGGTGGAACGATGCGGGCGATGCCGTGCGCCTCGTGCTCGACAACCCGGTCACCGGTGCCGGCGTCGGCATGAACGCGCTCGCCCTCTACCAGACGCGTCAAGGCTACTGGACGGCGGTGCACAATGTGTACCTCGAGTACGCGGTCGAGCTCGGGCTCCCCGGACTCTTGCTGTTCGGGCTCCTCTTGGTGGAGTGCGTCAAGTCCGTCCGCCGGGTCCAGCGGCGCGTTGTGGGAGTGCCCGCTCTGCGCGAGCTCTTCTGTCTCGCGGAAGCGGTCCAGGTGAGCCTCGTCGCTTTCTCGGTCGGGGCGCTCTTCCACCCGGTCGGCTACCACATGTACTTCTATTACGTGGCCGGGATGGCCGTGGCGGTGAGGGTCATCGGCGATGACAAGCACCTGAAGGCTGCCTGACCACGATGGGACGCGTTCGGCCACTGGCCCAAGCCGACATCGTGCAGATCGCCGACCTCTACCGACGGGTCTTCGGATCGGCGTCCACAGCCCCGCCGGGCTGGCTCGAAGATACGCTCCACGCAGTCTTGTGGGACCATCCGTGGCGGGACGAGGCGCTGCCCTCGCTCGTGTACGAAGACGAGCACGGGCGGGTCGTGGGTTGCATCGGTGTCATGCCGCGCCCGATGTCGATCGCGGGTGAGCCGGTCCGCGCCGTCGTCAGCCACACCGTCATGATCGAGCCGGGACGCCGCGCGGCCCCGGTCAGCGTCGAGCTCGTGAAGGCGTTCCTGTCGGGCCCCCAGGATCTCGTTCTCGCCCAGGGCGCGCACGTGTCGCGCCGGATCTTCGAGGCGATCGGGGGCGTGCCCTCGCCGTTCTACGGCGTGCGCTGGCTGCGCCCCCTCCGTCCGGCGCGATATGCGTTGTCGTCCCTGAGACGCGGCGGGCTGTCAGCGCTGCCGGTGTCCGCGCTCGCGCCCTTCTGTCGTGCCCTGGACACGCTGGCCGCGCGCGTCCGGACCAACCCGTTCCGCATCCCGCCGTCGGATCTTGCCGGGGAGGAGCTCGACGTCGACACGTTCGTCGAGAGCCTCGACGACGTGGTGCGCGACCGGTCGCTGCGACCGCACTACGATCGCAACTCTGCGAAGTGGCTGCTCGATCTGATGGCCAGCAAGCCGGGAGCCGGCGCCTTCCAGAAGGTCGTTGTTCGCCGACCCTCCGGAGAGGTCGCCGGCTGGTATTTCTACTACCTCAACCCGGCCGGGACGAGCGAGGTCGTGCAGGTGGGTGCTTCGGCTGCTTGCGCCGGTGCGGTCCTCGACCACCTCTTCGCCCACGCGTGGCGCGGGGGCGCCACGGCGCTCACCGGTCAGCTCGACCCCGCGGCCTTTCCCGCCCTCACGCGCGCGGGCTGCCTCTTCCGCCACGACGGCGGCCCGGGGTTGTTGGTTCACTCCCGGCGAGGGGACCTGCTCCAGGCCATCCACCGGGGAGACGCCTTCATCACGCGACTGGAGGGCGAGTGGTGGGTCGGCTTCATCCTCACTTGAGTCCAGCTCATCGTTCACCTGGCCCCGCCGCGGTGGGGTCGGGCTGATCGTGGAGAGTCCGGTCCGAATGGCATTCGACGCACTGGTACTTGACGCAGGTTTGAGGCAGTCGCTTGTCACCGTGCGCTCACTCGGTCGGCGGGCGTTATCTGTGGCGGCATTGGAGACCTCGAGCGAGACGCCAGCGTTTTCGTCGCGCTGGTGTCAGCGAGGATTTCTGTGCCCTGCTGTCGACACGACAGGCGCCTACCTCGGCTTCCTGGAGCCGTTGCTGGAGCGTACAGGTGCGCGAGTGCTCATCCCCTCGCATGATGGCACGATCGCCCTGCTTCGCCAGCATCGCGCTCGCGTGGAACAACGAGTACGCATTGCCCTGGCGAACGAACGGGCGCTGACCATTGCGGTCAATAAAGAGCGGACCTTGGCCGTGGCGAAGCGACTGGGGATCAACGTACCTCGCGCTCTCGTCGTTCGCACGGTCGACGCGGTTCCGATGGCGGTGAAGGAAATAGGGTTACCGGCCGTCGTCAAACCTTGCGAGTCGTGGTTATGGCATGGACAAGGGGGAACGCGCGTCGTCCCCCGGGTCGTTGCGAGTCCCGATGAAGCCCGTCGGGTCGTCGCCGAGCTAACGCGCTGGGGCGGAGTCACACTGTTCCAGCAACTGCTCTCGGGGAGGCGCGAGGCGGTAAGTTTTCTGTATGCCCACGGCAACATGTATGCGCGCTTCGCGCAGTGGGCAAAGCGAACAGAACCGCCGCTGGGCGGGAATTCGGTATTACGCCAGAGCATTGTCGTTCCGCCTGACATAGGCGCTCAGGCCGAATCGCTTGTGCGGGAACTGGACCTCGAGGGCTACTCAGAAGTCGAGTTCCGGCGTGACAGTAACCATGTACCGTACCTGATGGAGATCAACCCGCGGCTCTCCGCATCAGTTGAGATCGCCGTACGATGCGGGGTCGATTTTCCCTATCTGCTGTATCAGTGGGCGACCGGAGGGTCCATCGATAAGGTCGAAGACTATCGCATTGGGGGCTGGATGCGAGATCTCAGGGGAGACATCATGACGACGATCGCTGCGCTCCAGCAGCGAGGCAGGCCCGGAGTCGCGCCACCCGTACAGGCGGTCCTGGCCTTTGGTCTCTCGTGTTTCAGACTGATGCGGTACGACTATGTCGATTGGAGAGACCCTCTGCCTGCCGTCAAAGCAGCTTCCCATTTCACGCGTAGCTTGGCGGGGAAAGTCATTCGGGAAACACTGTCCCGTTCGAGGAACATCTTCTCGTGAGTGCTCTACCGGGAATGCACGTCTCCCAGCGGTCCACATCTGCGCCGCGATATGACGCGGTGGTTGTCGGCGCGGGACCGTACGGTCTCTCGACGGCGGCCCATCTGCTCGAGCGCGGACTGGCGGTCGCCGTCTTCGGCAAGACGTTGGAACTGTGGCGTGATCACATGCCCAACGGCATGCTTTTGCGTTCCCACTGGTGGGCCACCAACCTCTCCGATCCGCGTCGACAGTTTGGGTTTGCGCGCTTCTTCAGGGAGTCGAGATATGAGAAATGTTACCCCGTTCCGATCGAGGCCTTCATCGACTATGGCCTCTGGTTCCAGGAACGTGCGGTGCCGAACGTCGATGCCACCTACGTGTCCTCGATCGCGCGTCAAAACGATCACTTTCAGCTGACGTTAGAGGACGGGCGCAAGATACAGAGTGCGGCAGTCGTCATGGCGACCGGCCTCTATGACTATGCCGATCGGCCGGAGAGGTACCGTCTGCCTGCTGGACTGGTCTCGCATTCATGTGATCACAATGACTTCAGCCGCTTCGAGGGACAGCAGCTTGTCGTCATCGGGGGCGGACAGAGCGCGATAGAGTTCAGCGCGCTCCTGCACGAGGCTGGGGCCACCGTCCACGTCGTGTCGCGTCGGCCAATTGTCTGGCTGGCTCCCGATCGAGCGAGCGAGCGTGGCATGTTCGAACAGATCCTGGCTCCGAACGCGAGCATCGCCCCTGGCTGGAAATACTGGATTCTGGAGAATGCGCCCTATCTCTTCTACCGCTTCGCTCAACATCGCAAAGACAAGGCCATTCGCAATTATTACAGCGCCGCGGCCTCCGACTGGTTGAGGGATCGGGTGATCGGCAAGGCGACCAGGCACGAAGGCCAGACGGTCGTGAAGATGGAGACGGTCGGCGGGAAGGTCGACGTGACCATCTCTGACGGCGGGAAGGTGAGAGCCGACCACGTGATTCTGGCGACTGGATACCAGGTCGATATCAACAAGCTGAGGATGATCCACCCCTCGCTGCGGGCGGCAATCGAAACCGATATGAGTGTTCCAATCCTGAGTCCCTGGTTCGAGAGCAGCGTGTCGGGGTTGTACTTTGTCGGGCTGACCGCGGTGCGCGCCTTCGGCCCCCTGTACCGCTTTGTCGCGGGGTGTAGGGCGACGGCACGGCGCGTCGCGGGCTCGGTGGCGCGAAGAAGGATCGAACGCTAGGTGATGGCGGGCATGCCCCAAGAACTCTACACGGGTGGCGTGTACCTCGAGAAGAACCCGCTGTGGCATACCGACGAATCCCCGTGGAAGGCAAAGTACGTTCTTCGCATGATGGCGAAGAATGGGATTGCCCCGAAGACGATCTGCGATGTGGGGTGCGGGGCTGGAGAGATGCTGCGGCTGGTACAGGATGGAATGGACGAAGGATGCACGTGTTGGGGGTATGAGATCTCTCCGCAGGCCTTTGAGCTTGCTCAACGTCGGGCGAACGAAAGACTTCATTTCAAACTGGCGGACATTCGACAGGAGGAAGGCGCGCACTTCGATCTCATTCTGGTCATGGACGTGCTCGAACATCTGGAGGATTATTTCAGCTTCCTGAGAGAGATACGGCCGAGGAGCGAATACAAAATAATCCAAATCCCGCTGGATATATCGGTGCGAACCGTCCTGCTCGGCCAGCTGATCGAGTTTCGAGACGCCTACGGACACGTCCACTACTTCACGAAGGACGTCGCAATTCAGATGCTGAAGGACGTCGGTTACGAGGTCATCGACTACGTGTACACGTGGCAGGCCAATTCTCTGCGATTCGTCTGGGATGAAAACAAGAATAACCCCCGAAGACTGGCCAGAAAGCTGCTCGGCTTCACCGCGAGAGGGATCCTCGGCTGGCCGAGTCGGATCCTGTTCTCGATCCACAGAGATCTGGCGGCACGTGTGATGGGAAAGTGGCGACTGTTGGTCCTCGCACGATAGAGCATATCGAGGGGGTGCTTTTCTGACGCGATACGCGGCTGACGGCGGCATCGCCGGCGTGATGCACGCGCGTTTCGATGGCAAGGTGAGCTGAGCGCGGCATGAGCGGCGTGCGGCCGTTCGTGAAGGACACCGACCTGGAACAGGTGGCCGAGCTGAACCGCACGGTGTTCGGGTCGAGCGAGTCCGCCGTCCCCTGGCGGCTCGACTCATACCTGAGTCATTTCGCCGCGGTGTTCCTCAACAACCCCTGGCGCGATCCCGCGCTGCCCAGCCTGGTGTACGAGGATGGTGACGGACGGATTCGGGGGTTTTTGGGCGTGATCCCGCGGCCGATGGTGAGAGACGGTGCGCCACTGAAGGTCGCGATCTCCTCTCAATTCATGGTTCATCCGGGGGCACGCGGGCGCGCCGGGTTGCAGCTCCTCAAGGAGTTCTTCTCCGGCCCGCAAGAGATGTCCATCACCGAGGGCAGTGATTCGGCACGAACGATCTGGGAGAGACTGGGCGGCACCACTTCGCTCCCCCACAGTGTCCGCTGGACACGCCCGCTTCGACCGGGCCGATACGCGCTGTCCTTCTTGAAGCAGCACGGAGTGAGGTCGATCGCGGCGATGGCCTTGACGCCCTTTTGTTTCGCGGCCGACCGGCTCCTCGCCCGGCTGGCGCCGCCGCCGTCGCGTCCCACGTGGCCAGTCGCATCGGCGGAAGAGCTGCGCGAGAGTGAATGCCTCGCGTGTGTGTCCGCCGCCTCGCGCGACAGCGCGCTCCGGCCGGAGTACGACGAGAAGTCACTGAAGTGGCTCTTCGGGATCCTGGCCGAAAAGAAGGGCCGCGGGCAGTTTCGGAAGGTCCTGGTGCGCGATGCCGCAGATCAAGCGCTCGGCTGGTACCTCTACTATCTCAAGCCCGCCGGCATGAGCGAGGTCGTGCAGCTCGGGGCCAAGAAGGGTTCGCTGAGTGGGGTGGTCAGGCATCTGTTCCATGACGCCTGGCGACAAGGCGCCATCGCGGTCTCCGGCCGGCTCGACCCCGGATCGATCGAGACGTTGTTGGCCGAGCGCTGCCTCATGCATGTGGGGGCTGGCTCGTGGGCCCTGGTGCATTCGAGACGGCGTGAATTGCTCGAGCCCCTCCATCGAGGGGATGCGTTTCTGACGCGGCTGGAGGGGGAATGGTGGGCAGCCCGGTGACGATGGGTCGCGTCCATTGCCGATGAAGGATCGGGTCGCCCGGTCGCTCTTCTGGGTCGTGTGGTCGCGGGGGGTGGTGCAGGTCGCCTCGTTGCTGTCCGCGCTCCTGGTCGCGCGACTCCTGAACCCCGCGGATTACGGGCTGATGGCGCTGGCGGGCGTCTGGACATACGCCATGGCGCTGATCGGTGAGCTGGGTCTGGGCGCGGCGATTGTTCAGTTTCGCGATCTTGAAGACCGTGAGCTGAAT
>QHSL01000051.1 GCA_003220435.1 Candidatus Rokuibacteriota bacterium | reverse complement strand
CGAAGGGCCGAGGAGCGCCATCAACTCGCCGTCGTGGACGTCGACGTGGAGGTCGTCGACGGCGACGACGCTGCCGAAGCGCTTCGTCAGGCTCCTCAGCGTGATGGCCGACATCGGCGCCGGTCGCCGGTCAGGTTGACATCTCGCGGTTCCAGCGGTCGATCAGCTTCGGCTTCTGGTCGTTGATCCAAAGCCAGTCCCACTGGAGGATCTTTGGGATGTCGGCCTGGGTGACCGGCATGAGCTGTTTGAGCTCGTCGGGCATCTTCACTTGCGTGTTGGCCGGCAGCCAGAAGAACTGGCGCAGCCACATTTCCTGCGTCTCTCGCTTGAGCATCCAGTTCACGAAGGCAAAGGCAGCGGGCTTGTTCTTCGAGCCCCCGGTGACCGACACGTCCTGCTCGAACATGATCATGCCCTCGGCCGGCGCCACCCAGCCGATGGGTGCCCCGGACTTCTGGAGGCGAGCGGCCGCCGGCATGTCGAGGATGCCGATCAGCACCTCGCCTTGGACGAGCAGCTTCTCCATGTCACCCGAGAAGTCCGTCTGCTTGAAGGGCTTCAGCTCGGCGATCTTCTTGTAAGCGGTGTCGATGTCCTTGTCGCCGCCGGTCCAGATCTTGGACGTCAGGCAGATGGTCATCTGACCCGCTGAGTTGACGATGTTGTAGATGCCGATCTTGCCCTTGTACTCGGGCACGGTCCATAGATCCTTCCACGCTTTGGGCACAGTCTTGATCTTGTCGATGCGATACGCGAGGCCTATGGGGCCGACCAGCGCCAGTACCCCGACGTCGTCCTTGATCCTCAGGTTCGGCGCCACGCTCTTGAGGTTCGGCACGACTTCAGGCGGTAACTTCGTGTAGCGCCCCTCGGCGCGGAGCGGCGCTGCCCAGACCTCGTTGGTGATGACGACGTCATAAGGCGGATTGTCCTTGCCAGCTGCCTTCAGCTTCGCCACCCAATCCTTGGATAAGCCGATGGCGAGCTCGACCTTGACGCCAGGGTGCTCTTTCTCGAAGGCGGGCACGACCGCACTGCGCATGAACTCTTCCCACGGCCCGCCGTAGCTCGTGAGGGTGATGGTGCCCCCGGCCTGGGCTCCGGCCTCCCGGCCTCGGACACCGACGGAGGCGATCGCGCCCGCGGTCAGCGCGGTCCGGAGAAAGCTTCGGCGGTCGAACCGCACACGCCGCTCGAGACGAGATTGGTTGATCATGGTCGTCGCGCCCCCATTCGTGAGAGCCCTTGCCCCTTCGATCGGACGAAACGACGGTATCTTGTCCCGGCGATCGTGGTCCGTCAAGGGACGCCGATCAGCGTTCAGGCGCCTCGCCGCGTAAACACAAGATGAGATCAAGGAGTTACTCGCGCGGGTCGCGAGCCGCCTGGTCTACATCAACGGGTGCGTACAGTAGCAGCGCGGGAGTACCGCACCCAACGTCCCGCCTCGGGGGCGATCCTACTTCGTCGGCGTTGGTGTGACCTTCATGTGTGACCTTCATGATCGTCCCGATGCCGAATACGTAGTCATTGGCCTTTGCCATTGCATGACACGCGGCGCAGAACTGTGTCGGACTGCGCTCATCGCCGCTCCCCGAGACGACGCCGGTCGGCTCCACAACCGCATAGTGCCAGTCCGCGTGCCCGCGGTCGTAACCGAGGCGAGAATGTGTAGAGAAAGTGGATAGCGACGCGAAAAACTGCTTGGTTTAACTAGTTAAGCCGGGAAACCGGTTCTGCTTCCAGTCGAAGCTGTTCCACAGCACGTCGATGCGATCGCCGATCCCCTGGAACTTGTGACGGCCATCGCGGTGAGCGGCCCACAGGTCGTCCAACGCGGCGAACTGAGCCAGATAGGCGAGCCCGTACTCCGCGGGCTCGGCCATCTTCATCTCCCCCGACAGGAAGCGACGGTAGCCATCCGCCGGGTGAATCCAGAATCCTTCCGACGTCTCCTCGGTGAAGAGCCGCGGCTCCTGGCCGGCCGGCAACGGGCTCACGAAGAAGCGCGCGGTGAAGCGGATGGGGCTCGACTTCGGCGTGACGAAGTGCGACAGGTACCTGAGCGGACGCAGGTCGCAATACCAGCCCTCGCGCGCGATCAGCTCTGGGAATGGCGCTTCGCCCGCCATGAGCGCCTTGCGGCAGCGCTCGATCGCCTCGCCGGTGCGCGGGCTCGACGCGTCCAGGGCGCGCCCGACGCCGTCGCACGCGAGCATGATGCCGCTCTCTTCGAGGAGCTCGCGGACCGCGGTCACCCAGAACGCGAGGGCCGGCGAACCCCCGTGTCCGGTGAGGATCGTTTCGGCCTCGATCACATCGACGCCGCGACACCGGGCAACCGCCGCCGGCGAGCCGTCGGCTGGGTCGACCCGACCGCCGGGAAACGCGTAGTAGCCACCGAGGAACTTCATGTCCCGGTTGCGCCGGATCATGTAGACCTCGAGGGGCTCCGGCGCTCCGGGCGGCGCGTCACGGACGAGCACGACAGAGGCGGCTGGCTTGGGCTCGACAGGAGTGACTGAGGCCATGCCTCAGTCATAGCATCGAAGCGCGGAGCAATGGCGACCTCTCGGCGAGTGATCTTCCTGCCTGGAGTATCCGGCGACGGCCGATTCTGGCAGCCCGTCGCCGAGCGACTCCCGCCGTGCGAGAAGATCCTCGTGGACTATCCCGGCGCCGGCACGATTCCCCACAGCTCGTCCGTGCGTTCCTTCGACGATCTCGTCGCTCTGGTGGTGACCCGCATGAATCGTCCGGTCGACGTGGTGGCGCAGTCGATGGGAGGAGTCATCGCCGTCCAGGCAGCGCTGGCGCGCCGGCAGGCGGTTCGGCGATTGGTGCTCACGGCCACGTCCGGCGGCGTCGATTTGAGGGCGTTCAAGCCACGAGAGTGGCGAGAGAAGTATCGGCGGGAATATCCGGCCGCCGCCGAGTGGATCACGACGTATCAGGTCGACCTGACGGACCAGCTCCGCCGGCTGAGAATTCCAACGCTGCTCCTGTGGAGCGATGCCGACGAGATCAGCCCGCGGGCCGTGGGGGAACATCTCTCGCGGCTCCTGCCCGACTCCAAGCTGCTCGTGATCAAGGGCGGCGATCACATGTTCGCGCGAGACCGGCCGGCCGAAGTGACGCCGCACATCGAGCGGCACCTCTTCGGCACGCGGTGAGGGCGGGGAGCGAGGGCGGCACGTGGCCGCCCTCGATTACAACTGAATCAGCTGCGCGACCCGCTCGCGGTGGTACGTGGCGTCGCCGAACGTGAACTCGGACGACTTGGCGCGCTTGAAGTAGAGGTGCAGGTCGTGCTCCCACGTGAACCCGATGCCGCCGTGGAGCTGGATGCCGGCGCCAGCGACCTTGCGATACGCGTCGGTGACGTACGCCTTGGCCATCGAGGCGGCCAGCGCGGCCTCGGGGGCGTTCTCGTCGACCGCCCACGCGGCGTAGTACGTGAGCGACTTCGCGTTCTCGACGTCGACGAGCATGTCGGCGGCGCGATGCTTGACGCCCTGATAGGTCCCGATGGGCTTGCCGAAGGCGATCCGGATCTTCGCGTACTCCGTCGTCATGTCGAGCACGCGCTGCGCGCCGCCGCACATCTCGGCGCAGAGCGCCACCGTCGCGCGCTCGACGACGCGCGTCAGCGTCGGCCACGCCTGGCCCTTGGCGCCCATCAGCGCGTCGGCCGGCACGGACGCGTCCTTGAAAGTAACCTCGCAGAGCTTGCGCGTCTGATCCATCGTGGGCAGGAGCTTCACGTTGACGCCGGTCGTGCTCTTCGGCACCAGGAAGAGGCTCGTCCCCTCCTCCGGCGTCCGCCCCTCGCCCGTCCGCGCGACCACCACGAGGGCGTCGGCCAGGTGTGCGTCGAGCACGAAGAGCTTCGTGCCGTTCAGGACGAACCCGCCCTTGGCCTCGCGGGCCGTGCACGTGACGCCGGCGGCGTCCCAGCGCGCGCTCGGCTCGGTCCAGGCGAGCGTGGTCTTGGCCTGCCCCGACGAGATCCGCGTGAGCCACTCCTTCTTCTGGGCCGCCGAGCCGGCCTCACGGATGGCGAGGCCGCCGAGCAGCGCGGTGGAGAAAAACGGCCCGGGCATCACCACGCGGCCCATCTCCTCCATCAGCACCGTGAGGTCGACGAACCCGAGCCCCGAGCCGCCGTACTCCTCGCCGTAGACGAGGCCGAGCCATCCTTGCTCCGCCAGCTTGGACCAGAACTCGTCGGTCACGCCCGCCGGCTCTTCCATGCGAGCCCGCACGAAGGCCGAGGTGCACTCGTTCTCGAGGAACTTTCGCGCGGTCGAGCGGAGCAGCTCCTGCTCCGGGCTGAAGCCGAAATCCATGGCGATCTAGTCCTTCGGCAGGCCGAGCAGCCGCTCGGCGATGATGTTCTTCTGGATCTCGGTCGTTCCGCCCTCGATCGAGTTGGCGCGCGAGCGGAGGAAGGACTGCGGCCACACACCGCCTTCCACCGCCCACTCCGAGCCCTTCCAGAGCTGCGAGTACGGCCCCTCGATCTCCATCGCCAATTCTTGAAGCCGCTGGTGCGTGTCCACCCACGCCATCTTGCCGGTGGACGCCTCGGGGCCGGGCATCTCGCCGCGGAGCAGCTTGGTGATGGCCCGCGCGCCCGTGTACTTGAGGCACTCCGTCTCGATCCAGATCTGCGCGAGCTTCTGCCGCATGACCGGTTCTTTCGTGAGCACGCGGCCGCTCTTCTCCATCCGGCGGGCCAGGTCGATGAGGCCGTCGAGCGCGATGCGCAGGCGCATCTGGAGGCCGAACCCGAGGGTGAGCCGCTCGTACATCAGCGTGGTGAGCCCGACCGCCCAGCCGTTGTTGACGCCGCCGAGCACTTGCGATTCGTGCACGCGCACGTTGTCGAAGAAGACCTCGTTGAACTCGGCTTCACCGGTGATTTGCCGCAGCGGCCTCACTGTCACTCCGGGCAGCTTCATGTCGAGCAGGAAGTAGGTGATGCCCTTGTGCTTGGGCGCGGTCGGCTCGGTGCGCGCGAGCAGCATCATGTAGTCGGCGACGTGGGCGAACGAGGTCCACACCTTCTGGCCGTTGATCACCCAGTGCTCGCCGTCCTTGACCGCGCGTGTCTGCAGCGACGCGAGATCGGAGCCGGCGTTCGGCTCCGAGTACCCCTGGCACCAGATCTCCTCGCACGAGAGGATCTTTGGCGGGTAGCGCTTCTTCTGCTCCTCGGTGCCCCAGTTGATGACGGTGGGACCGGTCATGCCGACGCCGAGCACGTTCAGGATGGGCGGCGCCTTCGCGAGCGCCATCTCCTGCTGCAGGACCATCTCTTCCAGGAAGGTGAGGCCGCGGCCGCCGTATTCCTTGGGCCACGTGAGACCGATGAAGCCCGCCTCGAAGAGCGTGCGCTGCCAGCGCCTCAGCAGCTCGTACTGCTCCGCCCGGGGGATCTCGGCGCTCCCCATCGGCTTCCACTCGCGCGGGATGTTCGTCTTGAGCCAGGTCCGAACGGTCGCCCTGAAGGCTTCCTGATCTGGCGTCAGTGAGAGATCCATTTCCCCTCCTGAAGTGGGCTGGCGGGAGCGACTGAACAGCAGTTCATTTTCGAATCCTTCCCTCGGGAAGTCAAGGCTTTATACTTCCTCCCCGTGATCACCGTCTCGCTGCCGCGCCTCACCAACCGCATCAATGCTCTAGCCCGCTTCGGCGCCCTGCCCGGCGGCGGCGTGACGCGCTTCTGCTGGTCGCCGGCGTACGAGCAAGCGCGCGCGTGGCTCCTCGAAGAGATGCGCGCCGCTGGTCTCGAGACGTGGGTCGATCCCGCCGGCAACGTCTTCGGCGCCACCGGCATCCGCGCGTGGATTCCGGAAACGCCGGCGGTCATCACCGGCTCGCACATCGACACCGTTCCCGAGGGCGGGGTGCTCGACGGGGCGCTCGGCGTCCTTGCGGGGCTCGAGTGTTTACAGGTCATCCGCGAGACGAAGACACGTCACCGCCGGCCACTGGTGGTGGCGGCGTGGAGCGACGAGGAAGGCCGCTACGGAAGCCTCTTCGGCTCGCGCGCGTTCTGCGGCTTGCTCGACGTCGCCCGCATCGACGAGATGGCGGCGGTGGACGGCACGCGGCTGGTCGACGTCATGGCCGGCGCCGGCTTCGACGCCCATCGGGCACCCGAGGCGAAAGCGCCGGACGGCGCCGTCGCCTCGTACGTTGAGCTGCACATCGAGCAGGGCCCGCGGCTGGAAGAGGCCGGCGTGCCCATCGGCGTCGTCGAGGCGATCGTCGGGGTGCGGCGAACCCGCGTGATCTTCGTCGGCCAGGCCGATCACGCCGGCACGACGCCGATGCCGAGGCGGCGCGACGCCTTTCTGGCCGCCGCCGACTACGCGCTGCGCGTCCGCGAGCACGTGGTCACCCGGGGCAGCGACGTGAGCGTGACCAACTTCGGCGTGGTCCGGGTCCATCCGGGCGCCTCCAACATCGTCCCCGGGCGCGCCGAGCTCATGCACGAGATGCGCGACCCCGACGCCGCCGTGCTGGAGCGCCTGGCCGGGGAATGCGTCGCCCTCGCCCGCGAGGTGGCGCGCGCGCACCGCCTCGAGGTGGAGATCCACCCGGTCTCGGCGACGACGCCGGCGCAATGCTCGCCGCGGGTGCAGACCACGATCCAGAAGGTGTGCGACACGCTCGGCCTCGGACATCAGCGCCTCTACTCCGCGGCCGGCCACGACGCCCAGAACCTCGCGCGCGTCGTCGACTCCGGGATGATCTTCATTCCGTCTCAGGGCGGACGCAGCCACCGCATCGACGAGATGAGCGATCCGGCGGCGATCGAGCGCGGCGCCAACGCGCTCCTCCACACTCTGCTGGTACTGGCCGACGCCGCGGACGCCTGAACCGGCGGCCGGCAGGAGGGCCCGATGTTGTGCCGCTGCGCGCTGACGCGCCGTCTCGTGGCGTCGGTGGGGGCGCTCGCCGTCGCGCTCGGGCTCGGTGGGTGCGCGCGGGACGGGCCGATGACGACGCTGATCCCGCGCTCGGACTTCGCGCGCTCGATCCTCCATGTCTACGGGATCATCACCTGGGTGGCGGTGGCGATCGCGCTGATCGTCGCAGTCGTGCTCGCCTGGGTCCTCGTCCGCTTCCGCGCCCGAGTCGACGCTCCGCTCCCGCCCCAGACGCGCGGCCACACGGCGCTCGAGATCGGGTGGACGATCGCGCCGGCGCTCGTCCTGCTCGCGATCGCGGTGCCGACGATCCAGGTGATCTTCCGGACCCAGGCCGCGCCCCTGCGGACGGCCCTCCAGATCACGGTGGTGGCGCATCAGTGGTGGTGGGAGTTCCGCTATCCCGCGCTCGAGGTCGTCACCGCCAACGAGCTGCACGTGCCGGCCGGACAACCGGTCGCGCTGACGCTGGACGGCCCCGACGTGATCCACAGCTTCTGGGTGCCGCAGCTCGGCGGCAAGCGCGACGTGGTCCCGGGGCGTTTGAACCGCCTCGCCTTCACCGCCGACGCTCCGGGCGAGTACCGGGGCCAGTGCGCCGAGTTCTGCGGCCTCTCGCACGCGAACATGGGCATGCGCGTCGTCGTCGACGAGCCCGCGGCGTTCGAGCGCTGGGTCGGGGCGCAGCGGGCGGCGCCGGCCGAGCCGACCGGGCTGGCCGCCGAGGGCAAGGCGATCTACGCGCGCAGCGCGTGCGTCGGCTGCCACACGATCCGGGGCGTCTCGACCGGCGCGCTCGGTCCCGATCTCACGACGTTCGGCAGCCGGCGCACGCTGGCGGCCGGCATGTTCCCGAGCACGGTGGAGACCGTCGCCGCGTGGCTTCGGAACCCGACCGCGCTGAAGCCGGGCTCCAAGATGCCCGCGCTCGGCCTCACCGACGATCAGGCGCGCGCGGTCGCCGCGTATCTGGTGAGCCTGAAGTGATGAGCGCTGATCCGGAGCCAGGTCGCATCTTTCTCGGGCCACCCTCGGCAAGAGCCGGTCTCACGGCCCTCGCTACCATATTGACGACGGTCGACCACAAGCGCGTCGGCATCCTCTATGGCGCGACCGCCTTCGCGTTCTTCCTGGTGGGCGGGGTCGAGGCGCTCCTGATCCGGCTGCAGCTGGCGGTGCCGCACAACACGCTGGTGAGCGCGGCGACCTACAACGCGCTGTTCACGATGCACGGCACCACGATGGTGTTCCTCGCGATCATGCCGCTCAACGCCATGTTCTTCAATTATATGGTCCCGCTCATGATCGGTGCGCGCGACGTCGCGTTCCCGCGCCTGAACGCGCTGTCGTACTGGATCTTCCTCGGTGGCGGGATCTTCCTGAATGCGAGCTTCCTGGCGGGCACGCCCCCCGACGTCGGGTGGTTTGGCTACGCGAACCTCACGTCGCGTCAGTTCACGCCGGGCCCCAGCGTGGATTTCTGGATCCTGAGCCTCCAGATCCTCGGCGTCTCGTCGATGATCGCGGCCGTCAATTTCATCGTCACGATCCTGAACATGCGGGCGCCCGGCATGACGATGATGCGCCTGCCGGTCTTCGTGTGGATGACGCTGGTCGTCCAGTTCCTGATCGTGCTCGCCTTCCCGCCGATCACGGTCGGGCTGATCTTCCTGATGTTCGACCGGTTCTTCGGCACCGTCTTCTACGACGTGGCGGCCGGCGCCGACCTCCACCTCTGGCAACACCTGTTCTGGATCTTCGGCCACCCCGAGGTGTACATCCTGATCCTCCCGGCGTTCGGGATCGTCTCCGAGGTGTTGCCGATCTTCGCCCGCAAGCCCCTGTTCGGCGCGCCGGTCGTCGTGTACTCGGGCGTGCTCATCGGCTTCTTCGGCTTCGGGGTGTGGAGCCACCACATGTTCGCGGCCGGCATGGGGCCGGTCGCCGACGCCGTGTTCTCGGTCGCGACCATGCTCATCGCGATTCCGACCGGCGTGAAGATCTTCAACTGGCTCGCCACGCTGTGGGGCGGCACGATCCGGACGACGACCGCGCTGCACTTCGCCGTCGGCCTGGTCGGGCTCTTCACGATCGGCGGCCTCTCCGGGATCATGCACGCCTCGCCGCCGGTCGACCTCCAGCAGACCGACAGCTATTTCGTCGTCGCGCACCTGCACTACGTGCTGATCGGCGGCAGCCTCTTCGGGCTCTTCGCGGGCGCCTACTACTGGTGGCCGAAGATGACGGGCCGGCTCCTCGACGAGCGGCTCGGCCGGCTTCACTTCTGGGTGCTGTTCGCCGGCTTCAACCTGGCCTTCTTCCCCCAGCACTATCTCGGCGCGCTCGGCATGCCGCGCCGGATCTACACCTATCCGCCCGACGCGGGTTGGACCGCGGCGAACTTCGCGTCCACCGTCGGCGCCTTCGGCATCGGCCTGGGCGTGCTCCTCTTCGCGCTCAACGCCTGGCGCAGCCTCCGCGGCGGGTCGGTGGCGCCCCCAGATCCCTGGGACGGGCGGACGCTCGAGTGGCGAACGTCGTCGCCGCCGCCACCGCACGATTTCGACGCGATCCCACCGGTGCTCGGCCGCGACACGTTCTGGCGGGAGAAGTACGGCCGCGGGTCGTCGGGCGCGTCGCCTTCGGGCGTTGCGCGGCCGGCCGGCGGCGCCGCGCCGCCCGCCGGACACGCCGCGTTCCATCTCCCGGCGCCGTCGCACTGGCCGCTCGTGATGGGGCTCGGGATGATGACGACGGCCGTGGGGGTCTTGACCCATCTCGCCCTGCTCCTCGGCGGCGCGCTCCTGACCGTCGTCGCCGCCTTTCGCCTGGCGCTCGAGCACCATCGAAAACCGGAGCACGCCCACCAGACCGGCGGGCTCGGCCTCGACCATCGCAAGCTGGCGCTGTGGGTCTTCCTCGGCTCCGAGTGCTTCTTCTTCGGTACGCTCGTCGCGACGTACCTGGCGTACAAGGGGCGCAGCGTGGTCGGGCCCGCGCCGCACGAGATCCTCAACATCCCGCTGACGACCGTCTCCACCTTCGTCCTGCTCATGTCGAGCCTGGCCATGGTGTTGGCGCTCGCGGCCGCGCAGCGCGGCGATCGGCGCGAGACGCGGCGCTGGCTCGTCGGAACGGCGCTGCTCGGCCTGGCCTTCCTCGGCTTCCAGGTCTACGAGTTCCGCGACTTCGTCCACGAGGGGCTCACGCTCCAGCAGAACCTGTTCGGCTCGACGTTCTTCGTGCTCACCGGCCTCCACGGCGCGCACGTCACCGTCGGCGTCCTCTGGCTCCTCACCCTCTGGATCCTCGACCTCCGTGGCCGGCTCGCCGTCGGCGACGCCGTCAAGGTCGAGATCGCGGGGCTCTACTGGCACTTCGTCGACGTCGTGTGGATCGCGATCTTCACGCTGGTCTATCTGGTTCCATGATCGAACCCGCGGCCACCGTGACCGATGAGCGGCGCGGCGGCGAGCACGCAACGGTCGGCACGTACATCCGGGTCGCCCTGGTGCTCACCGGTGTCACGGCGCTCGAGGTCGGGGTGATCTACGTCCGCCAGCTCGCGCCGATCGTCGTGCCGTTGCTGCTCGCGATGTCGGCGGCGAAGTTCGCGCTCGTCGTGCTCTTCTTCATGCACCTGCGGTACGACTCGCGGGTGCTCACGCTCGTCTTCGTGGGGCCCCTGATCCTCGCGGCCGGGCTCGCCGTCGCCCTGATGACGTTGAGCGGGGCCTTCCTGGTCTTCGGACGCTGATGGCGCCGCCGCCGTTCTCGTGGACGTCCCCGGCGATCCACGGCGACGTTCTGCTGGGCGCCGGTCTCCTGGCCGCCGCGTACGCGCTCGCCTGGACGCGGCGCCCCAACCGCGGCGCGCGCGAGCCAGCGCTCTTCCTCGGTGGTCTGCTCGTCCTGCTCGTCGCGCTGAACGGCCCCGTGCACGACCTGAGCGACTTCTATCTCTTCAGCGCCCACATGGTGCAGCACCTGCTCCTCACGCTGGTGGTCCCGCCGCTGCTGCTCGGCGGGACGCCGGCGTGGATGATCGACGCGCCGCTCGCCGCTCTCCGGAGGTGGCGGTGGGGTCGCGTCGTGACCCGCGCCGTGACGCGGCCCGCTCCGGCGCTCGGCCTCTACGCGGTGGCGCTCGTCGGTTGGCACCTCCCCGGACCGTACAACACGGCGCTCGAGCGTCATGCATGGCACGTGGCCGAGCACCTCGTGCTGATCGCGACGGCGATCCTGGCGTGGTGGCCGGTGCTCTCACCGTCGCGGTACCTCCCGCGCCTGCACTACGGTCCGCAGATCCTCTATCTCTTCGCGTTCGGGATGCCGATGACGGTGGTCGCCGCGATGATCACCGGCGCCGAGCACGTGCTCTATCCGTTCTACGCGGCCGCGCCGCGTCTGTGGGACCTGACGCCGCTCGCCGATCAGCGCCTCGGCGGCCTCATCATGTGGGTGCCGGCCGGCGTGATCCCGCTGGTGGCGTTCACGATCGTGTTCTTCCGCTGGGTCGCCGACGAAGCCGACGACGACGAGCGCGCGGCCGACGAAGACCTGCCCATTGGTGGCCGTCTGTTATGATTGGACACCCATGAACATCTGCGTGGTTGGTGCCGGTTACGTAGGCTTGGTGACGGGCGCCGTCTTCGCCGATCTCGGAAACGAAGTCGTCGTCGTCGACAACGTGGCGGACCGGGTCAGCATGCTCCAGGCCGGCCACCTCCCCATCTACGAGCCCGGTCTCGAGGAGATGGTGGCCCGCAACGTCAGCGACGGCCGTCTCTCCTTCACCACCGATCTCCCGACCAGCGTCAAGAGATCCGTCATCGTCTTCATCGCCGTCGGCACGCCGCCCAAGACCGACGGCCGGACCGACCTCAGCGCCGTCGAAGCGGTGGCGCAGGAGATCGGCCGGGCGATGGACCGCTACACGGTCGTCGTCAACAAGTCCACGGTCCCGGTCGGCACCGGCGAGTTCGTCCGCGAAGTCATCGAGCGCCACCAGCGGCAACCCGTCCCCTTCGACGTCGTGTCGAATCCGGAGTTCCTGCGCGAGGGCTCGGCGATCGAGGACACGCTCCGCCCGGATCGCATCGTCATCGGCGCCCCGACGCAGCATGTGGCGATGACCCTGCTGGAGCTCTACGCGCCGCTCGAGCGGCCGATGATCATCACGGACGTCCCGTCGGCGGAGATGATCAAGTACGCGTCCAACGCGTTCCTGGCGACCAAGATCTCCTTCATCAACGCGGTGGCGAACATCTGCGAGCTCGCCGGCGCCGACGTCACCCAGGTCATGAAGGGCATGGGCCTCGACGCCCGGATCGGCCCGGCGTTCCTGCAAGCCGGCCTCGGCTACGGCGGGAGCTGCTTCCCCAAGGACACCGACTCGCTCATCCACACCGCGGCGGCGCTCGGCTACAAGTTCGACCTGCTGCGCGCCGTCGTCGACGTCAACGCCGGGCGGACCACCCACTTCCTCTCGGTGATCGAGCGAGCGCTGGCGCCGATGCACACCCGCCGCATCGCGATCCTCGGACTGGCCTTCAAGCCCAACACCGACGACATGCGCGAGGCCAAGTCCATCGACGTGATCACGCGGCTCGTCGAGCTGGGTGCGACGGTCTGCGTCTACGATCCGGTGGCCATGCCCAACGCGCGCAAGGTGCTGCCGACGCTGGTCGAGTACGCCGATTCGCCGTACGCCGCGGCCGCGGGCGCCGACGGTGTCGCGCTCATCACCGAGTGGAACGAATTCAAGTTCCTGAACCTCGAGCGGCTGCGGGGAGTGATGCGCCAGCCGATCGTCTTCGACGGGCGGAACCTCTGGGAAGCGGAGCGCATGCGGCGGCTCGGCTTCCAGTACTACTCGATCGGCCGCAAGCCCTTGCTCCGCGCGTAGGTTGCCCGATGCGGATCCTGGTCACGGGCGGGGCGGGGTTCATCGGCTCGCACCTCTGTGAGTACTTCCTCGACAGGGGCTGGGACGTCGTCGCCATGGACGACTTCGTGACCGGGTCGCGCCACAATCTGGCCGGCCTGGCGGCGCGGCGCGGCTTCGCCCTGGTCGAGCACGACGTCACGGAGTACATCCGGGTCGACGGCCAGCTCGACTGGGTGCTTCACTTCGCCAGCCCCGCGTCGCCCCTCGACTATCTCGAGCTCCCCATCCAGACGCTGAAGGTCGGCGCGCTCGGCACCCACAACGCGCTCGGGGTCGCCAAGG